>NZ_JBALGC010000104.1:0-265776 GCF_036916575.1 Nostoc sp.
AGAGGGGTTGGGGGTGAGGGTCAAACCTGGAAAGTTCGCCAAATCTAGCTTTCACGTTAAGTTGACACCTATGAGCTTTTTCTGTGCCCCTACGAAAGATGTGGTTCAAATACATGAAAACTGCTGTAAGCTAATTAGGCGATTAGTATATAAGCCGCCGAATTAGTTAAATTTAGCTGGTAAACACCTCAACGGGTAAGCGACTAAAAGAAAGACGCTCATTTTGAACATCTACAAAGATGGTATTGCCATCGGTGAATTCACCGCGCAAGATAGCTTTAGCAATTTGAGTTTCTAACTCCCGCTGAATCGCCCGCTTCAGTGGACGCGCCCCATATACGGGGTCATATCCTACTTCTGCTAAAAAGTCAAGTGCAGCATCCGAGAGCTTGAGAGAGATTTTGCGATCGCTAAGTCTTTGACGTAGTCTCTCCACTTGCAGTAACACAATTTGCCGTAATTCCTTCTTATCTAAACCGTGGAAGATGATGATTTCGTCAATCCGATTCAGGAACTCTGGACGGAAGCTATTTCGCATCGCCTCCATGACTCGACGGCGCATTTCGTCGTAGTGGGCGTTATCCCCGGCGACATCAAGAATGTACTGCGAACCGATGTTGCTGGTCATGATGATAATAGCGTTCTTGAAGTCCACTTTATGACCTTGGGCATCAGTGACGCGACCATCATCAAGAATTTGCAAGAAGATATTGAAAACATCGGGGTGTGCTTTCTCGATTTCGTCGAAAAGAATCACTGAGTAAGGACGACGTCGAATCGCTTCTGTCAGTTGTCCGCCTTCTTCATAACCCACGTATCCTGGAGGTGCACCGATTAAGCGAGAGACGGCGTGTTTTTCCATATACTCCGACATATCGATTCGCACCAGCGCATCTTCGCTATCGAACATATATGTCGCCAGCGCTTTCGCCAACTCCGTTTTACCCACACCCGTAGGCCCAAGGAAAATAAAGCTAGCGATGGGACGATTGGGATCAGCCAGTCCAGCACGCGATCGCTGAATTGCATCCGCTACGGCTGTGACTGCTTCTTCTTGTCCAACCACCCGGCGGTGAAGTTCATCTTCTAAATGCAGCAGTTTCTCTTTCTCTGATTCCACCAACTTGTTGAGCGGAATCCCTGTCCATTTAGAAATGATTTCGGCAATATCACCTTCTGTGACTTCTTCCCGTAATAGTGATTTACCACTTCTTTGAGTGTTTGCCAATTCAGCTTCTACTGCTTCCAATTGGCGATGCAAACTGGTTAAAGTGCCGAATTTCAACTCCGCAGCACGGTTAAGGTCGTAGTCGCGTTCTGCTTGCTGAATCTCTAAATTGACCTGTTCAATCTCTTTTTTAACAGATTGAATTTTGTCAATGATATCTTTTTCAGACTGCCATTGAGTATTCAGCGTTCTTTGTTCTTCTTTGAGATCAGCAATTTCTTTTTCCAGTCTTCCTAGACGTTCACGAGAAGCTGCATCACTTTCTTTTTGCAGCGATAGCTTCTCCATTTCCAATTGCAGAATCTTGCGATCAATTTCGTCGAGTTCTTCTGGTTTGGAGGTAATCTCCATTTTCAGTCTAGCTGCGGCTTCGTCTACCAAATCAATGGCTTTATCTGGTAAGAAGCGATCGCTAATATATCGACTCGACAATACGGCTGCTGCAACTAAAGCACTATCAGAAATCTTCACCCCGTGGTGGTTTTCATAACGTTCTCTCAACCCGCGCAAAATCGAAATACTATCTTCTACACTGGGCTGATCCACATAAACCTGCTGGAAGCGTCTTTCTAGTGCGGCATCTTTTTCGATATGTTTGCGGTATTCATCTAAAGTTGTCGCCCCAATACAGCGCAATTCGCCCCGCGCCAACATTGGTTTTAACAAGTTACTAGCATCCATCGCGCCTTGGGTTGCACCAGCGCCGACAACAGTGTGAATTTCATCGATAAATAAAACAATCTTGCCGATAGATTCAGTAACTTCTTTTAATACTGCTTTCAGACGTTCTTCAAATTCACCCCGGAATTTTGCCCCTGCAATCAAAGCACCCATATCTAAAGCAATTAGCTTGCAGTCTTTGAGGGATTGAGGGACATCACCGGCAATAATCCGCTGTGCTAATCCTTCGGCGATCGCAGTTTTACCAACACCCGGTTCACCAATTAACACAGGGTTATTCTTAGTGCGACGAGAGAGAATTTGGATAGTCCGACGAATCTCATCATCCCGCCCAATCACTGGATCGAGTTGACCTTTTCGGGCGGCTTCTGTAAGGTCACGCCCGTATTTTTCCAGTGCTTCGTATTTGCCTTCTGGATTTTGGTCGGTCACTTTTTGGCTCCCACGAATTTGTTTAATAATATTTTTTAGCTTGCCTTCGTCTAAACCGAATTCTTGGAATAAACCTTTACCAAAGCGGTCATCTTTAGCATAAGCCAGCAATAAGTGTTCAATTGAAATATATTCGTCTTGAAACTCTTTGCGATATCCGTCTGCTCGGTCTAAAAGTGTATCTAAACTGCGTCCCAAGTAAACAGAACTGCTGCTACCGGACACTTTCGGCTGACGTTGGAAAAATTGTTCAGTGCGTTCACGCAGTTTTTGCAGGTTAACACCCGCTTTAGTAAAGATAACGTTGGCTAGTCCATCTTGTTCTAGCAGTGCTTTCAGCAGATGTTCGCTTTCTATCTGCTGTTGTTGATATTGTTTAACAATATCCTGAGTATGAGCGATCGCTTCCCAGGCTTTTTCTGTAAATTGGTTAGGATTAGTAGGTTGCATAGGCTTTTTCAGGAATGTAGAGGTGCAGTGGCTTGTCGCAGGTTACCACTAGAACACCAAGTAAAGAAAATTTATGTTCTCAATAGATATTGTAAGAACAGGATAGCGATCGCCTAGATCGGTGTTCACGTCTTGTGAAAGTCGTATTTTCCCCTAGTTCCAACTTTCCATTTGCGATTCTCAAGCTTCTAGCCATGTACTGAGATGCTTCGCTGTATCAACTATGAGAGCAAAATACCCTTTTAAATATTCTCTGATAGAAAAATTTTGCTGGATGTTTTGCAAGTGGGCAATCTTACAGTTTGGCTGGATGAACCCGACTGGCAAGAACATGTGGAGGAAGCGTTTAAGCAAGGTGCATCGGTTTCGCTGATAGCGCCTCCTGATGTGAGAGGAGATTTAAAGTCAGCAATGTTGAGTTTGGCAGTGGAACCGATAGAACTTGGGTTTTTGCAGATTTATCCGGTGGTAGAGAGGGTGCAACGACTTCACCGTGGTTTTGCAGTGCAGTTGCGAGTAATGGAAGCTATGTAGTGATATTAAAGTGAATAGCTGAGAAGCAAGCATTTCTCAGGATAAATCAATAGTTTTGTCTTTATCTTTTTTAGTAGTGTCAATATTACCTTGCAAGTCAGCTTCTCCAATATGAAATCGTCTTTTATCAAAAACTTCTAAATGAGCAGCTTTACCCTCATGTAAATTGTCTACATACCAATATCGTGATGTAGTCAATTCACAATAAATAAATCTTCCATCATACCTAAATGAGGTTTTTCTAAATCTTGTCGTATCTCGTAAAATCGTTTGTTCATCTCTTGGAGGTTCAGTAACATCTAAAGAATATTCTAATGAGCTTAAATTTAATTTATTTTTTAACCAATATTCCAGTGCTAGTTTACTATCAACACCATCTATACATATCTGATTTTCCTCTAAATTATTTTTAATAACTGTAATTAAACAACAGTTAATAATATGTGGGTGAGTTATTTGAAAATTAGAATTAATAAAATTAACTAACAAGTATTCCTTATTTCCGTTTTGAATTTTTCGTTCAGCTACTTCCGCTAAAGAAGTATCACCAACATTTTTATAATCATTGTCAATAGTTAAGCAATCAAATAAATCTTCTGAAGAATGCAACTGCTCTGTACGCCATTGTTTGGGATTTGACTTATTGAAGACGATATTAATAAAAGCAGTTTTCAAGGATTTATCTTTCAATTGATTAAGACTAGCCTTGAAATTATATCCTTTGATTGCTTCATAGTTAGCATATATATTGCTATCTTCTTTATAAAGTTCTTTATCTTTAATTCTTTGATTGATTAATTCAAAAATAGAGTTAAAAATCTTTATAGCATCTCGGAATTCTGCCTCTGTTATAAACTGTCCTTCTAGGGATACTTCGTTAATAAATATTTCCATTACTTACATTCCAAAAAGCCTAGAGAAATCTTTATCCATTTGGTCAAAAAATCCTTCTGGCCATTCTTCAATTCCTCCATCTGGCTGAACAGTAATTTGCACTACTGGCTGTTCTGGATTTCGCTGGAAATATAATATACTTAAATCTTTGGGAGTGATAATTTTATCAAGAACGGCTATCCGCAAGGCATTCAAGATATGGTCGCTGTGTGATTCAATAAAAACTTGTACGCCACAACTGCTCACTCTGGCTAAAAATTGGGCTAATCGAGATTGCGCTCTAGGATGCAGATGCGCTTCCGGATTTTCTACTATTAACACTTCTCCTTCTTTTGCAATCAATCCTGAAACAACAATAGGCAAAACGCAATGGTATCCAAATCCAACGTTAGCTGGTTTAAAACGGTCTTTTGAGTTATTCGTATTAAATAAAAGTTCGAGTATATTACTGTCAGAACTAGGAATTTCGACTTTTGCTCCATTAAAAATTTCATTAAGCCATTCTTCTGTTTGAGTATATAGAGTCTTTGCATCTTGACCTAGACATAACTTTTCATTGATTAAATCATCTCTCTTTTTATAGAGTAAGTTAACTGTAAATTCTCCTTTGGCTCCTACATTTGGAAATTTGTTCAAAGTAGCTTTAGGATAAGATTCTTGTGGTCCTAAACGGTCTGCTGAAATGTAATGTATCTTGTAAAAGTACAGAGATTTATGCAACGAATATACATCCAATCTGAGGTTGTATTTTTCTGGGGTTTTAAAATCATATCCCTCACCATAGAAAGGTAATAAATTAAGAAGACGACAAGAGCCTGTTCGTTCCGGTACTAGCTCTGGTAATTCACCTCGCTTTCCTTCATTAAAATCAAATCTATTTATATTAAAAATATTTGAATCTTTAATCTTTTTATATACTCCTTCAAATCCATAATCAGATTTTTTTCCATTAAAATTTATGATACCTTGATCAGAAAAAGTAATATTGCTTATCTGAGTTACCATATCATCTTCAAAATTTTCCTCAAAATCATATTCTGCGTAGCCGTGAAGCTTGAGATTATATTCTTGATAAGGATTCAGAATATGTTTATCTTCATAATGGTATATAAATTTGATTGACTCATTTCTGGAAGTACTACTGTTTTTAATATCTGTAAAGCTACCTAAGTTGACACAACTACCATTTAATACCACTTGAGACGCACTATCATTATGCTCAATAGATTGCCTCATTAATAGCAAAGACTGAAGAAGCGTAGACTTACCACATCCATTTATCCCTGTTAACAGAGTTATTTGATCTAATAAAAAAGATGTTCTTTCTTTAAAAAGTTTAAAGTTTTCTAATTCTATTTGTGTTATCACTATACGCTTCCTAAAACCTCTTGTGCAAGTTTAAATCTAGTAATTACTTTAGCTTTACTACTCGTAGCATATCTTATAGCATCAATATATTCTGTATTTTGTAGTAACTTATCAAAGTTATCTTGGATATTTTTTTTATTTTCTTGTAAAAAATTATCACTGTTAATTGAGAAAAAATAAGAAACAGATTCAAAAATAGCAATATTTATTCTTCCTCTCCTTTCTTGTGCAGGTAAACGAAAGTTTCTTTTAGCAAAAAATTCAAAAGTTAAATTCATAACTCTCATAAAATCATTTTTTAAAACCTCTATTTGTTCTTCTGTCATTAGATTAATTTTTTTCATTGCATTCTCCAAAAAATCGCTTAATTTACCCTGATATTCTGTTTCATAATCAAAAGTTTTAAATGCTAAGTAGCGCAAAATAGCTTCCCTATCCTTCATTCTTTTAGGAGATATTCCATAATCAATAGCTCTTTTAAAATAGTCTTTTTCTGATAGCTCTTTGAGGAGTGTAGTAGATTTTCCTGAAAAAATACCGTTTCGGACTTCTTGACGCTCAAGATATGTCCCACCCGTATTAATTCTATTAAAAATATCGTAAACAACTTTGGCTGGTACAGAAGGTTTAATAATGTATATATAAAGTTTTTTATCTTCTATTCTCGTTTGATAGTCACCCGGTAAATCTTTGAGTTTTGAAAAATTATAATCATTCAAATCTGTTAAAGCTTCTAAGCCTGTTAAGTTAAATTCATCATTAATAAATTCGTGTAATGTGGATATTCTTTGTAACCCATCTACAATAATATACTTACCTTCTACAGTTTGATTAACATACAAATGAGGTAGCGGAAAGTTAAGTATTACTGTTTCAATAAATTTACTTTTCTTTTCTGGTGTCCAAACTAAATTACGTTGAAAATCAGGATCAATAATCAGTTTTTTATTATCATATTGCCTCATTAACTCGAAAACTGTTTGAAGATCTCCTCTGATGTCAATATCTGCTTGAGTTGGGTCATAAGGATACAACCCCCCATTATCAGTTCTATCTTCTTCAGCAGTATCTTCATCTTTTTCAATTACATCACTATTTTGTACTTCAATATCCATTTATCTTTACTCCTTTTGTTAGCTGATATACGCGATATAGTTGGGACTCGCAGTGGATCTTAAAGCACCTGATACTTTGATTATGGCATCTCCTAGCCGCCCAGAATGCCCTCTACTAACTGAATGGCGATCGCATCTGAACCACTGCAAATATCGTTCACTTAGAAAAGATCGATAATAGTTAAGTAATCGTAGATCACAAAGTTTTTTAGAACCCCTACCACATGGGCATTTCAACAAAACAGCTAGACATGAGAAAATAACCGATTAATCAGCATTTCAGGCGACACCCTGAGTTAACACAAAGCGACCGCCCTGAAACTAACGCTGCTTCCACCAAATTTACGATGCCTGAAACCCTGATGATTGCGTCAGTTTCCGAAAGTTTGTGATCTACTGACCTTGCCTCCACACAGAGTTACCATAATTCCAGGTCGCCTAGTGGATGCTGAAAATGATTGACCCCTACGACTTTGAAGATGATGACTTTGACTTTGAGGATGAGGATTTCTTGAAAATAAAACCCATCAGCCAAATGACTGAAGGGGAAAATCTACAGAGGTTTAAGCGGTTCTTCGACAGCAGCAGCCGTGCTATGTTGCAAGACTGTCTATTTTGCATCGTCAATTACAAAGATGGTACGGGCACGTTAGAAATTCTTTGCCCTAACGAAGTCGTAAGACAACGCCTTTCCAAGAAAAAGCGCAAAATTACCAATAACATCAACACTTGCTGGAGCCATATCAGATGGTTTTCGCTATGTGTCCAGCAAGATAGTGAGTTGCATTGTCAGAAATTTACTCGTAATGGTGATTTGGTGACATCTTACAAGAGGGGGAGTGGGGGACAAGGGCAATAACCCATGCCCCATGCCCAATGGCAAATGACTAATAACAAATGACTAAAAAACAGAAATTTCCTTACCTAGTTGGTTCTAAGTGGACAGCACAGCGAAAAGTTGATGGCTGGCGACACTTCCAAGTTGTTAACCGGAAAAATCAGGCTAAGTGGGTTTACGCCGAAATGGTTGCTGCTTGCGATCCTAAAGTCCGTTTCTGGATAAATGCCAAATTATTACAAGATAGCTCCCAGTGGCAAGCTGGCTGGCAAACATTACAAGAAATCCAGGAACTTGAAACTGAGGTGTCCTGATTTGCCTCGTTCCCAGTCAGTGACTGGGAATGCCCATTAGTGGGCTGCCCCCTTCTTCACTGGCGGCAGCAGATCAATAACACGCATTTATAAGTATAACCCGGAAACGAGGTTTTAATTAACACATCTAAATGATTTTAATCAGCTTAGATAATATTTGGCAATTTAATAATTTTTTACAAAATCACACTAACTTACTCTCAAGCAGCAATTAAAGGGTCTTGGCTACCCACTGAAAACTACCAATTTATGTGCGATACCTTCTCTACGAGACGCTACGCGTAGCTTGCTTCCCCGTAGGGGTACGGTGAGCTACGCTAACGCAAATTTCATCGATATTTCTAGCATAGCGCTGCCTATGTCTCTCTTTACCCTTGACCCTGTGCCCCAATACCCTGAAAACACGTTGTATGAGGATCAGCTAATTCTAGGAAAACCATTCAAAAAAGCCAATTACAGTTTTTTGTATTTTGTAACTATTTTTATAAAAATAAGTAATAAAAACTGTTTATTAAATTTTTTTAGAGCTAATAAAATCTTTGAGGTTGATAGAACTCCAAAGACTTATGATTAAGCTTTAATTCATGATATTAGACCGTTTTACAAATTAAGAGCCACTTTCCTTTCTATGTAATTTGCCCAATAATGACAATCACAGACCTCACGCATCGCCATCTCAGGACAGGTGAAGGCAAATGTTTGAGCCACAAGTTTGACAAGAAGCTATAAGAGGCAAATAAAAGTGAAACTAGCAGTCTACGGAAAAGGTGGTATCGGTAAATCCACAACTAGCTGTAACATATCAGTCGCCCTAGCTAAACGTGGCAAGAAAGTGCTGCAAATTGGTTGCGACCCCAAACATGACAGTACCTTTACCCTGACTGGGTTTTTGATTCCGACAATTATCGACACCCTCCAAGAAAAGGACTATCACTACGAAGATGTCTGGCCGGAAGATGTGATTTACAAAGGCTACGGCGGTGTTGATTGCGTAGAAGCTGGTGGCCCGCCTGCGGGTGCTGGATGCGGCGGCTACGTAGTCGGCGAAACCGTGAAATTACTTAAAGAACTCAACGCCTTTGATGAGTACGATGTAATTCTCTTTGATGTTCTGGGTGACGTAGTTTGCGGTGGTTTTGCAGCACCACTCAACTATGCAGATTACTGCTTGATTGTTACAGACAACGGCTTTGATGCTTTGTTTGCTGCTAATCGCATTGCTGCTTCAGTCCGCGAAAAAGCCCGAACTCACCCACTGCGTCTAGCTGGGTTAATTGGCAACCGCACCTCCAAGCGCGACTTGATTGAAAAATATATAGAAGCTGTGCCAATGCCAGTTTTGGAAGTTTTACCTTTGATTGAAGATATCCGTGTTTCCCGTGTGAAAGGCAAGACTTTGTTTGAGATGGCAGAGCAAGATCCTTCTCTAGACTACGTTTGCGATTACTATCTCAACATCGCCGACCAAATTCTGGCGCGTCCCGAAGGTGTTGTACCTAATGATTCACCAGATCGTGAGTTGTTCTCTTTGTTGTCTGATTTTTATCTAAATCCGGGTAAACCCCAGGTTCCTAATTCAGAAGAGGAACTAGACTTGATGATTGTATAAATCACCAAGTTCTCAGGATGGGGGACAATAATATGGCTTTCTTTCACAGCTTTACAGATTCATTAAAGCAAAAGTGGTTGCAATTTTTCCAGAATAATCGGGACTGGATTAGCCTGCACATGGAAGTGGAATCAGTGTACACCCCTGATGGCGGGAAGCGACCACCTTCTTACCTCATCCTGGGAGTTCTTAACGCCCTAGAGCCAAAGCTAGCGCAGTTAATGTTGCCCTTTGCCAAACTTAATCCTGACGCCGATACGCTGATTGAGGTGCTGGATTTGCATTTTGACCCAGATTTCGCTCTCGGTAACCGCTTTGTGATCAACCCAGAAGCAGAGAAATACGTAGGAAAAGCAACAGCGATCATTGACGAAAAGCTTGAAGATGAAACATTGACACATTCTCATACAAATGGCTTTGGGTCGGTGGCGGTAGTTCAAGAGTTCGCAATAGTGGATTCTGATGATCAAAGCCTGGGGATCAGCGAGTTGGAGGAAACCGAAAATGCCTTTGGCGATATTTCTTTATCCAACGGACACGACTCAAAAGATGAGTCTCTCCAAGTCCCTAGTCTAGAAGCTGATGAGTTTGGGGAAATTGCCTTCGATACAACAGCTGCAAACGAAGTAAAGCTGGATGACGACCAGGCGCTTGAGGATAGTCCACTAGATGAGAATGCGTTTAAAGACGTGTTATCAGATGTCTGGGGTGATGAAACAGCTTTACAAAAGGCTGAAGAAAATAACGATTTATTAGGGGAAGAACTGCCAGCAGGCGTTTTTGATGAATCAGAAATTGCCCGTCTCTTCCCCAACGCTTAATTATTGCCGTTCTTCGTAATTTTAAGTTTTAGATTTGGGTTTTGGATTAGGAATTAGGGAAATTGTCGTTAGACAGAGGATACTTTAGTTGTCCCAGCCTTCAATCCCTTCGGGTTCAGCAGTCACTCATGGGGGAAACCCCCAAGACCCTTACGGGTTCGCCAGTCGCTTCAAGTCGGGAAACCCGCCCAACGCGCTGGCTCACTGCGCTGCTTCACCAAAATTATCAATCTAAAATCTAAAATTGGTCGATCTGCCATTAAATATCAAGGGGAGAAAAAACAAAATGACTGTCGCTCAACAACCAGAAGCTTTAAACTTTGAATGTGAAACTGGAAATTACCATACCTTTTGCCCAATTAGCTGCGTGGCGTGGTTATATCAAAAAATTGAAGATAGCTTCTTTTTGGTGATTGGGACAAAAACTTGTGGCTACTTCCTGCAAAATGCGATGGGGGTAATGATTTTTGCGGAACCCCGCTATGCAATGGCAGAGTTGGAAGAGGGCGATATTTCTGCACAGCTGAATGATTATGAAGAGTTAAAGCGGTTGTGCTTGCAGATTAAACGCGATCGCAATCCTAGTGTAATTGTCTGGATTGGCACTTGCACTACCGAAATTATCAAAACAGATTTGGAAGGCTTGGCACCGAAACTAGAATCCGAAATTGGGATTCCCATCGTTGTAGCGCGGGCAAATGGTCTAGATTACGCCTTCACCCAAGGGGAAGACACCGTATTAGCAGCAATGGCTAACCGTTGTCCTGATAAGGCTCCAGTGGCGGAAACAGAGAAGAACGAACGCAATGCGATCGCTAAATTGCTCAACTTTGGTAAGAAGAAAGAAGATGTCGCCCAAGATGAATCTGAGTACGTGGATCATCCACCCTTAGTTCTCTTTGGCTCCCTTCCCGACCCCGTAGTTACTCAGTTAACCTTGGAACTGAAGAAACAAGGTATCAAAGTTTCCGGCTGGCTTCCTGCGAAGCGCTTTACTGAACTGCCAGTACTGGAAGAAGGGTATTATGTCGCTGGTGTCAACCCCTTCCTCAGCCGCACTGCTACCACCTTAATGCGCCGCCGCAAGTGTAAACTGATTGGCGCACCCTTCCCCATTGGGCCCGATGGCACTCGCGCTTGGATTGAAAAAATCTGCTCGGTGTTTGGTATTACTCCCAAGGGTTTAGATGAACGGGAAGCGCAAATTTGGGCTGGCTTGGAAGATTACGTGAAACTGATTCGCGGTAAATCTGTATTCTTCATGGGTGATAACTTGCTGGAAATTTCCCAAGCAAGATTCTTAATCCGTTGTGGGATGACTGTTCACGAAATCGGCATACCCTATATGGATAAGCGCTATCAAGGTGCTGAGTTAGCATTGCTGGAGAAAACTTGCCAGGAAATGGGTTCACCCCTACCAAAGATTGTAGAGAAGCCGGATAATTACAATCAACTTCAGCGAATTTATGAGTTGAAACCAGATTTGGTAATTACTGGTATGGCTCACGCTAACCCACTGGAAGCACGCGGTATAAATACTAAGTGGTCTGTGGAGTTTACTTTTGCTCAAATTCACGGCTTTACAAATGCGCGTGACATTTTAGAATTGGTGACTCGTCCGTTGCGTCGGAATAATAATTTGAAAGATTTGGGTTGGGATAAATTGGTGAGAGAAGAAGCAAAGATTTAGATTTGGGTTTGGATTTAGCAACAGCAAAATAGTATGTTAGGGCGAACTTTTGGGTTCGCCTTTTTTTTATGAACCGCAGAGGCGCAGAGAACACAGAGGAAGAAAGAGAACTTAATTCATATCAAATCCGTTTTATCGGAATTATTCCTCTTTCCTCTTCCTCTGCGCTCTCAGCGTCTCTGCGGTTTTATAATCATTTAGATGCTACCCGATTGGATATCAGATGGAAAGCTGTAACTCTAAAGGTTTGGATGGAATGATGTACATTAATTCTGCACCGTCTGGTTTAATTTCTGTTGACGGAGTTAATTTAAGCCAGTCATGAAAGCTGATTCCTAATTGGGATATTGCTTGTACTTCTGTTTGGTAAGATTCAAACCTGCGATTAGTTTCAATCATTGATTCCACTACCTCCAAAGTTTTAGGAAGACGTGCGTAAATCTGCGGCTTAGGATCATCCCAAATTGCTTTGCCTACCCAATCTACTTTGGAATACCAAATTGCTGCTGGTATTGATTCTACCCACTTCCAGTTATTCGGGTCTTGAGCCAACATGAATAGATTCATCCGTTGCATATCAAAGACTGCATTTTCATCCAAAGTTGGATCGAGCCATTGGTAAATTCGGGTTAGCCTCCGCAAATCAATCTGACCTCTGAACTGAGGCTGTAAGTATACTGCTGGGTTAAAAGTAAGCAGAAGCTTAACATATTTCTGAATACGAGAACGAATAACTATTGACCCTTCTTGAAAGCGACGAAGTGCTGTAGTGTGTTCTTCTAATTCTAAATAGCAACGTGCTTCAGCTAGGTAAGCTAAAGATAAAGTCAGCAGATATTCATCAGCAATTTGGCTTTTTTGCTCAATTTCGATATCGGTGTATTCAGTATAAATATGCTCTGCTTCTAAAAAGCGGTTAATAGCTTGTAGTGCGCTGCTTCTACGATTTTCAATTTTGGTCATCGTAAAAGCATTAGTTGCTAATTCGATTGCAGTACGAAAATTTGCATAGAAACTAAGGTCAATTTTACGATTAATATTATTCAACACTTTTTGTGCTTTTTATAAACGTTGTTCTAATTCCTTAAGTCGTTGTGCTATTACAACAAATCCTATAACTGAGACACCCAGATTAAGTATACTGACTGCGCTAGTACAGGTCGGCGGAAATAAACAGACCATTAAATAGCCAAAACTTTGCCCTTGTATGTCCACTTAAAAGGTTTAGCCATTGTTTGATTAAAGTAGTCAATAAACTTGAGAATTCGATTTTTCAAATCATTCTGACTGAGGAAACTGGCTCTTTTGAGTAACTTGCGAACCAAAATACTGAACCAAATCTCGATTTGATTGAGCCACGAAGAATGTTTAGGCGTGTAATGGAACACAATTCGGTGTGTTGGGTCACTCAAAAAAGTAGCGCGGGATTTCATTGATTTCAGGATGCCACTTTCTCCCTTAATACCCAAGTCAATATCCAAACCTTCTTTTTCTGCAACCAAATGAACCAGAGACTCAGACTGATAAGTGTTCAGGCAGTCCATAATCAGATTCCATTTTTTAGCCTGGGGGTCAGTTTCAATCGTTCGACGAATATGAAGGGCAAAATCAACTTCTGTTCTTGTATCTCCACAGGTCGGCTCGACAATTTGACCAGTAGCAACATCAAAACTGGCAATTAAACTTTGTGTGCCGTGACGGATGTACTCAAATTCCCTTCTTTCGACTTTGCCTGGTCGCATTGGCAAGTCTTTTTCTAAGCGTTCAGTAGCCTGAATACCTGTCATTTCATCAATGGATATTGTACGTTCCCCGTGAACATTAGGCTCAATCGCACTGATGTATAAACCAGTAATATTTTCCACTTTTTTGTCAAATTCTTCGTCCACAGGGGGGGGGTTAACCAGTAGCGACTCTGGTGGGGTTTAAGTTCTGCTTCTTCTAATAATCTTCCAATATGGCGGACGGATATGCTTTCAATAATCCCTTGTTTAATGATTTCGTCCGCTAGTTCTCTTGGTGTCCAATGACTTATTGGTCGTCCGTAATCGGATGGTGGAGAACAAGCCAATGCAAACAGCTCGATTACTTGTTCCATACTAAATTTTACTGGTGTACCAACACGCTCTTGATCTTGTAATCTTTGAAAAATCGATAATTCTTTACCCTCGGTTTCCAACCATCGGTTTCTCCATAAACGAGCCATCTGCCTATTAATGTTTAAATTCCGGGCGATTTCACGATGATTTTCACCCTCAGATGCCATGAGAATTATTTTGGCTCGTAGCACTATCTGTTGTGGCGTGTTGTGTCTGTTAATCAACTGTTGGAGTTGATCACGCTCACCATCGCTTAAATTTAATATTTTAGGAGTTAATCTAGTCACACCCTCAGTTCTTAATACGCCCCCCCAAACGGGTTTTAACCTGATTATTTATTCTCCCACGAATATGGTCTGTTTATTTCCGCCGACCTGTACTAGTTACCTGCAAAATTCTTTGAGTAGCTAAAAATATTTCTTGAGGAGGTAGTGAGTTAACCTCTCTTAACCAAGTAATTACTCGCTTACTGCCTACTTCCCTAATTACACCCCCAACTCGTTCAAAAGTTTCATCTCTTAGCCCTTTAACAATCCAATCAGCAAGCATAAAGGTGACTGTAACTGGTAAACTCACAATTTTTTCCTAGTTGCTAAAATTTCAGCAGCGCGATGTCTGGTAGCCAGTCGCTTCGATTCTGCACAGCAAATACCCGCGCTTTACTAAGTATTCCCAATTTGAGTTGTAGTTTGTGCAATAGCGATCGCTCTTTTTAACCAGAAGATGCAGAGCGATCGCAGATACAATCATAAGTTAAAGGCAATCCAGTAGAAAATGGCTGAAATTGTCACCAAAATCTATGAATAAAACACCCTCTGCCGATGAAAGCCAGCAAATGCTGAAGTGGTTAAACCAGAATCGCCAAATGTTATTAGATTTATATAAAAATCAATATATTGCTTACAATGCTAATGGCTTAATTGCTCATAGTGAGAATTTGCGTGAAGTTCTAGAATTGGCAGAAGCGTCAAAGCAGATATTTTCAATTTACTTAGTACCGCTTCGCACTGCTTCTATCCAAATTCTACCAATTCGCTTTCGTACAGTTGCTCGGCATGACTGGCAGCCAAATTATCATATAAAACTGAAGCATAAAGATATAGAAATGTCTACAACGATGTTAGTAGACTCTGGTGCTGAATTAAGTTTAATTTCCTTCAAAGTTGGTCAAGATTTAGGCTATGCCTTGGCTGATGCAGAATCAAAATTATTAGCAGAAACCATTGGCGGAAGAGTTGAGTATGTTTTACGTAATGTTGAAATGACAATTGATGAACACAGTTTTATTGCTGCTGTGGCATGGTTACAAACTAATACAGGTGGAGAGCAATTACTTTTAGGAAGAGAAGTTGTATTTGATAAATTTAATATTGAGTTTAGGCAAGCTGATGAACAAATTATTTTTACATGGCGTGCAGACAACTAATCAGTTAACCACAGATACTTCTGACAACTTGCAGAAATTCCCTTAGTACAGGTGTCATATCTTCTTCTCGCCACACTATAGCCGTTTCTACTAATGGTGTTTTCTCCTCTACAGTACGATAAACTACACCAACCCTTTGAAGATTTTGCAATGAAGATGGGGCGATCGCAATCCCCATTCCCGCTGACACCAATCCAATAATTGTCTGCATCTGAATCGCTTCTTGAGTCACTTTTGGGTTGAAATTTCCTTGCTGGCAAAGGCTGACGATTTGATCGTAAAGTCCAAAACCCAGGTGGCGAGGGAACATGATAAAGTTTTCGTTTATTAGCGATCGCACTGAGATACACTGTTGTTCAGCTAAGGGATGAGTTTCTAGCAAAGCCACAATTAAAGCTTCTTGTTGAATGCACTCTTGATTGAGTGTGTTGTCTTCTAACGGTGGATGAGCAAAGCCTACATTAATGTGGTGTTCCTGTAGCGCTTGTTCCTGCTGAGTTGTGGTTAATTCCTGCAATACCAACTCTACTTCTGAAAACTGTTCTCGAAACCGCCGCAAAATCACAGGAAGCAAATTGTAAGTTACTAAACTAGTAAACCCAATTCGTAGTTGTCCCTTTTCACCTCTTCCCGTTTTTTGAGTTAGCTCAATTGCCTTTTCCAGTTGAGCCAAAAGTTGATAAGCTTCTTGCAAAAACACTTGTCCAGCTTCGGTTAGCTGTACCTGTCGCTTGGTTTTGCGCTGAAACAGTTCTACCTCCAATTGCGCCTCTAGTTGCTGAATTTGCTGGCTTAAGGGAGGTTGAGCAATGTGCAATCGCTCGGCGGCTCTACTGAAGTGCAGTTCTTCAGCGACAGCAATAAAGTAGCGCAGGTGTCGCAATTCCATTTTTTTGATATTTTATAAGTTTCAATTTTATTTAAATATATCTTGGACATCTGAAAACTACCTGCCTATGATACTCATACAGATATCGTAGGGAGTCAGAGCGATGCCAGAGAAGTATACTCCAGGCTATTCGAGCAATGCGACGAATTTTATGGCAAATCACTTTCTTATTACAAGTGGCTCCAGCAGCAGAATAATGGTAATCCTTACGTAGGTAGAGAGTTACGCGCTTTGCTGCAAGAAACTGGGTTTACTAATATCAAAGCTTCCGTTTCTTATCAATGTTATGAGCCGCTGAGTGCGATCGCAGGAATAACGCTACGTAAGGCTTGAGGTAGGGCAATTAATATCACTACCAAAGGTGTATTTAATCCTAGTGCAATCGCTGCTTCAATTTGTCCGCGAGGAATTGATTGGAGTCCACCGCGCACGTTTTCTGCCAATAACCAGAGGCGGGATGTAAATTCCAGTGGTAAAACGACTAACAAAGCACCAATGATGAAAGCAAACAAAGTAATTCCACGCTTTGTTAACTGTTGCTTGCCAAAGAATACACCCCCAGTTATTGCGCCTAAAGTCGAAGCGATCGCCAGCACAATCCAAGTTCGCCAATATAGCGTTTGCGGAAACCTACAACTAAAAATAAACGTAAATTAACCTGAATTACCGCCCATTGTGCTTGAGTTATTGCCCAAGTTAGAACTCCTCGTACTACCCAAAACAGCAATACCAAACAGACAACAGTTAACAAGCTGTTGTACCAAGTACTAAACAGGTTTTTACGTAGCTAAGTTAATTGAGAATTTGTCATTTGTCATTCTTAAAGACTCAACTTGCGAGTTCAAAGGCTCAGCTTGCGAGTTCAAAGGCTCAACTTGCGAGTTCAGAGGCTTAACTTGCGTAGTTCAGAGGCTCAACTTGCGAGTTCAAAGGCTCAACTTGCGAGTTCAGAGGCTCAACTTGCGAGTTCAAAGGCTCAACTTGCGAGTTCAAAGGCTCAACTTGCAAGTTCAAAGGCTCAACTTGCGAGTTCAAAGGCTCAACTTCCGAGTTCAAAGGTTTAAATGTCAGCTTCAACAGTTTCCTCATTTCCTCCATCTCCCTCATCTCTCTTTAATTTGCACGGTGCGATTGAACAAATTCATAACTATGGAGATAGTCAAACTCAGGGTGAGATAGGTGAGCATAATCAGTAATATCACTTCTACGGCTTTCCCCGTTTGGTTAAAAGTGGTGGAGGCGACAAAATAAATATCAGGGTAGCCGATGGCGATCGCTAAACTGGTATTTTTCGTTAAATTAAGATACTGACTCGTTAATGGTGGAATTATTACCCGCAAAGCTTGAGGAAAAATCACCAGCCGCATCACCAACCCTGGTTTTAATCCTAGCGATCTCAAAGACTAGGGGGGCGATCGCTAGAATTAAAGCTGATTTACGCATAAACTTCATTGATACTAGACATCAAAAATGTATTGCTCACTACAATCATTCCGTGAAAACAATTTGTTGCTTGTAATATAAAACTGTACCAGCTTCTGTGCTATATTTATTCGCTTTTAAAAGCGGTAGTTTAAGTTTTTACTTATATTTTCAAAAGCCTCAGATGCTATGTATAAATTATCTCAACTTGGCTTCATCTTTCGATAACTGTTTCAAATCTTGCCACCATACTTGCTCTAGCAATACATTCATTAAACCTAGAAGATAGTATTAAAATTTAAGTTAGTTAGTGCTATATACTTGACTGAGTAAAATCTTAAAAAAAGTGATTATCGCTTCTTTAATAATCAGTAATAGTCCTTCATAAAATATAATTCACAGCGCCGAATGATCATCTGTTTTTTCTATCTTCAATGCCCAATGCCCCTCAAAACTTTTGAGTGACTTCGGCGTGATCCCTCAGTCGAACGCTGAGTGCTGAGTAGGGAATCTCACTTCTTTACTCAGAACTCGGAACTCGGAAAAGAGAAACTGTTTTGCCCCGTGCCCTAATTGCATACTTCTATGTGATTAGAAGTAGCCACACCAACCTAAACAACTACCCCTAGCAGGTTAAACTAGGTCTGTTAACAGCTGCTCCACGTTCCTTATGAGGCTTTTATGGGAGCTAACCTCAAACAGATTGCCAACTATTTAGACAACCTTGGTTGGGACTACCGTTTTGATGATCAAGAAGACCGAATTATAACAGGTGTGGAGGCTGATAACCTAGAAGATTTCCTAATAGTTGTCCAGTTGGATGAAGAGGGAAAATTTTTCCGGGTATTTGCCCCTCAAGTTCTGGCAGGAATTCAAGATCATCCTTACAAGGGAGCTATCCTACAGACAATGCTTGCTATTTCCTGGGAAACCAAAATGTTGCAATGGGAGTTTGACCCATCCGATGGCGAAATCCGTGCCATTATTGAGTTTCCTCTAGAAGACTCGATTCTCACAGAAAAACAATTTCACCGTTGTCTGAGTGGGTTAATTCAAATTGTGGATAGTATAGCGATACCTCGCCTGAAAGAAGTGATGATAACAGGTCTTGATCCGGGGAATATTGAACTTGGGGAAAGACTGTTACTCAGTATCCAGGAAGAAGCCCCAGGATTACTAGATTTGCTGGAAAAGGCAATGGAGGCGCGAAAAAAACGAGGAAGTTTTCCCAGTGAGTGAGACGGATCATCACTTAAATAGCTATACTCCAAAGTGATACCCTCACTATATACTGAAATTTTCTGGGGCTGGATATTATGACATCCTATGCAACCTCCTCTGCCAAAGCGGAAATGAGTGAACTCCGGCGGTTGAAAGGCTTACTACCGCCAGAATTACAGAGCTGGGTCACGGTTGAAGGCACAACTGAGGTCAATCCACCCCTGGTTCGTTGCGAAGAAATTGGTAAAGACCAGGTAGAAATTCAAATTGACCTTGTGAAATGGGATGCCCTCGCAATGGATCAGCGTAATCTGCTGTTCTGGCATGAAGTTGCTCGCGTTCAAAATGACACAATTCCTAAAGATGGTTGGGAAATGGCAGCACTAGCCATCGGTTTAGGTGGTGCTGTAGGCGAATTGTGGGTACAAGATGGATTGCTGCTGGTGTTAGCTTTGTCGCTATGTGGTGTGTCAGGCTGGCGACTATACCAAAAAAATAATGGAGAAAAGCAACTAAAAGAATTGCTCAATGCTGATGAGAAAGCGATCGCTTTGGCAACTCGTTTTGGTTATAGCCTCCCCAATGCCTACAAGAGTCTTGGTAGTGCCTTGAAAACCCTGATTGACAATACTCCTAGTAAGCGCCAACGGTCGAGATACGAAGCAAGACTATCTGCACTCAAACGCAGTGCCAATAAGGCAAAAGCTAAATCTAAAACTACAGATGAGGGTGGGTTCTAATTAGTTAGGAGCAAAGCGGAGACGCTCCGCCTCCGGTTAGGAGTTATGAATGAACTCCAAGCTTCTAACTACTAACTCCTCACTCCTGACTCTTCACTCTTCAAAGCTGGTTCAGCATTTTATGCGTCTGAGGTATCACACGCACATACTTGACAAACCGCTTCATTAAAGCTTGCCATGTCAAAACTTGATCAGCCGTAGGGGAAAGTACAGGTATTGGGGAGAATTGTTCAGATGCTACCAAAGGCGTAACAGGTTGTAAAAATACTGAGATATCCGGACTAACCTCTGCCACCAGCAAAGCTGAACTTTCCAACTCGGCGGGATCTGTGTTTTGAGACACAATTATCTTGACAAAAACATTTAAATATGAATCATGACATAATTGGAGAAATTTACTATGTTCTTGCCAATAACTTTCGCCGCTAACACTGGGCAATTTGAAATCCATCCCAACAGAGTCTAAGTAGGGAAGAATCATCGCCAGTTGTTCTGGGCGATGTCCGCCGGTTTCTAAGTATATGGGTAAACCAGTTATGGCTCGCACTTGGGGTAGAAACTGCATTAAAAATGGGGCATGAAGAAGTGGTTCACCCCCGGTTAAGCTAATGCTATCGTGTAGACAAGGTAGATTTTGTCGTTCCACCCATTCAATTAAGATAGGTAATGGGACTGGGTTAGAGTGGATTTCAAAGTCGCGCAATCCAGGTGATCGCTCTATCCGACAAGTAGCAGGTGCATTCCAAGTGTGGGCACTATCACAAAAGTGACAGTGCAAATCACACAAAGCAAAACGAATAAAAATCTGACGTGTCCCTACATTCAGTCCTTCCCCTTGAATGGCAGAAAATACCTCAATCAGGCGTGCAGTAGGTGTAACCGTAGTTTTAGCAATCATTTGATCAGAGCAACGCGATCGCGCTGCGTCGGCACAACAGCAAGGATGTTTTTTGGCTTCTTGTTCTATTGTGAATCGTCGCTGGCGATCTCCAATTTCAGCCCCGGTAAATAGCGATTAGTCCTTATTACTACTGATTTCAATATTAGGTTAGGTAATTTTTTAGGACAAAATAATGTTTGGCAGATTACATTATACATGGCAACGAAAGTGCAGAGCTTCATGACTAGCCAACCGACAGAGGTCGATTTTCCAGTTAATTCCTTAAACGATACGGCTATAGTGCAGGTGCCCAGGCGGTTGAGTGTGCTGGAGGCTTTAGGCTTTAAACAAACCTGCCAAGGCTTAATCCAGCCCAATTCACATCCCAAGCAAATCATCATTGACTTTCACCAAACTACTTTTATGGATAGTAGTGGTTTAGGTGCGCTGGTCAGTAATCTTAAATACGCTCAGGTGAAAGGGATTACATTAACACTGCAGAATGTAACACCTCAGGTAATGTCAGTCCTAAAACTCACAGGATTGGATCAGGTTTTTCCTTTAGAGCCTGTGGACGATGGGTCGCTAATAGAACAAGAAGACTTAGTAGATAATCGGAAGACAACTTCCCGTAAAGTAGAGCAGTTACCCACTACTCACCCTTCTGTGGCATCTTGGATGAAGCGGTTATTAGACATTGTCGGGTCAGTGATCGGTTTATTAATTACAGGAGTTTTGTTTATTCCGATTGCGATCGCTATTCAAATTAATGATCCCGGGCCCATTTTCTTTAGTCAAACCCGTTGTGGTTGGATGGGAAAGCGGTTTAAGATTTGGAAATTCCGCTCTATGTATGTGGATGCGGAAGCCAAGAAATCCCAAGTCAAAAACCAAGTGCAAGGTGCCTTTTTCAAGAATGAGAATGACCCCAGAATTATCAAGGTAGGGCGCTTTTTACGGCGAACTAGTCTTGATGAATTACCCCAATTTTGGAATGTCCTCAAAGGAGAGATGAGTTTAGTAGGTACTCGACCACCTACACCCGATGAAGTGGAACGCTATGAAGTACCAGAGTGGCAACGTTTAGATGTTAAACCTGGTATGACTGGCGAATGGCAAGTAAATGGACGTTCTACAGTCCGTAGTTTTGAAGATGTAATTCGCCTGGATTTGCAGTATCAAAAAAATTGGAGTTTGGTGTACGATTTAAAGCTAATTTTCAAAACTATAGCTATGCTGTTTAACAGAAACAGTGGTGCTGTTTAGCTAACTACCTTTATTCACAATTTTTTGGTAACTCCCAATCACGATAATTCTTAAATACACCCAAGTCCATTTAGGGCTTGGGTAAATTTTAGGTTTACCTACAGTTTTGTATTAAGTTGGTTTGTTATTGTTAGTTTTAGCTTCTTTGGCTAGATTGAAGTAATATTCGGATTGCTATAGTTTCTAACAAATCTTTTTTAAAAACACCTTCTGTGTTAGTAAGATAAGGCATTTTCATGATTTACCTATCCTCAAAACAGGAGTGGTAACGATTACTATATTTTTCAGCCTAATGCAAAGGCGCAAAGACGTTAAGAAAAAATCTGCGCCTCTACGCCTCTGCGTGAACTTAACCCACCGCCTTCTGAACACCAACTACTTCAACCTGCTGCACCTCTGGCAACAAACGCTTCATGCCTTGCTTAACAAACCCCTGCAAAAAACCCATCTGCTGATTTTGCCCAAATACCTTTTGCAACGTTTGCCGCAAATTCTCTAAATTCAAATTAGTCCCAGAATCTATTGCTATTTCTTGCTGTTGGAAATACTCAACTAGACTTAACCCTCCTACTCTAGTCAGATAAGCTGCACTTACTCCCTGCACGACACCACCAGCAACAAAGGTAACGGCATTACTCTTAAGAATAGTACTAATAGCCTTTGTAGAAAGTTCAACTAAACCCAGTTTCAGCATCAAACTTCCCATTGTTCCAGCTACGATTTGTGCCTGTTCCAGGGAAAATTTCTGCTGATAGATATTACCCAAATCCATTACCATCTGAGCATTAATTGCCGCAGTCGCTAGGATGTCAAGGGCTGGGACTGGGTTAGCAAAGGCAGCAGCGGCAGCTATCCACTGATATTGTTCAATAATTGGGGTGGCGCGATCGCGTCTGGTTCCATTCAGCCAGTTTTTAGCCTCAACTTTCAACAAACTGGCTTTCCTCATCGTAGTTACCCAAACCAGCCGTTGTCCCTGCTGTGCCAAAACTTCATCCAACTGCTGCGTCAACTGCTGGATATCTGGTGCTGGTTGTTCCATCCACTCTTGCACAGAACCATCAGCCTCATGCTTTCGTACTTTGATGGCAATAGGAGAGGTCGCAGTTGCAACTACATTTCCCTGCATCCGCTGTTTTAATGACAGCAAGATGCTGGCGCTTTCATCGACTAAATACTGGTCTTGTTTGTTGAGAACCAGGATTGTAGGCTGATTTGCTGCTTTTAGCTGCTGTAAAGTTTGAAATTCTGAGTCTGTCAAATCACTATTTGTCAAGAACAGAACAAAATCAGATTTTGCTACTTCTGCCAAAATAGCCGCATCTGAATTGTCACCCGCTTCTCTAAACAAAGGTGCTGTCTCTTCTAAAGACACCAGATTTTGTGTCTCTAAATTTTGCTTTAGTACTTGAATTAAAGTGCTTTTACCCACAGATTTCCCGCCAGTCACAGCCACTTTAATTTTTTGCCTGTCTAATTCCAACAACAATTGGGCAACTTGTTCTCTGAGTATCTCTAAGGCTGTATGATTTTCTGCTTCTTGCGCCAGTTGGTTTATTACGGCTTCAGTTTTAGTGATCGCACTTTCCACAGCCGCCCGATCAACGAATATAGCATCTAGCTGCTCTAAACTGTTTTTCGGGCGATTTTGTTGAAATAACCACAAACCACCGCCTACAGCTAAGGCACTCAATAAACTAAACTCACCCACCTGCATTATTGAATGATGCCAACTTTGTAACATCCACAGAGAAAAGGACAGTCCCAATCCTCCCACTAAAATTGGTCGCTGCAACTTCACAACCATGATTCTCCGCACTTTTTGGATGGCTATTTCTTCCAGAATAGATCAAAATAAAACAAAACCCTCCAATCTTTAATGATTGTAGGGTTTTTGTTTTATCTTTTATTTGGTGGCGGGAAGTGGATTTGAACCACTGACCTTCGGGTTATGAGCCCGACGAGCTACCAGGCTGCTCTATCCCGCGTCGCTCTTGACTTTTATAGCATAACCTAATAGTCAAGAGTTTGGCAACTATAAAAATGATAATTCTCCAATTACTTCTAAACGCTTGTATTTTCCTAAGGTGACAAACTTTTCTGAAAGGCTTTCTGCGGCGCTGGGACTAATCCAACCCATTTGCTGGAGTAGGTGAATAGCAACGGCATGTTTTGCCCGTTTTGCCCCATCCATGACTTTAATTGCCAATCCCATGCCTTCACCGAGTCTACCAATGCACTGCACTCCTTCGGCACCAGCTTTGCTGACCAGTTCTCCAGGAGTTAAACGCATCAGTTCCGTATCAAATTCTCCATCTCCTGCTACCATAGCGGGGTGATGAGTCATAGCACGGACGATGCGCTCCATATCCAAATTGGTACTAGAGGCTAGCAACGCATATAAAGACGCCATATGACCAAGTTGCATCAGATAAGTTGGTGCGCCACAGTCATCATGAGCGCTGATAAATTCTTCAGCTGGCATTCGCAGCAACTCTGCTACTTTGCCTAAAATTAATTGCTGTATTGGGTGCTTGCGATCCAAGTAGTTATTCAAGGGCCAATGGCGTTGCTGACAAACGGCTAACATCCCTGCATGTTTACCAGAGCAATTGTACTCCAAAGGACTCTGCTTACCTTCAGGAATCGGACATTGGAGGATAGTTGGGTCAAGATCGGCCCGCCAAAGGATGTTAAAGACCTGTCGGACTTGCTCTATTGTTCCTCTGTGGGAACTCGTGATAATTGCTAAGTCGCGATCACTGAGGTCATAACGTTCCAGTGTACCTGTGGTGGTGACTGCGAGTGCCTGAAATGGTTTGAGGGCTGAACGGATAAATGCAGCAGTTTCAGAATTTCCGGCAACGGTTAGAACCCGTCCTCGTTCGTCGCATACAACAGCTTGGACTATATGCCTAGATTCAATAATACCTTCCCGCAGCAACCGGACTTCCAGTGCTGTGGCTTGAGTTCGTTTTCCCATTGTCATGGGTTTATATTTATTACCTTTTTTAATTATTAGTCATTAGTCATTAGTCTTTAGCTAATGACTAATGACTAATAACTAATGACTTTTTAAAACAAATGCCAAACTATAGTACCAATAACGTACATTCCCGCCAAGCCAGCAAAGGTAAATTGCAACCGCCGCAGAATCGGTTTGATTTCGTATGAAACAATCAAGCGATCGCGGTTGAGGAGTTCCTGTGGCTTCGTCCAAGTTTGACCGTCGTACCAGCCTGACTCTTCATAAAAGACTGTGGGACTGCAAAGGCGATCGCACACGTAGAACCAGCCTAAGTACAACCTTACCAGTGCTAGCACTACCCCGACACTCGCTCCGGCTGCACCACAGAGGATAAAATGTGCAATATACTTGTGAGGCGGAAAACTTGCCGCAGCTACAGGCCCTGCTAAGAGCCAAGATAAACCCCAAATCCAAACAATTTTCGTGATATACTCGCGCCAATCTAAAGTGCTATCACGAAACAGCCAGGAAGTTTTTAACTCTTCATACTCATTGAGCGGTTGTTGGTCTGTGGGAACTGGGCAATTTGAAACCGAAGACCTAATCATGTTGGCTTACTTTCACCCTGATCAGATTCTGGAAGGGAAATACGTTCTGCATGAATCCAGAACGCTTCTAAATTATAAAACTCCCGTTCCTTGGGCATCATGATGTGAACGATCACATCACCGTAGTCTTGTAGTATCCAACTCCCCTCGGCTTTTCCTTCTGTCCTTAAGGGATGCCGTTGCAACTCAGTTTCAACTTTTCCTTCAATTGCTTGAGCGATCGCCCTTACTTGTACCCTTGAATAGCCAGTCATCATCACAAAGTAATCCGCCAGGTAAGATACATCTGCTACTCTGAGCAATACAATCTCACCTGCTTTACGGTCTGATGCAGCTTCGGCTATCGTTGCAGCTAATTTTTTGCTCGATTCTTCGGTTTGGGCGTGGCTCTTTACCACACTCTTCGTGAGTGGGACAGATTGTAATGGGAAATTTCCTTGGAAATAATCAGTCATTAAACCTCAGGTGCTTTTTTTTGAAACAATTGTTTATATTTTTTTACAAAAAACAAACAATTGATCTGAAAATGTGTCAATAGGTTTTTTTGAATACTAACAAAAAACAAGTGTCTATGGGGGTTAGTTTGATAATTGACTGTTTAGATTTCGATATCAGCAATCAGTAGTTGCGGATGGCTATTGTGCAGCATTAAATCAACCAATAGCTTCCCAGCAATAATTTCCGGCAAAAATAATCGCAGACTAATCAAACAGCCTAAGATGTAAAGCTAGTGCAAGCATAAGGCACAAGCAAACAAAGCATGTAAATTAAGGTTTTGTTACCTTTTTCAACTAGATAGTTATTTCCGTTATGCTGTATTAATAATTTGCAAGTAACCCCACATCTATGCTTTAGGCTATCTACTAAAAACTACAATACAACACAGCAGATTCATGCCTGGTCTACCAAAAGTGTGATTGGCATATGTGTATTAGTTAGTATTACGGGATACTAAAGCACTCCTTTAGTATGGATAAAAAATTGGTGTTCCCACAGATTGAATGAAGTAAAGTTATGGGATTTTTGGTTCAACAACGTCCCGAAAACTCCCTTGTCTATTGCTCAATACGCTTGGGTTAAGCCTTTTTTCTCTGTTCTTGCTTCCTGGAGTTTGCCTAGCGTCTCCAACAGGAGAAGTTCTGATGCCTACGGCGGGCTACGCCAACCGATAGCGCAGCCTCAACCTTACCAGAGGCTGCGCCAACGAGTCCGCGAAGGTCAAAAGCCGTTCCTAGAGACGCTCCACGTAGCTTGCTTCCACGAAGTGGTACGGCTCAGACTTCTCTGTGCCTGCCTCAACAGATACATTTCCTTAACCTAAGCGTATTGGTATATTGCTATATATTTTTCAATATAATTAACTCCCCTCAAAATCTGTTGCTATTTAGATATTAAGGGTAAAATTGCAACTTTCACAAGTCTAATCGCACTGAAGGCGGGGGTATGTAATCTAACTCTATTGCCGTAGATTAAACTTCTTGTTTTCTAACTCTTGTGGACTGAATTGCTCCACGATCTGCTGTTAATGAGTAACACAACGACTCATACTGATTTAAAGCTTGCTCAAAAGCATAGTGTTCAACCGCATATTGGCGACTTTTATAACCTAGAGTTTTGACTTTTTCGGGGTTTTGATACAAATCTAAAATTGCCATTGCTAAAGCTTGGGGATCTTCTGGAGGAACGATAACTCCGCCACCACTTTGCCTGATGGCTCTTGCTGCTGTACCGTTATCAGGGACAGAGGCAACCAAGGCCCCTCCACTGGCAAGTAGCACTTGAATTTTTGACGGCATATTGAAGGATACAACATTTTTCTTTTGCACCACCAAGCCAACATCGGCAGCTGCCAACATTTGTGGCAAATATTTGCGGGGTTGAAATGGCAGTAGCAAAACATTATCTGCACCGCAGTCTAGACATTCTTGTTGCAATCGCTGTAAACCTTTTGCCTCTCCAACGATGACAAAAACAATATCTGGGATATGGCGCAACTCAGAAGCAGCTTTGACGACGCTTTCTAAGCCTTGGGTTAGGGCAATGTTACCAGAATAAAGTACTACAAATTTGCCATTCAGATTATGTGCTGCGCGGAAAGGGTTATTTTCTTTAGGCAAAGGGCAGATAAAATTTACATCAACCCAGTTGGGAATTTGCACAATTTTGTTAGCTTCTACGCCCTTAGCTCGCAAATTGTCCACAAACCCATCGGCGATGACGCTAATTTTACTAGCAGTGTGGTAAGCAAATTTTTCCAACACTGTAAATAACTGTATAAGCAATTTATTTTTCAGTAGACCGACGTGGACTGCTGCTTCTGGTAATATATCTTGTAGATTTAAGATTACAGGACAAGCACGTAACCATCCTAAAAGAGCGACTGGTACACAGCTTGGCAAGGATGGCGATGTTGAGAGAATAACATCTGGGCGCCAACCGATCAGGGCAGGCACAAAACTAGTGACAACGAAACTAGCATCTAGTAACACCCGATCTAATAGGTTGGGTTGGGGACGAATCCAAACGTAACTGCGTTGAATTTGAACGCCATTTTTGTATTCGTTGACATACCACTTGCCCCGATATTCCTGGTAAATTTGACGCTCAGGGTAGTTGGGCATAGCGGTAACTACGCGTACTTGATGCCCACGCTTCACTAGTCCCTCTGCTAATTCGGTCATCAGTGGGGCAATACCAATTGGCTCTGGATAGTAGTTGTAGGAGTAAATTAAAATCCGCATAAAAATTAGTCCGAAGTAACCCGGTTTTTTATTTAATGACAAATATTTGTCTTAAACATGATTTGGAGCTTGAAAACTCCTATATTTAATTGTGACTTCAGACTCTTTTTCTGTCAGGGATTTTCCTTAAAGATTGAGTAAACTTTGATATTAAATACTTAGGGAAACTGTGAATTTTTTTTACTATTTAAGTAGTATTTAAAATGTTTAATTCTGAATGGTACGTAGGTATAAATGCTATATTTTCCGATATTAATTAAGACTGTTTCACAATACTAGTTATTGAATGAGCGATCGCCCTTGTATTTTCTCCTTTTTTGCTGGTTCAGGTTTCCTAGATTTAGGTTTTGAAACCAGCGGTTTTAATATTGTTTACGTCAATGAAATTTTTTCCTCATTCATGGCTGCATACCGCTATTCACGGCAGGTTCTGAATCTACCGTTGCCAGAATACGGGTATCATGACAAAGAAGCAGGAGACGTAACCCAACTTCTCCAAGGTTTACAAACACAGCACCTCCAGGAGTTAGTACAAGACTGCCGCAAATCTAATAATATTGTGGGCTTCATTGGCGGGCCTCCCTGTCCTGATTTTTCTATTGGTGGGAAAAATAGAGGGCGTTTAGGAGATAATGGCAAGCTTTCCGCTTCTTACGTTGAATTAATTTGCCGCAATCTTCCAGATTTTTTTTTATTTGAGAACGTTAAAGGGTTGTGGAGAACAACAAAGCACCGTTTATTTTTTGAATCACTCAAGCAACAATTACTCGAAGCAGGCTATATATTAACAGAGCGGTTAATTAATACTATTGAATATGGTGTACCCCAGGATAGAGAAAGAATTATTCTCATTGGTTTCCGAAATAATTTTCTCCAGGATAGAGGAATAAAAATTGAAAATGAAAATTTACTACCTGAGGTATATTTTCCGTGGGACGATCACATTTTATATCCTCAAAAAAATGTTTTTGCTTATCCTTGGCGTAAGTGCGAACCATTCCAAGAAAATTCCATAAAGCCTTGTCCAGATGGCATCCCTCAAGAACTCACCGTAGAATACTGGTTTAAAAAAAATAACGTTCTGAAGCATCCCAATACTGAAAACTGTTTTCAACCAAGGGCAGGGTTCACAAGATTTGCTGCTATTGATGAAGGAGATGATTCTAAAAAGTCTTTCAAGCGTCTTCACAGATGGCGTTACTCTCCAACAGCTTGCTATGGAAATAATGAAGTACATTTGCATCCCTATAAAATCCGGCGAATATCTGTGGCGGAAGCTTTAGCCATACAATCTATGCCCGCAAACTTTGTACTTCCAGAGAATATGTCGCTCACAAATATGTTTAAGACTATTGGTAATGGCGTACCATACTTAGCATCGAAGGCCTTAGCCAAAACTATTATTAACTTCTTAGGAACTGGTGTGACAAATGCTGTTGATATTCCTCACCTTACGACTGCCTAATGTCAACTTAAATACTTACAGTAATTCCGCGACATCTACAAAGCCAACATCTAAGAGAAGTCAGCAGCTTGTTTTCAGAATAAACTCGTAATAAATATGGTTTAATATATATATAAGAAATGTTTTAATTTTTTATAAACTTTAATAAACAATCACTGGCAGAAAACACGATGGCAGCAGACTATCCGGACATTGATATTGCGCCATTCATAGATCACGCCCTGTTAACGCCAACGGCTACTCCAGAGCAGGTTAAGCAGTGGTGTGAAGAAGCATACAGATTCAATTTTGCGGCGGTTTGCTTGTACCCTGCCTATGTCAAACAAGCAGTCGAACTCCTCCACGGCAAGAACCCGAAAGTCTGTACGGTAATTGGGTTTCCTGCTGGTGCTACGACTTCAGCAGTAAAACTGTATGAAGCTCAAGAAGCGGCGGATAGTGGGGCCACTGAGTTGGATGTGGTAATGAACTTGGGCTGGTTGAAAGCTGGTAAAACTGAAGAAGTTCACCGAGAGATTGCCGAAATTTGTGAAGAAACTGGGCAAACTGTTAAGGTAATTTTGGAAACCAACCTGCTGACAGATGCGGAGAAAAAAATAGCTGCTGAAATAGCTATGGAGGCGGGAGCGGCATTCTTAAAAACTAGTACAGGTTGGAATGGTGGTGCAACAGTGGCAGATGTGCAACTTTTGCGGGAATTGGTAAAAGAAAGGGTGGGAATTAAGGCTTCGGGTGGTATCCATACTATCAATCAAGCCCTAGACTTAATCGTAGCCGGTGCGACTAGATTAGGCACATCTCGCGGTATCGATTTGATCCGCCAGCGCGATAACCTGGGAAAGGGTGAATAGTCATTTGTTTCTCGTCCTACCCTGCGGGAAGCCGCGGGCGCGTCTATGTCATTTGTGTTTGAAGTTCTGGCCTCAGATAAAACTTCTCTATTTGTCCTAATGACTAATGACTAATGACTAATGACTAATGAGTAGAACCTACAAAGCAACCGGGATTAATCTTAAAACCCAGGTGCTGGGAGAATCAGATAAAATAGTGACGATTTTGACACCAGAGTTCGGTCTGATTCGAGCAGTGGCTCCAGGGGCACGTAAGCACAACTCCAGCCTGGGCGGCAGGAGTGGTATGTTTGTTGTGAATGAACTATTGATTGCGAAAGGGCGATCGCTTGATAAAATTACTCAAGCACAGACGTTAAAAACTTATCCTGGTTTAGCTAAAGATTTGGGAAAATTGGCAGCCAGCCAGTATTTAGCAGAAATAGTCTTGTGTCAAGCTTTGAGCGAACAACCTCAAGAAGAACTTTATGAGTTGTTCAATGAACATCTCCATCGATTGGAGGCGTTGTCTAGTGCAAATGCATCTGGTGTTTTGGCTCATCTCGCTCATGGGGTGTTTCACCTTTTAGCCTTAGCAGGAGTGACGCCTCAAGTGCAAGTCTGCTGCATATCTGGGCGCTCCCTTAAGCCAGACTTTACAAACCCCAACTGGCAGGTAGGATTTAGCATCCCTGCGGGTGGAACAGTTTGCTTAGAAGCTTGGAAACGTTTACGAACAGAGGCAGACAAGGAGAGGGGGATACAAAGAAATTTATCTTTTTCTCCATCATCCAATCAGCACATTATCTCATCACCTCCAAAACCTGGCTCCCAAACAGTTATTGTGCATCGACAAGAAATACCTGTGATTTCTAGTCGTCTGGGTGCTATGGAACTGGCTTTGCTTCAACATCTGTCACAACCAGAGATAATGCAAATTGATGGTGTTAGAGATCATAACTGGTTATCTGTTGAGCAGATTTTGCGCCAGTATGCTCAGTCTCAATTAGGTCGCCCTATTCGCTCTGCAACTTTGATCGATTCTTATTTTGCTGCCAACCATGATGCAACCGTCTGATTTGGATAAAAAAATCCTGCCTTTGTCACCAAGCCTCGTTAAAAAACAAAATAGGGCATTAGATTCTACAGTCAGGAATCACTTGAGTGCCGTTTCTAAGTGTACACCTAGTCAAATCAATAGCCAAGAAATGTCCCCAAAAGACGTTTCTCAAAACGATCAAAGTTGGACAGAGGAGATCCCAAAAACTGATGTTCCAAGTCAATCAGAAACACAATCTGAGGACAAATTAACCATTGCTGAGGTAGATAGCAACGAGCAGAGTTTGCCAGCAACCTCTCCTTCAGAAAAAGAACCACCCAAATTAGATGGGTCTGGTTTATCTGGAGAAACTGTTTCGGAGAATGTAACACCGCAGGGGTTTTTGCCTGTATTAAAAAATCCTAATTTCTTGGCTCTTTGGGGCGGTCAAGTTTTCTCGCAACTAGCAGATAAAGTTTATTTGGTGCTGATGATTGCTTTGATTAATACTCAGTTTCAGGGTAGTAATCAGAGTATTAGTGGTTGGGTATCAGCCTTGATGATGGCTTTTACTATTCCAGCCGTATTATTTGGTTCTGTTGCTGGCGTGTTTGTGGATCGCTGGTCGAAAAAGGCTGTGCTGGTGGCAACGAATATTTGGCGCGGCGTCCTGGTTTTGTCAATTCCCTTCCTGCTGTGGTTGACTCATGATTGGCAACCAATAGGAGTGTTGCCAGTAGGTTTTCTAATCATCCTGGGTGTAACTTTTTTAGTTTCCACACTGACGCAGTTTTTTGCACCGGCAGAACAGGCAGCAATTCCTTTGATAGTAGAAGAACAGCATTTACTCTCGGCAAATTCGCTTTACACGACAACGATGATGGCATCAGTGATTGTTGGGTTTGCCGTCGGAGAACCGTTGTTAGCGATCGCCGATGGACTTTGGCTGCAAATTGGTGGTAGTGGTAGTTTAGGTAAGGAATTTTTAGTAGGTGGTAGTTATGCGATCGCTGGACTAATTTTATTCCTCATGGCAACTAATGAAAAACACCACGACCCCGATACAGAATTTCCCCACGTATTCTCTGACTTGCGGGATGGTTTTGCCTACCTCAAAGCAAATCAGCGTGTTCGCAATGCTTTGCTTCAGCTGATTATCTTGTTTTCTGTCTTTGCAGCATTAACTGTTCTAGCCGTTCGCATGGCAGAAATAATTCCCAACATGAAAGCTTCCCAGTTCGGCTTTTTACTAGCAGCCGGCGGTGTTGGCATCGCTGCTGGAGCAACAATTCTCGGTCAATTTGGTCAACGCTTCTCTTATACCCAACTAAGTCTGTGCGGTTGTATGGGTATGGCAGCATCCCTGATTGGTCTATCAGTATTTACAACCCAACTGTGGCTAGTCTTGTTATTGGTGGCACTATTAGGTATCTTTGGGGCGTTAGTGGCAATTCCTATGCAAACCACAATCCAAACACAAACACCTCCAGAAATGCGTGGTAAAGTCTTTGGCTTGCAGAACAATGTCATTAATATTGCCCTCTCCTTACCTTTAGCATTAGCAGGTGTAGCAGAAACCTTTCTGGGATTACAGGTAGTTTTTTTGGGATTAGCTGCGATTGTCTTTTCAGGAGGTATATTAACCTGGTATAACTCACATAAGTAGTCATCAGCTAACAGGCGTTATTATTCATTACCTGGAACTAATTAGTAATTTACTTAAAGCTTTTGTGTTCATGGTAAACTGTGGTCAGTGAAAATTTATCACATACTTGCTGGATATGAATCTGACATTAGTCAGAATAAGTTGTTTAAATATCAGAGATTAACAACTTATAAGTAGAAGAAATAAAGCCATAAATCTACTGGTTTAATCAGCTGAGAATAAGCTTTTTAAACTAGAGTCTTATGGGAATTTTTAATAAATAAAAAAACCAGCAAGTATAGCTAGATAAAATAAAAATCACCAAGGACACAAAAGTAATAGATCAAACCCGCTTTTCTTACAGCTAAATAAAGAATGCGTATAGCCTGGATTGGAAAAAAATCGCCCTTTTGCGGCAATGTCACCTACAGTCGAGAAGTTACAAACGCCTTGCATAGGGAACATCAAGTTAGCTTTCTTCACTTCGCCCAGGAAGAGTCTGAACCTGACAATTGGCCGAATCTTCGAGAGGTTTCTCTCCCTTTCATTTACAAGTCCCAGGTTTATACAATTCCCACTTTTAAAGCGACCAAACTTTTAACAGAGTCACTACGAGAAATCAAGCCAGATATAGTCCATGCTTCCTTGACTTTATCTCCTCTAGACTTTGTTCTACCAGAAATCTGTGAGGAACTGAGGTTGCCCCTAATTGCCACTTTTCACACACCGTTTGCTGGCAAAGGGGCAAAGCTGATATCGGGAACACAACTTTTGGCTTATCAGCTCTACGCACCTTTTTTAGTTAACTACGATCGCGTGATTGTATTTTCCCAAATTCAGCGAGAATTATTGGCACGGATGGGCGTGCGGGAAGAAAATATTGCCGTAATTCCCAACGGTGTTGATACTGCTAAGTATTCTCCAGGATTTTCTCAAGTTAAAGCAAAATTTAAAGCTGAACGCTTGTTTGTCTATCAGGGCCGAATAGCCCCAGAGAAAAATGTCGAAGCCCTACTCCGGGCTTGGAAGCAGTCTGCAATGGAGCCCGGTAGTAAGTTGCTAATTGTTGGTGACGGCCCTTTGAAGTCTTCCTTAGAGCCATTTTATGGTTCAGAATACGGTATTATCTGGTTGGGGTTTGTCGCTGATGAAAACCGACGCATTGAAATTTTGCGAGGCGCAGATGTATTTGTTTTGCCTTCATTGGTAGAAGGTTTATCCCTATCTCTGTTAGAAGGAATGGCATGTGGTTTGGCTTGTTTAGCAACAGATGTGGGTGCAGATGGAGAAGTATTAGAAAAGGGCGCAGGTGTAGTTATTAGTACCAAAACAGCGCGATCACAGTTAAAAACCCTCTTACCAGTGTTGCAAGACCATCCAGAGTTAACAACCTTACTGGGGCAAAAAGCCAGACAGCGTGTATTAGACCGCTATACCCTCAGTAAAAATATTACTCTACTGGAAGAACTTTATAAACAAGTTTTAGCACAGCGACCTCTACCGCTAAGTCGCAGAGCTTAGAGAAAGGGAAAAAGTGCTATCCCTACGGCGGGCTGCGCCTACGCATTTTTACGCTCATCACTGGTCTCCAGATGCATCAGGTGCAGTTTAGCTTTTCTTCATCAGTTTTATATTCGGTTTTAACCTTGCTCCAATAATCAGCGCAGAAGAGTGGCGAAATCCCGATATTTGGCGAGTAGAACTTTAGCAGCTTGAAAATATTCTTAATACTCAAAGAACAGACGGTGTTCGCTTTAATTTCTTATTGTAACTTAGACAAAAAACACCCAAAAAAGAGCCTCAAATCTATATACAGAAGGACTTTGACATCGTTAGGCTTAATTTATTGATATATCTGGGTTTAGGTCATTTTTGAGTATTTGATGTATTCCCCTTACCCTGTATGGGTTTGAGACTTGTTTATCCCGAAAAAATGTTTAAGTCCTGTTATTGGGACTTAGACAAAAAACACTCAAAAAATCGCCTCAAATTTATATACAGAAAGACTTTGACATCGTTAGGCTTAGTTGATTGATATATCTGGGTTTGGGCTATTTTTGAGCATTTGGTGTATTTCCCTTACCCTGCAAGGGTTTGAGGCTTGTTTATCCCGAAAAAATGTTTAAGTCCCGTTATCTAATATTCGTAATGAAAATATTAGGAATGCTTTGAAAGGACACCTGCTACAGCATCTCTTCTAGCAAGTGAAGAAGATTTTGAATTATCCACTAAATACCATCCTAAACTTGTTGACTGTTGATAAACCCGCTTTAGAGTATTTACATCTCTGGCAGAAATAGGCGACGGGTTACGAACTTGAGAAAAATATAAAGCATCGGTTTGTAGCGGACTATGACCCCAAATTCCCAGTGCATGACCGAATTCGTGGCGGGTAGCTGCAATGAGATACTCACCTGTTTGACTTGGGCTTAAAAAGATGGTGAAGCGGTGGAATAAAACTTTGTTGCTGGTGTATAACTCGTAAGTAGTTTGTGCCGATCGCGCACGGGGTATATTACTACCAGGGGAAATTTGTAGAGGTGGCGCTTTTCGTACAATTGTAATATCAGCAATTTCTGGCTGTTCGACTATTGTCAAAGGCAAATAAGTACTCCATTCTTGCACACCCTGCAAGACACCGTTAACCCATGCTTGAGCTTGTTTTTCGCTGACAGCTTTTGGTGGTTCTAAGTAAACTCGAACGGGAAATTGTGACCAGACTAAATAACCAACTTGGGTTGTTGTGACTTGGGAAAAGTAATCACCACTGTTAGTGCTATCTTGCCATTGTGCAAGTGTAAACGGTAAAGGATGAGGTTTTGGGGAAGATAAGATGGGGAGAGAGATTATTAAGTCTGAATATGGATGTTTTGGTATGATTGTAAACCCATAGCTCAACTGGAGATTAGTAAAAACGATTAACAGCGCTGTGCCAATAAATAAGGCAAGAGCTGTAATTAACCGCCGTGAAATTAAATTTATTAGGGTGTTAAGTATCGCGTATTGGGTTCTTCTCCCCATTGATTTATCCTTATTTAGGCAGCCAACCAGCACTTAAAACTACTGTTAAACCAAGAAAAATTACTGTTAATGCCCAAGTAATTCGGTTTAAGGTATTTTCTGCACTCTTGGTGCTGGTAAACAACTGCGCTTGTCCACCAATGGCTCCAATGCCATCACCTTTGGGGCTATGCAGTAAAACCAAGATAATCAAACCAGTGGCGGAAAATGCCCAAATGCCTTGCACAATATTAGAAGCTGTCATGGTAGGAATCTCATTTATAACAAGTTTTAAAAAACAGGAGTCAGGGTTGGGAGTTAGGAGTTAGGAGTTAGGAAAGTTTTAATTCATCACTTTTCACTATTAACTCCTCACTATTAACTCCTAACTCTTTTACAGCCCTACTTGCACGGGGGTGCGAGTGCGTTGTAGCTCATATTCTGCTGTTTTCAGCAGCGATCGCCCTGTCATTTCTGGTGGCTGAGGCAGTTGTAAAATCTCTAGAATTGTCGGGGCGATGTCGGATAGCTTGCCATCGCTTCGCAGTTCGACATTTGTACCATATCCAGGGATTTTGACTTTCTCTCCTTCCACCAAAATCAACGGGACTGGATTAGTGGTATGAGCTGTCCAGGGATTACCCCTTTCATCTAGCATATACTCAGCGTTGCCGTGGTCGGCAGTAATAATTGTTGTACCGCCAGCTTTGATAACGCTTTCTAACAAGCGTCCCAAACAACGATCAACTGTTTCAACTGCTGTAATGGTAGCTTCGATTTGACCAGTATGCCCTACCATGTCTGGGTTAGCATAGTTGATTACAACTAGGGAATATGTACCCTTTTGAATCGCAGCGATCACTACATCTGTAACTGCTGCTGCTGACATCGCTGGGGCGTGATCGTAAGTCGCTACCATCGGGCTGCTTACTAGTTCCCGATCTTCTCCGGCAAAAGGTTCTTCCAGACCCCCATTAAAGAAATAGGTGACGTGGGCGTATTTTTCTGTTTCGGCGGTGCGGAACTGATTCAAACTATGATTGGCTATCACTTCTCCCAGAATATTATTGAGGTTCTGAGGCTCAAAGGCTACAGCCACGGGTAAGTCTGAATCATACTGCGTAAAGGTGACAAAGGACAACGGTGTGATTTGCTGTCTTTCAAAACCGTGAAATGTGGGACTGACCAAAGCCTGAGTCAGTTGTCTGGCGCGATCGGGGCGGAAGTTGAAAAATATCACCCCATCCCCTGGTTGTATTGCGCCGGGAGCAATTCGGATTGGGTTGACAAATTCATCTTTTATCCCCAAGTCGTAAGATGCTTGCAAGACTTCCACAGCCTTGAGACCATTACCAACACTATCTTGTATCATCATGTCGTAGGCGCGTTTGACCCGATCCCAGCGGTGATCGCGATCCATCGCGTAGTAGCGACCGCTGAGGGTAACTATGCGCCCAATTCCTGTGCGGTCTATATAATCTTGTAGCAGCGCGATCGCTCTTATACCCTCAGTTGGGGCGGTGTCACGACCATCGGTGATGGCGTGAATACAAACTTCTGAAATTCGCTGGTCTTTGGCTAAGTCAAGTAGTCCGAATAGATGGGTGATATGCGAATGTACCCCTCCCTCAGAACAAAGCCCGACTAGATGCAGCTTGCTATTCCGAGAACGAACTTCCTGGCAAATTTTGACAAGTGCTGGGTTTAAAGCAATAGAGCCGTCTTCGACTGCATCGGAGATGCGTACAAGTTCTTGCGGTACCACTCGCCCAGCCCCAATATTCAAATGACCAACTTCCGAGTTGCCCATTTGACCTTCTGGCAACCCTACGGCTTTTCCTGATGTGTGGATGAGGGTATGCGGGTAAGCTGCCCATAAACTGTCCACGATGGGAGTTTTGGCAGCAATAATGGCGTTTCCTCGCGTTTGGTCGCAGTAGCCCCATCCGTCTAAAATGACTAGCACCACAGGAGCAACAGGTGCTTTGGTCATAGTAAAATTGCCCTTTACTTTTTGTAATACCCGAATGATACCACTGCTAATCCACGCCGCAAGTGAATTTTTGCTTATTAACTTTTTTTATAAAGGACTTGCAGTCTTTTTAAATATTTTTTTAATTTTAGTAATTTTCCTGTGATGTTTTTAAACGCTAATAAGGAGTTGTTACTTAGTAGTAGCATTTTCGTGCTACTACTAAATCCTTTTCTAGTTTTTCATTTCCTTTTTGTAGCAGCTTTAGCAGCTTTAGCAGCTTTTTTCGCTGCTTTTTCGGCTTCTATTGCAGCTAACTTTGCCTGTTCTTTTTCTTCGGCAATTTTCTGGAGATAGTAATGATAATCTCCTAAATAGACGCGAAATTCTCCATCACGAATTTCGACGATTTTATTTGCTACTTGAGAAATAAAGTAGCGGTCATGAGAGACTACAATTGCCGTGCCATCATAGTTTTGTAGTGCCTCTTCCAGCATTTCTTTAGCTGGAATATCTAGGTGGTTTGTCGGCTCATCTAAAATTAGTAAGTTTGCGGGACGTAAGAGCATTTTTGCCAACGCTAGACGAGCTTTTTCTCCTCCACTTAATGCCCCAACTGCCTTAAATACAGTGTCACCAGTGAATAAAAATCGTCCCAAAAGTGTGCGGACTTCTTGATTATCCCAGTCTGGAACTTCATCATGGATAGTTTCCATGACAGTTTTCTTCAAGTCCAAAGCTTCAGCTTGATTTTGCTCAAAGTAACCGGGGATAACGTTATGATCGCCTAATTTAACGCTACCTTCTGTGGGTGGTTCCATACCCATAATCACGCGCAGAAGGGTAGATTTTCCGGCACCGTTGGGGCCAAGAAATGCTATGCGATCGCCCCTTTCAATTAAGAGATTTGCTCCCAAAAACAAAATCTTATCATCATAGATATGAGTTAAGTCTTTAATTTCTACTACCTCGCGTCCACTGCGGGGTGCAGGTGGAAAGCGGAAGTGTAAAGTTCTTACTCCAGCTATAGGTGCTTCAATGCGCTCAATTTTTTCGAGTTGCTTTTCCCGGCTTTTTGCCTGGGTACTGCGGGTAGCACTGGCGCGGAATCTATCAACAAAGGTTTGCTGTTTCTCTAATTCTTTCTGTTGGCGTTCGTAAGCACTAAGTTGTGCTGATTGACTTTCGGCTTTTTGTGACAAATATGCTGAGTAGTTACCAAGGTAAGTACTGGAAACACCACGTTCAGTTTCCACAATTTGCGTGCAGAGGCGGTCAAGGAACTCTCGGTCATGGGAGACTATTACCATTGGCGTAATCAGCCCCTTGAGGTAATTCTCCAACCACTCAATGGTTTCTAAATCTAGGTGGTTAGTCGGTTCATCCAGCAGCAACAAGTCGGGTTTTTGCAGGAGGATTTTACCTAAACTCATCCGCATCTGCCAACCACCACTGAAGGCACTGACGAGGCGATCGCCATCTTCTAGCCCAAACCCCATTTCTGGTAAAATTTTCCCGATGCGTGCATCTAAGTTGTAGCCATCCAAGGCTTCAAATTTACGCTGCAAGCGATCCAACTTGTCGATCAGTCGCTCCAGTTCCTCTGGGGTAGCCGTTTCCATTTCTCGTGGTATGTGCGCCAGAGATAACTGTACTTCGTTGGCTTCTTTAAAAACAGTCCAAAATTCTTCTTTAACGGTGCGGGTGGGGTCTACTTCAAACTCTTGGTTGAGGTAAGCTATATGTAAGCTATTAGGACGGATAATTTCGCCAGCAGTAGGTTCAATTTCCCCAGAGATAATTTTGAGTTGGGTAGATTTTCCAGCACCGTTGACACCGACTAAGCCAATGCGATCGCCTGGTTTAACTTCCCAGTTGATATCTTTGAGAACTTCGCCTGTGGAATAAATTTTACTTATATGTTCTAGTCGCAGCATTAAGTTTCTCTCAGGTAGGGAGTGGGTGGTTGAGGACGAAGTACTAACACCGCCTCTAATATTAACAAAAATTAACTATAAATTCGTCGCTATCAAGTCTGGGGAGCCGTAAACCAGATTTGGCTTGAGCCACGGATAAAATTTATCACATCTATCTTAAAGTTGGCTTTGTGTTACTTGTCTAATTTCTTCGACATTCAAATCTAACGCTTCTGCTACTTGTTCTACAGTCAAACCTGCTGCCAACATTACTGGTACTGCTTTTAGTTTCCCTTTAAGCTCACCTCTAACTTCACCTTGTTCAATGCCTTGTTCAACACCTTCCTGAAAGGCTTCCTGATAAAATCTGGTTTGCTTTAACTCGCTTAAGTCAAACATTTGCTCCATCTCCTCCCTACTTATTGTGGGAAACTTGTAAGCCAAAATAGTCTCTATAAATTCTAATAATTGCTGCTGTTTTAGTGGTGAGTTTATCTCTAGCTTAGTTCTGTCTACCAACTTTTTTGCTTGGACAAAAGCTACCGGATTTTTGCACCTTGGCAAAAAGAAGTGGAAAAGTTAATTTAACGTGAGTTCGACGGTTAGAAAAAGCCGAAAAGCTTGCTAGATATAAAGCGCGAGAAACAGGGCACTAAAGAGCGATCGCTAAGATTACGTGAGTTCAACAGAACTAAAAAATGGCAGGAGGTAGAGCAGGCAAGTCTTTTGGGTAAATGTCAATAGAAGGTTTTTGAGGTAAATATGTATAAGCAGCCAATCCTGCGATCAAATTCACCAAAAAGTTAAAAGGGCTACGATGCCGAGAATGTTCAATTTGACAGATGTTTTTGAGATGGTCATTCACCGACTCAATGACTGCTCTCTTACGTAACAGAATTTTATCCAGCAATTTGACTAAGCGATTCTTACAAAGTTCTGATCGGAGGAAACCTCCGCTCAGACTTTGCGCTTTTTCATGTTCTTCTTGGATTTGGTAATTAACTCTAAGCCTCGCTCATATAGCTCCTCAAATAATTTTTGTGAAACATATCCTCTGTCACCAAAAATTTTACCAATCAAATCCTGGGTCATTTCTGGCACTGGCTTGCAGTCGTCTACATTGGCAGGAGTTAATTTAAATGCCAGCAATTCGCCCCGCTCATTAATTATCAAATGAAGTTTAAATCCAAAGTGCCAACCGACAGAATTTTTACCCCAATTTACTAATCCTTTAAATACTTTATGTGCATGGGCGCGACAATTATGACACACATTAATTGGAGTTGAATCAATAAAACTAATTCCGGTAATTTCTCCTGTTCTTGTATTCAAAAAACAGCACAACAGCCATTTTGCACCAGCGCAAAGTCTGAGCGGAGGTTTCCTCCGATCAGAACTTTGTAAGAGAAGGCATTAATTCCACAAATCTGTTGTAGCTAACTAAATTGGGAAATGCCCTACGCCAACTAGGAAGTACGTGCAATGTATAAAATTCCTTAAAGGTTCGATAACCACTACCATGAAAAGCGATAACTATTGTCATCACTTCTGATACGCACATCCGCGACTGACTGCGACGCTCTCCTATTGTCGATGGTAACTGTGGTATTTGCTGCCACAAGTTTTCCCACTGGTTACAGAAGTCATCTACATTACAGAAAATTTGTGTGATGTCAAGTCGAGATACAATGGTAGACATAGCGGAAAGTCTGAGCCGAGGTTTCCTCGGATCAGAACTTTCCAAGACAGCCGAGACCCCATTTTTGTTAGATATTTTTAGTCTCGGTCTTTTTTTGTGACTTTTTTACCGATTTTCCATCAATCGTAGCGATCGCCTTTTTGTATGCCTAGTTTTTAAATCTATACATAGCATGCTTTTTGGCTTTTTCAACCCGTCGAACTCACGTTAATTTATACCTACTAAACTCTGAAAGAATGGGCGAGGCTAAATTACCTTATGAAGTACGAATTTAGCTATTACCATTATTCCAGTGAAATAGAAGATGCACTCGATGCAGTATTAGAAAACCACCTATATGTGTTAAAAACAACAATACAATAAGTTGTTTTACAGTAATTTTAATAGCAAGAATTAGTTAGCGGCAGCAGTCGCTAACTCCGCGAGACGTTCTTGTTGGTCTAGAGATATGCAAGATTGGATAAGCGTCTCTAAATCACCTTCCAAAACAGGGTTAAGGGAATAATTCTGACCTAAGCGGTGATCGGTAGCGCGGTTATCTTTATAATTATAGGTGCGAATTTTTTCTGATCGCGATCCAGTACCAACCTGCGATCGCCGCATGGAAGTTACAGCTTCTTGTTGTTCGCTTAACTTGATTTCATACAACTTCGCCCGCAGAATTTGCATCGCTCGTTCTTTGTTTTGCAACTGGCTGCGTTCTTCTGTACAGAAAATGCGTATTCCTGTTGGTTTGTGCATCAAGTCAACGGCTGTTTCCACCTTGTTGACGTTTTGTCCACCAGCACCGCCAGAACGAGCTGTAGTCATTTCAATATCTTTTGGGTCAATGTGAATTTCCACGTCATCCACCTCTGGCATAATCGCCACGGTAGCTGTGGAAGTATGAACCCGTCCCCCAGATTCAGTTGCCGGCACGCGCTGCACACGATGCACTCCAGCTTCAAACTTTAACTGGCTGTAAACGTCATTACCTTTAATTTCGAGAATGACCTCTTTCCAGCCACCCATTTCTCCACGAGATTCGCTCACTAGAGAAACTTTCCAACCTTGACTCTGGGCATAGCGGGTGTACATTTGCATCAAATCGCCAGCCCAAATACTTGCTTCATCGCCACCAGTACCTGCGCGAATTTCCAACATGATATTCTTTTCATCATTGGGGTCGCGTGGTAGCAGTAAGACCTTCAAGCGAGACTCTAAATGTTCTATTTTTTCTTCAAGTTCTTTTACTTCCAGTGCTGCCATTTCTTGCAACTCTGGGTCACTCGCAGATTCTTTGTAAACTTCACGCGCTCCGATTAAGTCTTCTTGGGCTGCTTTCCAAATTTCATAAGTATTAACTACCTCTTCCAAAGAAGAACGAGACTTAGCAATTTGTTGATACTCATCAGGATTGCTAGCGGTATCGGGGTCGCCAAGACGACGTGTTAACTCATTAAAGGTTTGTTCAACAGATTTTAGTTTGTCTAGTAAGTATGATTCAGCCATGACGAGTGCGATCGCTCCTTAAAAAATAACAAATTGGCTCGAGCATATAAATGACAATCGACCCAGCTGATGCAGGGCCGTCGTTAACAGCAGAGCCAACCCGCTACTTTTTCTTTTGTTCGTCGCCAGATGTTTGAGTGCTGCTCATGCCGTACTTGCGGAGGAAGCGCTCCACTCGACCCTCAGTGTCAATAATCTTCTGAGTACCAGTGTAAAATGGGTGATTTCCAGACCAAACATCTACGTGCAATTCTGGCTTGGTAGAGCCAACGGTCATAACAACTTGACCATTGCAGTAAACTTTAGCATCTGGATACCACTTGGGGTGAATATCAGATTTAGCCATTGTTCTTTTGTGATGAATCTATCTTTATCAATTATAACTTTCAGGTTTCAATTGGAGTTAGGGATTGGGGACTGTGGACTAGGGATTAGGGACTGGGAAAGAGATAAAAAACCGACTTTTCTAATACTTAATCTCCTCTACCCAGTACCCAGTCCCCAATCGCTTATCGCTTAGAGTACTGAGGTGCTTTCCGGGCTTTATGTAAACCATATTTTTTCCGCTCTTTTGCCCTTGGATCACGAGTTAAGTAACCTTCGGTTTTCAAAGGTGGGCGGTTGTCTGGGTCTAGTTGACACAAAGCACGAGCAACTCCCAAACGAACAGAATCTGCCTGTCCTGTCAAGCCGCCACCTTCTGCTTTCACCAAAATGTCATATTCGTTTTCTAGTCCCAGAGTTTCTAGGGGTGCTTTGATCACTCCCAGGTAGTTGGGGTTAAATTGGAAATACAAGTTTCCATCTTTACCGTTCACAGTCAGTTGACCAGTGCCTGGAACCAAGCGTACTTGTGCTACTGCATTCTTACGACGACCAGTACCCCAGTATACGGCGCGACCGCTATTGGCGTTTGCTACTACCATTAATTTTCTTCTCCAGGAATTGTACTAATTTGTAGTTCTTTAGGTTTTTGAGCATCATGGGGATGCGTGGGGCCAGCGTAGACTTTCAGCTTGGTGAATAACTGCTTACCCAGACTATTTTTAGGTAGCATACCTTTAACAGCATGTTCTAAAATCCGCTCTGGTAAACGCTGTTGCAGTTTAGCGAAAGTTTCCGTTTTCATCCCACCGGGACGACCAGAATGGCGACGGTAAAGCTTTTGAGTGCGTTTTTTGCCGGTGACTGCTACTTTCTCAGCATTGATGACGATTACGAAGTCACCTGTATCTAAGTGGGGTGTATATTCGGGTTTCTTTTTGCCTCTTAAAACCTGGGCGATTTCGCTGGCGAGGCGACCGAGGCGTTTATCGGTGGCATCTACTATGTACCACTCACGCTCAAGGGAAGCTTGAGAAGGAAGGTATGTTTTACTTGTTGTCATTTGTCATTTGTCCTTTATCATTTTTAATTTGTCATTAGTCATTTATCCTTTATCATTTGTTATTTGTCCTTTATCCTTTGTCAGTTGTTCTTTGTTATTACACTAATGACCAATGACTAATGACCAATGACTAAGAACCAATGATTAATGACTCTTGACTAATGACGAACTTTGGCAAGGTGTCATACCAAATCTCTTTTGGAAAGGGAAAATCTGGATAGCCGACTCGCAACAAGCATAAGCCTTGGGGCGGTGCGGCGTGTTTCACTTCTTCCCGGCGTTGTTCTTTCCAGAGTTCGGTAAAGCTAGAAAGTGTCCGTTGTCCAGAACCTACTTGTACTAGCATCCCTACCAACAGCCGTACCATGCCATACAAAAATCCATCTGCCTGTATTTCAATATGGATAAATGGCCCACTGCGACGACACTCTGCTGCTTGCACCTCTACCCAGGAATGCGATCGCTTCGAGCCTGCACGCTGAAAAGCAGCTAAGTGATGCTTTCCCAAGAGAGGTTTCAGAGCAGCTTGAATTAAAAATTCATCCAGGGGTGCATAATAATAATGCCAACTGAAGGGTCTGACGAACAAGTTAAGTCGATCTTCAGTGTATATTGTGTAGCGATACCGTCGATAGGCTGCACTAAAGCGAGCGTGCCAACGGTTATCTACACTAGCCGAAGCCCTGATTAATATATCTGGCGGCAGATAGCTGTTGAGAATTGTTGCCCACTTGTGAGGCGGAATTAAACCTGTTGCTTCAAAATGGGCTACTTGAGCAGCAGCATGGACACCGGCATCGGTTCGCCCGGCACCGTGTAGTGTCACATGATGCCCAAGAATAGTAGTGATCGCTGTTTCTATTTCTTCTTGGACTGTCCGCTGTTTTTTTTGCCGTTGCCAGCCATGAAAATGAGTGCCCAGGTATTGGATTACCAAGGCTACTCGATGAGTTTGTGTAGGCTGGTGGCTTTCTAACATACAGATTTTGTCTTTGAAGTTCTGATCTAAGGAAGCCTTAGCTCAGACTTCTCTGTTTGTCATTTGTCTTTTGTCCTTTGTCATTCACTAATGACCATTGTACAGACGCGATTAATCGCGTCTCTAATGACTAATGACTAATGACTTAAACCAATTCAATTATTGCCATTTGAGCATTATCACCACGACGCGGTACGGTATGCAGAATGCGGGTATAACCGCCCTGACGATTACCATATCGAGTCGGAGCTTGTTCAAACAGAGCGTGAACCAGTTGTTTGTCGAAAATATAGCCAAGAGCTTCCCGGCGTGCTGCCAACGAGCCGTTTTTGGCTAGGGTAATCATTTTTTCCACTTCACTTCGCAGAACTTTAGCTCTAATTAAAGTGGTGGTGATCTTACCATGACGGATCAGCTCGGTGGTGAGCGATCGCAGTAAAGCACGGCGTTGATCAGCAGGTTTACTGAGTTTTTTGACGCGACAACGGTGACGCATAATTATGCACTATGAATTATGAACTGTTTTCTTAAGGGTGTTTAGAGCCTCTTTCCATTGGCAGGGTGATGCCCAAGCGTCGCTGCAAAGCTTCCACGACTTCTTCTGCTGACTTCTGACCAAAGTTTTTAATTTCTAAGAGGTCTTCTTGGGTATAATCCAACAAATCTGCCACAGAGTTAACTTGTGCCCGTTTGAGACAGTTGTATGCCCGCACAGAAAGTTGCAACTCTTCGATGGGTATCTGGGCAGTTGGGTCGTCTGGAATATCCGAACCTGTATCTGTTGGTTCCAGGGAGATATCTTTCAACGGGTTGAATAAATCTACCAAGATCCCAGCGGCTGAAGATAAGGCTTCTTGGGCGGAAATACTGCCATTTGTCCAAACTTCCAACAGTAGTCGGTCTTTTGGAATCAAGCCGTCCCCACGAGATTCTTCAACACTATAGTTTACTTTTCGCACCGGCATAAATATCGAGTCGATTTGGAGAAAGTCCAATGATGTGGCTTCCTCACGTCCTCGCTCTACGGTACGATAGCCTTTGCCTTTCTCGATCCGAAATTCCATTTCCAGTTTTCCTCCCTCAGCGAGGGTAGCTACATACTGGGTCGGATCGATGACTTCTACTTCACTGGGCAAATCAAAATGCGCCGCAGTGATTGTTGCTGGTCCGCTAACGAGTAATCTACCAATCTGGGGCTGCGAAGAATAGTTTTTCAGGATAACTTCCTTCATTCTCATGAGGATTTCTAACACATCTTCCCGCACGCCCGGAACTGTGGCAAACTCATGTGAAACGCCTGCAATCCGCACTGCTGTAACTGCTGTACCTTCTAAATTAGACAGTAAAACCCGCCGCAGTGCGTTACCAACAGTTGTTCCTTGACCGCGATCTAAAGGTTCCAAAACAAATTTACTGTAATGGTTCCGACTTTCCTCAGTATTCGACTCTACACATTCAATTTGAAACTGCGCCACGGATGAGCCTCCCTTTTTCTAAGGTGCTGCTAGCAGACAAATCAATTGCCTCCCGAATTGACTGCCAATTTTCGATTTTGGATTTTGGATTTTGGATTTTGGATTATGCTTCTTTGGTTCATGCTCCGCCTCTGGTAGGCGCAACAAATCTTAAATCATCAACTTAAAATCCACGAGGCCCTGTACCCTTGTAGTCGGGTTTAATCTAAAATCGCAACTCTAAAATCCAAAATTGATTCATAATATTTTGGGTAGCCCGAAGTTTAACAGCTTTCACGGTAGGAAAATCTGACGCGCTTCTGGTCGCCCAAGTTTTCACCCAATGACAGTTTGCACGTTATCCGCCCAAGCGGTCATTGCGGCTGTAACTGTTTCGTCCTCACTGCCCAAATCTTGGTGTTTAAACTCGACGGCGCTTGGGTGGACGACAACCATTGTGAGGAATCGGGGTAATATCCCGAATGAGTGTAATTTCCAGTCCTGCTCCTTGAAGTGCCCGGATAGCGGTTTCTCTACCTGCTCCTGGCCCACTGACCATTACCTCAATTTGGCGCATTCCTTGATCAATGGCTCGACGGGCTGCACTTTCAGCAGCAGTTTGCGCTGCAAAGGGAGTTCCCTTTTTTGCTCCCTTAAAACCGCTAGAACCAGCACTAGCCCAGGAGATGACATCTCCATTTTGATCGGTAATGGTGACAATGCTATTGTTGAAAGTAGACTGGATGTAGGCCATGCCACTGGGCACATTCCGTTTCTGCTTCTTGCTCCCGGATTTTTTAGTTGGTTGTCTCGCCATACTTGTTTAGTTGATTTAAGGTAAAACTTGCTCGGATTAGCAAGCGTTGCAAAATTATTTCCCTGGAGCCTTCTTTTTCCCAGCTACTGTCTGCCTTCTGCCTCGACGGGTTCTGGCATTTGTGCGAGTTCTTTGTCCTCTGACTGGTAAGCCCATGCGATGACGACGACCTCTGTAAGTACCAATGTCAACTAAGCGCTTGATGTTCAAAGACTCCAAGCGCCGCAAGTCGCCTTCAACTTGATAGTTGCTTTCTATTTCCCCTCGCAGGGCTGTCACATCGGCATCACTTAAGTCCTTAACGCGGGTGTCTGGGTTCACACCAGTAGCCGCTATAATTTCTTGAGAGCGTGATAACCCAATTCCGTAGATGTAAGTCAGACCGATCTCGACGCGCTTATCGCGTGGAAGGTCTACTCCGGCAATACGTGCCACAATGAACTCTCCCTATTGTTCTCGCAATTATTGTTGGTTGGAAAAACGTGATTAATCGCGTCTTTTCGTTTTAATGATGATATGCGTCCTGCAACTCACTCTGTTGGTTAGAGCGTTATCCTTGACGTTGTTTGTGCTTGGGGTTCACGCAAATCACCATGACGCGACCACGACGTTTGATCACATTACACTTTTCACAGATTTTCTTGACTGAGGCTCTAACTTTCATGCCTTTTCTTCTTTGACTCCAAATATAAAATTATAGCATTTCTAGGGAAATTAATCCAGTTAAGTGACTAGTAAACAGTCAAAAAAATGGTTTTATGGTAAGATTCTCTACATATACTTACTTCTTTCGTAGTCGATAAGTAATTCTGCCTTTGGTCAAGTCGTAGGGAGTTAACTCCACCTTGATGCGATCGCCGGGCAAAATCTTGATATATTGACGGTTGACGGGAAGATATGCCAAGACGGAATCACTATTGTCTATTTGGACTCGGAACTTTTGGGCATTTACGATTGAGCCATCGTCTCGTTTAACTAAAAAGCTGTCACGAGATCATAACTGTGCAACACTGGCTTGTATTTGCATCGCCTCTGGCTTAATCAATAATTTGCTTACCTCCGATGAAGATTTTAGTTGCATTTACTTCTTACGCAAGCGATAGGTGATTCTGCCTTTGGTCAAATCGTAGGGAGTTAACTCCACCTTGACGCGATCGCCGGGCAAAATCTTGATATAATTGCGGCGAATCTTGCCGGAAATGTGTGCCAGCACGTTAAAGCCATTGTCCAAGTCAACGCGAAACATCGCATTGGGCAAGGACTCTGTAACCGTGCCTTCCATTTCAATCAAATCTTGCTTAGACAATTTGTTTTTTCCTCAACTCAACAATTTCGTGTTCAGTTGCAGCGCTTCATCTGCAAGAGAACACATTTTAAGAAATATATCAACAGTTTATTAATATATCTTAGCTAAAATCGCTCTGCTTCTTGCTAGGGGGAAATGGGGGAGATGAGTGAGCAGGGGAAGAAAATATTACCTGATTTGCCTCATCCTCCTTATCTTTATAATTTCCATAATCATCAAGCGATTACCTTTTGGAGTTCACCAGTGACATCTTCTTGGGACTGATTGCCATTTACTGTTAAAAGTTTTTGGCGATCGCGGTAATAATCAATTAAGGGTGCAGTTTCAGAGCGGTAAACTTCTAACCGACGACGAATCACCTCTTCGTTATCATCTTTTCGTCCCCGTCCAAGTAAACGCCCTACTACTACCTCATCTGGTACTTCCAGACTGACTACTCTTTCACCAAACTGGTCTAGTTGTTCGAGTAATTCCTCAAGAAAAACTGCTTGCTTGACAGTCCGAGGAAAACCATCGAGAATCCAACCTGGCTTGGCATCTAGCTGACTCAGCCGTTCCTGTACCATTTCTTGCACTAAAATGTCAGGTACTAGTTCCCCTTTATCCATATAACTTTGAGCTTTAATGCCCAAACGGGTTTGCTTTTCCAGTGCTTGGCGCAATATATCACCCGTAGAAACATGGGGAACATGCCAATGGTCAGCTAGGGTCTTAGCTTGTGTTCCTTTACCAGCTCCAGGCGGCCCCAAGAAGATTAGTCGCGTCACTATTGTTTCACCATTCCTTCATAGCGCTGAGAGATGACGTAAGTTTGGATTTGTCTTGCCGTATCAATCGCCACACCAACCAAAATTAACAAAGAGGTAGCACCCAGTCCTTTAAAGGTGGGTACTCCTAAAGCGCTTTCCACACCAGTTGGGATAATAGCGACCAAGCCCAAAAAGATAGCACCCAAAAACGTGAGTCGGTTCGACACACGCTCGATATACTCACTAGTCGTCTTACCAGGACGAATCCCAGGAATACTAGAACCCATTTTCTTCAAGTTCTGCGCCACATCTACTGGGTTAAGAATCAACGAAGAATAAAAGTAGCTGAAGAAAATGATGGAAATCATGTAGACCAAGGCATAGACCCAAGAGCCAGAACCGCTTGGACTTAGATAAGTGTTAATTATATTTGCCAATTCGGCATTCTTGGCGAAATTGGCAATCAGTAGTGGCAAACTAAGGATGGCCGCAGCAAAAATAATTGGCATCACACCGCCTTGATTTAGCCGCAAGGGTAAAAAGCTACGTTGCTCTGCCAAAACTCGACGACCTACTTGGCGACGAGCCGAAATAATCGGGATGCGGCGCATTCCTTCCTGTACAATCACAATACCAACAATGGTTGCTAGGAAAACTAAGATTAGCACGATTACGCGACCCACTGTTTCCCGGCCGCCGACTTGTACCAAATCGATAGTATCGCCTAAAGCTTTTGGTAATGACGCCACAATATTGACAAAAATCAACAATGATGCTCCATTTCCAATACCACGTTCTGTAATTAGTTCTGATGCCCACATTACAAACATGGAACCAGCAGTCAGAGCGATCGCGGTTTCAGCTACGAAGATTGGGCCTGGGTTTAAGGCAAATTGCTGCAGGAATAATGCCGAAAAAGCTGTACTTTGGATAATTGCCCAACCCACAGTCACATAGCGGGTAATTTGCGAAATTTTCCGCCGCCCTGCTTCACCTTCATTTTTCTGTAAATTTTCTAAAGATGGAATTGCAGCGGTCAGTAATTGGATAATAATAGACGCATTAATGAAGGGCAAAATTCCCAATGCAAAGACTCCCAAAGTCGAAAGTCCGCGTCCTGAAAATATATCCAATAAACCGAATACGGAATTATTTCCCGATATAGCTTCATGAAACCGTTCTCGATTAATTCCTGGTATGGGCAAAAAGATGCCCAGGCGAACCAAAATTAAAATACCGACGGTGACAAGCAGCCTACCTCTAAGCCCAGCTGCTTGTGCCATCTGCATAAAAGTTTCTTGAGCCGTTGGGGCTTTGTCTCGACTGATCATAGAGTGCTACCTTTATAGTGAACCAGGCGCTGAGTGCGAGTTGGCTTGCATTTAAGTGCGCTGTTCTGGCTCACTCATAAGACTTCACAACTCCCACCAGCTGCCTCAATTTTGCTCCGAGCTGTACCTGTGAAAGCTGCCGCTTGTACCTTGAGCGGAGTACTCAATTCCCCGTTACCTAAAATTTTCAATGGTCCCTTGACAGCAGTAAGGATACCTGCTGCTTTCAAGGAGGTCAAAGTTACTTCCGTATTAGCGGGAAGGGAGGCTAGCTTCTCTACATTAATCGTAGTGTAAATTTTCCGATTCACAATCGGAAAGCCCTTCAGCTTAGGTAAACGGCGGTACAATGGCTGTTGACCACCTTCAAAACCTGGTCGTGTACTACTACCAGAGCGAGATTTTTGACCTCGCATACCTAGACCAGCACTGGCACCTTGACCGGCAGAAATACCTCTAGCTACACGCCGCTTGCGTTTTTTTGAGCCTTTTTGCGGCTTAACATCGTTGAGTCTCATGATGTGATTAGTACTTATTTACACAACATCTCTGTAAATGTGACTCTACTAAATGTAGAGATTTTGAATAGGAATACCGCGGTCTTCGGCAACTTCAGAAAGAGTACGCAGTGTAGATAAGGCGTTGACTGCGGCTCTAGCATTATTGAGCGGATTGTTAGAGCCAAGTTGCTTGGCTAAGACGTTACGAACTCCTGCTAATTCCAGCACAGTTCGCACAGCACCACCAGCAATTACCCCAGTACCAGGTGCGGCTGGACGCATAATCACCTTTGCACCGCCCCCGACACCATCAATAGGATGGGGGATGGAGTTGGATTTGGTGATTGGGATATCAATGAGATGTTTTTTGCCGTCGGCTACGCCTTTTTTGACGGCGCCAATTACATCTGAGGCTTTGCCTACTCCTACACCAACTTGACCGCGTTCGTTACCAACGACAACGATCGCTCGGAAGCTGAGTTTTTTACCACCTTTGACGACTTTGCTGACGCGTCGGATCTGAATTACCCGCTCTTGCCAAGTGGTTTCTTCTTTTTTGGTACGCTTTGTTCTACTTTTACGCTCTGTTGCCATAATTTATGCTCTTTTATATGTCATTTGTCCCCGTTGGCGCAGCGTCTCCCTTAGGAGAAGTTCTGATCTTAGGAAGCCTGAGCTTCTGACTTCTGTTTTTGTCATTTGTCCTTTGTCATTTGTCCAATGACTAATGTCCAATGACTAATGACCAATGACTTTAGAAATCTAAACCAGCCTCGCGTGCTGCCTCAGCTAATGCTTTGACACGACCATGATATAAGTTACCACCGCGATCAAAGACTACTTTGGTGATACCTTTTTCTAGCGATCGCACTGCGATCAACTTACCAACTTGCACTGATGCATCGCGGTTTGCTCCTGACGCTAAACTAGATTTCAACTCTGGTTCTACAGTCGATGCTGCCACTATGGTTTGATGCTGAGTATCATCAATTACCTGGGCATAAATATGCTCATTAGAACGAAATATTGCTAGACGCGGACGTTCCGGTGAGCCAATAACTTTGCCACGAACACGTCGATGACGACGGTTTTTTGATTCTCTACGAGTAAGTTTCATTTCTACTTCTTACCACCCTTACCAGTCTTACCAGCTTTCCGTCTGACCACTTCACCGGCATAGCGAATGCCTTTACCTTTATAAGGTTCTGGTGGACGAACGGCACGAATTTTGGCGGCTGTGTTACCTACGATTTCTTTGTCATAGCCGCTGACAATGACGTTAGTGGTACCTTCTACGGCAAACTGAATTCCTTCTGGTGGTTCAATTTGCACTTGATGGCTGTAACCCATATTCAAAACTAGGTTACGCCCTTGAACTTGTGCCCGGTAACCAACACCTTGAATTTCCAAACGGCGCTGAAAACCTTGGGAAACTCCTTCGACCATGTTGGCAACTAAAGTGCGACTCAAGCCGTGTAGCTGCTTTGAGGTACGAGTTTCATCCCGACGGTTGACTTGTAATATTTCTCCCTCTTGAGAGAGTGAGACATTAGCTGCTAGAGTGCGAGAAAGCTCTCCTTTCGGCCCTTTCACCACAATATTCGTACCATTGATCGCCACTTGAACTTTGGCGGGAATAGTAATTGGACGTTTACCAATACGAGACATGACTTTTTGTCCTTTGTTATTTGTCCTCTCTTACAAAGTTAAGCCACTGCGTTGGACGGGTCTCCCGGCTTGAAGCAAGTGGCGTCTGATGCCTACGGCGGGCTACGCCAACGGAGGAAACCTCAGCTTTGACTTTGCGCTTTGTACTTTGTCTTTCACTAATGACAAATGACTAATGACCAATGACTACCAAACGTAACAAAGCACTTCGCCACCCAAGTTCTGACGCCGCGCTTCACGGTCGGTCATAATACCACTGGATGTAGAAATAATGGCGATGCCAATGCCGCCCAGTACCCTTGGTAATTCTTTTCTATTGGAGTAAACACGCAAGCCAGGCTTACTCACTCGCTTTAAGGCGGTGATCAAAGGCTGACGGTTTTTACCCTTGTATTTCAGGGAAATCACTAGATTGCGCTTTACCCCTTCTTCTGCTTCTTCGATTTCAGCAATAAAGCCTTCCTCCCGTAGTACTTTGGCAATACTCCGGGTCATTTTTGTAGCTGGCACTTGTGTAGTTTGATGCCGCGCCAGGTTGGCATTGCGGATGCGCGTCAGCATATCTGCAATTGTGTCGTTAGCCGCCATCGTTCCCTCTATAGATGAACTTATTAATCGCGAAAGGGCATTCCTAATTCTTTAAGTAAGGCGCGTCCCTCTTCGTCGTTTTTTGCTGTGGTGATGATAGAAATATCCAGACCACGGACTTGATCGATGCTGTCGTATTCGACTTCTGGAAAAATTAGCTGTTCTCTCACACCCAGAGTATAATTACCGCGTCCGTCAAAGCTTTTAGGGCTAACGCCGCGAAAGTCTCGAATTCTGGGTAATGACAGGCTAACGAGTCGGTCAAAAAAGGCATACATCCGTTCGGATCTGAGGGTTACCATTATACCCACAGGCATTCCTTGACGAATCTTAAAGCCAGCGATCGCCTTTTTCGCCCGTGTCACCACTGGTTTTTGACCAGTGATCACTGAAATTTCGTTTATGGATGCTTCCAGCGCCTTTGCATTTTGAGCTGCTTCACCCAAACCTCGGTTAATAGTAACCTTTACCAACTTCGGTACTTGATGAACGTTGGTATATTGAAACTGATTGATCAGTTTGGGGACGATTGTCTCTTGATATAAGCTTTTGAGTCTTGTTGTCGCCATAGTTTTTTGTCCTGATATCCCTGGGCTTGGTCAGGGAACTTTTATTGTCTTTTGTCTTTTATCTTTTTACTAATGACTAATGACCAATGACTAATGACTATTTATCCAGAATCTCGCCAGTTTTCTTGAGTTTTCTGACTTTTTTGCCTTCTGAGGTAAAGGTATAACAAACACGACTGGCAACGTTTTGCTTGGTGGAATAAAGCATGACGTTGGAGCTATGAATTGGGAATTCTTGGGTAATAATCCGCCCTGATTCGCCTTCTTGCTGGGGTTTGACGTGCTTGGTTTTAATGTTGACACCTTTGACAACAACTTTACTCAGTTGGGGAAGTGCCTGGATAATTTCACCAACTTTTCCTTTGTCTTTGCCAGCAATCACTTGTACGGTGTCGCCAGTTTTGACGTGCATTTTGTAGAATACTTTAGGCGTACCTTGTTTTGTTGCCATTAAAGCACCTCCGGAGCCAGAGAAACAATTTTGGTAAAGTTTTTATCGCGCAGTTCCCGTGCAACTGGGCCAAAAACCCGTGTACCTCTGGGGTTACCGTCTTTGTTGATGATCACAGCAGCGTTATCATCAAACCGAATACTCATGCCGCTGTCACGACTTACAGCTTTTCGAGTCCGGACAATTACTGCTTCCACAACATCAGACTTTTTTACAGCCATATTGGGTGTAGCATCTTTGACAACGGCGATAATTTTATCGCCGATGCCGCCATAACGACGGTTGCCTCCGCCTAAGATGCGGATACACATTAGTTTACGAGCGCCGCTGTTATCTGCGACATTCAGGTAAGTCTGGGGTTGAATCACAATTATTCTCCCTTGTGATGTTGTTAGTTTCTAACAACGATGAGGTTTAAGTAGGTTTGACGTTCAAGACTTCTGTGATTTTCCAGCGCTTGGTTTTACTCAGGGGTCTAGTTTCCTGAATACGAACGCGATCGCCTACTTTACACTTATTTTCTTCGTCGTGAACTTTATATCGTTGGGTGTTAACTACAATCTTGCCGTACTTGGGGTGAGGGGCGCGGTTTTCTATGGCAACTACCACAGTTTTTTGCATTTTATCGCTCACTACCAAGCCAACTCGTTCTTTGACTGCCATAATCTCCTACTTTTCTTCTTTAGCCGATTGAATTGCTGCCCGTTTGCGTTCTGTTTCTACCGTTAGCAATTGGGCTAGGCGGTGTCGGATCTGTCTGAACTGGTGGGGCTTTTCCAGTTGTCTGGTGGCTTTTTGCAAGCGCAACTGAAATAGTTGTCTTTTAATAGCGACAATTTCTTCAGAGAGTTTATCGTCACTTAATTCTCTAGCTTCTGAAATCTTGGGAAGAGGCATAACCTACTCCTGCTCCTGTGGTTGAGAACGCACAATAAACTTGGTTTTTATGGGCAGTTTAAATGAAGCCAAGCGCATGGCTTCACGGGCGATTTCTTCAGAAACCCCAGCGATTTCAAACAAAATTCGCCCTGGCTTGACTACAGCTACCCAAAACTCTGGCGAACCTTTACCAGAACCCATCCGGGTTTCAGCAGGACGCATGGTTACAGGTTTATCAGGGAAAATCCGAATCCAGATTTGACCACCCCGACGAATATAACGGGTCATTGCCCGGCGAGAAGCCTCGATTTGCCGGGAGGTAATCCAAGCAGGTTCTTGAGCTTGGAGTGCAAAATCACCGAAGTTGAGGGTGCTGCCACGGGTGGCTAGTCCCTCCATCCGTCCGCGCTGTTGTTTGCGGAATTTAGTTCTTCTAGGACTTAACATGATTGGCTACTGAGTACTAGGGATTGGGGATTAGGGATTGGGAATTAGGGATTGGGGATTGAGAATTCTTACCCAGTCCCCAGTCCTCAGTCCCCAGTCCCCATTTACCCTTCATTTGAGCGGTCTTCAAATTGCTGGCGACGACGTTGTTGTTGACGACGACGGGGTTCACGTTCACGATCACGATCCCCGCGATCGCGGGTTGCGGGTGGTGGCGGAGTTTCTTCCTGTCCAGGAATAATTTCTCCTTTAAACACCCATACTTTGATGCCCAAAATGCCGTAAACAGTTTTTGCCGTGCAATAAGAGTAGTCAATGTCAGCCCGTAAGGTATGTAAAGGTACTCTACCTTCACGAGTCCACTCTGTCCGGGCAATTTCCGCACCGTTGAGTCGGCCACTGACTTGGATTTTAATACCTTGGACACCAGCGCGTTGGGCACGCTGAATCGATTGCCGCACTACCCGCCGAAAGGAAACCCGGCGTTCCAATTGTTGAGCAATGTATTCGGCAATTAGGTAGGCATCAGCATCAACTCGTTGGACTTCAACTACGTTAATGCGAATTTGGCGATTACTGCCCAACAGTCCTTGGAGTCCGGTACGTAAGGATTCGATGCCTTGCCCACCACGACCCACTACTACGCCTGGTCTAGCTGTGCGTACCTCTAAGTCGATTTGGTCAGCTTTGCGCTCAATCCGCACCTCAGAAATTCCGGCGTTGTTTTGAGCGAGTCTACCCAGCTTTTGTTCTATGTATTGACGGAGTTTGTGGTCTTCTTGTAGAAGTTCTGGATAGCGATCAGGAACAGCAAACCAACGGGATTGATGTTCATGTGTAATACCCAGGCGAAAACCAACTGGATGAATCTTCTGTCCCACGAATGCTTCCTCTAAAATTTCTTACTTTACGCAATTTATTCGTGTAAGCGTGCTTATTTTTCTGGGGCAGCTGCAACAGCCACAGTAATATGACACGTCGGCTTGCGAATTTGGTAAGCTCGACCTTGCGCCCTTGGCTGGAACCGCTTCAAGGGCGGCCCTTGATCGGCGTATGCCTGAGTAATCACTAGTTGAGTCCGATCTAAGCCAGCGTTGTGTTCGGCATTGGCAGCAGCGCTTCTGAGAACTTTCAATATCGGTTCAGTGGCGCGATAGGGCATAAATTCCAGAATAATTAGCGCTTCCCGGTACGATCGCCCCCGGATTTGATCGAGTACGCGACGCACTTTGTAGGCTGAGATGCGGATAAAACGAGCGATCGCCTTTACTTCAGTAGTATCATTAGCCATAGTTTTCTCCAATTTTGTCATTTCTCATTTGTCATTAATCATTTGTCTTTAGCTAATGACTAATGACTTCATAACTAATGACTACCTACCTGCTTTTTTGTCGCTTTTTCCATGACCCCTGTAGGTGCGTGTTGGGGCAAATTCACCCAACTTGTGTCCCACCATCTGTTCATTTACAAAAACTGGAACGTGTTGGCGTCCGTTGTGAACAGCTATGGTATGACCTACCATTAGAGGCAAAATTGTCGAAGCTCGTGACCAAGTTTTAATAACTTCTTTTCTGTTGTTGTCGTTGAGCTTTTCAATTTTCTTTAGCAGATGATCCGCAACAAAAGGACCTTTTTTTAGAGAACGACCCATAATTTAATTTTGGATTTTGGATTTAGAAATTAGAATTTAGGAGTGAGGAGTTAGGAGTTAAATTTTACTCTTAACTCATAACTTTTAACTCCTAACTTTTTAAGATTCACGACCACCGCGACCGCGTTTAGAAGACTTACGCCGACGACGTATAATCAATTTGCTGCTAAGTTTCTTGCGATTGCGTGTCTTCGCACCTAATGTGGGTTTACCCCAAGGTGTTACAGGACCAGCTCTACCGATAGGTGCCCTACCTTCACCACCGCCGTGTGGGTGATCAACGGGGTTCATGACGCTACCTCTAACCTTAGGACGGCGACCTTTCCAGCGATTTCGTCCGGCTTTACCTGCACTCAGGTTTCTAGCATCGGTGTTGCCTACTTGCCCAATGGTGGCGTAGGACTCGCGTCGAATCAAGCGGACTTCTCCTGAAGGCAACTTGAGAGTTACATAATTACCTTCTTTTGCCACGACTTGGGCGCTAGCACCAGCAGCCCGGACAATTTGACCACCTTTCCCTGGAGTCAGTTCTACGTTGTGAACACTAGTACCCAAGGGAATCTTCCAAAGCGGTAAGGCATTACCATCTTCAAAGGGAGCTTCAGGTCCAGCAATAACTATTGTTCCAACTTTCAAACCGTTGGGGTGGAGGATGTACCGTTTTTCGCCGTCTTGGTAATACAAAAGGGCAATTCGGGCATTGCGATTAGGATCGTATTCAATCGCTGCGACTTTGGCAGGAATATTATGTTTATCCCTTTTAAAATCGATGATCCGGTAAAGCTGTTTGTGTCCGCCACCCCGGCGACGACTAGTAATCCGCCCGTGATTATTCCGACCTTTGGCGCGATGCTTCGAGGTTGTTAAAGATTTCTCTGGCTTGGTTTTTGTAATTTCCGCAAAGTCAGAGACTGTAACTTGGCGAGTGCTGGGGGTATAAGGGCGATAAGAACGAGTACCCATAATCTATTTTGGATTTTGGATTTTGGATTTTGGATTTGCTTAATTTTGGATTTTGGATTTAATGAGTGTTTAACTAATTTGGTAATTATTGAATAAACTCCTCAATCTAAAATCTAAAATTCCTAGACATCTGGGAATAGAACTTGTCTAATCTTGTCTTCATCCCCAGGTGCGACGGTAACAATGGCTCGCTTATATTGGGGTTTATAACCAATAAATTTACCAACACGCCGCTTTTTACGCGGTGGTAAGATAGTGTTGACTTTTACAACCTTGACCTGAAACAAGTCTTCGATCGCAGCCTTGATTTCTGGCTTAGATGCCTTGGGAATTACTTCAAAGGTGTACTTATTCTGCTCCATCAAGATAGTCGCCTTCTCGGTGACTATTGGGCGACGTACTAAGTCGGCAAGGTCACGGGGGTCAAAGCTAGGCACTGTAGACCTCCTGAATTTTTTCTAGGGCTGATGCCGTAACTACAATCTTGTCAGCATGCAGTAAATCAAAAACATTTAGCTGGTCGGCTGCAATTAGTTTTAAATTTTCAATGTTGCGGGCTGACAAATAAATGTTATCTGTATCCGCAATTTCGGACAAAATTAACAGTGACTTGCTTTCTGGTGCTACTCCCCAACGGGCAAGCGCTGCCACTAATTCTTTTGTCTTCGGGCGAGATAGCTCGGTGCTAAATTCTTCTACTACAATCAAATCGTCAATGCGGCTGACAAATGCTGTCCGCAGTGCTAAACGTCGCTCTTTACGGTTCAACTTCAAGTTGAAGTCTCTGGGCTTTGGCCCAAAGATCACACCACCACCACGCCACAGTGGTGAACGAATAGACCCTGCACGAGCGCGACCAGTACCTTTTTGGCGCCAAGGTTTACGACCGCCACCTCTGACTTCCGAACGAGTTTTTGTACTGGCATTTCCTTGACGAGCATTGGTCAATTGCCGTACTAAAGCCCGGTGTACAATATGAGACGCTGTTTCTTCCTTGGCAACGCGCAACTCGAAGGTCGTCTCGCCGACCTGTTCTCCTTGCCAATTTTTAACTACGCTTTCAACCATCTTTGTTATTTGTCCTTTGTCCTCTCTTACAAAGTTCTGATGGGAGGAAACCTCCGCTCAACGCCAGTTTGCACAATTCGGGAAACCCGCCCAAGCGACTGGCTCGACTTTGCGCTTTGTCTTTTGCCATTTTTCCTGTGTCATTTGTCACTTCGTCCTTTAACCAATTGACTAATGACTAATGACCAATGACTAATGACTAATGACTTTTGACTATCCCACTACTTTTGCAGGCATAACATTCACTAGAGCACCCGGTTTCCCAGGAATGGCTCCCTTAATTAACAATAAGTTGCGTTCTGGGTCAACTCGCACTATGGTCAGCTTGCGGATTGTGATGCGTTTTCCACCTAAACGCCCTGCCATCCGCTTACCTGGATAGACACGACCTGGTGTTGTACCAGCACCAATAGAACCGGGCGCTCTGTGGTTTTTGGAACCGTGTGACATCGGTCCCCGACCAAAGTTGTTGCGCTTCTGGTTACCTGCAAAGCCGCGACCGATGCTTGTGCCGATTACATCTACAATTTGACCTGCACTAAAAATATCTGCTTTAATCTGTTGACCTAAAGCATAATCACTAGAACTATCGGTGTGATACTCATTTAGGTGGCGCAATGCTGGGGCAGATGATTTAGCCAAATGACCCAGTAGTGGTCTGTTCAGTGCTTTTGGTTTGACTTCCCCATAACCAACTTGAATGGCAAAGTAACCATCGGTTTGTTTCGTTTTAACTTGTGTAACGGTGCATGGCCCTGCTTGAATGACAGTCACAGGAATGGCTACTCCTGCTTCGTCAAATATTTGGGTCATGCCCAGCTTGGTGCCGAGAATACCTACAGACACAGTAACTGGTTCTCCTTTCTACTTGCTGACCTTGAAATTGGACTCTAGAGGACACGCTTTGTACGCATCAGTTTATGCTAAGTTAGCCTGCGAAATTTGGAATGGCTTAAATAAACCGCTCCAAATGCTTTGGGACACAACAAACCGTGTCCATACTGCTTGGTGAATCTGTTTAGCTTCACACACTAGATCACCATAACAGCCACAAGTCCCTTCCCATTGGGAAGGAGTAACTTCTGGAATCAATGCAAGGCGCTACAGCTTTAAACTGTGTGCAGCAATGCTTTCGTCCAAGCAATTGCTCTGGCACTCTCTGGAGGCAGCGCTGTCGGCGGGTTTTCCTATTTATATACGCCCGAAGGACAGCTTCTTGGAGGTTGGCTACTGCCGTGTTCCAGTTGGACTTAAGCGGTTTTTACCGCCCAGTATCCGTTAACTGAGACTGACGTAATGCCATGAAACCAACATTGCTGCTCAGTTTTTACTTCCCTAAACACCTTAAACTATTGTTTAAGATTTTGCCTGCTTTTTCAGAGGCACAGGAGTAAATCTACTCTGGAGCTTAGGTATTAACTTTGCTTGTTTATCCATAAGCTCCAATCTTGACCTGAAAGCTTTTTTAGTTTACCAGTCTATGATCGATCTGAGTTAGATTATTCCGTTTGGATTAAATCATCAGTTTTTGATGCTAACACTACCTCAGAATGACAGTAAGAAGGCACTTAATTTGCGTGTTTGGTCACAATCTAATAATATAAATTATTTATTTATATTTGTCCAGTACTTTATAGAGCTATTTTTGGGGAGTAGGGGAAGAAGAATTAATAACCAATGCCCTGTTTAGCCCATACTTCGACGCCGCCCTTACCTCGGCTTCTCTACGAGACGCTCTTGCGTTCGCTCGGCACAAGTCGGCTACGCTTAGGACAAGCTCAGTACAAGTGCCCTATGCCCAAAAAAATGCTTTTAATCTATCGGTTCAGGGTAAATAATAGAGATATCTAAGTGGGATAAGACGAAAATCTATGGCACTAATTACCACTGGCAACGGTTTAATTCGCGATCTGGAAAAATTTGGCGCTCTCGGAGTGTATATACCTCTGGAAGGGGGTTATGAAGGTCGATATCAGCGACGACTACGCGCAGCTGGCTATACCACCATCCACATTACTGCTAAAGGACTAGGGGATGTAGCTGCGTATCTCACAAGAATTCATGGAGTCAGACCTCCTCATCTTGGTAAAAAAAGTACTGGTAGCGGTGCAGCAGTAGGTCAGGTGTACTATTTGCCACCAATTGTCAATTATCATCTAGAACAGCTACCACCAAAGTCAAAGGGGCTAGTATTGTGGATTATTGAAGGGCATATTCTTTCCAATGAGGAACTTGAGTATTTAACGAATTTGCCTCAGCTAGAACCACGAGTAAGAGTAATCATTGAGAAAGGTGGCGATCGCGCCTTCCGTTGGACTTCTCTAGAAAAAACTCTGTTAGCTAGCTAACACTTACAAAGGAGTGAGGAGTTAAAAATTTAAAACTCCTAACTCCTAACTTTTAACTCATAATTCTCTAAATTCAACAGTTAAAGCACAGGTTGCTATCAAGGCTTTAAGGCACTGACAACAAATAAATTATCCAATTTTGTGGGGCGGACTTTTCGGTCTACTCCACAATAAGTAGTTGAGTATTTTTTTATTTGTCAGTCTCTAATCCTGTTGGTGAGGGAATTTATAACCACCTCACAAAGAAAGAGCGATCACTATTACGACTACGCTATGGCGTAGCGTCTCCTAGAGAAGACTCCGCTAACTCACTACCAACCTTTAATTATTTACGCCTACTAAGTTATCTAGATAAGTTCCTTTTTTCATTTAATCAAGAATATTGCACAGAAAGTCACAGGCAATTACAGTCAAGAATAGGCATACTGAAAAGAGGGAGAAAACTTTAGACAACTAAGAGCCAAATCGGCGTGAAGGTGATTAAGCAACAATGAGACGTAAACCCACTAGTAAATCGGCTACTACTTCTAAACCCTCTGTTTTCCAATCCCCTCTGTTTAACTTCACCACCATTGCAATTCTGGGAGGAGTGTTAATTTTGGGAATTGGGATTGGCATTGCTTTTAGTTCTACAACCACGTTGGCCCCATCAAATGTGGCTTCCCGTGAATTCATTGACACCAAAGCACCAAACCCTGAAATTTGTGTGCAGTACGGAGCCAGCGCGATGGTGATGGATGCTAGACTGTTCGTCACTCTTAACCCCTTCAATGTCTATGTTGCCCAGCCTAGTATGCGTCCAGGATGTGTGATCCGACAAAATAACTGGGCGCTTTTAGAGCAACGTAAGCTGGTGACATCTGATCAGGTAAGTGAGTGCAAAAATCGCCTGAACACCTTTGGCTTCACAGGTAACTTGGACAGTGACAAACCTGATATTAGGTGTATATATCAGAATGAAGCTGCTCAAAACTTCTTCACGGCTCAACCAGGAGCAGTCGGAACACCTCAAGAAACGGACAGATTTTAGATTTGGGAATGGGGCATTGAGTATCAAAAAGAATTTAATCCCCAGTCCCTACCGGGTTTTAGGTAAGGGTTGACCAAATTCGATCACCTGGGGATTAGGAATATTGGGGACTATTGGAACTGGAAATTCCGACATACCGAAAGGAGGAATGCTATTCAAGTTATCGGGTTGATTTGGGAAAGAAGGAGGGGGAAGAATTAAAGCAGGTTGTTGAGAGGATGTATTTGGAGTTAGGGGAGGTACAGTCACAAAAGGCTGCCCTGAGTTAGTAGTAATTGTTGAGGGTAGTTCACTAGATGGAGGTGGAACTGTAAGTAAAGGCGGTTGTGGATTAGTAGTAGTTACGGATACATTATTAGGCGGCTGTGACTTATAGGGTGTTTGAGATTGTTTCTTGGATGAAGGTAGAGAGTTTCCTGGTTTTGCGGCAGTAGTTTTACCAGAAATAACCGGACGTAATACCCAGCGAGTGGAGTTTTTTCGGGAAACGGGCTGCAGTTGTACCTGTTTGGGATTTAAAACAGCCCCTGATGCTAAATCTAGGACAATGCGTGTGTCGTGATCATTCAGTTGAGAAACGCGTATGCTTTTGATTGCTCCAGAATAATTTTGTTGCGTGGTAACTTTGCCCAACTTAGTATTCGGTAAATCTACAACAAGACGAGAGGGTTGGGCTAGGTAGAAATAACGGGGGGTTGTGCCTGCTGAGAGGGTGATTTCGAGTTGCTGTGTCTTGGGGGAAAAACGCCAATTATCTAGCTTTGCCACTGCTGTAGCCGCAGTAGTGGAAGTGTCGAGGGCGATCGCTGCATAAAAGCCTAATATACTGATGCTAAATAGCTGCTTGCGCCATTGGCAAAATTGCCTAGTCTTTAGTCCCTGATCCATTTTTTTATCTGCTCCATAAAACCCATACAATCGCTCACATTGCTGTTTACTTCGCGCTTTAAATCTCTATCCCTAGTCCCCAGTCCCCACTCCCCAGTTCAATGGCTGTTTAACTTCTGAGATTTTTGCTGGGCTTTTTCGGGCACAGCGGTAAATTTCAGAGTTTGTGGGATGCCATTTACGGTTAATTGACCTGTCATAGTACCTTTATCCACAAGTCGCATTTGAATTGTGACTGAGTTTAGAGGGTCATTTTGAGGACGAGGAATATTGCAAAGGATTGATTTGCCAACTTTTCCAGATAAATTTAACTGTTGATTTCTCAAGATGCCTGCCAGAGAGTGCTGTTCGTCAGTATCGGCGTTAGCGTTTGCCGGCAATACAGAGGCATTTAAGTAAATACCTGACTGCTCAATGTTTAAGGTCAGGGTATCCGATTTTTCACAGTTCGGCAAATTCTCAGCCAGCGTTAGACGATACCGGCCGTTAACTGGAGGAGGAGCCTTGAGATTGTTTTCCCCATAAACGCTGACAGTTTTAAACAACAGTAGCACTGAAATTATTGCTACTCCGTAAAAAGCTAAAGATTTGAAGTTGAAATGATTCATAATCTCAACTCCTTAATGTTGGCTCTTGACTACTAACCTCAGGAAGCACAGAAGCAAGATGAGCGATGACTTGACTGTAGCGGCGGGTAATTAGCAGGGAGGAGCGACATTGGATCGCTAGTTGATCAGTATATCTTCCCAAGGTTTGACGTTTGATACCCCAAGTGCCGCTGGTACCAGCAATTGTCAAGTCTACACTTTTTGAGGCTTCGACTACAGCTTGGATTGGCTCTGGAGCTTGGACAATTTTGATTTCTATGCGATCGCGTACACTACTCGGTAATTGCTCTATCATCGTGTTCAACTCGTAACTCAATTCATCCCTGAGGCGGTTTTCTGGTATAACGTGTAAAACCTGCAACATACAATTTTCATGATTGATTAGCAGTCTGAGCGCCAGTATCAGTGCCAAATCATCATGAATATTTGCAGAATAAGGCACCAACAAGCTTTCTAATCGCTCACCTCCCCGGTCTACAAATACTGCTACATCCACTGGTGCAGTGGTGAGAATTTGACCAACTCTTCCACCTAAGCGATTGCTACTAAAAGCTGGGCGATGCCATCCCACAAGAATTAAATCAACTTGCTCTAGTGCGGCAATCTGTGCTGTTTCCCGTGCGACATTGCTGGATATGCGAATGATCGGATGCACATGAGAGCGTGTTTCTAGCGGTTCGAGAGTATTAATCAATTCTTCTAGCTGCTGGCGGCGCTGGGCAATTAATCGGTCTGCTTCAACTGGCGTACTTTCAAAGGCATAATTTTCTTGAAATTCAATCAGGCTAAGAGGGTTAACAACGGCAGGATGTTGGTAGTTGAGAGCGATGCCTACTGCCAACTGTACCAAACCTTTTTGGCTACTCGGATTGGCCACTGGCACTAAAATTCGGTAGGGACGAACGTAAGTTTCACTTCCAACAGTCGCATCTGTATCTATATCTGTTTCTGCTTCCGACTCTGGTTGCACGACATCTAACTTGATCAGCTTCTTCGGATATGTCCATTCCAGCAGTGGCGAGGTCATGAATGTAGTTACCAATGCCATAATTACCAGCATGGTAAATATTAAAGGGGAAATTACCCCTAACTCTAGACCAATGTTTAGCACTATCAGTTCAGTTAAGCCGCGAGTATTCATTAACCAACCGAGTGCCGAGGCTTCCCGTTTATTAATGCCACTCACACGGGCCGCTACATAAGTGCCAACATATTTGCCTGCGATCGCCACTCCTAAAACCAACGCACACAAAAGCCACAATTCTGGACGGTTGAGCAAGCCAATTTGCGTCTTTAAGCCACTGTAGGCAAAAAATATTGGCAGCAAAAATATCAATACAAAATCTTCGGTTTTTACTGCCAATTCCCGCACTAAATCTTCATTTTTGGGCATGGCTGCTCCCAGTAAGAATGCCCCAAAAATTAAGTGAATGCCAATTTGTTCGGTGATCAGTGCAGACGCAACTACGCCCATATAAATCCCAGCTAGCAGCAATTGGCTGAGGCGTCCTGCACGGAGGTAGTGTTTGGCAAGGCCTTTGAGGAACCAACGTCCCACCGTCAACATCAAGGCGATATAGACTATGCTGGCGATAATTGTGGGTATCGCACCAGCAAAGTTGCCAGTTCGAGCTACAGCGATCGCAACTGCTAATACACACCAAGCTGTAACATCATCTACTGCTGCACAAGTTAACGCCAACGTTCCTAAACGCGTTCCTTGTAAATTGTTTTCAGTAATGATTCGCGCCAACACTGGAAAGGCAGTAATCGACATCGCCGCCCCCAAAAATAAGGCGAAGGTGGTAAAGGATACACTTGCATTGGAAACTAGGGGATAAAGTAGCACCGCTAGCAATGTTCCTAAGGAAAACGGCAGCAAAATGCTTACATGAGAAGTTAAAACAGCTACTTCTAATTGTCCGCTGAGGTATTTTGGATTTAGTTCAAGCCCAATCAGAAACATGAAAAATATTAGTCCCACCTGAGACAAAACATTTAGAAAAGGAATAGTTTCTGGTGGAAACAAGGAAACTGCTACATCGGGAGCAACTAAACCAAATAAAGATGGGCCAAGCATAATCCCAGCGACAATCTCACCAATTACCAGCGGTTGCTTAATGGAACGGAATCCTAGCCCTACTAGCTGTGAAAGTCCAATAACAATCAGCACCTCAACCAGAACAAGAATAACTATGTGCATGGTTTCCTTAAAAGTAACTATCTGGTTTCTCTAAGATGATTCTTTAAAAGACTGGAAAATGTCAAGCTTGTTAGATACACCTCAATACAGTTCAGTTAAGTATTTATTTGTCTTTGTGTCCTACCCTGTGGGAAGCCACTTCATGTCTATACGTTCTTCTAGTGCGTCTGGTATCTGAATGCAGGTCGTTCAAACAATTGAATTTTACAAATAGTTTTAGCCTTAACCTTTGCGTATTATTATACACGTAAGGGTAATTTGTGCTTCGTTCTCATGTCAAATATTGTTACGATGCAGTTGCAGGCGTGAAACATAAATTTTAATGATTTTAGTAGCTCAATTTAGAATAACTTCCGAATTACTGATATTCAAAAAATTAGGTAATAGGTAGCCAGTTTGTAGTGGCGTTTAAATGCCACTACAAACAAATTAGCAGTTATATCTATCAAAGCAGAAATTTTTACCCAATTGCTAGGTAACTAATTTTATAAAATTTGCTTAAGCGGAGATTTATCATAGCTTGTTCCATGCAACAAAAAGGCAATCATTGGTGATGCCATAAGGGTAGTAATTACTGCCATAATAACCATGATAGTGAATAAAGTTGGGGTAATTATACCTTGCTCAAGACCAATATTGAGGATGATTAACTCCATCAAACCACGAGCATTCATCAGAGCGCCGATAGTTGCAGATTCACGCCAATTTTCCCCTGCCAATTTTGCAGCCAACATACAAGCAATACCTTTACCGAGAATTGCGATCGCAATAATTAAGAGCGTAATTCCCCACAAATTAGGTGTATTTACCAATCCAATTTGAGTGTTCAATCCAGAGAAAACAAAAAATATCGGTAACAAAAAAGAAGTAGTTAAAAATTCTGTATGTTGGCGAATTTGTTGGGCGAATTCTTGGCGTGGTGTTACTGCTCCCAGCACAAAAGCACCAAATATTGCATAGATACCTGTGACATCGGTAAACCATGCACAAAACATCAAAATTATCAACATTAAAGTTAGGGTTTGTCTGTTCACGCCTGCATCGCGTTTTGTCATGTGTGTGAACGCTCTCAGTAGAGGTTGACCGAGAAAAATTGCAAATAGCAGGTAGCAGATGCCACCACCAATTGCTAATATGGCAATGCTTAGAGAATTTTTGACGCAAGCAAGCACGATCGCCAGCAAACACCAAGCAACTCCATCATCTACTGATGCTGCACCTAAAGCCAAAGTACCGAAGCGGGTTTGTGCAAGACCGCGTTCGTAAAGAATACGAGCTAACATCGGAAAAGCCGTAATTGTCATCGACGCACCTAGATACAAAGCGGCCGACCAAGGCGTTACCTTTGGTTGAAAAAAATTGCCGTTGTGATAAAGCCAAAAAGAAGCGATCGCTCCTAAAATAAAGGGAGTGATAATCCCAGCCGCAGATAGCAAACTTGCACTTTTGATATGATGTTTTAAGAGTTTGGTATTAAACTCTAAACCAATCAAAAACATATAAATTACCAACCCAATTTGGCTGATAGCATATAAAATCGACATCGATGGATTAGGTATCTTGAGTCCAACAGCAGTGATGATGGGAAGCTTAGGAAATAGCCATTGCTGAAAATCTGGTGCAATCAATCCTAAAAGTGATGGCCCTAGCATTACGCCTGCAATCATTTCGCAAACAACATCGGTCTGAGCAAGATAGCGACGTCCTAAAATCGTGACGATGCGACAAGTGGCTAAAATAACTGTAAGTTGCAGAAATAGCTGAATAACTAGATCAAAATTCAACATAGCACTTCCTTAATTTACGTCTCTGCATTGAACTAGGATTGTGGATTATAGACTCTTTACGGGGACAATTTTGATGGGGATTCAACTCCCAACCAATATTCATAGCGATGCACACAACTGTATGTCAATACAACATATTGCATTCAAACTAAAATCGCCATATATGATTTTTTGAATTTGCGATTTAATTGTTGATTTTTAATTACAGCAATTTTCAGGTAATTAAACCATAAAGTAGGGGCGCACAGATGTGCGCCCCTAGAGAGGATTGTGGTTCAAATCAATGAAAAAACTATCAGTATATTAGGTGAAAATAAATTGAATATTTTAAGTATTTGAGATTTTACAACCACTCCCCACCCCGGAAACGCCAACGGGGAAAGATAATTCGCATCAGGCTTTGTGAACTAATAAAAACTGCTAGCCATACGACGCTATAGTGCAATAGAAAAACTGTTGGCGAAAATTCATCTTTCGGTAAAGGTATTGGTAAGAAGCCAAACACTTTGACTCCACAAAACACAAACACCAATTCCCATATGCCAGCTAAGAGTTGATAAACTGCGGGCCAATCTCTATCCCAGCGGGATTTTTGCAGATAGTCGTAAAGCACATCCCAGCCTAAGCCAAATATGGCAACATAACCAAGTATCCAAAAATAAACTGAGTTAGTACTAGAACTAATCAAACCCATTGCAAAAGGCAAAGATACAAGTACGCCTACAGTTGCAAGTAATAATAATCGAGTTTGCCAGCGACCAAATAAAGTTGGTGTCATAAGAGTACTAAGTTAGGAGTTAGGAGTGCTGAGTAATGAACAAGAGAGAAGTTAGAGTTTTTATAGATGGATTATGAAATGGATGTTACACCTACTTTCATTGAAAATTCAGCAAGATTGTGGTGCTTTTTGCAAGGATGGCAAATACGAGAATATCGGCTAGTCCCAAAGCACCAACACATCTATATTATTAGGATGGTTTAAGGCGATAATCAAACTAAGAATGGTAAGCTGCATTGGCAAAGCCTATTAAAGGTATGGCATCCCAATTGATCACATCTTCTAACAAAGCTTGATAACCTAGTGTATTGGGATGAAGACCATCTTCACTCAAGCGTTTGAGCCGCCAATTTTCACCACGTTCTATCCATTGCTCAAAAATATCCAAATAAGGAATTTGCCGTTTATTACAAGCAATTCGAGTTGCTTCTTTGTAGCGGTATTGATCGGCATGATTATAATAAAAGCAATCTAGAAATGGCATCTTGGCTTCATCCACTGGCACCATGCCCACAAATAACACAGGACATAGTTGCTGTGCTAAATCTAGTAGAGAAGCAATTTGCTTTTCAAATACGGTAAAATCTGTGTAACTTCGCCCATTGGGACGCGCCAAACGTGCTGAGTCATTCACGCCTACTGATAAAATAATCAAGTCGGGAACACGATTTCGCAGTTCACCCCGGTGGCGAAATTCTGCTTCTAGCCTTTGTGCTACTTGTTGCGTGTGATCGCCTCTTACCCCTAAATTATAAAGAACATGACCCGGACTATCCGGCAACATCCACCATCGCCGTAGTTGCTCAATCCAGCCTCCTTTTTCCGGGTCGCCAAATCCATAAATTAAGCTGTCCCCCAGTGCGACAATCTTCATTGGCTGAAAGTGATTTGGTGGTACAGACACCTGCATTGAGGAAGAAGCTAGAAATGTGTGCATTTAACAACTATATTTTATATCTTTACAAGATTCTATACATTTCTATACCATAGATGGCTATCTTTAGTGTCCAAGCATCTATGGGGTTTCTACTTGTTGATAATAGTTGCAAGAGTTAATATTGTCGCATTTAAGCCTCTGAGGTCGAAGGTTGAGCTTCTGCGGGTGGACGTTGAGCTTCTGAGGTCGAAGGTTGAGCTTCTGAAGGTGGACGTTGAGCTTCTGAGTGTCAAGTATCGAGTTTGGAATTTGAAACAGCTAGGCGATGTCTACGACGGGCTACGCCTACGCACCATGTTTCAGTTTATTTTATGTATGAGAGAGTGATGTCTACGAGGAGCTAAGCTTGAGGCGATGTCTACGACGGGCTACGCCTACGCATGATTCATATTTTAATTCAGCAACGCCTATTATTAGCAGCATTTACACAAAATGATTCCACCCGAACAAGGGACGGAACATAGCATAGATGTGTTAAATGTCTTAATCTAGTAGCAAAAAGTAATATCAGTGGATGCAATCGCACAAATCATTGATACTGATGAGTATGAAGTTGAGGAAGTGTTAGAAAATTGGCTAGAGTTCTTACAGCAACAACGAATCGCCTCAGAAACCCATTACAGCCTCTATGATTCCAACTTTCGAGACTGGCTAGGTAGACAGCAAATAAAATCCTCTCCATTAACGGAGAGGTTTAGTGTGTGAAGAATGGAGCTAAGCGGATTCGAACCGCTGACCCCCTCAATGCCATTGAGGTGCGCTACCAACTGCGCTATAACCCCTTAAAATCCATTATACATAATCACTTAATTATTAGTACTTTGTCAAGCTTTTTATGGAAACTAAATTTTAAATATCTCCTTTAGCACTCAGCACTCCTACGACACTTGCAACAAATAGGTCATACAGTGCCCCATCAAAAAGTAAACTACTAACATGGCAGCAGCAGCCAAAGCAACCAATGTACCAGCCAACATTAGAGAAAATTCTTTACTCTGGTAGGCTCTTTCCATTAAGTGCAGTGACCACGCCACAAGGGCTACATCAAAAAGTAAAATAGGAAGCAACATATTTTTTAATATTTGTTAATACTTGTAAAATAATATTAACACCCTTTCAGGCAAGTGTGTCTAACCTAAGATAGATGTCATTGATTAAAAAATAACCCTTTATGAAAACAAGCGGACTGGCACGTTGCGATCACGTAAATAATTTTTGATTTCTGCGACGCTTAATTGACCATAATGTAACAGGGATGCGAGTAATGCTGCTTCAGCCTTGCCTTCAGTTAGGGCTGTGTAGATATGTTCACAATTACCTGCACCACCAGAAGCAATGACTGGAATTTCTACAGCATCGGCAATTGCCCGTGTTATCTCGATATCATACCCGGTTTGGGTTCCATCAGCATCCATACTTGTGACTAGCAGTTCTCCGGCCCCCCGTTTTTCAACTTCTTGTGCCCAAAGTAAGGCATCTAAGCCTGTATTTTCCCTACCACCCCGCACATACACATCCCAACTTGGATTTTCCGCATTATTTCTGCGTCTGGCATCAATAGCAACAACTATGCACTGATTACCAAAGCGATCGCTGGCTCGATTAATTAAGTCTGGTTCCCGCACTGCCGCAGAATTAATACTAACCTTATCTGCGCCAGCTCGTAACAAAGCTTTAACATTTTCTAAGGATTGAATGCCACCACCCACAGTCAATGGAATAAAGACCTGTTCAGCAGTGCGGTACACCACATCTAAAATAGTAGCTCGGTCTTCATGAGTAGCTGTAATATCCAGAAATACTAACTCATCTGCACCAGCTTCGTTGTAAACCTTGGCCAGTTCTACCGGATCGCCTGCATCTTGGAGATTGACAAAGTTAACTCCTTTTACAACCCGTCCCGCCTTCACATCTAAGCACGGTAAAATTCTTTTAGATAACATAATAACTTTTGTACTTCTGGGTAATTGACCGGAATTTAAATTTTAAATTGGCGCGGGTATTCTCAAACGAAAACTTTCATGGCATGGAACACTTGTACTGAGCGAACGCAAGAGCGTCTCTAAGAGTTGCCGAAGTATTGAGCATTGCTTATTCTTTCTTTGCCTACTTCCCTTACTCCCCACTCTCCACTCCGAATTACGAATTAGTCTGTCCCCTTGAAAGTAGATAGCTGAATTATGGCGATAATCTCCTCGAAAAAACAGCCTTCAGAACCCAACAAAGAACCAAAGCAGCGTCGGGAGTCGGCGAAAGCACCATTCCCAGACAAGATTTTGCAGCCTGAAGCTGCTATTGATGAACAAGATCAGCAAGAAGAAGGTATTCGACCGCACCGATTTGCCGATTACATTGGGCAAAAAGATTTAAAGGATGTCCTAGATATTGCTATCAAAGCAGCCAAGTCTCGTAGTGAAGTGCTAGATCACTTGCTGCTGTATGGGCCGCCGGGATTGGGCAAAACCACAATGGCAATGATTTTAGCATCGGAAATGGGAGTAAATTACAAAATTACCAGTGCGCCAGCCCTAGAACGTCCACGAGATATTGTCGGGCTACTAGTGAACATGAAACCAGGGGATATCTTATTTGTGGATGAAATTCATCGCCTCTCGCGGATGACGGAGGAAATTCTCTATCCGGCGATGGAAGATTATCGCTTAGATATCACTATTGGTAAGGGTTCGAGCGCTCGGATCAGAAGTTTGCCGTTGTCAAAGTTTACCCTAGTGGGAGCTACAACGCGTGTAGGTGCCCTAACTTCACCACTGCGCGATCGCTTCGGTTTGATTCAAAAACTGCGATTTTACGAAGTTGACGAACTGACTAAAATTGTACTGCGAACCGCTCAATTACTCAAAACCCTCATTACAGAAGATGGTGCCACAGAAATTGCCCGTCGTTCACGCGGAACGCCACGTATTGCTAATAGACTACTTAAACGAGTACGTGATTATGCGGAGGTAAAAAATTCTGGTGAGATTAATGAAAGCGTTGCCTCAGAAGCATTGCAACTATTTCAAGTAGATCCATGCGGTTTAGATTGGACAGACCGCCAAATGCTGAGTGTAATAATTGAACAATTTAATGGTGGGCCAGTGGGGTTGGAAACAATGGCAGCAGCAACGGGTGAAGATACCCAAACAATTGAAGAGGTATACGAACCTTACCTCATGCAAATTGGGTATTTAACTCGGACTCATCGTGGGAGGATGGCGACAAAGGCAGCATACAAGCATTTAGGATTCACGCCGCCTAATGAACAGTTGTCATTATTGTAATTATGGGAAATTGGGCATTGACCAAACAGGGCATTAGGTATTAATTATGCTCCTCTCCTCCCCTGCCCCATTCCCCATGTTTAAGATAGACACAGGTAAATCCAGATGATTAAGTTAATTGGTATTTTTCTCAGTCTGTTACTTGTGTTTGGCTGGGGTACTCCAGTCATGGCACAATCTCAACCGCCCATTACTCAAGAACAATTAAAACAAGGCGATGAGTGGGCAAATCAAGCGTTTACAGCAACGAATCAAGGTGATTTTGCCACGGCTGAAACTTACTGGACAAAGATTATTGAGCAATTTCCCACTAATGCAGGGGCGTGGAGTAACCGAGGAAATTCGCGGGTGAGTCAGAATAAATTACAAGAGGCGCTGGCAGATTATAACAAAGCCATAGAACTAGCGCCAAATGTCACCGATCCTTACTTGAATCGGGGTGCGGCGTTGGAAGGGTTGGGAAAATGGGATTCGGCGATCGCAGATTATAATCATGTCTTAGAACTCGATCCTCAGGATGCGATGGCGTACAATAATCGCGGTAATGCCACAGCCGGTTTAGGAAAATGGTCAGATGCGATCGCAGACTACAAAAAATCTAATGAGATTGCTCCGAATTTTGCCTTTGCCCGTGCTAACTACGCCCTCGCTCTTTATGAAACTGGTCAAAAAGACCAAGCAATCCGGGAAATGCGGAATATTGTCCGTAAATATCCCAAGTTTGCCGATATGCGTGCTGCCCTGACAGCAGCATACTGGGTAAATGGAGAACAAGGCGAAGCCGAAAGTAACTGGGTAGCTGCTTATGGACTCGATAGCCGTTATAAGGACATCAACTGGGTAACAAATATCCGTCGTTGGCCGCCCAGTATGGTATCAGCTTTAGATAAATTCTTGAAACTCCAGTAATTAGCAGGTAAATCAAAGGGGAAGCGAAGCAATCGCTCCCACCTGATTCTGAGACTTTCTACACTGAGTTAGTCTCAAGAACTCGCTGATTTTGCTGACGCTTTCCAATTACTACCATTGGTACACCACCGCCTGGTGCTAATAGGACGCTTTTCCGAACTGGCAGTACTGGCTTTGTATCAGCTAGTTTCATTTGCCAACTAGATAGTATAGTTGCCAATACCAGTTTCATCTCAAACATGGCAAATGCCATGCCAATACAGCGACGATTACCACCACCAAAGGGCAAAAATTCAGCTGAAGTAAATTGTCGTTCTAGAAACCGATCTGGTTTAAACTGCTTTGAATTGGGGTATAAATCTTCTCGATGATGACTTAAATAAATACAAGGAACCAGTATAGTACCAGGGTCAAATTTGTAGCCTGCAATTTCTAAAGGTGATTTAACCAATCGATTTAATCCCAACATCCCCACCGGATACAGGCGCATTGTTTCTGAACAAACAGCATTCAAATAAGGTAATCGGAAAATGGCGTTCGGGTCTTTGTTGTCACCCAGACTATCCAGTTCTTGCAACAGTTTTTCACGTATTTCAGGCTGATGATGAATCCAGTACAGCGCCCATGCCAAAGAACTAGCCGTAGTTTCATGACCTGCAACCAACAAAGTCATTAACTCATCACGTAATTCCAAGTCTGTCATCGGCTCACCTGCTTCATCACGAGCCGCCATCATTAAAGACAGAATATCACTTCGAGACTGATCTACAAGCGATCGCCTCTCTTGAATTTCAGCATAGATGAGATCATCCATTTCCTGCCGCAAACGTAGAAAACTTCCCCAAGGACTGCGAGGTCCTAAATCCTGTCGTAATAATGGGAACAGCAGTAATATTGCCCGAAAAATAGGTTTTTTTGGATTCAGGATAGCAATCAGAATTTCTTTGAGTTTTTCATAACGAAGTCCGTCCTTTAGACCAAATACAGCCTTTAAAATCACTTGAAAGGAGATTTTTTGCATAGATGGCAAGACTGTAAAGGTTTCCCCGACTGTCCACTGGCTAGTTACTTGCTTAGTAATCTCACAGATTAAATTACCATAAGCCTGCATTCTTTCCCCATGTAGAGGAGGTGTCAGCAATTTACGCTGGCGCTGGTGAGGTTTTCCTTCTAAGGATAGTAAAGAATTTGGCCCCAATAAAGGCGTTCCTGAACCTGCTGCTGCACCAGAGTCTAACTGTTTTGGATCTGTGGTAAAAATCTGCTGAATCGCCTGAGGATTACTAATAAACACTTGAGGAGTAAAAACTGGGCCAATTCGGAGGGTAAACGTATCACCATAACGTTTAGCACAGGCTTCCATGTATTCTAAGGGATTAGTAAGCCACTGATACGTCTGTACCCAAGGGTGAGTTTGAGGGCCGTTAGGCAGTTTAAGTGCAGACATTTTTATTAATCTCCCAATAATTGGGGCAAGATTGTTATCAGCTAGTCATTCTTGTACGCATAGCTTGATTGATCTTAGTACAGCATTTATTAATTCGTAGCGAATTAAAGAAAGGCAATACGTTGCAATGCCAATGCGTCGGCCGCATTGTTAATGCGTCCCCCTGCAATGCCAATGCGTCGGCCGCATTCTTAATGCGTCCCCTTGCAATGCCAATGCGTCGGCCGCATTCTTAATGCGTTCCCCTGCATTAAAAACGCTACACTTTTACGCAAAACTGTACTTATAACACAATACGCTTGGGTTAAAAATTTCTTCCTTCTCTTTGCGTCCTTTGCGTCCTTGGCGGTTCGTTAAAAAAATTGATTTGAAGAAAGAGTTTTAGCCTTAACCCAAGCGTATTGACTTATAACATAGCTCAGGCAGATGAACTTACCAATTCTTGAATCTGCCTTGGGGTTAATTCCTGGACATTACACAAAACTACTGCTGCTCCTGCTGCTAGCAGTGTCTCACCATAAGCATTACCACGGGCTGCTGTTTCCTGCACATGGGGCGGTAAAACCCCTACACCAATCCAAGTGCGAGAAGAATCCAAAGCCTGTGCTTTCTCGACAGTATACATATCTGCTACCGTATCTCCCACATACACTACAGCTGATGTTTGCTCAATTTTATTCTCTAACTGACGAACTGTGGCGAAAAGTCCAGTGGGGTCAGGTTTACCTGGTGCATCTTCCATCGCAATCAACACAGGAGATTGTAAGCCCAGGCGTTTTTCTAAAATATAGTTAGCGGAAGTACGAGTCGCACCGCTGAAAAATCCCCAAGCAATCCCCGCTTGGGTAAGTTGCTCTAAATAGCTTGGTTGCAATAATAAAGGTTCATTACAGATATACCCCGTTAAATTGTTGGGGTCTGGTCCTCGGTAACGGGATTGAAAAAAAGCAACGATCGCATTGTAATCTAGTTGCAGTTGTTCGCGGGTCTGTTTTTGGGTTTCAAAGTAGCGGTAAATTAATTCCTGCGATGCTTCCCAATCGTTATTCCACACGCCTTCAGACTTCAGTTGGTCAATATCTAGTGGTGTTGGACGATATGCTTGGGTAGTAAAATATTCTACGGTATCTGCGATCGCTCGCCGATAGGAACCGCTAACATCGCGCACAACGCCATCAATATCGAAAACAACGATTGTTTTTGTAGAAGTTTGTTGAGTCATGGGTAGAGAGTAAAAGAGTTTTATATGATCATAAGGAACTTCCAATTTTGTGTACCGGATGATCGCTTAGTCAAATCGTCAGCACTTATACTTTCATTGGGTAAGAATTATGGTGATAGTGTTAATTTTAGAGGGTACGGTTTTGCGCCTGCTTCATGGAGGGGTAACAGACGTAGGATGTACGGGCATAAGCATCTTGAGTTAGCGCCGACTACAGCTTATGCTAGCCCATTTTCAATCACTAGTTTCGTCATTTTATATAGTATTGCGTTAAAATAAGCGATCGCTATCCTAGTTAAGTAATGCCCGGAAATTCCCGGAGGTGTGATTGACCAAGTTTATTTTGAAAATTCTGTGGTTAGACGAAAACGTCGCTCTAGCGGTTGATCAAGTTGTAGGCAAAGGCACAAGTCCTTTAACTAAGTACTTTTTTTGGCCCAGAAATGATGCCTGGGAAGAGTTAAAGAAGGAACTCGAATCCAAACATTGGATTACTGACCTAGATCGCGTCGAGTTGCTGAATAAAGCGACAGAAGTGATAAACTACTGGCAAGAGGAAGGCAGAAACCGTCCAATGGCAGAAGCTCAGTTGAAATTTCCGGAAGTTGCCTTCACAGGTAGCGCTTGATATTACAAAATTAGCTATTGTACTGTTCTACAAGCTGCCACAGTTTGATAGTTTTATCCCTGCTGCCACTTGCAATTAATTGTGTAACTTTGCTCACAGCAACAGCAGATACTGAGTCTACATGACCAGAGAGAGTAACAATCTCTTCTGCTGTGCTTACCTTCCAAAGTTTAACTGTTTTGTCGCAACTTGCACTTAGAAGCGTTTCGCCATCGACAGAAAAAGCCACAGCCACCACAGACCAGGAATGGCCTACAAGTGTGCAAATTAGCTGACCAGTGTTTACCTCCCACAATTTAATAGTGTTATCATCACTACCCGTCGCCAAAATTTGACCATTGGGACTAAAAGCGACTGTCAAAACCGCCCATGCATGACCTGAAAGGGTGCCTAACAAGCGATAGCATAGGCGGTTTTGAAATTTTTTCTCAAACCTTCCAAATGCTCTCAATTGCCACAGGCGAATTGTTCTGTCATAACTAGCGCTAGCTAAAATCTGTCCTTTGGGACTAAACGCCACTGAATTTACCTGTAATTTGTGTCCAGTTAGGGTGCAAATTTCTGTACCAGTATTTACATCCCAGAGTTTGATTGTCTTATCCCAGCTACCACTAGCGAGAATCTGTCCATCTGGACTAAAAGCAACTGATTTTACAGCGTGTGAGTGTCCCAATAGGGTGCAGATTTCCTCTAATGTCTCAACCTGCCACAATTTGATAGTTTTATCGTCGCTAGTAGTTGCCAGAATTTTCCCATCCGGACTGAAGGTAACTGATTTTACAGCTTGGGAATGTCCTGATAAGCTAGCTAGGACTTTTTGGGTATTTAAATCCCACAATTTGACGATTTTATCATCACTACCACTAGCTAAAGTGTTACTGTCAGGGCTGAGGGCAAGGGCATTCACACTACTGAATGTCCCAGAATGCCCAGTTAGGGTATGCAAGCAGCGCCAAGGAGGATTTTGAATTTGGGATTTTGGATTTTGAGTTTTACATTCCATACCCATTGCTTGCATAACTTCATCAGCTGATTGAAAACGGCGGTTAACAGCATTTTGCAGCAGCTTGTCGAGGATTTGCGCCAAGCGCTCGCTTACCTTAGTAGTAAGATATTGTTGCCAAACCCAGCAATCATTAGCAATATCAAATAAATCAAAGGGAGAAATCTGGGTAAGTAAGTAAATACAAGTTACACCCAAGCTATATAAGTCACTAGCAAAAACCGCTTTTCCCCTCGCTTGTTCTGGTGCAGCGTATTCTGGACTGCCGATACTGATTTGTGATGTTAACCGATCAATTTCTGTAACGATTTTCGCAGTGCTAAAATCGACTATGACTAAATCCCCTTTTTTTGTAATTGGGGATCTACGGATGATATTGTAGGGTTTAATATCACGGTGGATGATGTTGCGATCGCTAATCAACTGTAAAACTGGCAACACATCTTCTAACAGTTGCCAAATCTGAGTTTCATTAAAAGCGCCTTCCTCTTCAACCACCTGAGCTAAATTAGTGCCTGCAATAAACTCTTGCACTAAATAAAAATGCCCGTTCTGCTGAAAATAAGTTAATAAAGCGGGAATTTGGGGATGTTTTCCTAATTCCTCTAGCCGTTGCATTTTTTGCTCAAAGGCTAATGGTGTTTCGGATTCCAACAATAATTCTTGAATGACGAAAGGAATTGGAGGAAACTGACCTTCATCTACAGCGAGGAAGGTTTTGCAGAATCCCCCTTCACTAATCCGCTTGAGTAAACGATAACGTTCTTGTAAAAGCAAAATTTTTTTGCCTACAGGGCATCCACAATAAAATATAGCTGTTTTTAGTTACTCAGAACTCGGAATACCAATTTGAAATAAGAATGCGACAGATGTATGGGTAGGGGCATACGGCTGTACGCCCCTACAGACGTACATTGGTGTTGCTAATGTTGCTTATCCGCCGGAAAATTCACAATTATAGGTGGAAGACCATTTTCTGCGGTAGGTTGTGTTTGGGTAACTATCGGTTGTGCATGTAAAGGTGTTGGTTTTAATTCACCTGGCTTGGCAGTTTGATTCCATAAAATCATCGATAGTAGTCCATCCACTAAGCCGTTATTGCTGCCGTTACTACCAACTAAGACATCTGGAATCAAGCGGACATTGCGATCGCCGATAATCTGCATTAGTTGCATTGCTGTATAACCTTGTGGCCCCAAAGCTTCCACACCTGTCCGATAGGTTTCAGCTTTGGCGTTACCTGTGGCCCGAATACCTTCAGCCTCAGCAATTGCCCGGAGTTTTGTCCCCTCGGCTTCACCAGTCGCCTGCTTAATTTGGGCTTGGGCTTTGAGGTCAGCAATATGTACACTCTGCTCCGATTTCACCATTTCTTGCTGAATATCAGCGAGTGCCGTTTCCCGGACAAGCTGCTGCCGTTGGGTTTGCGCCATCTGCTGGACTTCATAAGTCTTGCGTTCTTCTTCGGCAATTTTCCGGTCTGTCTGTGTCTGCATTAGTGACGCTGGTGGCTGAATATCACCAATCAGAGTGTCGATCGCTTGCACGTCATAAGCCCGTAATGCTGTTTTAATATACTCAGCAGCCTCAGATTGTCGTTCGCTGCGAGCGGTGAGAAAGTCTAGTACAGTATAATCTTGGGCTGAGTTGCGGAAATAATTACCAATAGTTGGTTCTAATACATGGTCTACCAGATTTTGCATTGCACCAACGCGAGAAATTACCTTTGGAGCATCTAAAGCACCCACATGGATAATTTGCGCTACTTCCAAATCAAAGGCAAACCCATCACGCGATCGCACTGTTAAAGAAGCCAGTTTAGCATCATAGCTGTGGCGTTCAGTCCGACCTGACCAGTTTAAGACAATGTTGGTCGTTGGCACGAGTTCAATCTTCATAATCCGGGAGTTAATCGGGTGCTTACCAGGATATAGCGGTTCGATCCACACACCCTTATGTCCCTGATTTACCAAGTTACCGTGGGTGAAAGCTGCACCACTGACATCTTGATGTGCTTTACCCACGAAAGAAATTACCACACCCACATACCCAATGGGAATTTCCGTCATCGGCACTTGCTCAACCTGGACAAACCAAGGATTCAAATTCCAAGAACCCGAAAGCAATATCTGTTCTTGTAAACCTCGCCGTCCACCGCCATCAATAAATTTGTGACCATTTTGGAAGTTGTCGTGTCTCTCAATTATGGGGCCTGCGAGTTCACCGGCAGAAATTGGCAAACCATCTAAGGTAGTGACAATGCCAACTTTGTCAGATGCCAGACTGTACACCCGTAACTGTTCTGGAGTCATGCCATGAGCGCTGGCATTTGCTGCCATGATGACTTTAAACAGGGCGGTATTGATCCGGTACGTACCAGCTGTGAGAAAACCCATTTGCCGTCCTTTTTCCCCGCCTTGGGCAAGGAATTTACGAGCATCTTGGAAGTTGTCACAACTGACAATTTTACCCAAAATCCGCTCTGGTGGGTTGGGTTGACCATCTGCTGCCACAATCAAAGCGATTTCCCCTTGGGGAACGACAACTACTGGCTCTTTTTTTACAGAATACTGCCAAGGCCAATAGCCCCAATGCCAGCCAGGAGCTAATGTATCTGCCTGCAAGCCAGCTTCGCCGTTGAGGGCAATCAAACTGCCGGCAGGGAGTCCGCGCCCAGAAAGGGTAAATTTTCTAACTATAATACCGACTTCACGCTCGCCAATTACTACAAGTCCACCAAAGAATAGGGGGACAAATATAACTAAACCCCCGACAAGGACAATGGGGATTAATACGAAAGGGTCAATTCCAGCAGCTTGATATTGAGTCCTGCTAATTTGTAATTGGGAAATATTTGGTTTGGTCTGATTTAGCTGGACTGATGCAGAAGTAGTTTTTACAGGAATTGCATTGGCAGAGTGAATACTTCTAGCGTTCGTCAAAGACACTGGTGCAGCGATCGCTAAGGTTGCTACAACAGATGCTACAAAGCGAGCTACCTTATTTTGTTTACGAGTACCAAGTAAAGATGAAAACCTTTTCATAATATGTGCCCATCTGGGCAACTAATTAGCTAAGTTAACACTTCACTAGAGCTTGCCTCAATTTCTTAAACTTGATGTAATTTTTTTAAAATTTAATAAATAATTTGTAGATTGGACATTGCCCAACCTACAAAGATGAAATAGAAAGTTAAATTGAGACCGAACCGCCAGCAGCTTGAAACCGAGCGCGGGCGCGTTTGAAAGCTTGGGTTGCCTGAATTTGGGCTTGGCGATCGTCTGCTGACACTTGACTTAGACGTGTTTCTGCTTGGTTATAAGCAGTACGAGCTTCATCAAGGTTAATTTTGTCGCCACGTTCAGCACCGTTAACCAGAATTGTCACTTCATTTTCTTCGACTTCAGCAAAGCCACCCAAAAGGGCGATCGCCTCCCAATTCTGATTTTTAGCGGCGCGGACTCGCATTACACCAGTATCCAGGGCGGTCAAAAGTGGTGCGTGTCCAGTTAGGATACCTAGTTGACCAGTAGTGCTAGGCAAAACGACTTCTTCAGCTGGGGCATCCCAGACTGTTTTATCTGGGGAAATTACACGAACGGTTAATGTCATTTGTCTTTTGTCCTTCGTCCTTTGTCCTTTGTCCTTTGTCATTTGTCCTTTGTAATTGCCATTAGTCATTAGCAGTTGAACTAATGACTAATGACTAATGACCAATGACCAATAACTAATGACTAATGACTAACCTTTGATTTTGTCAGCTTTAGCGATCGCTTCGTTAATATCGCCAACCAAATAGAAAGCCTGTTCTGGCAGAGCATCCAACTCACCAGACAGAATCTTTTGGAAACCTTTAATAGTGTCTTCCAACTTCACGTACTTACCAGGAGAACCGGTGAATACTTCTGCTACAAAGAACGGCTGAGACAAGAAACGCTCAACCTTCCGCGCCCGCGCTACGATCAAACGGTCTTCTTCAGACAATTCATCTAGACCGAGAATGGCGATAATGTCTTGGAGTTCTTTATAACGTTGCAGAGTTGATTGCACTGCCCGGGCAGTAGTGTAGTGTTCGTCACCGACAATGTTGGACTGTAACATCGTGGAAGTCGAACCAAGGGGGTCAACTGCGGGATAAATTCCCTTAGCTGCCAAACCGCGAGACAGCACTGTTGTACCATCCAAGTGGGCGAAGGTGGTAGCAGGTGCGGGGTCGGTGAGGTCGTCCGCTGGTACGTACACTGCCTGAATGGAGGTAATCGAACCCTCTGTAGTTGAGGTAATCCGCTCTTGCAGTTCACCCACGTCGGTTCCCAATGTGGGCTGATATCCTACTGCTGAGGGCATCCGACCGAGTAGCGCGGATACTTCCGAACCTGCTTGTACAAACCGGAAAATGTTGTCAATAAATAGCAGCACATCCTGTTTGTTCACATCCCGGAAGTACTCTGCTACTGTCAATCCTGAAAGACCAACCCGCATTCTCGCTCCGGGTGGCTCGTTCATTTGACCGTAGACTAGAGCAATCTTTGACTCGTTGAGGTTGTCTTTATTGATTACTCCAGATTCAATCATTTCATTGTAGAGGTCATTGCCTTCACGGGTGCGCTCACCCACGCCAGCAAAAACGGATACTCCACCATGCTGGGTAGCAATATTGTTGATCAACTCCATCATGATTACAGTCTTACCAACACCAGCACCGCCGAATAGACCAATCTTACCGCCGCGTCGATAGGGAGTCAGAAGGTCAACAACTTTAATCCCAGTCTCGAACACGGAAGGTTTGGTTTCCAGGTCAGTGAATTTGGGAGCAGAGCGGTGGATGGGTAAACTTGCCTCAGCATCTACAGGGCCCCTGTTGTCTACAGGTTCGCCAAGGACGTTAAAAATCCGACCCAAAGTGGCTTTACCAACTGGTACGTTGATCGGAGCGCCTGTATCGGACACTTCCAAACCGCGCACTAAGCCTTCGGTGGAACTCATCGCAACAGTCCGCACCTGGTTGTCGCCCAGCAGTTGCTGTACTTCAACGGTGAGGTTGATTTCTTGTCCAGCTTCGTTGCTGCCAATGATTTTCAAAGCGTTGAAGATTTGTGGCAATTTCCCGCCGGGAAATTTAACGTCTACAACTGGACCAATGATTTGAGTAATGTAGCCTATGTTTGTTTTTTCTGCGGTTGTGACCATGCTGCGCCTAATGATTGAAGCTATATTTCAGATAAGGTCGGAGAAGACATAAAGTTAAGCAATGTCACCTTTCAGATTAGCACTGAACGACCCTACTCTACGCCATAAATTGATCCTTAAGACTGCTGCCTGGGGATCAAAATTAAGGTAAGTTTTAGCATGGGGCTGGGAGAAAATCAAAATCAAAACTACTGTGTCAGGATAGTGCAGACACAGCAGTGTTAAAAGTTAGTTACCGATAAATTTAGTCTTTAGCTGTGCCTTTGAGTTGTTTGCGCTTCACTTTTGAAGCAGCACCGAAAGCACCAAATGCCAAGACACCCAACATAGAAGTTAGTTCAAGAACAGGTTTCACTTGCTGAATACTGCCGATAGTCAGGTCATCAAAACCAAAGACGTCACTCCCGCCTCCGGTGTTACCAAAGGTCACTTGTGTAAAAACTTCGCTGGGGTCTGAGGCAATGATGCTATAGTAACGTGCCGAGCCGCCTAGACTAGAAATGGTCTTAGGAACGGAGAAAGTCTCAGTACCTCCGTTTGCGAGTGTCAGAGTCAACTTACCATTAAAATCCCTACAATTTTTGGCACGGATGCTGACAAATTTAAAATTTATTTACCTCAAACAGCAAGAGTTAGAAAAAACGCTGGCAGCGGTTGAACGAATTTTGTTGCTGTTTCCTAATTTAACTTTAGAATTGCGCGATCGCGGTCTGAGGTTAGCGGTACTTAAACATTTTTGAGGGATAAACAAGCCTCAAACCCATGCAAGGCAAGGGAAATACACCAATTACTCAAAAATGGTCCAAACCCAGATATATCAATAAACTAAGCAAAACGATGTCAAAATCCATCTGTATATGGATTTGAGGCTTTTTTATGGGTATTTTTTGTCTAAATCCCATTAATGAAATTAAACGGCTTAAATAAAAATTGATGCTTATGCCTTAATTGCGGCTTGTTGTTTACGCTTGCAAAGAGAGGTAAGGCCAAAAGCACCGAAACCTAAAATACCCATAATTGAACCAGGTTCAGGAACTGATTTAGTCAACGTCACATTGTCAAGCAGCAATCCAATATTATCTGCGCCAGTCTCTTGGAAATTTAATCTGGCACTTGTTGCAGAAGCAACGCTAAAACTTCGTGTATAGGTTGTAAACCCTTGAAATTCGGGTAGTAAAAATGTTTCGCTAAACAAACTACCCAGAGATACGGTTACAGGGTCAATCACGTTATTTCGTTGATTCCCAGCAAGCTGGAAGCTGAGGTTAACTGTGTCTCCTGCTTGAAAGTTAAATGTTGTTTTAGATTGAAGTGTACCAGCTTTAAATGTTGATCCATCCAAATCTACATATAGTCCGTTACCAGGAAGGAAATCAAAATAACCATTTCCAATCAAGTCCACAGATCCGTTTATAACATTCCAGTTGGAAAACTGAGTGTAATTTAAAGTGGCAAGATTAGCAACACCATTATTTTCTTGATTAAAATCATCCTGTAAGAGGGTTGTAACTGATGCTGCGCTAACAGAATTTGTCGTAGCAAATCCGATTGCGGTCAAGGCTGTTAATACTATACCAATCTTATTTAAACTTTTGAAAACAATTGATTTATTCATGATTCTAGTTTCCTCAAAAATTCCAAAGGTGTGTATTCTTCCAAACGACAATTAATGACTCTCGATTAATGCTGATAAACTCAGTTGTGATTGCACTCGAATTTATCAGCAAAATTAGGCATAAACCCCTCTGTGATCAGTAAGGGTTTAGCCTTTTGCTGCGAGCGCAGATATAAGCACTAGTAAAAATGACTAAAGTTCTGAACTTAGCTTTTGTCTTCTAATTATTTAAAGAGGTTATTACCAGTGTTTTCCTCACTTGCTTATTCTTTTAGATTACTAGCAAATTTATTTAGTGTGGAGAGTATTTGCGTGTATTCACATAAGAATTACATTCTAATTTAGAATAAATAACAGCCAAAACCTAGATATAAGGCAACTTAGATACCAGTATCAAGTGAATAATTGACTAAAACTTTGTAAAATTAAATTGTTGCTTTAAGATAGGCTTATCAACGTGATTATGCGTAAGTATAACTATGTAAGCAGAATCTACACTTAAGAACATCGTAGTAACACACTGTTATGATACCTAGCGATGAAAACCATAGTAGTTAAAAACTTAAGGTAGCGATGCCTGCGGCGAGCTTCTCTACGAGAGGCTACGCCAACGCTAACGCTTGCTCGTTGATATTAAGATAAAAATTATCTTGTCAGCGTGTTTGCTTGCTTAATACATATTAGGGAAGCTTATATAAAAAATCTGCTCTCTGCGACGATCGCACAAACAGCAGTACTATGCCATTTCATTCAAATAGTTAATACACATGCTCTTAATACTATTTCGGAACTTAGGTAATTAGTAATTAGTAATCACTAATTGGTAGTTTGATACCATACATCTTTAGATTGCTCAAAGCAGATTTAGCACAATTAAATACTATAAATGTGTACTTTAGTCAATACTAAAAAGCTACATTAACGTATTTTCATCCGCTGGATACATTCATTTCATCAAAACTATGTACAAATTACATTTCCAAATCTTCTGAATATCCTTAATATAAAAATAGGTACAATAAAACTATTTTCAGTTCAGCCAAGCAGCTCTGGCTTCATCCTCACATTTCCACTGAGCAACAACCTATGAATTTCTCGTCAGCACGACAATATTTTTACCAAGAGATTCAGCAGTCTGACGAGCACATTGACCTAGCAAAGGCAGCTTTGTATATTGCACAAGAAGAATATCCCAACTTAGACTTAGAGGAATACCTCAACGCCCTTGATACAATGGCATGGGAGCTTCAAGAACGCTTGCCTGACTCACGATATCCTTTGCGGATAGTTCAAAGTATTAATCAGTATCTCTACGAATATTTAAAGTTTTCAGGTAATAAAACTGACTATTACGACCCGCGCAACAGCTTTTTCAATGATGTAATTGACCGACGATTGGGGATTCCGATTACCTTAGCGCTGGTTTACCTGGAGGTTGCCCGACGGATTGATTTTCCGATGGTGGGTGTGGGAATGCCAGGACATTTCCTAATCCGCCCAGATATTTCAGATATAGAGATTTTCGTCGATGCTTTCAATGGTGGTGAAGTAATATTTGCCCAAGATTGCGAGGAACGGCTGTCTCAACTTTATCAACAACCTGTGACCCTACAACCAGAATTTTTAGCTGTAGTCACTCATCGGCAATTTTTGGCACGGATGCTGACAAATTTAAAATTTATTTACCTCAAACAGCAAGAGTTAGAAAAAACGCTGGCAGCAGTTGAACGAATTTTATTGCTGTTTCCTGGTTTAACTTTAGAATTGCGCGATCGCGGTCTGATCTATTATCAACTCGGTTACTATCCTCAAGCCATAGACGACTTACAAAATTATTTAGCAAAAGTTCCTGATGCCGAGGATGCATCTGTGATTCGGCGGCTACTTACTGAATTGGCTAAGGATGGGTAGAGGGATAGGGGAGATGAGGCAGCAGGGGAAGCAGGGGAAGAAGAACTATTGATCATTGCCCAATTCCCAATACCCAATGCCCAATGACTAATTTTGTTGTTCTTCTGCGACTCGTTTGAGGCGGCGCAGCTGGGCTTGCATATCTTCTTTTGTCCAAGATGCGGCAAAGGTGTTGAAACCCCAACTAATTAAGGGATTAGGGATATCGTACTCAAAGCGGTTGAGTAGGCGCGTTCCCTTTTCTGTTGGCTGACATTCCCAGCGATCGCGCCCGTGAAAAAATCCCTGAAACTCCCAAACTACCAAACCCGGCTGTCGTTCTACAATTACGCTATTCAACGTGGGTTTCAGTAGAGGAATTTGAATGATAAAACGACTTTGACTGCCGACATCGGTACTCCAAGCTTCACCCACAGGTTCGCAACGGAGGACAGGGTTGAGCCAACGGTGCATCAGAGCTAAATCGCTAATACAGCGCTCTACCACCGTAGCTGTTGCATTAATTTGAATCGATTGTTCCAAAACTTGGGACATTCCACATCTTTGATGCTGTTGCTGCAATTAGAGTAACGCAAAATTTGCCATTGCCAGTAGATTAAATCAAATATTTGGTAACAAAGTCAAAAATTACTCTTGATATCAATGCCATAGATGTACGTTTTTACTGGTAAATTGATAGGCAAAACACTGACTCAGTGTTTGCGGTGAATATTTAAGCTTAATTCCCGAAAACCATGAACACAACTTGGCAAGGAATAACCCAGGTGATAGAAGTTGCTTTGTCCACGAGGGTGCAGCAATTTTTGGCACAATCGCCCAACCTGCAACTGACACAACCAGCAGTGAATCAAGGAATCGCTGATGTGCAAGGTATTGTTCAACAGTTGATTCTGTTTATACCCCGTCTGCTGGGGGCAGTGGCAATTTTGTTAGTAGGTTGGCTAATTGCGGCGATCGCCGCTGCCGTGACGCGAGGAATCCTCAATCGCACAAACATAGATAACCGCATTGCCGCAGGGATAACGGGTCGTCAAGATGTTCCCCAAGTGGAGAAATTAATCTCCAGCTTAGTCTTTTGGAGCATTATCCTGTTGACGGCGGTAGCTGTTTTACAGGCATTGGATTTGGAGATAGCATCTCGACCCCTGAATAATTTTCTCAATCAACTTATTGGCTTTTTGCCAAAGTTGGTTGGTGCGGGAATCCTTTTGGTAACCGCCTGGTTTTTGGCGACCATTGTGAAGATTATCACTGTGCGCTCATTACAGGCATTTAACCTGGATCAGCGTTTGAATCCAGAACCAGCAGACAGCGTACCCAGCCTGAATCAGCTGTCTCTGAGTGAGACGATTGGCAATGCTCTGTATTGGTTTATATTTTTACTATTTCTTGCTCCAGTTTTAGATACTCTCGAACTAAGGGAGGCTCTACAACCAGTACAAGCTCTAATTACAGAAATTCTGCTAATTCTGCCAAACATTTTAGCGGCGATATTAATTGCTGTAGTTGGCTGGTTCATTGCTAATGTGGTGCGGCGGATTGTAACAAACTTGCTGGTGACAACTGGCATCGACCGTTTAGGTAGTCGGTTGGGATTATCTTCGGCTGCGGGGGTGCAACCTCTATCGAGTATTATCGGCACAATTGTCTATGTTTTGATTTTGATTCCTGTAGCGATCGCAGCGTTGAATGCCTTGCGAATTGATGCGATATCTGTGCCTGCGATCGCAATGCTGCAACAGGTTCTCAACGCCCTCCCTGCCATCTTTACAGCCGTAGCAATTTTGATTGTTGCCTATTTCGTCGGGCGGTTTGTAGCGGATCTGGTTACAAGTATTCTCACCAATTTAGGGTTTAATAACATTTTCAGCATACTGGGTTTGACAACACCCAGCAGACAAGTCGTAATTTTAACAGAACCAACAACTCCTCCAATTCCAAGTCGCACGCCATCAGAAATTGCAGGCATTGTTGCCTTAGTGGGGATCATGCTGTTTGCAACGGTGGCGGCGGTGAATATCCTGAATATTCCAGCCCTGACGGCATTAGTGTCTGGTATTGTGATCATATTCGGGCGGATTTTGGCAGGATTGATAATATTTGCCATTGGCTTATTCCTGGCAAATCTAGCTTTTAATATCATTACCAGTTCCGGCGACCGTCAAGCCCAGATTTTGGGACAAGTGGCGCGGATTGCCATCATTGGCTTAGTCTCGGCAATGGCACTGCAACAGATTGGAGTTGCCAGTGATATTGTGAATTTAGCCTTTGGACTTTTACTAGGTGCGATCGCAGTTGCTATTGCCCTAGCTTTTGGTCTTGGAGGGCGTGATATTGCCCGCGAACAAGTTCAAGAATGGCTAAACTCTTTCAAAGGTAGAAACTAAAAGTTGATCAAGGCGTAATTTTGTTTGTAAAGAAAGGAAAGTCCTGCCCTAAGCATCAGTAGTGGAGAAAATCTATCGGCAATTGTGCCTAAAAGGTTAAAAGTTAGAGCTTAGAAGCTCGGTGTTTGAGTGTAGAACTTGAAAGTTCACGTTCCCATCTCTAAGTTCCGAGCTCCAAGCTCTAGCCTTCAAGTTCTGAAGTCGAAGTTTCAAGAGTTATAAATACATATCACCATTTAATTTAAAGCCTAAACTTTCTAATTTTGCTTTCAAAACTTCAGCTTGCTTAATCCTAGCTTTGCCAATAATACTGCAATGATTAATAAGTTGATAGTGACTATTCTTTTCTCTATCAACAATTGCTTGCAACAAATCTTCTGCTTGTTTATCCCACTCTCCCCTACCAGCAGCATCGAACAAAGCTTCCACAATAGGTTTATGAGCTTTATTACCAGTTCTCACCTCGTCAATATGCTTGTAGATTTTATGTGAATTTATCTTAGTCAAGGTTACTTCTGAATTGATAGATGCCTGGGTTGCTTTTAAAGGTACATTAAACAAATTTGCGAAATATTGAGCCATTTTCTTGATACAAGAACCTGCATTTGTCCAAAAAATTACAGGTATAAAAGGAATTTTTGCTTGTTCCCATAGCTCAAAATATTGTTCATATGCTTCCATAGCAGTTTCAGAGTTTGATTTGATTTGTAAAGGATAGCATCGGTTATTTACCTTAACAATTAAATCCCATTTAAAATTAACATCTGCAATACTATTCTTACCTGTTGTCCATGTACTAACTCCCTGCAATAGTTCAAGTGCAAGCATGATTCTTTTTACGCTTTGATTTCCTATTTTGTGTTCTTGTGTATCATAAGAATAAGTGCTTAAACTACTATCTTCACTAGACCAATAATAAAGCCGTTTTTCAGAAACTGGATAGAGTTTATCTGCACCATAAACACCAAAATTTTCATCAAGTCCGCTAGATATATTTAATTCTATTGGCAATCCTGCTTCTGGCAACCAGGAAATTTCTGGTTTGAGAATAAACCCTAATGCATGGATTGTAATATAAAGCCGTTTTTCTTCATCTCGTTCAACTTCTCTATAATTGCTGCTATTTACATTATCAAGATTAAAACATATTGAGAGAGTTCGTTCATTTAATTCTCGATTTTCAAGTTTATTAATTAGTTTTTTCCAATTATCATTATCCATTTCTAGCTGATAAACTATAAGACTAGCAGGATACTCAATATTATTAAAAATTTGAGGTTTGCTCAAGTCTAAAACCTTTTGATTATTTAAAAAAGCTAAAGCTAACAAATTATAAGTAAATTCTCTATCATCTGAAGTAATATGACGTTGTAAATTTATGCTGCCATAGTATTTCAAACCTTCGTTTTTTTCTACAACAACTATTGTTCCACTGTTATAAGCAAGTTTATAAGTAGTTCTTGATGAATTAAGTTGTAAGTACCTTGGAGATAATTGTACAAGTGGTAATCTAAGCTCAATGAGCGGATAAATTTCTTGAAAATGAATATTTGAAAGCATTTTTACTTTAATATCAAAACGAAGTAAATGCTCATAATCCCGATTCTGGTGATTCCAAGAGCTAAACTTTAGTATTCCCTGAATTGAGTAGGAACTAACAGTTTATTAAAATATGCTGTCTAAAGTTAGGCTTAACTCAAAATTAAATATTCAATTAAAATTATTAATACTTAATAAACTTGAAAAGGAATTTAACTTGTCGGAATATACTCGCCTCCGGTGAGAAGCAAGCTACGTAATTCATAATCACAAATTACAAATTAGTTAAAGCAAGCTTACGTGCAGCATCTCTCAAAAGGAGAAGCAGGCGGGATGGACTAGAGAGTTTTGTAGAAATGAACATGGCTAACGGAACCTTATTAACTCCACTTCTATGGATTACTTTCTGAGTTTTACCTTGTAGAGTAATTCATCTTTAATGCGGTTGAGAATTGAAGTTTCATCCAGGTTTGCCAAAATCCGATTAATCACTGCTTTCGGCCCATCAGGCCCCCAAGTTGCACCATTGGCTAAATAAACTTTGGTAACTTGTCCAATACCGTAAGAAGAAACACCAGCTACTCCCGCTTGGGTGATTGCCACTGATATATAAGGGCCAAGGGCAACACCTGCCGTAGCTGTTGCAGAGATACCAAGTAAAGTTTTTAATCCACTCAAGCCCAAATTTGCCAACAGTTCACTAGCACCAATTCCGCCCATACTCAAGGCGATTTTTTGTAGCAGTTGTACAGCCCCTGCCTCAGTCATAGAGAAGCCATAGAGTTTAGATAAACCCAAAATCAGAGCAATATCAATAACCACACTACTCAGAATATCTACCACAGTTACGGGATTGAGTGCGATCGCTAATGCTTTAGTCATTACAGCCTTCCAAATCAACTGATTGGCATTCACCTCCCGAATCATCAGTTTTCGCTCTACCAATTGCTCATTTACAATGTCGGCATAAAGCATAGTATTGAGGGCAACCAAAGCTTTACCCTCACGGTGTAAAATCTCCAAGATTTTCAGCTTGAGTTCCTCGACTTTGGCATTACCTGTACGCAACTGTATGCCCCTAGTACCATCAGGGCGAAGAATCGCCGTCTTCACCAATGGCGATGCCGCAGCCATGACAATTTCTAAAGGTGTGAGTAATTCCCGCACTCTTTCATCGCGAATTTTGTGATAAATTGCCATCCGGTCTGCTTCTGGATACTGGTCTACTTTGTTAAACACCAGAATGATCGGTTTACCTGCTTCCCGCAATTGAGAAAGGGCGACGTATTCTAGCTTTGTCATGTCGCCAGATATCACAAACAGAATTAGATCCGCTTGTTTGGCAATCTGTTCAGCTAATGCGGCACGGGTTGCACCATCTACTTCGTCTAATCCAGGAGTGTCAATTAATTCCACCTGGGATTGACCTACACCAGGGAGAGTGACTCGCAAAGCACGTTCAGTTTCTCCAATCGCTTCCTCACTAATACTCCAATTAACTCTTTGTGCAGCACGGGTGACACCGTGCAGTGGCCCAGTTTCAAATACTGTTTGCCCAACCAAAGCATTGAGCAAGGAAGACTTACCACGTCCCACCATGCCAAAAGCCGCAATCTGCACCACCATCCGGTCTAACTTCCCCAGCATGGTTTCCAAATCTGCAATTTCCGTCTCCAATCCGGTTTTTTCTTGGGGGGTGAGGTCGAGATTGGCTACCAAGTTTCGCAGCGCCGTTTGTGCTTGTTTATAGTTCAGTTCTGTCTGAATATCTTCAAAACTGAAAATAGCACTATCCAGTTGTTCCTCCCAGCTGAGAGAATTTGCGTCAGTGTTAGCAGAATCGCTTTGATCAGGTTCAGGTACGGGCAATGTCGAAGTCATATTAATTTTAGATTTTAGATTTTAGATTTTAGATTTTAAATTTTAGATTTTAGATACACCCCGTCTACTATCCTAGTTATTTTTAGCAAGGGTTTGGCGAGATGAGACAGAGGGAACAGGGAAAGAATAATTTTTACTGCCCAATGCCCCATGCCCAATGACTAATACTTCTCTACCTTGGGCTGCGCCCTAAGCGTAGCTATGCCGCAGGCTTTACGGCAACTCTTAGAGATGCTCTTGCGTTCGCTCAGTACAAGTGACTAATGACTAATGACCAATGACTAACAAAAAGTCATAAACTGAAAAATGCATCTAAATAACGCGTTAGGATCTTGACTAAATTACCTGTGCGGAAAATCGTTATTGCCGGCAACTGGAAAATGTTCAAAACCCAGGCAGAAACCCAGGAGTTTTTACAAGGATTTCTGCCCCACTTAGAGGAAACCCCCCAAGGGCGAGAAGTGATATTGTGCCCTCCGTTCACTGATTTAAGTGTTTTGTCCAAGAGTTTGCACGGTAGCCTCATCCATCTGGGGGCACAAAATGTCCACTGGGAAGAATTTGGAGCCTATACGGGTGAGATTTCTGCCCCAATGCTGAAAGAAAATGGTGTGCGCTTTGTGATTGTCGGTCATAGCGAACGACGGCAATACTTTTGTGAAACGGACGCCACGGTTAATCTGCGCCTCCGAACTGCCCAAAGGTTTGGTTTAACCCCGATTCTCTGTGTTGGCGAAACTAAACAACAACGAGATGCGGGAGAAACTGAATCACTGATTAGTCTTCAACTCGACAAAGGCTTGGTAGATATTGATCAGGAAAATTTGGTGATTGCCTACGAACCTATTTGGGCGATCGGTACTGGTGATACTTGTGAAGTAACGGAGGCGAATCGGATAATTGGCTTAATTCGTAGTCAGTTGAGTAATCCAAATGTATCAATTCAATATGGTGGTTCAGTCAAGCCGAATAATATTGATGAGATCATGGCTCAACCAGAAATTGATGGTGTTTTAGTGGGAGGAGCAAGTCTAGAACCTGAGAGTTTCGCTCGGATTGTGAATTTTCAGTCAGTGTGATGTGCCTTCTTCTCGTTCCCATGCTCTGCATGGGAATGCCTAATGTAGATTTATGCCAAGCAATTTGATAATTCGAGGACGCTGTTTTGAGTGGGGACAGCGGACTTATTTGATGGGCATTTTGAATGTGACACCTGATAGCTTTAGTGATGGGGGTGAGTTTAACACTACCTCTGCCGCTTTAGTACAGGCACAAGCACTGGTAGCTGCTGGTGCTGACATGATCGATGTGGGCGGTCAATCAACTCGACCAGGGGCAAAGCAAATAACTCTAAAAGAAGAACTTGACCGGGTGCTATCGGTGTTACAGGTGCTAAGACCAGAAATATCAGTACCGATTTCTGTAGATACAACCCGTGCTGCTGTAGCCAGGGCATCTATAAAAGCTGGAGCGGATATTATTAATGATATTTCTGGCGGCACTTTTGACTCAGAAATGTTGCCAACAGTGGCAGAGTTAGATGTGCCGATAATTTTAATGCACATCCGGGGAACACCACAGACAATGCAACAACAGACTGATTATCAAGATTTGCTTGGAGAGATTTATAGTTTTTTGGCTCGACAAATTGGGGTAGCAACTGCTGCGGGCATTGACCTGGATAAAATTATTATTGATCCTGGTATTGGCTTTGCTAAGAACTATGAGCAAAATTTAGAAATTTTTTGCCGCTTGCGATCGCTCGCATCACTCAACTGTCCTATCTTAGTAGGAGCATCTCGCAAAAGTTTCATTGGTCGCATTTTAAATCAACCAGATCCCAAAGCACGAGTTTGGGGAACGGCAGCAGCTTGTTGTGCTGCTATTTTTAATGGCGCTGATATCCTCCGAGTTCACGATGTTCAAGAAATGCGCGATGTTTCACTAGTGGCTGATGCCCTACTGAGACAGGTCGCACAAGGTGATTGTTAAGCATTACCGTTTTCGTGTTTTTTGCCGTTACCTTCTGGATTTTCTGGGTGGGCTATCAACTCATGAAACATTTCACTTGAGTTGGCTGGGTCTATAAAGACAATTTTGGCATTATTGCTCTCACCAAGTTTTTGGCTAGCATCTACGTAATCTTGAGCTACAAGATACCGCAGAATGTCCCTAGTGTCAGGATTGGAACGCAGAGCTTGAGAAATGATTTGCACTGAAGCCATAGTTCCTTCTGCTTTTTTAATTGCAGCTTCCTTTTCCCCTTCTGCTTCGGTAATCAGTGCCCGTTTTTTGATTACAGCGGCTTGCTCCTCTTCCCTCGACCTTCGTACACTCTCAGGTAGTGTAATACTCTGAATATCTAACCGAATAATATCAACTCCCCAATCTGCGGTTATATTATTCAACTGCTCTAAGATAGCTGAGTCCATCTCCACTCTAGAGACATTGGTCTGCTCTAAGGTGTTCTGGGCAATGCTTTCCCGGAGCGTGGTTGTAGTCACCTGTGTCAGCGCCCCTTGCAGATCCTCAATAGCATAAAAGCTTTTCTCAATATCTCTGATGCGCCAGTAGACAATAGCGTCCACTTCCACGGAAATATTATCTTGGGTGATCACCTCCTGAGGTTTGATGTCTAAAATTTGCTCTCGCGTGGTATCTTCCATCACAACCTGATCTATCAAGGGAACAATAAAGTTTAGCCCTGGCTTAAGTTTCCGATGATACCGCCCCAGGCGTTCGACTAGGGCTTCATTACCTTGATTAATCAGTTTTGCAGAACCTAAGGCATAACCTATAAGGGCTAAAACTATAGCAATAATTGGCTCCATGTATGCTCCTATTCAACTTTGGGGAGAATTTAGTGTCAAGGATATGCTACTAGCTTGTCATATCTTTGAGTTTAATGTTTTGAGTCTGTAATTTTATGAACGCCAGCAGCGATGTCTAATGTCGAGTCGCTGCGCTTGTTGTACATATTCTGTAAGTAAAACTGTTTTGCGGAATGCGTAGAAGCTCTGCTTCATGTCGTCAGACATCGCTATTAAAGCATCTTGATAAAACGCTGGCAAGGACTAATTGATCTAATCAACATTACTTCTACTGGCATTTTCAGACTGCCAGAAATTTTATTAAGTATATTTACGGAATATTAATTAATTGTAGGTAAATTTTTGCATGATTTTAAAAACACCACTATAATCGGATAAAAATTGGCTTTAGCCATTAAAAATATCAAAATATTATGGGCAGGTTGTTAATCAAACTTATAGGTTTAATTCTACTTTTGACAGGATTATACTTTTTTGGTCAAAACATCATATTTGTTAGTGGTTACTATTCATATTTTTACCAGAGCTTACCTGCTACAGCTTCAGTTTTGGCAACGATGATAGGTATATTTGTATTAATCTTTTTTCAAAGAGAAACTGGTAACTTGGGATGGATTTTTCTAGGCATTGGCATAGTACTAGTTTTCTTAAGCGGTGGAGTTATTTTAAAGCCAACTAGCTTATGGGATTTCATAATTGCTTTTGCAGCATTAGCATCTGGATATAAATTACTAAGTGAGGGCAGAATAAACTTTTAAAATCTGTAAATTTAATCATATTTTTTCCATTTATATTAGTAGCTAATATTACATTATTTTCCCGTTAATAGTAGAACCAGAAAAATTTAGCATTATAATTTTCCTATCTTCTCTATGGACTCTGAGAGTGCATTAGGGCACTTCGATTAACTTTTAGTTAAGTACCGATTTCACAAGACAGAAGCACACATAACCCGCCTCAACCGGACGAATAACCTCTTAATCATGAATTTAGCTCAGGGGGATTTTACTAAGGTTGAGGGTACTATTAGAATGGAAACTATTGATGATGAGGAAAAGGCAAGAATGACCCAGGTGGTTCTAGGAGAGAACGAAGGAATAGACTCAGCTTTGCGTCGGTTTAAACGCCAGGTTTCCAAAGCTGGGATATTAGCTGATGTGAAATATCATCGGCACTTTGAAACACCGATAGAAAAGCGCAAACGTAAGGCAGTGACAGCTAGACGCAAAAGACGTTTTAACTAAACCTATTTGGTTTGGTACTGGCGTTGCTTGAGGTTGTGACCTAAAACAAGCAACAGCGCGTCACCGATAGCGTATTCCTACGGGGAAGCAAGCTACGCGCAGCGTCTCGTAGAGAAGGGGAGACGTCAAAGGCGATAGCGCAGCGTTAGCGAGTCATCGAGCGTCACGAGCGTCACAGCCTGTCGTAGACATCGCCATTATTCTTACAAAAATTAAACAAGATGTGCCGCACCGCCAATTAGGTGTAAATGAGTCACTTTCCCTATGCACAGAGTGCGTTAAGGACTTCTCTTGGTTGGATGGAACAAGCTAAAATCGGTGCCCATCAACCAAAATAAGCGTCTTTACCAAGCTTACAAGGCAGTAATCATCCAACCCTAAGACTCAGAATTATTAATGGTGCGGCTATTACAAAGATTCATTGCCTTTTCTACTCCCTGTTTGAGGCTTAGTTCAATACACTCAACTACGAACTGAAGTACAAGAGACATTTGCTGATTTTCGGCAGCGGAAAATCGCCCCAGCACATGGGAGACAGCATCGGAATCATCGTTATTAACTGAACCTTTTGGTTTACCAATACCGATTCGCAAACGGGGAAAGTTTTGGGTACTAAGATGTGCGATCGCACTTTTCATGCCGTTATGTCCCCCAGCCGAACCAGATAAGCGCAGACGAGTTTTTCCCAAGGGCAAATCCATATCGTCATAAATCACCAGCACTGATTCAGCCGACAATTTATACCAACTTGTCACCGCTTGTATTGACTGTCCTGAGCGATTCATATAAGTTAACGGCTTTAGCAAGCGAATCTTGCCTCCACCTGGGACTATACCCTCGCCATACTCACCCTGAAACTTGCGGTTTTCTGCTAAGGGAATGCGCCAAGAATGGGAGAGAGTTTCTACAGCAGCAAAGCCGATATTATGGCGTGTTTGGTCGTACTTAGCTTCTGGATTCCCCAACCCGACAATTAGCTGGGGAATCACCAAAGCTGGTTGCGTAACAGCTTCTGTCATTTTGCCTACAGTCAATTGATATGCAGCATCCTAGCTAGGTTGGGAAGAACTAGCGGTATCCTGCTCAGATTTAGCAGACTCGATTTGCTTCGGTTCCAATTCAGCAGTAGTCTTTACAGCTTCTTCTAACTGTTCTGCTTCTTTTTGAAACTCGCTTTGAAACTCCTTGGAAGCTTCTTGAAAACTACGAATTGTTTTGCCTACACTCCGACCAATTTCTGGCAGCTTCTTTGGGCCAAAAATTAACAAAGCCACTACCATAATTACAGCCATTTCCGGCAGACCAATACCAAATATATTCATTTTTTGTCTCCTGTAAACTCTAAAACCACTACATAGACTCACATATTATTATGTAGTCTACTCAATAATCGCCTATCATAGAAAGCGATGCCTGCGGCGAGCTACGCTAACGCCCCACAAGCGAGTGATGCTTTATGTCTCTGACAATCAAAGACTTAGAACAATTACAATCACAGAATCCTGATTGGCGGATGGAGCTAGTAGAGGGAAACATCATCGTTATGGGGCCATCCGATTATGAATCAGACGAAATTGGTTCTCGTCTGCTAACGTTTTTGAATATATGGGTCATGCCTCGCAAACTGGGACGTGTTACTGGTTCTAGTGCTGGCTTTATCTTGCCTAGCATTGAAACTGATGAAACTGAAGGCGACCCGGAAAAAAGAAATCTACGCGCTCCAGATGTTTCCTTTGTTCGAGCAGAACGACTCAAGAAGACTCAACGTGACTTTGTGCAGTTAGTACCAGACCTGATGGTTGAAGTCAAATCGAAAAGCGATCGCCTCAAACCACTCCAAGAAAAGATTAAACTATTCCTAGAACTTGGATCTACAGTAGGTATTCTCATTGACCCTGATAAACTTTTAGTAACAGTTTATCGTTCTAACCTTGAACCAGTAGTTTTAAAAGATAACGACAAACTGACAATCCCAGAATTACTTTCAGGTTGGGAATTAACAATAAAAGAACTGTGGCCACCTGAGTTTGAGTAAATTAAGTTGGCCAATGCCGTGCCCCTACAGGTGTACCTCACGTAACCGAGAACCGCTATATACAAGTAGTGTCTATACAAAACCATAATAGATATTACCACTAACAATAAATTTGCGATAGTAGTTAAGAGGTTGTTTTAAAAGCGACTGGAAGTCGCGGCTACTGGATACTCAGAATGCTGATTCACTATTGTAGGGCAAAGGATATCTGGAGTGATTGTAACCTGTCGTTTTGCGATCGCTTCTACTTTGCTTGTGTTACTCTGGGGAGAAAAAAATAAATGTAGGTTGGGTTGAACGAGCGCGAACAGCGTCCCATAGGGAACTGAAACTCAACATTCTCAAGAGTTTGTTGGGTTACCCTTCCCTTCGGGACGCTTCGTGAACGGGAAGCAAGCTACGTTTCTCAAACGCCACTTGCTTCTCCCAAGGGGAGAAGCAGCGCGAACAAGTCGGGAAACCCGCCCAACGCAGTGGCTCCCCAACCTACATCTGCTGAGTTATTGTTCAGTAGCAAATCACAACTCACAAAAAAACCCGGAAGAACCGGGTGTAACTTAACTTGTTATCCAAACTTGATAGCTATGTATCCGTTAGCGTCCTAAACTCCGCCAATCGACAAATACATCCTGAACCAACAGTGATTTATTGTAAAGTTGCAGAATAATCAGCAGAAACACAAAAAATAGCAAAATAAAAACAGCCATCACAGGGGTAGTACCCCAACCTGGAGCCACTTTCCCATACTCAGAGTTTAGTGGTTTCAGGATATCTCCCAACCTAGTCCTTTGTGCCATAGTTCACCTAAGATTACTTGCCAAAGCTTTTTTTAATCTTCTGTAATATTCTATAAGAATAGCACTCATAATCTATCCCTCAATTATGGAACCCGCAATAGTTCTTAGCATTTCTGTATGTGCCGTGGTGATTGCCATCACCGGACTGGCAATTTATACTTCCTTTGGCCCTCCTAGCAAGCAATTGAACGATCCGTTTGATGACCATGAAGATTAAACGAGTCATTAGTCATTAGTCATTAGTCATTTGTCATTTGTCAGTTATCTGTGGTCTGTGGAAAACCAGAACTGACCACTGAGACAGCAATACTGGCTCACTCTAGCTTAGGATTAATCGCTGGTATTACCTTGAAACTGGCGATTTTCCAAGGCTGTATTGTCAAGATTTGTTGCAAAGATGAGAATTCAGTCGTAGAGGAACGCTCTAACAAATCTACTGTATCTCCTAGATTCAACCCTAAATCACTTTGCAAAGATAACTCGGCTGTTTCTCCGTGACATTCATAACACCGCAGAATTAACTGCTGTGGATCATTCTCAGATGGCTTTAAGGCCATCAAGATTAAATTTTCGGCTGATAAATCTAAGAACCTCACCTTCAACCCCTCTTTGCTAACAAAAAGGGGAGGATTTTTCTGTGGGTTTTGATTAACTGGATTCAATATCACTTGTAAAGGTATATTCAATTCATAGCCACGCCGTACTGTATGGGCTGATTCCCAGCTCCCAGCATGAAGATATAAGGCATAGGTGAACTCGTGAAAACCTCGGTCAGCCTCTGAGTCTGGCCAATTAGGACTGCGTAGGAGTGTCAAGCGCAGTTGATTTGGTTTACTGTCATAACCGTATTTACAATCATTCAGCAAACTAACTCCGTGAATACCCTCCTGTGTTTCTCCTGTCAAATCAGCCCAGCGCAAAGCAGGGACTTCCCATTTTGCATGTTCTGCGGGGGTTTGCGGTTTAGTTGGGCGGCGAATCGCCCCACAGGGAATTTCATAGGTAGCAAAGTCTGCTTCAACATTCAGAGGAAAAGCAGCTTTCACTAATACATGATTTTCTTGCCAATTAACGGTAGTAGCTATGTTTAGCAGAGGTGAACCAGCTTGCAGAATATAGTCTTGGCAAAATTCCGATTCACCTAACTGACGCATCACGCGCACACGACTTTGCACTGGGCCTTGTTCTAACCACTGAAGAGATTGAAGATTTGTTGCGGGTAAGGGATGTTGAGCATAATTGGGGTCAATATTCCAAGCATCCCAATATTGACCACTGTCTTTAAAAGCTTGTAGTTGATTTCCCGCCCCACTCAAAACTTCTCGTTGATAAGTTTTGTCAAAAATACTTGATAAATCTCCGGTATCAGGATCTATAACAACTCGCAGGAATTCATTTTCTAAAATCCAGTCTGGGACGAGTGGGGGAGATGTAGCTTTAGCTTCCCGTAGGGTAGGGGATGAAGGGGATGAAGGGGAAAGCCAAAATATGCGGTAGCCTACGGATGGAATTTCGGTGGCGAGAAATAGTAGTGTTGATGGTTCAGATAATTGGCAGACAAGTAGCTTTCCAGAAGCATCGTAAATCTGCCATTCCTGGGTAGCTGTTGCTGGCGTGGGTAAGGTTACAGAGACTACCTCAGAACGTTGCCAATTGAGAGAATTGAAAACGAAAATAGGCAAACTATCGGGTTTTGGTGGTTCTGATCGGGTAATATGAGATGCGATCGCTAAAAGTGATTCGTGTAATATCTTCGTTCCCACTTGTTCCACTTGCTGCCACTGGGGCAATGCATCTGTGTAAACTTGGGTAATTGCAGAACCAGGCAAAATATCGTGAAACTGTTGAAATAATACCTGCTTCCAAGCTGCTTCGATTTCTGCTTTGGGATATGTCACACCGCAGCTTACGGTTGCCAAAGTAGCAAATAATTCAGCTTGATATAATAAATTTTCACAACGACGATTCCAACGTTTTTGATCTGCGTGGGTAGTATAGCAACCGCGATGGAATTCGAGGTATAATTCGTCATTCCAGAGGGGGAAGGACGGGGAAGCAGGGGGCGCAGGGGAAGCAGGGGGATCAAGGGGGGATGGGGGAGAATCATAATTACTGACTACTGACTCCTGCTTTTTGCCTTGTTTGCTGATTTGCTGTAAATACTTTTCAGCCGTCGTAAATTCTAAGTCTGGGAACAAAGGTGACTTTTGCCAGCGTCGGGCAGTTTCTAACATATCACGGGTGGGGCCGCCGCCGTGGTCGCCGACACCGGGAAGCCACAGAGATTCTGGTAAACCAGTTTGGGTTTGCCATTCAAGAGCGTAGGATGCCATTTTAATTGGGTCAATGCTTTGACCAACAAGTGCAGACATCAAACTAAAGACTTCGCTGCCGTCAGGCGATCGCCACCAAAAAGCCCCATAATCAAATTTAGTAGTATCATTCCACCGCAACTTCTGCGTGACAAAATACTCAATTCCGGCATTAGCGAAAAACTGCGGTAAAGTTGCACAGAAACCAAAAGAATCTGGAACCCACACCACAGTTGAAAGCTTGCCAAATTTTGACTGGATATAGCGCTGACCATATAATAGCTGACGGACTATTGATTCACCAGCAATCAGGTTGAGTTCCGGTTCCACCCACATTCCGCCAACAACTTCCCAACGTCCAGCGGCTACCTGTGCTTGAATCGCCCCAAACAAATCTGGGCGATGTTCTTCAATCCAAGCATAAAGTACGGGAGTAGAATGACAGAAAATTAACTCAGGAAAATCTTCTTGCAACTTCAGAACCGACTCAAAAGTGTTTTGCGCCGCATTCCAAGTTTCATTCACAGGCCATAGCCATGCTAAATCTAAGTGAGCATGACCTAACAGGAAAATTTTAGATTTTTGATCCCCCCAACCCCACTTTTGAAGTGGGGCTAAGATGTCGGATTGAATTAGGTTTTGGCGTAGGGGCAAAAACGATTTTACCAATCCCTTCTCTTCCTCCGTGTCCTTTGCGCCCACCGTTCGCGCAGCGTCTCCCTTAGGAGAAGTTTTGATCGGCGGAAGCTGCCGCTCAAACTTCTCTCTGCGGTTTGTTACCTCCCTTACCATCTCTACCAAAACATCCAACTTCTGTGGCGCAAACTGTTCCAAATAAAGTTGCACCACAGCTAACTCATCAGCCACAAAACCCGGATCGGGATTATTATCAACAGTAGATTCATAAACTAGGAGCGATCGCACTAAAGCACCATTACAATGTCCCGGACTCACTAACCGCAAAGCCACAAGAAACTCTTCTTTTGGCGTCACCCCCCGACTGAGAAGCACTCTCGGCGAACAATCAAATAAATCACCCTCCAAGACTAACTCTCCATTCACATAAATCTCAGCAGAATCTGCCCACCAAACCAGCGCCAGCCGCAAAGATAACCCAGCTAAGGGATAACCTTGTAAATCTTGGGGAACCACCAATCTTTGCACTAGCCATAGCACTTTTTTGCCGCCTGTCCAAGCAATATGTTCTTTAGCATTCAACTCGACAGGTTGCCAATCAGACAAATCAGCAGTTACAACATCTGTAATAATCAGGTCAGATTCCTGGTATAGCCAAGTAGACTGAAGATTAACTTGACAAAAAGAGCGCAGTTGCTCAATTACTTGTGAGATGAATTTAGTATGGGATTGAGAGACAGTCGGGGTCATATTTTCGTTAAGATAAGGTCACTTACGATAATTAACAGTTAGTCGTTTTTATTGTTTGGCGGGAGTCTCACAACTCAACAAGACTTGAACTAAAAAATTACTACTATGTCTTCTGGTTCCTCTGGTCGTTATCAAAGCAGACTATTTAACTTTGTCCACCAGCAATCTCGGCGGGTGACACAACAGTGGGAACACACCTTCCGGCATTTGCAAGTTGCCACTAAGTGGGGTGTGGAGGTACTACTTTACCCAGTGTATCTACTGTTTCAGTCATCGGAATCATCTAGGAAAACGCTACATACCAAAGAACCACAAACTCGACTCAAGTTACAACCAAATGATACCGATTTCCAGCCCGAAATTCTAAATGTTGATAGTCCCATTCAACATGTACTAAAAGCAGTCAATTATCTGTCATCAGATGAACCTGCCTCTACTCCTGCAAAAACATCTGAACCTTTCAATCCCTTGGCTTTCTTGGGAGTTTTTCGGCTGAAATTCCTTGATAATAACTCAACAAATAACGCTAATTTTACTCAATCATCAAATATTACAGAGAATCAAGCCGGAAGTCTCAACTCTTCACAGCTAGAGAATGCTCTTAAGCAGTATCTTCCAATAGTTCGAGGAATTGCCACAAATTTGATAAATCATAATTTGGTACTTGTTAGTGCCGATAATGAAATTCTAGATATTTTAACACCCCAGCAGCAGGTAAAATTAGAAGACCGGATTATTAACGAAATTGCTAATTACTGGCAGTCCTCTCTACGAGACGCTGCGCGTACCCCTACTCTTAAGCAAGCTACGCGTAGCGTTCCCTTGGCGCAGCCTCTGGCAGAGAAGGAAAGGCGGTTTATTGAAGCTAAAAAAGAAACGGAGTTACTACCACAAATTGACCGTTTATTAGCAAAACTCACTGACGGAAATACAGCCGAAATTCCAGTTTTAGTCGAGGGTATACCAAAAGATTTACTTAATCCAGATAGATTATTAACATTTTTAGATATAGCCGTTGCTAAGTTGGAGTCAAATGCTTTAGTTCCTGTGCAAGAACGTAGCCAGAAAATTGTCCAAGTTGCCCAAACTCAGTTAAATATATTTCTTTATGGCAAAGAGCAATTAGCTGCTAGGGGAGAAATTGCAGCCACTGCTGATGGTTTGGAAACTCATACATTGAATCTTCAGGCTTTGATTGAGGCGGCGCTTAATTACTTTTTTGGTGTTGATAATAAAAAAAGATTTGAGCTAACAATTAGTGATGAGAGATTGCCAGGTAAACTATTCTCATCACGCCTTAGAAAAGCCTTGTCCAAAAGCCGTCAGTTGGAGAACCAGGATTTTACAGATGATCCTTGGCTAACGTCGAGTGATTTATTTGGTGATACCGAAACAGTTGTTGACAAGCCAGTTCCACTTTCTCAAACAAAAAATCCTGCTTTAGCCCCAAGTTTATCAGTAGGGCATTTTCCACAAAATAATTTGAGTGTACAACAACCTCAAGTGGAATTTGGCTTAGTGCAAAGGAAACAACCAAATAGTAATTTCGCCTCCAATCAAAAAACATCTGGAAAAGTCGCCTTCGCAAAACAAACCCAAGCCCGTATTTCCCAACCAAAAAGCGAGAGTCTTAAAGGGGGAATTTTGCAACAGCAGTTTCATCAAAGCAGTCAAGTTGAGGCACAACCAGACTGGATAGAAACCAAAGCAACTTCAACAGGCTATGAGAAGCACCCGTTAGAGCAACTTTTGGAATGGCTTGATTATGTTATGCTTTGGCTAGAAGAAAAATTTGTAAATATTTTTCAGTCGTTGCGGCAACTATGGCAGAGGAAATAATAGTAATTCGTAATTCGTAATGACGCTCTCTACGAGACGCGAAAGGGACGCGGACTCGCTACCGCTACGCTAACGTAATTTGTAATTTTTAATTTGTAATTAAAAAAGTCAGATTGGTTCTGGGTTTCCAAATTTACATGTGTAGCCTGATTTGGGATAATTTGTATGAGTTGGTAAATATTTTTTAATAACCTATTATAATATTTACAATTTTTAAATTAAAGAATAATTTTGATTATCTATAATGTTATTGGTGGTTGTCTAAGTGAAAATTATTGTTTACTGTAAATACTTCAATTTCAAAAATCCACTAGATAAACCGAAAATTGACAGATTTGTAGTAAATGTGCCTCAAATCCCTAAGATAGGTGAAACAATTGTAGTTGAAAGAATTTCACCCCAAAAGCAGTTTGTAATTATCTTTGAGTACATTGTGACAGCAGTGCAATTTAACGCATCTAGGGAATTGGCTGATTCAGCAGATGCTCAGGTAAACGCATTTTTAAACCACTGTTGGGAGGGAACATCAAATTTCAAAGTTACAAACTTTTTAGAGCAATAAACCCTCACCACAACATGTGATTGAGAAAAGAACGTAACAGCTTTAATTTTGTTGGTTCCTGATAGTCAGTTGGTAATAAAGCCAGCATTGCATAGTGCCTGCTGTAGGATGCCCAAAGGGCTGTAGGGAAAAGCAAGTAACGTCTGAAGCCGCAGAAGCGTCTACAGACTTTCCGCAAAATTCCAAAATCCAAAATGGTATAACCTTATGATTGACCACAGCGATCGCCTCCGGTCTCGTAGAGAAGGTATATATCAGGGTATTGGAGGACTTGACCTGTATTACCAAAGCTGGCATCCAGAGGGTAAAGTACGGGCAATATTAGCCATTGTGCATGGACTCGGAGGACACAGCAATCACTACAGTAATCTAGTTCAACATTTGATACCCAAAGAATATGCTGTCTACAGCTTAGACTTGCGTGGTCATGGACGTTCACCAGGCCAGCGAGGCTATATCAAGGCTTGGAGTGAGTTTCGTCAAGACCTGGGAGCCTTTTTACAATTAATTCAAACCCAGGAGCCAGGATGCCCAGTTTTTCTGTTGGGTCATAGTTTAGGGGCGGTGATTGTCTTAGATTACATTCTGCGCTATCCCCAACAAGCAGCCACGTTGCAGGGTGCGATCGCTCTAGCGCCAACCTTGGGGAAAGTTGGAGTTTCACCTATTCGCGTGCTTATAGGAAAAATGCTCTCACGGGTGTGGCCACGTTTCACCCTAAATACAGGCATTGATATCAGTGCTGCTTCACGAGATCAGCAGATTTTAGCCGCTTATGCCCAAGATACGCTGCGACATACCCGTGGTACTGCCCGTCTGGCTACAGAATTCTTTGCAACAGTTGATTGGATTAATGCTCACGCAGGTGATTGGCAATTACCATTGTTGATTCTCCACGGTGGCGCAGACCGAGTGGCTTTGCCTGAGGGAAGCGACATCTTTTACCAACAGGTAAATTGCACAGATAAACTGAGAATCGAGTATCCAGGAGCTTATCACGAAATTCAGAGTGACTTAAATTACCGCGAGGTAATGGCTGATTTGGAGGGTTGGTTAGAGCAACACTTATCATCTGAGGTGGTGCAGTTAGAACGGGGAAGCGCTGAGTTAGAGTTTCCTAATTCTTAGCACTTTAACTTTACACAGTATTATGCTATCAAGGCGATCGCACCTTCAAATGTAGAGTCAATTGTTTGTATTATCTGAAAAATATGTTGCTGAAGATTGAGAGTTTTTTCCAGCCAAAATAGGCTCTCCCTTTACTACTCCACGACTCAGAGTACAAATATTATAAAGGTTTTCACACTCAAATATTGCCAGAACTAGCTCTTTCCCAGTTTGGTAAGAAGATGGTAAAGGTTTCCCTACCTCGCATTCCAGATCAATTTCGTTGTCACGCCACTGTAACTTCCAAATACGTTTTTCGGTTATTGGTGCTTTGACAGACTGAGCAAGAGCATTATACACCTGCTCTGCTTTCACATCATCCTTAGCTGCTGGCACAAAAAACTTCATAGGCTTTGATTACAAGTAACGTAGTAGCGTGACAAGGCTAAAGTAGTGCATTAGAAAAAAAGCAGAAAACATTGATTTATCTCAATTTTCTCAAAAATCTATTGCAACATTTTAGCCTTGCCACGCCAGTAGGTTTCATTAGCACCAGCGTAACGCACCATTTATTGTGATAGTCCTACTAGCTCACAGATCAAGTTTTGAACTTCTAAACTTAGTTTTGAACTTCTAAATCAAGTTTTGAACTTCTAAACTAAGTTTTGAACTCGTAAACCTATTCCTCTCAAAAAATTTCAGCAAATCTACCCAGATTTATCCTGTCCACTAACCCTAATGCTTTAAAAGTTCTGCGGCTTCACTGCGGCTGGTGCATCTGCTGATTACGTATTTTGACGATTATCCTGTATGTGAAAAACATATAAATTTAGCTCACTTGTGGAGGTATTTCATATTCATAGCGAGAGACAAAATAAGCACCAATTTGTCTGTATATAAAATTCAGCTTACAATTCTTGATGTATTAAGGTTAGGTTTACATGGGATAATTTTAGCTGCCAGCACAAGTTATTCACTTAGCTGTGTAGTTCAAACTGTTACAAAGATTTAAAATGAAATCAGTAAAATCTTTAGCGACATTAACCCTTTGTCTTCTATCAGCATTTAGCACTTTAGTTGTTCTGGATACCCAAAGGGCAAAAGCAGGAAAAACATGCTCAAATAGAACTCTATATGGAACATATGTAAATCAAAGTGAAGGGTATATAAATTACACCCAACCTTATGCAATAACTAGTATAATTACTTACAATGGTGATGGGACAAGCGGGGGTACTGTTCTGGCTAACAGTGTTGCAGGAAATGTGACAACCAACGTTGCCACTCGTGGTAAATACCAGGTGAATAGTGATTGTACCGTTACTATATCCGTTACTAGAAACAATGGAACGACTGCTAATTTTAGTGGTGTTATCTTTGATGACGGTAATAAGTTTAATGTTACTCAAACTGACGCGGGTACTATTGTTAATCTTAAGGGTGAAAGGATTAGAAATTGACTTTTAAGACAGTCGCTACCAGATTATAAATGTGCAACCGAAGTTAATACTCTATGTTATTTGGATGAGTCTTTTGGCAACACTTGTATAAACTCTCTACTTTGTCTATTGCAAACTACTATAAACTCGCTATTTGGCATTCGTAGCTTTGCCGGAATCATTTCAGTTGGTAACTCCATTAGTAACCCACCATCTACCATCCCTACACCGGGAAAGGCGATGACTGTGATTATGCCTGGTCTGAGACAACCAAGAACTTGAACTGGAATCTTATCAAGCATTGTATTTAAATATTAGAAAAAATAACAATTAGACATAAATCATCCGGTTTTTTATTTCTTTTTGTCTTTGGCAATTTTGGAGTTTACTTACCAATACAAAATCTACTAAAAATCCTATCTAAAACTGATTCTGTAACCTCTTCTCCGGTAATTTCTCCTAGTGCTTGAATTGCACCCCGCAAGTCAATTGTCCAGAAATCAAGGGGGAGTTGCTGGGCAATTGTTGTTTTTACTTGTTCCAAAGAAATTTTAGCTTTAGTTAAAGCTGCTGCTTGCCTTTGATTAATGGCTAAATCCATATCAGCCGCTTGGACTTTTCCTGCTTGAACTATCTCTAAAATTGCTGTCTCTAAAGCATCAATACCTTGATTTTTTGCTGCTGCTGTAGCAATTTTAGATTTTTGGTCGCACCTTTGGTGGCCTTCCAGCGCAACTGGAATTTGGGATTGAAGATTTTTTATTTTGCTTTCTTCTACTAAATCGATTTTGTTAATCACTAGAATCAACGGACGGTGTTGCACCTGCTCATAAATTTCTTGATCGCCTTGTGTCCACCCAGATGAAGCATCGATGGTAAGCAAGACTAAATCAGCTGCATTTGCAGCACGACGCGATCGCTCGACGCCTATTTTTTCCACTTGATCTGTTGTTTCCCGAATCCCCGCAGTATCTAGGACTTGTACGGGAATTCCTCCAACAACTAACTGTGATTCCACCACATCACGGGTTGTACCGGGTAAATCAGTCACAATCGCGCGATCGCTCCGGCTCCAAGCATTCAATAAGCTGGACTTACCAACGTTTGGACGTCCAACAATTGCCACTTTTAAACCTGTGCGAAGCAACTCACCTTTGTCTTTGGTTTCTATTAACCTAGTAATTTCTGCGGCAATTTTCTCGATTTCTGATATGATTACTATATCATCCAACGGAGGCAGGTCTTCCTCAAAATCAATTCGAGCTTCGATTTCTGCCAAGATATCCAAACAGTTAGCGCGTAACTGCCGGATTGGATGAGCTAATTTTCCCTGTAAACCAGCTAAGGCAGTTTGGGCAGCTTGCGGCGATCGCGCCCCCACTAAATCAGCAATACCTTCGGCTTGCGTTAGATCCAATCGTCCATTTAAAAAGGCGCGGAGAGTAAATTCTCCTGGTTGCGCTAGTCTAGCACCGTTTTCCAAACATAGTTGTAATACCTGCTGCACTGCCATTATTCCCCCGTGGCAATGGAATTCCACTACATCTTCACGGGTGTAAGAACGGGGTGCTTTCATGATCAACAACAGCGCTTCATCCACCAGTTGTTGCGTCTGAGGATGGCGAATGTAACCGTAGAGAATCCGGTGAGTTTCCCAAACTTGCCGCCCTGGTGCCTGAAAGAGAGTTTGGGCTAGAGCCATTGCTTGGGAACCTGACACTCGCACAATGCCAACGCTACCCTGTTGGGGGACAACAGCAGTAGCGATCGCAGCGATGGTTCCAGTAGTGGCAAAAACTTCTGACATGAGCGCCCTTGATAAGAGTGAGGAGTGAGAAGTTAGGAATGAGGAGTTAGGAGTAAAATCATAACTCATAACTCATAACTTATAACTTTCTAAATGGTAGGTATTTAGACTAATTAGATGGCAACTGGCAAGGTAAAATTTACTTAGAGAGTAATGCCTGATAGTAAAAAGTTAAGAGCAAACCCAAAGACGCTCTGCCTCCGTCAGGAGTTAGGGTTAAAAATAATAACTCACAACTTATAACTTATAACTCATAACTTTTAGAGAGAGGAATTTACTGTGGAGCAAAAAATTAACTGCGCCCAAGCCTGCGTTAACGGTTGTGTTTTAGGGGATAAATGCCCCAATATTGAGTTTAGAGAGGCCGCTGCAAAATTTATTGAAGAGACTCCCTTAGATAAAATGTTGCAGTTGGCACAAGAACATCTGCAAAAAAAAATGACGGAACCGCCAAAATGGGTTTTTCCTGAAGATCCATAGCATTCGCGCCAACAGGCACAAGCAAGACAGTGTGTAGGTTAAATAGTATCTGGATCTATATTTAATTCTCGCAGTTTTGCCGCCAAGCGATCGCTGCGTTGCTTCTCCTGTTGTGCAACTTCTTCCGGTGTCGGAACCAGTTCTCCTTCAGGAGTATAAAAGCGTAAATTTTCTTGATAAACCCCTAAATATAAACCTAATTGTTGACTCCACAACCAGCCTTGGGGATTTGGTTCCAGTGGTTGATATTTACCATCAAGCAAATGATACCCTGAAAATTCTAAGGTTTCCGGGTCAAACCAGAAGTAATCTGGTGTGCGAAAGATATCTTGGTAAATTTGTTTTTTTAAGCCTTTATCAGTGTCGCCTGTACTAGCCGAGAGGATTTCGATAATTAAATTGGGATATTTGCCATCTTCTTCCCAAACAACCCAGCTTTTACGGGGTTTGCGTTCAGTCCCTAGTACCACAAAAAAATCTGGCCCCCGGAAGTTTTCTGATTTACGCTGCCGTGGACTGTAGTAAATAGTGAGATTACCCGCTGCATAAAACTTGTTGCGATTTTGCCACAACCACTCTAAGCATTGAATCAGCAGTGTCATTTGCAACCGATGCAAGTCAGTTTCTAAAGGCGGTTCATCACTATATAAATCCCCTGGCGGAAATATAACATCTTTTGGGACTTCAAAATCTTTGGTGGCAGACATGGCGGCAAGTGTCTCAGTGCTATAAGTTTAGCGTAGCAGTGTGAAAAAATTATTGGCGAAGGCGATGTGTAGACACTGATTATTTATATCGCCGACGTTGGCGAATTTAAGAAGCTTTTTATTCGGTTAAACGTTTATTGGGACTGTCTTATTTTGGGACTGATTCTATTAATGGTGTCAAGCTACAAGTGTATGCTATTTGGTTATTTTATGCCGTCTTAGTTGATTTAAAAGACGCGGTTGCTGATGAATTATTTCTGCCATTTGACCGCATTTATTTGGAGATGATTTATCGAGGACTCTATCATTTTAGTGTTACTTAGTCTAAGCCGCAACTGAGAATTACCTGTATCTCTGACTGCGTTATAACTTTGGCGTGTCCGTGGCAATTTATTTTCACCGCGCTTACTGTAGACCCTGCGCTCCACAGCCTACAATGTTTCGATACCTGATAAATATAACTGTTTGACCAAGATTAGCGATCGCCCAATAGGCAATACCCAATCCCCAATACCTAATGCCTGATGCCCAATGTGGTCAAGCCAGCAGCGACTTGAATGCAAACTTCGATTGCCTCAGCGAAAAAGAGGGAATGGTTTGATGTAGCTAATGAGTTGGTTGAAGAGCATTTAGAAACTAATACGGTTCAGTTAAGGATTTTTGGTACTGATTTTAGACTTGTAGAGGCGTGTTAGCGGAGCGCAACGAATTTCAATTTCGCATATTTACCAAGGATTTTGGGCTTAACTGAACGGTATTGTTTTCCATGTGTGAGGACAATAAAAGCGCGATACCTGCGGCTTGTTCACAAGTTGTAGTAATATCAAGACAAACCTTAAACGCAATTTTTATACACTTAAAAAAATCGGAGTCATATTAATGGCTACATTTACTGTTACTAATACCAACAACAGTGGTGCAGGTTCACTACGGCAGGAAATTTTAGATGCCAATGCCCTGACAGGAAAAGATATCATCGATTTTGGTGGACTGTTTAATGATGGGCTGGCTCATGCCATCAGTCTGACTGGTAGTGGTATGAGTATCACAAATGACCTTACTATTGAAGGGATAAATCCGAACTTACTAACTATTAAGGATAATAGTGCTTCCCGTGTTTTTGACATGAAAAGTGGTGTAACAGCTACAATCAACGGCTTGACTATTACTAATAGTTACAATGGCGCATCAGGAGGTGGTGCTATTTCCAATGATGGCGTTCTTATCTTAAACAACTGTATCATCACTGGCAACAGAGTAAACTACAACGCAATAGACTACGGAACCATGGTGAGCAGGGGCAGCGGCATTTACAACACTGGCAGCCTTACAGTGAATCACTGCACCATCACAGGCAACACAGTGGTTAAAGGCAGCGGCGGCGGTGGCGGCATTTCCAGCGATGGCAGCCTCACAGTCAACAATAGCAACATCACTGACAATTCGGCGGATTTTGGCGGCGGCATTGACAATTTCAACCTACAAGCAGTACCTTACGGCGGCATTTCCAGCGATGGCAGCCTCACAGTCAACAACAGCAGCCTCACAGTCAACAACAGCAACATCACTGGCAATACAGCAACAGGTGGACCCTACAGCGGTGGGAGCGGCGGCGGCATTTCCAGCGATGGCAACCTCACAGTCAACAATAGCAACATCACTGGCAACACAGCAGAATCTGGTGGTGGAGGCGGCATTTCTAACAGCAGTAATGACTCCAATAGTTTCACAGTGAACTATAGCAACATCACTGGCAACACAGCAGAATCTGGAGGCGGCATTATCAACATTGGAGGAGACACACGTGTACTATCACCGAGTATCCTTACGGTCAACCACAGCACTATTACTGGCAACACGGTGAATGGGAGGTACGCCAGTGGTGGTGGTATTTACAACAATGACAGTTGCACTGTTAATTTAAACTACAGTATTATCAGTGACAACACTGCGAATGGGAAGTACAGTGCTGATGGCGCTTACGGTGGTGGTGGCATTTTCAATAATGGCATCCTATCGGTAAAGTACAGCACTATCACTGGCAACACTGTGAATGGTGAGTACGGCGATGGCGATGGTGGTGGCATTTACAATAGGCAGAGCGTATCGGTAAGTAAGAGTACTATTAGTGATAATTATGCTAGCGACTACGGCGGTGGTATCTACAACTTTTACACTGGCAATTATAGTAATTCAGGAGGCAGTGTTACCGTGAGTTATAGCAGCATTAGTGGCAATACAGCAGGGACAGCCGGCGGTGGCATTTACAATGATAGCTTCTACGACCAGTACACGAACACCGCTCAACGAGGTATTGTTGCGGTAGATTATAGTACCCTTAGTGACAATCAGGCACATTTTGGTGGTGGCATCTATAATGATGGCACTCTAACAGTGGGCAACAGCACTATCAAGCATAATAAAGCTTTCGGAATCGAACTCACTTCTGGTACTTACGAGTCTGGTGATGGTGGCGGCATTTACAACAATTCTACTTATGGCACTACCACAGTGGACTACAGTACCATCGCTTGTAACTTTGACACACCACAAAAGGATTCAACTAAGGTTATTAAGCATGATGATGTGGCAGGTAACTTCATCAACAAGGGACATAACTGGATTGGCAGTCTCAATGGCAGTACAGGCTTTTCATAATTAAGCAAGTTGGTGTTAAAAAATTAAATAATGTAACAAGATGTAAAATATCAGTTGACAGAAATTTGCCTCAAATTAAATTATTTAGGTTATCGACTCAAACGAGGAGCAAAAGTTTTACCTCAAAAAAAATCCCAGAAACCAATTTTAGTTGTGAAATCATAAATAGAAAGTTGGAAATCAAAAACAAGTTTTTGAATCGAACCATTGTTTCTAACTGAACAATTAGTATTAGAATAGAATCAGGAAAACTTGATTCTAAATATCTAACCCAACCACAGTTAATTCAGGCGGATGTTCAACATTAAACTGGTAATATATCTCTCGTTGCTCCTGTGGTGGAAAAGTTAACTGCCATTCTAAAATCCCCATTTCGCCCAGTTGAATTTGCGGGTTGCTACGGCTGAGGCGCACTTTAATTTGTTCGTCGCGACTAACTGGCAATTGTTCAGTTACTTTCAGATTTACTTGTTTATCTAATAAATTAATAATTATTAACCGATAAGTATAAGTAATCCGACGCTGGTTGCTAATTAATCTTTTGTCTACCAGACGTTCAACTAAGTCGCGCTCAATTTTTAAACCTTCATCAATCCCTAAGTTCAGTTTGAATTCTTGCCCTGGTGCAATATTATCTAACTGAGTTGTCCCAATAAAAACGTTATCGCGGAAAATATTCGCTTTACCTGGTAACAAAGTTGCACCGTTGGAACTATTTTTCACATTAGCTTGTAGATAAGCGAAGCTTACCAAGCGCGGCATTGCCACATAATCAAAATTACAAGGATAATCATTATTGAAAATTGTAGTTTTATGGGGTGCGCCATCACTGGGAATGTTACCACCACCATTCAATTTAAAGGTAACTACACTCCCTTCTTTGGATACTTCTGCTGCAACGGTTTCTGCTGGGATAAGACCATCCTCTGTAACTTCGTCTTCTGCTTGCCAATCTGCTCTGGCAGCAGAAGCAGGCGGATCTGCTATGCTAGGCAGCAGTGGTGGCTGGGCAGCAAATCGTTGTCGCACTCTTTGGAGACGTGGGGCATCAATATACCAGGGATCAAGTTTGGGTGGAAGTGTACCTAATCCCGGTTTAGCGGTGGAAAGGGTGAGATTTGCACCAATCCAATCTTCGCCACTGCTTTGGATGATTTCTGCAAGGTAGCTTAAATGCACAATATCGCTGGTAGTGCTAAAGCGCAAGTCATAAAGCGGAGTCCAACTAGCGCGATTCACTAAGTATGATAGCTCTAATTCAAATTCGCCTTCACTTGTAACTTCAACTGCCACAACTAAACTAAAACTCTCTTTCGGATGGGGCGTTTGGATTTTTTGCAATGAGGTGCGGAGTGCTTGCAGTTGTTTGTCTAATTCCTGCTGTTGGGTTTTGCACTCTCCAGATGCGATCGCATACTCACTATACTGGCTTCCGAGAAAGTTGAGGAAATCCAAAGTTTCGCTGAGGCTGAGATTTTTCCGAGACAAACTTTGTGAAAAGGGTTCTTCTGTTTTTTCCCGTAAGCCTGCGATAAAACTAGACTGCAATGCTAAAGCATCCACTTGGGCTTGCAGATGGCGTTTTTCTGCTTCTAGTTGCTGAATTTGCCTTGTAAAATGTGCTACTCGCTCCGCTACAGGTTCAGTAGTGTAGATGCGATCACTACTTACTCCCACCAAGCGCACCCCTACTGTTCCTGTACCGCTAACCCTGACAGACTCAGTTTCTAGAGTTCCTGGCACTGGGGTAATTACTAATTCCTGTTCAATTCCTGTTAAAGAAACTACACCTCGCCTTATAACTAATGCTCTGTCAGAATACACGGTAACAGCTACAATCTCGCTTTGTACTGTTTTGCGCCAAGACGGCATTTCTGGGTTAACCACTGCCAGTTTTCCCCCATTCTTAATGATTCTGCTGGTTAATTGTCAATGCTTCCCGGTCTAACCGTCAACCCCTTTAAGTAATTTGTAATTCGTAATACTCGCCAAAGGTGAGAAGCAAGTTACGTAATTCATAATTACGAATTATTTTACCCATAATATTGGTTCAAGCGTACCAGAATGACTATTAGCATTTTGCTTGACAATATTTTTTGCCGCAGCCAAGAGATACTCATAATAGGCACGTGCAACGATAGATAGCTGTTTGCCAGATGGGTAAACCATGTACCAATTTCGCTGAATCGGGAAGTGTTGTACATTTAAAATGCTAAACTCTGAGGCGTCTAATAGTAAGGTATGACGGGATAAAACAGAAATTCCTAAACCACCTGCGATCGCTTGTTTAATTGCTTCGTTACTTCCCAATTCTAGCTTGACTTTTACCATCACCCCTTGTTCTTCAAATAGCTTTTGGACGGCGCGACGAGTTCCTGAACCTGGTTCCCGCATAATAAAAGGTTCGTTAGACAGGCGTTGTATAGGAATGTTTTTTTCCTTGGATAACGGATGATTATTCGGTGCAAAGACTATCAAAGGATTTTCTAAAAATGGTTCACAAGTCACATCTATATTGTCTGGAATTTGACTCATAATATATAAGTCGTCCAGATTCTGACTCATTCGTTCCAAAATTTGTTCGTGATTCGTTACTTGCAGCGAGATATCAATCCCTGGATAAAGTTCGCAAAACGGCCCTAACAAACGTGGAATAAAGTATTTTGCCGTTGTAATCACTGCCAAGCGTAATTGTCCCTGTTTTAGCCCTTTTAAATCTGCCACCTTCATTTCATACTGGGCTATATTGTCAAAAATCTGCCGACAAGTGGCAAATAATTCCCGTCCTGCTTCCGTCAGATACAACCGCTTCCCCACTTGCTCAAATAATGGCAAACCTACCGATTTTGTGAGTTGCTTGATCTGCATAGAAACGGTAGGTTGGGTGAGAAACAATTCTTCAGCTGCACGAGTAAAGCTACTGTGTCGTGCCGCCGCCTCGAACACCTTTAACTGATGCAGCGTCGCTTGGTTCAAGGGTAATTCTCCTGTATATAGCGATTTATAGATATAAAACTAGTATTGCTGAACACTGGCAAATGATATAGTGATGCTCACAGAAAGTTACGAGGTTTATCATAGATAAAACTCTATATTTCCTATTAAAAGAAAGGTATTTTATTTATGGATTGAAGAAGCTATTATTCAGAATAGCTAAAGCGTAAGATGCCTTCCATCTAAACGATGAATGTTGAATGCTGAATGTAGATTTTCCCCAATTCATCATTCATCATTCATCATTCCATAATTCTTCTGTAACTTTTGTAGGTAGCTTGGTTAAATCTGGTAATCTTAGTACCTCGATTTCGGCAACTTGTTCTTTAATATTCACTGGCAAGTTTAATGGTTGGCGTTGTTCTATCCAGCAGCTTGCTAATGGCAAGGTTTGTTCCATTTCGTCCAGTGGTCGGGGAATTACCATCACTGCATTTAATTCTCCAATGCGTTCTGCCTCAAACATTCCTGCTTCCACTGCTACCGCCACATTTGCTACGGAACCACGAATAATGGCTGTACACAAACCCGCACCAATTTTTTCATAGGCTGCCAAATGAACATCAGCAGCTTTGAGCATGGCATCACACGCTCCTACCATCGCTGGAAATCCTCGCGTTTCTACCAGACCAATTGCTTGATTACTCAGACGGCTAGAATTGCCCTCTTGCATCAATTTAGTGAAACGGGTTGTGATGGGAAGCACTATATCTAGGTTGGGATAAGGTCGGGGAATCACCAAACTAGAAACTAACTGACCAAACTGTTCAGCAGTTTGCACACCTGATTCTACAGCCAGACGCACATCCGCAATTCCACCCCGGACGATAGCAGTACAATGACCGCCGCCAATTTTTTCATATCCAACTAGGTGAACTCCCGCTGATTTCAGCATCATATCCGCTGTACCAACTATTGCTGGAAAGCTGCGGGTAGAAACTAAACCTAAAGCAGTATCCTGAAAGGTGTCTTGAATACTCGCTCCCTGGCTGGAACTCATAGACCGTTGATTATATGTTTCCATGTGAATTCTCCAAGATACGGAAAAAGCGGACAACTTACAATTAACACTTACTCGGACTAATCGTCAGAGTTTGGGTCGCTCAAGGATTGTCTATGAGGAAACAATGTGGTCAATAGTCTGTGTATGCTCCCTTGCCCATAAATTTGAGTCCCGAAACCGTTAGGGGATTCTGTGGTTAGCTGATTGGGGTCTGAGTCATGTTTTGTAGACTCTTGAGGAGCTTCTTGCAAGGTGGAATCAGGATTATTGGCTGGTTCCTCCACGGGAGGAGACTGACTTTCTGGAGTGGGGGGAGATTTAAAGTAAGAAATCGACTTGTTTTGTTTGAAATCTACAACAGCTGAAGCTGAGAAGTTAGTTGAGGAAATTATTTTTTCCTTAACTCCACCTGAGCCATTTTCCTCTTCCTTCTGCGGTGGTGCATTTGTAGAAGCTGAATTATTTGTAGATGATTCCGGTTGTTTTATCTGAGCAATCTGCCGACTGGTGTCTCCTAAAATGGAACCAGGTGGTACTACTTGTCCAGGTTCAACTGAATAGTTAAAAACTGTTGTCGCTGAACCAATGCAAGCATTTGCCCCAATTTTGCCTTTGCCAACCATCAAAAAACCAGCTCCCAGGTTTGCGCCTGCTTCTACCTCTAGAGTGCCTTCATGGACTTGGAGAATTGCTCCCATACCAATACAGACCCCTGGCCCAATGATAATCTTGCTGTTCACAGCCGCTTGGAGGATCACCCCAGGTGCAAGTACCGCGCTTGGATGAATAGTCACCTCACCACTAATGTAAAAATCAAAGTTGTTGCTGAGGCGCAGTGGCGGCACAGACATGAAAATTTTAACCTCAGAAGCCGGAAAATAGAGAGTTAGGAATTACAAGTGAGGAGTGAGGAGTTAGGAGTGACGAATTAAGAATTTTTAGATGAGAGTTTTGATTCAAAGTTTATTTATAACTTTTAACTCCTAACCGGAGCTTCGGAGTCTCCGGCTTTGCTCCTAATTCATAACTTTTAACTCCTAACCGGAGCTTCGGAGTCTCCGGCTTTGCTCCTAATTTCTTATGGACGTTGGATAATCGTTTCTAATACCCGGCGCTTGGCTTTGGGGTCAATCCCAATTAAGCGGACATATTCCCCTTGATATTCGCCGAGGTGTTTTTCTACAGCTGCGATCGCTTCTCTTTCTGAGGATGCTTGAATGTGACCGATACTAGTCCAGGAACCTATACGGAATCGCCGTTGATCTACGTGTTCAAGGCTAATTTTTGAGCCGCTAGCCAATAATTGCCGGAGTTGGTCTACGACTTCACTACTCAAGCGGGTATTGGTAGCTGTTGCTGTTGCTGTAGTATAGGATGGACTGCTACTGCTACTAAATGATTTCTGACTGCTAGATGAGGCTACTTGATCGTTTGGACGTTGGATAATAGTCTCTAATACCCGCCGTTTGGCTTTGGGGTCAATACCAATTAAGCGTACATATTCCCCTTCGTATTCACCGAGGTGTGCTTCTATAGCTGCGATCACTTCTCTTTCTGAGGAGGCTTGGATTTGACCGATACTAGTCCAGGAATTTATACGGAAGCGGCGCTCATCCACGTGTTCAAGGCTAATTTTAGACCCGCTAGCCAATAATTGCCGGAGTTGGTCTACTACTTCAGAATTCAAGCGCTTACTGCTAGCTGTTCCTGTACCAGAGGGTGCTGCACTACTAGTAAATGATTTATGACTACCAGAGGAAGCTACTTGACCATTTGGACGTTGGATAATGGTCTCTAATACCCGCCGTTTGGCTTTGGTGTCAATACCGATTAAACGTACGTACTCGCCTTGATGACTTGCGATACATTCTTCCAAAGCGGAGATGACTTGATTTGTTGAAGTTGCTTCAATTGGCTTGCAACTAGTCCAGGAACCAGTGCGGAAACGCCGCTCATCTACGTGTTCCATGCCAATTTTATAACCACCTGCCAATAGTTGGCGAATTTGCTCTAGAGTTTCGCCATTGACTTGGCCACTGCTAGAACCGTTACCATTACCATTACTGCTGTAGCTCCTGTAACTGCTATAACTGCTATTACCATGACTAGTTGGCGCTTTAAAGCTGGTAGCTGATTTTGGATCATCATCGGGACGTTGGATGATAGCTTCTAGCACGCGCCGTTTACCTTTGTCAATCCCAAACAATCGGACATACTCGCCACTATGGTTTTGTAAACAGCTTTCTAATGCTGCGATCGCTTCATCGAGCGATCTGGTTTCGATTGGTTGACAACTAGTCCAAGAACCCGTACGGAAACGTCTTTGGTCTACATGTTCCGTACCAATTTTATATCCTTGCCCCAACAGATACCGCAACTGATCTATTGTTTCTCCACCCAAGCTATTGCTCGACACTTCACTACTCCTTTCCAACTCTAAAACAGTAATACCATTACCTGTATAAGATTTAGCGTTTTCATCCCGAATGGGTGCTATACATTTAGTATCCGCAGCACAGAGATAACCAGCTCGTAATGCTTGATTAATTCCAACCACATGATGAGCAAATTCTTTATCTTGATCTTGCACATCTGGCAAACGGTCAGCTTGCTGCTGGCTGGTAATTATCGCTCCCGAAGGTACATACTTACCAGAGGGAATCTCTACGTCTTGAATCAAAGCGTGCATCATCACGATGCAACCTGCACCCACCCTGGCATTAAACACCGTAGAGCGAAAGCCAATGAAGGAATTATCACCTACATAAGCTGGCCCGTGAATTAGAGCCATGTGGGTAATGCAAGCGTTTTTACCAATCCATACTGAGTATTTATTTTGGTCATCGCCAATTACTCGGCCTTGCTCCAACCCATGAATGACAACACCATCTTGAATATTGGTGTTTTCACCCAGATAAAAAGGTGTGCCTTCATCTGCTCTAATCGTAGTCCCCGGAGCAACGATTACATTTGCACCTATTCGTACATCCCCAATTAGATTGGAGAATGAATGTACAAAGGCAGTTTCATGGATTTTTGGTTCAGCTAAATTCCTTGACCACGGGGTTGGGGGTGCCGCCGTGCTGCGGACTGCCATCGCGAGATTCCTCCTGTATTGTCATTTGTCAGTTGTCATTTGTCATTTGTCTTTTGTCATTTGTCGAGAGCTAATGACTAATGACTAATGGCTAATGACTAAATGACCAATGACTATCGATATTGATCTTTTTTGCTATAAATGAGGCGATCTTCAACGTGAATAGTATCGATGATCGCCACCACTACTGCATCTAATGGACGTTGTTCATTTCCAAGCACTTGACGAGCAACACTGCCACGACTGACAAGTACCCACTCATCTACTCCTGCTCCTACACTATCTGCTGCTACCTCATATTGTGGCAGGATGTTTCCGTCTTCATCCACTAATTGTAACAACAGTAGTTTTACACCTCTAAGACTTGGATCTTTTTGGGTACTAACTACTGTGCCGCGAACTTTGGCAACTTGCATTACAAATTACGGTCTTCTACCAAAAGGACGAATTGCATTCACATTTTCCCGGAATTGCTCTACGTCTTCGGTATAACGAATTGGGAGAACGTATTCCAAGTTTTCGTGAGGACGAGCAATGATATGAGTAGATAGCACTTGTCCGCCGTTGACTCGCTTTACAGATTCAACTCCTGCGCCCACGGAAGCTTGCACTTCCGACACGTCACCCCGGACAATCACTGTAACCCGACCACTACCGATTTTTTCATAGCCTACTAAAGTGACGCGGGCAGCTTTCACCATTGCGTCAGCAGCTTCCACTACTGCTGGAAAGCCAAGCGTTTCAACCATTCCTACTGCAATTGACATTAGTTTTAATCCCTATTTTGAAAAGTTTTTAGCCTTGGACAAAAGTGATGCTCAATTAGGCAAAGAGCGTTAATGACTTTGTTTAAACAGCTTTTAAGTGCGGAACTGTTCCACAGCTTCTGTGTAACGTATCGGTAAGACGTATTCTAGGTTTTCGTGGGGACGAGCAATGATGTGAGTGGATAACACTTCACCACCATTGACTCTTCTAGCAGCTTCAACCCCAGCCGCTACGGAAGCCTGGACTTCCGATACATCTCCCCTAACTATCACGGTGACGCGAGCGCTACCAATTTTCTCATATCCTACTAAAGTGACACGGGCGGCTTTCACCATCGCATCAGCAGCTTCTACAACTGCTGGAAAGCCTTTAGTTTCAATCATTCCAACTGCAATTGGCACCGCAGAACTCCTACAAAATTAATCCAATCTGTACTGTCGTTTGAAATTTTTGACGGGGAGAGCTTTATCTTAAGCTAAGAAAACACTTCCAAATTAAGCATAGGAAAGCTTGGCGTCCCTGGCAATATAAATTACTATAATAGTTTATGATAAGAAAGTTTTAAAAAACTTAACAAATATTTATCTGTGCTTTTGAGCAATTAAAGTTTACTGATTCCTAGAGCAGCCACTTATGCTTTATAATTTCTTTATCACATTTACAAAACGACATTCATAACCAAGGCTAATTCCATCTGCCGAGGGAGAAGCAGCGGCTGTATCTTATGCTGTCTCTATCTTTCGTGAAATTTCGTTATCTGCACAAGGACTAGGTGAAAAATATATAATTTTTTCAAATATATCGTATAAAGTAGTTTGCTCAAAGTAGAAATACAAATGTAAAAAGGTCGGTGAGGTTAAGGCAAGTAAATGCTTTTACGTATGTAAAGTTATATTTTATCGAAGTTTAATTAGGTAAACTAAAGTAAAAATACTTTTGAGAATTTAGTTGAAACAAAAAATAAAAAACATTGATGTTTGACTAAATTAATTTTTTTAAATAAATAATTGTCTGAAAGCTTTTTTCAAATCAAGGCTGAATCGTCAAGGTAAATTTAAATGAATCAATTTATATTTTCAACAAGTTGGTTTGTGCCTTTATATAGCTTATTGGGTGCAATTTTGACATTGCCGTGGGGAATAGGAATAATTCGGCAAACAGGACCAAGACCTGCGGCATACATCAACTTATTAACGACCGTTTTGGCTTTTGCCCATAGCCTGTTTGTATTTAAAAATATTTGGGATAAAGAACCAGAAAATTTACTGATCACTTGGTTCAAAGCTGCGGATTTAGACTTATCTTTAAGCTTGGAAGTATCGCCAATCAGCATTGGAGCAACAGTTTTAATTACAGGGTTAAGCTTACTGGCACAAGTTTACGCTCTGGGTTACATGGAAAAAGACTGGTCGTTGGCGCGTTTTTTTGGGCTGCTGGGATTTTTTGAAGCAGCGCTGAGTGGTCTAGCAATCAGTGATTCTTTGTTTGTTAGCTATGCGCTTTTAGAAGTCCTGACGCTTTCGACCTACTTGCTAGTGGGGTTCTGGTATGCTCAACCGCTAGTAGTGACAGCGGCGCGGGATGCGTTTTTAACCAAACGGGTGGGAGATTTGTTGCTGCTGATGGCTGTGGTAACGCTTTCCACCTTAGCCGGCAGTTTGAACTTTTCGGATTTATATGAGTGGGCGCAAACAGCTAATTTAAGCCCAATGACATCAACATTGCTGGGGTTGGCGTTAATTGCTGGGCCTGCTGGTAAATGTGCCCAATTTCCACTGCACCTGTGGTTAGATGAGGCGATGGAAGGGCCCAATCCTGCCTCGGTAATGCGAAACTCACTAGTAGTAGCTGGTGGTGCTTATCTTTTGTATAAATTGCAACCATTGTTAGCACTGTCGCCAGTTGCCTTGAATACCTTGGTAGTCATGGGCACGGTGACAGCGATTGGGGCCACATTAGTATCCATAGCTCAAATTGACATTAAGCGATCGCTATCTCATTCCACCAGTGCATACATGGGCTTAGTGTTTTTGGCGGTAGGGTTGCAGCAAGGGGGTGTAGCCTTGATGTTGCTCTTAACTCATGCGATCGCTAAAGCATTATTATTTATGAGTTCTGGTTCAGTCATCTTGACTACCCAAAGCCAAGACTTAACAGAAATGGGCGGTCTGTGGTCACGGATGCCAGCCACCACCACTGCCTATGTTGTTGGTTCAGCCGGGATGGTAACACTGCTACCATTGGGAAGCTTCTGGGCAATGCTAGCATGGGCTGACGGTTTCGTGAATATTAGCCCTTGGGTGATTGGGGTTTTAATATTGGTCAATGGTTTGACAGCATTGAATTTGACGAGAGTATTTAGATTAGTCTTCTGGGGTAAACCGCAACAAAAGACCCGTCGCACCCCAGAAGTTAGTTGGCAGATGGCCTTGCCAATGGTGATTCTCACAGTCTTGACTCTGCTTGTACCTTTGATGCTACAGCAATGGTACTTGCTACCTAATTGGGAAAGTATTAATTGGTATGTGGCGTTAGGGTTGTTTGGGTCTACCGTGGTGGGCGTAGGTGCAGGGTGTACAGTTTATCTGCATAAAGCTTGGTCAAGATCCAGAATATTGGCGTGGAGATTTCTGCAAGACTTGTTAGGTTATGATTTTTATATTGACCAAGTTTATCTTGTAACGGTGGTAAGTGCAGTGGCACTGCTATCTAAAATTTCTGCTTGGAGCGATCGCTACTTGGTTGACGGTTTAGTAAACTTGGTTGGGTTTGCGACAATTCTCGGCGGACAAACTTTAAAGTACAGTATTTCTGGGCAATCTCAGGGCTATATGTTGACCATCCTAGCAGTTGTCAGCGTCCTGGGTTTTTTCATCAGCTGGTCATCGGGTTTACTAGATAAATTGCCTTTTTAACTGAGTTAGGAGCAAAGCCGGAGACGCTTTGCCTCCGGTTAGGAGCAAAGCCGGAGACGCTTTGCCTCCGGTTAGGAGTTAAAAGTTATTATTCTCTCCCTGCTCCCCCTTTCCCCTGCTCAAGAACAGCTTCCCCTGCTCTCCTTACCTGAATTCTATGCTTAGTGTTTTAATTTTAGTGCCGTTAATCGGCGCAGCTTTGATTGGTTTCTGGCCCTCTGGTATCAGTGGTAAATTCGCCCGTGGGGTGGCTTTGGTCTTTGCCAGTATCGCTTTCTTGTGGACAATCGTACTAGCAATTCAGTTCCATCCAGGGGAAATTACTCAACAGTTTGCCGAGTCTTTCCTTTGGGTAGATGTTTTAGGCTTGAACTATAACCTTGGGATAGATGGTTTATCTTTGCCGTTGCTAGTTTTGAATGGACTATTGACTTGCATTGCTATCTACAGCAGTGATGAATCCCTACAGCGTCCTAAATTTTATTACTCTTTGATACTATTATTAAGCGTTGGCGTGACTGGAGCCTTTCTAGCACAGGATTTACTGCTATTTTTCCTGTTTTACGAATTGGAACTAATTCCGCTGTATCTGTTGATAGCTATTTGGGGTGGTGCCAAGCGGGGTTATGCTGCAACCAAATTTCTTATTTATACCGCTGTTTCCGGAATCTTGATTTTGGCAAGTTTCCTCGGCATAGTTTGGCTGAGTGGTTCGTCTAACTTTGCACTAGCAACCTTGAACACGACAACTTTGCCTCTAGCAACACAGCTTTTACTGCTAGCAGGAATTTTGGTAGGTTTCGGGATAAAAATTCCCTTAGTTCCCTTCCATACTTGGTTGCCAGATGCTCACGTTGAAGCTTCCACACCGATTTCAGTGCTGTTGGCTGGGGTGCTATTGAAGTTGGGAACTTACGGCTTACTGCGATTTGGCATGAACTTGTTACCAGAAGCTTGGAATTATGTTGCTCCTTGGTTAGCAATTTGGGCAGTAGTAAGTGTACTGTATGGTTCATCCTGCGCGATCGCCCAAACCGATATGAAAAAAATGGTGGCATACAGTTCTATTGGACACATGGGCTATGTGCTTTTAGCCGCGGCGGCGGCTACACCCTTAAGTGTGTTGGGTGCTGTGATGCAAATGATCAGCCACGGCTTGATTTCGGCAATGCTGTTTTTGCTGGTGGGCGTTGTATATCAAAAAGCCGGCAGCCGGGATTTAGAAATCATCAGAGGACTGCTGAACCCAGAACGCGGTATGCCGGTAATCGGTAGCTTGATGATTGTGGGAGTCATGGCCAGCGCAGGTATACCAGGAATGTTGGGATTTATTTCCGAATTCGTAGTTTATCGGGGTAGTTTTGCAGTTTTTCCAGTACAAACACTGCTGTGCATGATTGGTACGGGTTTAACAGCGGTTTACTTCCTATTACTTATGAACCGCGCCTTTTTTGGTCGTTTATCTTCACCTGTTGTCAACTTACCACGCGTGTATTGGAGCGATCGCCTTCCAGCTGCAATTTTAGCCTTACTAATTGTAATTTTTGGCATCCAGCCATCTTGGTTAGCACGCTGGACTGAACCAACAATTACAGCAATGGTTAATACTCAAAACGTAGTAGCAACGGTGTCCTTGGATAAGAGAATCGGAAATGGGAAGTAGGGAGTGGGGAGTGAGGAGATGAGGGAGATGGGGGAGACAAGGGAGAGGTAGAAGGCAAGGGAGACAAGGGAGAAAGATTGCTACCTTGTCCTCCTTGTCCTCTTCCCCATGCTTAATACCCAATACTTAATGGAGAACTTGCAATGGTAACTATTAAAAAGAAATTCACTAACGAACCTTTACCTGAGTTTATTGAACGCCTGCAAACAGGACAGGCATTACTTACTGATACTCCAGAAAATGTGGTGGAAGTAGTTGGTATTCTCAAAAGCTATGGCGTAGTTATAGATGCCTATTCAGTAAATCTCAATTATATTGCCGAACATCAGTTTTTAGTATTTTTCCCATTTTTTAAATACTTTAATGGAGAAGTATCTTTTCAGAAATTACTTCGTCACTGGTGGCACAATCGCATTAATTTTGAATATGCCGAGTATTGCATGAAAGGCATGATGTGGCACGGTGGCGGCGGTTTAGATACATATTTAGATACAAAAGAATTTCAAGAAAGAGCGAAAGCTGTCATCATAGCTAAATTTAAAAATAATCCTTTAATTTTAGGCATTAATCAACTGTTTCCAGATTTTTTGACCGAACAGTTACGCGTTTCTGCTTACTACACTGGTTTAGGTCAATTTTGGCGAGTCATGGCTGATATTTTCCTCAGCTTATCAGACCGCTACGACAAAGGCGAAATCAAATCAATTCCCCAAATTGTAGACCATATTAAAGCAGGGTTAGTGGAAAATGCATCCAAGCCAATTACCTACACTGTCAAAGTTCGGGAAAAACTCTATGAAATCATTCCTGAAGACGTTGGTTTAACTTTCTTAGCAGACACAGCAATACCTTATGTAGAAGCAGTTTTCTTTAGGGGAACACCTTTCCAGGGCACAGTTTCATACAACGCTCAAGCTTATCAAATATCCCCAGATCAAAGTCGATTCCAGTATGGCGCATTATACGCCGATCCTTTACCCATCGGCGGTGCAGGTATTCCTCCTACCTTGTTGATGCAAGATATGCGTCATTATCTTCCAGAGTACTTGCATGAAATTTATCGTCGCAGCCTCCGGGGTGAAGATGATTTGCGAGTGCAAATTTGTATGACTTTCCAAAAATCGATGTTTTGCGTGACCACAGCAGCGATTTTAGGACTGGCGCCTTATCCAATAGATACTAAAGATCCATTTGAGGAAAAAGCGAATCGAGTTTATTTCGCAAAGTGGATGAGTCGCTTAGAAACTTCCCGATTGCTGGATGTGAATAAATAGTTGACTTTTACTCAAAATTATGCATTTGGTTCAATGCCTAGAGAGCGCAATTGTTCAGCTAGGCGATCGGCCCTTTGGCGTTCTTGTTCGGCTCTTTCTTCGCCCGTCAACAACAAATTACCTTGTAAATCCCACCAGCGTAGCCAAGGTAATTCCATATTCTGATATTGTCCCTGCCATATACCTAACTCAGCCTCTAAAGGAGGTATAGGATAATGTCCATGTTCATTTGCTGTTAATAAATGATATTCTCCACCAATTAATTCATAAACTTCCACACTGGCTTTATTAACTTCATAAATGCCGTAGAAGGGAGGACGAATCACCTGTTCATAAATCCAAAATTTCCCCTTCCAAGGAGTTTTATCTCGCTCCTGGGTACCATCTCCAAAAACAAATTCCAATACAATCAATGGGGCAATAAACTCTCGCCATAGTACATAAGACCTCCGGGTTTGCCCATCAAGAGTAGGCGGTACATTGCCTACATAGAACCAATCTGGTGCCTCTGCGCCTTTTTCTGGAGGGTCAGTTATCCGCCAGTAGATACTGCTATCTTGACCAATGCAGTATTGCCCATCAGGATGACGCTTTTCCAATATCGGTTTAATAGAGTCGGTAAGGAGAATACTTTGGGGATGTTCCTGAAAGTTTTTCACGAATGTACCGTCAGACTCAGGAAGTTGTGTATGGTCTGGGAACGGGGTGAGGTCGGTGAATAAATCGGTTGCAGAGGTCATAAGGTTACCTTTGCAGGAGTAAGGGTTGTTTTTTAGTTTAGCAAGCACAGACGTAAAGCGGCTTACCGTGGACATCGTAGTATTTCTGTAAAGCTAGGCTACGGTTCTTCAAGCTTTATTATGTGAAAATTAATATAAGTATTTTGGGAGCTACAAATGTGGCTTGGGTAAAAGGTGATCGCTTGCAAGGTGGAAAATACACCATTGAAAAAGAGTTAGGAAGAGGACGTTTTGGCATCACCTATTTGGTCAAAAATCAGAATAGCGATCGCCAAGTCATTAAAACTTTAAATGACGATTTACTAAATTCCCTAAACCAGTTGGAACGCGGACGACTGGAAACGATGTTTTGGCAAGAAGCGGTAAAACTTACTCAATGTAAACACAAACATATAGTGCAGGTTGCACAACCGTTCAAAGAAGGAGAACACTGGTGTTTAGTAATGGAATATGTGGATGGAGTGAGTTTAGCTGACCGTCGCCAACAAATACTTTCTGAATCAGAGGCTTTACGCTATATTCAACAAATTGGAGAAGCGCTGATCGAAGTACATAAAAATCGGTTGATTCATCGGGATGTGCATCCAGGAAATATCTTTTTACGAGTGCGAGAAGGACAGCCTGAAGCAGTGCTAATAGATTTTGGTTTAGCTCTCGATTTCGACCATATCTTAACCACAAGTAGAACAAAGGAAACTTCTGAGGGATTTACACCGCCTGAGCTTTATGCTCAACATACTAAACCAACTGGAGCATATAGCGATGTCTATTCTTTAGCAGCAACTCTTTATGTACTTCTGACTGGAAAAACACCAGTCAGTGCGCTCAAACGCAAGGTAGACAACGCTCCTTTAGTGGAACCGAAAAAACATAATCCTCAGATTAACGATCGCACAAACCGCGCGATTTTAACAGGTATGAAGCTAGACCCAAAACAGCGATCGCAGTCAATGCGAGAATGGCTCGATTCTTTGGGACTGACTGGGGAAACTCCTATACCTGCGTCAATACCCTCTAAACCTAACTCAAATTGGGATAAAAAAATTCAGTTTTGGACTGTGATTATAGCGGCGATCGCAGCTTTAGGAGGCTTACTTGCAGGGGCGGGTGCTGTGATGGATAAATTAAAATCCCCTTCGTCTAATAATAGTCCACCATCAGTATCTCCCAATCCCTCATCTAGCAAAACACCGTAGAATTGGCTAAACTCTCATTAAGATGCTGATATTAAAGTAATTTTTTACTTAGAGGTATTCATGCCTTGGATAGCAGAACAAAAATTGCAAGGTGGCAAATATGTAATTGAGACAGTCCTGGGACAGGGGGGATTTGGGATTACTTATAAAGCTTTGCACGTTGAGCTAAACCAGACAGTTGTAATTAAGACACCTAATGAATATCTCAGCCACGATCCGAAATATGAAAAGTACATAGAGAGATTTATCCAAGAAGGGCGGACACTGGCAAAATTATCTCAAGACCCTCACCCTCATATTGTGCGAGTGATTGACTTGTTTCAGGAAGGTGCTACCTACTGTTTGGTGATGGACTTTGTTGAGGGAGAAAATTTGTTTGAAGCTGTGAGGCGTAAGGGGGCTTTATCAGAAACGGAGATCCTACCTTGCATCCGCCAAATTGGGGAAGCTTTGAGCATAGTGCATCAGGCAGGGCTAGTACACAGAGATGCCCACCCTGGAAATATTATGTTGCGAAGAAAGGGTAAAGCGGTTTTAATTGACTTTGGAATCGCCAAAGAACTTGTGCCTAAAACTTTAAGTTCAAAGGGAACTGCAGGTAATAAATGGTTTGCGCCCTATGAGCAAATAAGCAGAGGCAGTCGAGAGCCAACTGTCGATGTCTACTGTCTTGCTGCTACACTCTATTATGCCGTGACAGGTCAACGCCCCACAACCTCTTTGGATCGCAAGCTCGATAATGCTTCCCTGAAATCACCTAAACAAACTAATCCAATCATAAGTGACAGATTAAATCAAGCAATTCTCAAAGGCATGGCATTGGAGGCAAAAGATCGCCCTCAATCGATGCAGGTATGGTTGGCAATGTTAGAAGAACCAAAAGCAACGCCTCCACCACTTATTGAACCAATTCATAGACAAGAAGTTGTTTATTCCATAGCCAAACTCAGCTTAGAGGCAATTCCAAGTAAACCAGCTACTAAATCACCTAGAATTATTCCTTGGGACTGGCTGGTTGGTGTAATATTAAGCTACCTATTGATAGGCTACTCGTTATGCGCGTCTAACGCTCTGTACATAGTTTGGGCTTGGGTTGTGGCAGGGGCTGTAGCTATGGCTTGGGCTGTGGCTAAGGGTGTTGCTAAGGGCATGGGTGTTGGTAAGGCTTGGACTATGGCTTGGGCTGTGTTTTTCGCTTGGAGTTGTGTTTATGTAGCTGTGATTGGGCCTTTGGCTGGGGATGTGCCTGTGCCTAAGGCTAAGGCTGAAGCTGCGAGTTGGGTTATGTTGAGGTTTCAGATTGTGGCTACCGCTGGGAGTGTGGCGGTGGCTGTGGCTGGAGTTGAATTACAAAAATCTTTCACCAAGGTTCATACTTTTCTAATTTTAGCTAGCACTTCTAGTCTAGGCTTGGGTTTAGGATGGTTAGGACATAGGATTTTTAATACAGGTTCATAGCTTACTCAAGCTCTAGAAGCTAAATGACAAAAGATTTTGTAGCTGTTGTATTAAGTAGAGAAGCGATGTCTAACAACAAGCCGCTACGCGTCTATGCACCTTTAACCTCATACTAAAATATTAAATTTCCGGCTCAATAGCAAGCGCTGGTTTTAAGAGCGTTGTTATGGAAAATAAGCTAAATAAATAAACTAATATCTACATTAAAATAGTCTGCCAACGCTTCTGCTTGAGTTTTACTAATGGTGCGATCGCGAAGCGCCTCCGTTCGCGCAGCGTCCCGAAGGGAAGGAGAATCGCCATTAACAATTTGCAAGGCAATTTCCAAGGAACCAATTACCTCAGCTAATGCTTCGGTTGTAGTATCGCGTGGGTCATTTTTCCATTTATCCTTATCATATTCAGCGTGAATTAAGCGATCGCCCAAAAGAGAGCCAACATAATATTTATCGATTGGTTCACCACCTAACCAGACCGCCCGAATTCAATAAACGAGCGCCCGAATTCAATAAACGATCGCCCGAATTCAATAAACGACTGCCCGAATTCAATAAACGAGCGCCCGAATTCAATAAACGAGCGCCTGAATTTAATATCGCGCTTCTCGCTTGATTGCAATATCGAACTCCTATTTAATTTTTGCGAAGCTCGGTGCGCCTTTATCTCGCTTAGCTCATGAAGATTCCCTGCGATCGCCCTGATTCCTCATCCTTAATCTATGTAAAAATATTTAAATAATATATTTATATAAGTAAAATTATACTTATCTACAGATATATAAGAAAGATGAAGATAATAGACTCCCCTGAGCTAAGTTTTCTTTTTCTTGTCTAGCGCTTCCTGGATAGCTTCTCTACAGAATTGTGCAGGGTCGTCTTGTGCTTTCACTTCATCCTTCATTTTTTCAGTAGCGCGAAAACTAATAGTAGTTGATAGTGGTTCTTCTCTTTCTGATTCAAATGGTCTCAAACTTTCTGGGTTACCTTTTGGATTAGGCATTGTATAGAAATATAAATAGAAGCCTGAAACACTCGTTTGCAACTGTTTAATGTTTATTTGGTGGTTGTCTAACTTTGGCGAGTACAGCAACCACCAATATCCCATTCATAATGAGACAATTCTATGTTTACACGATCGGAACTCGAAATCAAAACGATTGCCGAACTACGCTTGCTATGTGAGCGTTATGGATTACGACCCACTGGGAAATCAGTGCAGAAGGTAAGCTATATCACATCATTGATTGCATTTGCGGCGATCGCACTTAACCAGCTACAAAAAGGGAAAGGATTACGACGATTATCGTTTGGCAGTTTTCAGTCCATCAGCGCGGCACTAGATGAGATGAATTCTCCCACCGCCGAACAAGCAGCATTAATCAAGGCAATCTTAGAAGGCAAGTATTTGAGCGCACCTAGTCGCTGGGAGCAGGAGAAACTGCTTAACCTCTACAAAGCTAAACTGCTGCTAGAGCAAGTTGTGGACTTGCTAGCGGACTAATTTTATTAATAGCCTGATAATCCTTGTGTTATTCCTCTTCTTAGGGGACTTTTTTAGTAGCTCTTTTTGATTGTTTAGAAACGCTTTTCTCTAGCTCTCTAGTCCAAAGTCTAGCTTTAACCTTATGCCAAAATATTAAGCTTCTGGTTCCACACCAAGCGATCGCAATTGTGCAGTTAAGCGATCGCTAAACGGTAATCTCAAAGTACACGCAGTAAACTGGGAATGCTTTCGATCGCTTCAAAATTCAGAATTTCTGCCAAAGCTTGCCGAAAGTTGCCTTCTGGCACATCATGGGTAACAACCACAATCTCTGCTAGTTCCCCTTGAAAGCCAGTTTGGACAATTGACTCTAAGCTAACGCCATAGTTACCAAAGCAAGTCCCCAATTTACCGATAACTCCAGGTTGATCATTGGTGAGAAAACGGGCGTAAAACCGAGTTATCAGTTCTGCCATCGGCGCAATTTGGCAGTATTCTTGATGTCCACAAGCTAATAATGGATTTGCAACTGCTGTATTGGTTTTGAGGACAGCAACTAGATTCAAGATATCTGATGTGACAGCACTGGCAGTTGCACCAGCACCAGCACCGGGGCCAAAAAACATTACTTGCCCGATGGGTTCTCCTTCGACAAGAATGGCGTTATAAATGCCGTTGATGTTAGCCAAAGGGTGTGCTTGGGGCACTAAGGTAGGATGAACTCTGATGGAGAGTGGAGATGAGGGAGTATTACGTTTGGCGATCGCTAACAATTTAATCACGAATCCCAATTTTTGGGCGTAGGCAATATCTGTTTTGCTCACTTGCTGAATGCCCTCAGTGTAGACATCTTGTAGGTTGATGCGTCCACCAAAGCCTAATGATGCCAGGATAGCAACTTTATCTGCTGCATCTAAGCCATCGACATCGGCTGTAGGGTCAGCCTCAGCATAACCTAGACGTTGGGCATCAGCTAAGACATCGTTGAAGTTGCTGCCTTCTGTTTGCATCCGCGTCAGGATGTAGTTAGTCGTACCGTTGACGATGCCAGTTATAGTGTGAATGCGGTTAACACTTAAAGACTGCTTCAGGGGTTGAATCACCGGAATCCCACCACCCACAGCGGCTTCTAGCATCACATATACGCCGGCTTGATTGGCAGTTGTAAAAATTTCTGCCCCAAAACGGGCGATCACTGCTTTATTGGCGGTGACTACATGCTTACCATTACTTAAAGCTTTGAGGATGAGCGATCGCGCTGGTTCAAGTCCACCCATCACCTCGACAACTATATCTACCGCCGGATCGTTGACAATCGCTTCTAAATCTGTACTTAAAACTTCCTTAGACAATTCTACTGCACGGGGTTTATCAAGCGATCGGACTCCCAGCCGATAGATTTCTATCTCTTGCAACAATGGGTGACGTCCAGCCCGATCTTGCAACAACTGCACTGTACCCGTTCCCACGGTGCCTAATCCCAGTATTCCTAGTTTCACACCCATTTTGCACCCAATTTCACCAATAACAATTGTAGGTAGAGCGTTTGCCCTACCTACTGATTATCCTGCTTCCTTTGTCATTTGTCCTTTGCTAATGACTAATGACTAATTTAGTATGTTTCTACGTGCCAGCGATGAGCTTTCTTGAGTTCCTTCTGGTAATCACTCCAGGTTACGCCTTCCTTAGCAGCAGCAGCAGTTAAGGCTGCATCAATACCTTCTTCCATACCGCGCAAACCGCAGATGTAAGTGTGAGTTTTTTCATTTTTAATCAACTGCCACAATTCATCAGCATGTTCCGCTACGCGGTCTTGGATGTACATTCTACCGCCTTGGGGATTTTTCTGTTCGCGGCTGATGGCACCAGTGAGGCGGAAGTTATCAGGATATTTTTGTTGAATTTCTTCCAGTTCTTCCTTATATAAGAAGTTTGGAGTTGTCGGCACACCAAATATTAGCCAAGAGAATCCTTTAAATTCGTATTCTGGGTTAGCTGCTCTTTCGTCATCTTTAAACTGACGCCAGAGGTAAGCCCGCATCGGGGCAATACCTGTTCCGGTTGCCAACATGATGACATTAGCATCAAGGTCATTGGGTAACAACATTTCCTTACCCACAGGCCCTGTAATTTTTACATCTGTCCCTGGTTCCAAGAAACACAGGTGTGTAGAGCAAACACCGTAGACTGTTTCGCCAGTTTCCGGGTGCTTGTACTCCAACTGGCGGACGCACAGTGATATTGTCTTATCATCAACATCATCGCCATGACGAGTTGAGGCAATGGAATATAGTCTGAGTTTTTCCGGCTTACCGTTCTTGTCTAATCCTGGCGGAATAATCCCAATACTTTGACCTTCTATGTACTTTAAATCCCCAGCGGAAATGTCAAATTTGAGGTGTTGAACAATACCAATCCCACCTTCTTTGACTAACGGTTCATTAGATATTACCTTGCCAATAAACGGAGCATTGGGACGGTAAGTGTTGACAGGAACGTCACCTTGGTCTTTTTTGGCTTTCGCTTGAGTCATGGTGTTGCCTTTCTTGTCCTTGTTCTTGAGCTGTTCTTCAGCTGGTGGTTTAGTGAAGCTTTTGACTTCACTATTAGGATTCACAGGTGTGGCTTTACCATTTCCTTTACTGTTAGCAGTTTCCCCAGATGTAGCTAATTCGCTGACAACGCTTGTAGCAGTTTCCCCAGATGTAGCTAATTCGCTGACAACGCTTGTAGCATTTCCAAGTGAGGCTTTACCATTAACTTGCTCTAGAGCAGTTACAGGCTGGATGCTAACAATTGTGCCGCCTAGACGAGTGATACGTCGCATTTCTTGATTCATGCGGTTGTAAGGCACTCTGATGAACACACTGCCACTTTTACGAATTGGGTAGTTAGTTTGATCAGTTTCTTCGCTCTGACGCAAACCCACTACTTCATAGAGGAAGACGCGGCTACCTAATTCTGTGTTGGCAGCACCCTCAACAGCACCTTGATTGTACATTCGTTCTACCACTCCGATATTTACTTAACCGTTTTTCAAAAAACTATTCCCATTCCATGCCAGCTTTAGTTTACCGGATTTTCGTTTCACAAAACTAGCTCTGAAGGAAAAACGGCATCATTAAATTAATGCCTTGCTAAGTACACTCACCAAAGACATGCAGGCATAGCAAAAAACACACCTGTTCACCTTTTAAGGTAAAGGATAACTCTTGTGGAGAATGTTAATAATGAGTCAATTTAATCTTTTTTTCGTTAACTACCACCCCCATCAGGGAGATAGGCTTTTACTTACTACCTAACGAGCAATTCACAATGACAGATATTGTAGGAGACATGCTTTGATTGGTGAAAGCTACCGCTCAGTTTACCTCCATAAGTTGCCGTTGTGTTTGCCTGCTCTATGGGTTTAAACCGAAGAATGGCAGGGAAAAGAAGGTTTTCTTCGGATTGGTTTTACTTCTCCAAATCTACTACTCTCCTGGAATGTTGTTAGCTATATTCATGACCTATCTATAGATAATTACATGCTAGGACAAACTTTAGCTACAAACAGAATGACACAGAGAACCGTAATTAAATCAACTGTAATCAGTTTTACTTGATGTGAAAAATATGTCAACCTTTATCAGTATTTTGCCATAACGCTGACACTTCTATTTGAGCATATCGATAAATTTACAACCAATAGTTTGACTAATGCAAGTTTTTGGCTAACTCGTTAGATAGATTTTGGCTTTGAATATCTTAAGCATTGTCGAGCAGGAATTACAATTTAGAAGGTAAAAGAATTCGCTGCCAAAATAAATTATACCTTATAAACTTGATTATATAGAGTTACAACTAGCAGACTGACAGGACTGCAATACTTATGGGCGGTACTGATCCCCATTTTGAAATTAACAACTAAATCAACAAAATGATTGATGAACCACGCTAATTCTTCTTGACAGCAAATCTTGTATGGGATACCCCCTTCTGTTAAAATCAAATATACCACTAGGATTAAATACTTACCGGCACCAAAATTCAGGCTAGTCCGGCGAGTGGCAACTTATTAATTTTTACTTTGTTGTCTACGCGTTTGGTGTCTTATAGCTGTGCTGGGTAGCAAGAACGCAGGATAAACCAAAGGGGTAAACTCCTGGCTTCAGAATCTGCTGTGTGAAAAATTATTGACACAACTTTTAGTATTTTAGAGGAGATTTATGACAAGTAAGCCGGAACGCGTGGTACTGATTGGAGTAGCCGGAGACTCTGGGTGTGGGAAATCTACGTTTTTGCGTCGTTTGATAGATTTGTTTGGTGAAGATTTAATGACAGTCATCTGCTTGGATGACTATCACTCCCTGGATCGCAAACAGCGTAAAGAAACGGGGATAACTGCACTAGACCCCAGGGCGAATAATTTTGACCTGATGTATGAGCAAATTAAAGCGCTCAAAAGTGGTCAAGGCATTGATAAGCCGATTTACAACCATGAAACCGGCTTGCTTGATCCGCCAGAGCGGATCGAGCCGAATCGCATTATAGTTATTGAAGGACTGCATCCTTTATATGATGAGCGGGTGCGATCACTAATCGACTTCAGTGTTTATTTTGACATTAGCGATGAAGTCAAAATTGCCTGGAAAATCCAGCGAGATATGGCTGAACGCGGTCATCGCTACGAAGATGTTTTAGCGCAAATCAATTCCCGCAAACCTGACTTTGATAAATTTATCGAACCACAAAGAGAATTTGCCGATGTGGTTCTCCAGGTATTACCTACTAACTTGATCAAAAACGACACGGAGCGCAGAGTCCTGCGGGTACGTATGCTCCAGCGGGAAGGTAAGGAAGGCTTTGATCCAACCTACCTGTTTGATGAAGGGTCAACAATTAATTGGACTCCTTGTGGACGCAAGCTGACCTGTTCATATCCTGGTATGCAATTATACTACGGTTCAGATGTTTACTACGGTCGCTACGTCTCAGTACTAGAGGTGGATGGTCAATTTGACAACTTGGAAGAAGTAATTTATATCGAAACCCATCTCAGCAATACATCCACAAAATATCAGGGTGAATTGACTCACTTGTTACTCCAGCACCGCGAGTATCCAGGTTCAAATAATGGTACCGGTTTCTTCCAAGTGCTTACAGGTTTGAAAATGCGTGCTGCTTATGAGCGGTTGACAGCTACGGAAGCAAAGTTAGCAGTTCAGGTTTAAAAGCAGCAGTGTTTGTGTCAAAGTTTGTGGGGGCGCTTTTGGGTGTCCCCTTTTTTTGTGTTATTAAATACATTTTAGCTACAAAATAATTAGCATAAGTTTATCTTCTTTACAGATACTTACCTTATAGCTAGTAGTTTTTATCAATATTAAGAAGATACTAACTACTGAAGTATAAATATTGTTATGATTTCATAAATTAGGTAGTTGAACTAAATACCCACATTTAGTCAGCGAAAAAAACTCAAGAAAGGAGGAATTTCCTTTGTCTCGTCGATATCTATTTACCTCTGAGTCAGTCACCGAAGGTCATCCAGATAAAATCTGCGATCAGATTTCTGATACCATTCTGGATGCCCTACTGACACAAGACCCCAGCAGCCGTGTCGCTGCTGAAGTAGTAGTTAATACTGGTTTGGTGCTAATCACAGGTGAAATAACCACCAAAGCCAATGTGAATTTCGTCAATCTCGCCCGCAAAAAAATTGCCGAAATTGGCTATACCAATGCCGATAATGGCTTTTCTGCTAACAGCACCAGCGTTCTGGTAGCTTTAGACGAACAATCACCTGATATTGCCCAAGGCGTTAACACCGCCCAAGAAACCCGCGAACAAGATAGTGATGAACAATTCGACAAAATTGGCGCGGGCGATCAAGGTATAATGTTCGGTTTTGCCAGCAACGAAACACCAGAACTAACCCCTTTACCCATTAGTCTCGCCCACCGCATTGCTCGCCGATTGGCAGCAGTCCGGAAAACTGGTGAACTGTCATACCTGCGTCCTGACGGCAAAACCCAAGTAACTGTGGCTTACGAAGACGGGCGTCCCGTAGGCATTGATACCATCTTGATTTCCACCCAGCATACAGCCACTATTGGGGAAATCACAGATGAGGCGGCGATACAAGCCAAGATTAAACAAGACCTCTGGTCAGCAGTGGTCGAACCTGTTTTTGGCGACATTGACGTTAAGCCTAATGAAGAAACACGTTTTTTAGTCAACCCCACTGGCAAATTTGTCGTTGGTGGCCCTCAAGGAGACTCTGGTCTGACAGGACGGAAAATAATCGTTGACACCTACGGTGGTTATTCACGGCATGGTGGCGGCGCTTTTTCCGGCAAAGACCCCACGAAGGTAGACCGCTCTGCTGCCTATGCGGCTCGCTATGTGGCGAAAAATATTGTCGCCGCCGGATTAGCAGAAAAAGTTGAAATCCAGCTATCCTATGCTATTGGCGTAGCGCGACCAACAAGCATTCTGGTGGATACCTTTGGCACTGGCAAAGTAGATGAAGAAACCTTACTGGAATTAATCAACCAGCACTTTGAACTGCGTCCAGCAGGGATTATCCATGCCTTCAACTTACGCAACTTACCAAGTGAACGAGGCGGACGTTTTTATCAGGACGTCGCGGCTTACGGTCACTTTGGGCGGGCTGATTTAGACTTGCCCTGGGAACAGACCGATAAAGCCGAATTGTTGAAGCAAGCAGCAAACGAGTCACTTTCGGCAGTAGCTGCTCCGGCACTAACTTAGACTAAAACGTATTGGGGTATAGGTAAATTAACAATTTACCTATGCCCTCATTTTTTTGGTAGCCAGTGGGCAAATCCTTATATGCTATTGACCGAGACTGGGTCTCGAAGTCACTCATTCACTCATTTAAAAGTCATTTAGCAGAAAATTGAGATGGTTATTGAGCTTAGCCGACTTGTGTCGAGCGAACGCAAGAGCGTCTGATAGAGAAGCCGAGGTAAGTACGCAATTGGTTACAAGCCCACTTCGGCTCCCAACTCTTGGAGAGGCTGCGCCTTAAGCGTAGCTATGCCGCAGGCTTTACGCGCCGAAGTGGGCAAGCCGCTCAGTGCATCGCCTAAATTTATTTTTGCGATCACCACGGCGGGCGGAACGCTATCGCAACCCCATATAGTCTGAAGTGCGATCGCAGCAGTCAGCTCAGTAATTAACACATATAGAAAATAACGGCTTTTATTTGTGTGGGCTTTTTTTAGGTGGTTTTTTGGGTGCAAAGCTGGCTATTGGGTTATCAAATGCCCTTTTAGAAAAGGTGTTTGGAGTTGCAATATTAGCGATCGCCCTTACGATTGACTAGTTAGCTTAGAATGCTTTACAAAAGCCAAAAATGTTTCTTTCTATTGACGTAAAATCATTTAAGTCCAGTAAGTCTAGTTAAGCCTAACCATACATACATTTGATTGATAATATAAGGCTTTTTTATTAGTAATTTTACGTATACAACAAGTATTTTTGACATACGTAGCGTGCTTGCCCCAAAAAATATCTGATTTAGACTTTGGAATACTTGAATTGTTTTTTTGGAATTTTAACCCTATCTGGGGTGTTAAGCTGTCGCGTAGAGATTGGCGACAACTATTTCAAGAGGAAATTATGCAAAAGTCTGTGATTTATCAAGATATCCTTCAAAAAGGAAGACAGCAGGAAGCGCTAGCACTGATAAGATGCGAACAATTGCAGAAATTAATGAGAAAATCAGCCGCCAACGTGCAGTAGTGTTGACAACTGAAGAATTAAAAGCACGAGTTGTAGAAATCGGTGTTACTAAAGCTGCTAAAGAAGTTGATGTAATTACCACTGGCACCTTTGAGCCGATGGAATCAAGTGGTGCAATTATCAATCTGGGACACACTGACCCCCCGATAAAAATTCGCCGCTGCTGGTTAGATGGTGTACCAGCCTACTCTGGTTTTGGGGCAGTGGATTTATATTTGGGTGCGAGTTGTGCTGTGGAAGCGATGGACGGTGAAGAAGTCCGAGAACGCGGCGGCGGTCATGTAATCGAAGATTTAATCGCTGGTAAACCTATACACGTAAAAGCGCAAGGACAAGTAACAGATTGTTACCCCAGAGCAACTTTTGAAACTACAGTTACCAGTGAAACGATTAATCAGTTTTATTTATTCAATCCGCGCAATCTTTATCAAAATTTTATTGTTGGTGTAAATGGTGGCGATCGCTCCCTCTTCACCTATCTCGGCCCTTTACAACCGCGTCTGGGGAATGCCGTTTACTCTAACCCCGGTGCTATTTCCCCCTTACTCAATGACCCCGATTTGCAACTCGTTGGTATAGGTACAAGAATTTTTTTAGGCGGTGGTGTTGGCTATGTCGCCTGGGAAGGTACTCAGCACTTCCCCTTACAAAAGCGTTTAGCTAATCGTACACCGATTGGGCCTTCCGCCACTTTAGCTTTAATTGGTGATGCCAAGCAAATGGATGCTCATTGGGTGCGGGGTTGTTACTTCAAAAGTTATGGCCCCTCATTGATGTTAGGCGTTGGTGTACCACTCCCTGTATTAAATGAACAAGTAGTTGAACACTGTGCGGTGCAAGATCAAGACTTAGTAGCCCCAATAGTAGATTTTTCTATTCCCCGGCGCGTCCGTCCCACCTTTGGTTTGGTGAGTTATGCCCAACTGAAATCTGGGCGGATCACCATTGAGGGCAAAGCAGTACGCTCTGCCCCCTTAGCGAGTTTGTTTTTTTCTAGGCAAGTCGCCCTAGAGTTGAAAAAGTGGATCGAAGTAGGTACGTTTACCCTTACAGAACCAGTTTCCCCAATTCCGATGGAGCGAACTTTTCTACCCCAAGATCGGCGGACGGATTTTTGATATTGGAGACTGGGGAGTAAGAATTTTAGATTTTAGATTTTGCGGAAAGTCTGAGCGGAGGTTTCCGACGCTCGCGGACTCGCTCTAAGCGAAGCTATGCCGTTGGCGCAGCCTCTCGTAGAGAAGGCTTTACGCTGCGCTATCCGTTGGCGCAGCCCGCCGTAGGCATCAGAACTTTCCAAGACAGATTAAAGAATTGAAATTTAATCCAAAAGACGCTCACGGACTCGCTCTAAGCGTTGGCGCAGCCTCTCATTGGCTCAGGCTCTCGTAGAGAAGAGAAGCTATGCCGTACCACTTCGTGGAAGCAAGCTAGCAAGAGCGTCTGTGTTAGGAGAAGGCTTTACACTGCGCTATCGTCAACTAAAATCCAAAATTGAATTGCCCCATGCCCAATGCCTACTCTTGAGTTGGTTTCGGTCGCTTGATGGGTTTAGGAGCGGGCGTTTTTGGTATAGGTTTTGACACCACAGAGGGGTCGCCACCTGCGCCTGTTTTCTTGATCGGACGTGGGGTTTCACCACTGCGTCTGGGGGGGAATGGTTTTCTACCACCAGCACCACTACCGCCAGCACGAGGGCCACCTTTGAAGGGTGGTTTGCGTTTTTTGGGCAAGTCAGCGATCGCCTCAGCTTTTTCTACTACCAAAACGTCAGCTTCCCGCTTGGCTTGGAAGTCCCAGAATTTTCCCACTGCTTTAGTGGTCAGCACACCCCTCAATTTCAACTTAAAATACTTAGGTTTGTCAGTTGATTTGCGTGCAGCCTGCCTAATTTTGACTACCAAGCTTTTAGCATCAAAAGATTGGTATACTACCTCACCACGAACAGAAAAACCACCATCTGCTACTTCTGATGAGGGGATCACGGCAATTGTGCTTAGTTCAGAGTTTTCGGATAAGCCATCATCGGGCGTCTGTACCTCTTGCAACTCCAAATCTGACTCGTCCTCATCTGTTGAGTTTTTAGCCAGATTTTCTGGCTCCCAAACTCCGACGATTTGGATGTGCAAGGTATCATTTTCTTGTCTTGTACGTGGATATACTACCCACAAGTGTTCTTTTTCTAAGTCTAGGTGATTCTTGACTAAGCTCATAATCCGGCCTAGGAGGACGGCATTGAGTTCTACACCATCTGTAGTCAGTAGTGTACCTTGAGTAAATTGTTCGCTGCTTGCATGATAGCGACCCCGGACTAACCCGATCGCTCGGTACTGCATCGGTTCGCTGGGAGGCGGAATCGGTTGCTGTCGATTGGGGAAGTTCCCATTTGAGTCAGTCTCACTGAGGTTGACAGGCGAATTTTCAACTTCTTTAGAGGACTGGGCTGCTATATGAACATTAGCGGCTGCCTCTGTGTTAGTTGGGCCCTGGTTAGAGGCAGAAGAATTGGAGGATTCAGGCAACGGCATCAGGTCGGAATTCATAAAAACTCCTTGCGGCGGAGACACATCCCATTGTGGGATTTTACAAAGGCAGCTGAAAAGAGCATTTGTGCGACTGATGAAAGTATATTAGCTTTTCACAAAGTCACACTAGGGTACTCTACACAATCCTAAAGGCGCTAAATTTAGTGTATAAACACTAAATGTGTAATTTAGCGCCTTTACACTAGTTTCGGAAGCATATCATAGCTACAATTTTGACGGCTCCTCCTAAAGTCATCACTTACTTTAGCAGTGTAGATAGTTAATTGTTATAAAATTCACAGGCAATTGGCGGTATTCCGCAAAGTTTTGGAAATTTTTAACTTTACGATTTGTGTAAATGATAATGTCATTAGAGTTCAGGAGAAAGACAAAACTGTGTCTCAACCGCGCAATCGGTGGATAGTTCAAGTCGTCTTGGCGCTGGCAATTCTTGCTTTTGTGGGTGTTTCGGTGATCCCCATAATTGGAGCATTTAATAATACGCCACCCTCAAACCAGAATACCGCTAGCAGCAGAGGCAGTTTGCCCTCCGCTGACCAAAAATCTAAACTGGAAGACGAAGTACGGGGTTATGAACTGGTTTTGCAAAGGGAACCAGAAAATCAGACTGCGCTTAAGGGCTTATTGCAGGCGCGGCTACAACTACTGAGTCAAAAAGAAAAAAGTGAGGTTAAACCAGCTGATATCCAAGTCGTGATTGAACCCCTAGAAAAGCTAGCGAAGCTGAATCCCGAACAGTCAGAATATTCAGTGCTACTGGCTCAAGCCAAACAGCAAATTGGTGATCGCGAAGGAGCCGCTCAAGCTTATCGTTCGATTTTGTCCACGAAACCAGGCGATTTGAAGGCTTTGCAAGGAATGGTGGCTCTGTTGATCAGTCAGCAACGCCCCGAAGCAGCCATTGGTTTGTTGCAAGAAACCCTCTCTAACGCAGCCCAAGCAAATACAATTCAGCCTGGAAGTGTAGATACAGTAGCCGTGCAGGTGCTGTTAGGTTCTGTTCATGCTTCTCAGAAACGCTACGCTCAAGCTAGCTCTGTATATGACCAGGCAATTAAGAAAGATCCCAAGGATTTTCGCCCCCTTGTGGCAAAAGCGATGCTGCTGAAACAACAGGGCAAAGACGCAGATGCAAAACCTTTGTTTGATAGTGCTGCAGCTTTAGCACCTGCTCAATACAAAGACGAAATTAAAAACGCAGCAACGGCTTCCCCCATCCCTAATCGTGCTGCATCTCCCGCACCTACATTGGAAAGTACACCCAAGTAATGGCGAGTGGGGAGTGGGGCATTGAGCATGGGGCAATTCAATTTTGGATTTTAGTTGACGATAGCGCAGTGTAAAGCCTTCTCCTAACACAGACGCTCTTGCTAGCTTGCTTCCACGAAGTGGTACGGCATAGCTTCTCTTCTCTACGAGAGGCTGAGCCAACGAGAGGCTGCTCCAATGCTTAGAGCGAGTCCGCGAGCGTCTTTTGGATTAAGTTTCAATTCTTTAATCCGTCTTGGAAAGTTCTGATGCCTACGGCAGGCTGCGCCAACGGAAGAAACCTCCGCTCAGACTTTCCGCAAAATCTAAAATCTAAAATTTTTACTCCCCTGCTTCCTCTGCTCCCTCATCCCTCATGCTCCTTCAATCGCAGCAACGACACCAAAGACCAAAAACAGGCATCCGCCAATAAAGGTGAGTTGACGCTCAGAAATGCGTCCGGCAATCATTTTGCCGCCGATAACAGCGATCGCAGCACAAATGGCATGTCCTAAAATTGCACCTACTGTGACTCCAGTTGGATTATTACCTGCTGCTAGGGCAATGGTGGCAATTTGCGTGCGATCGCCCCACTCTGCCATAAATGTCAACACAAAGGCTTCTATTATAATTGCCAAGGAAGTCTTTTGCTTTGGTAGCTGCAAATCTGCTTTTTTCACCGCAGCTTCGGCCTCTTGTACAACTTCTGTATCACAAGCAGCAGCGGACATCTTACTAGCGTCGTACAACAGCTTGATACCAAAGGCAATAAACAAAACTATTTCGGCGTAATGAATATAATTTTTTGGCAACAAAGATACCGCTTGTCCAAATAGCACCGAAAGGATTGTCATCGCGGCTAAAGCAGTTGTCACACCTGTAAATACCAGCCGCCGCGAGTGGTGCATTGCCAAAATCACAGCAATAAAAAATGTTTTATCGCCTAGTTCTGAAACTGTTATTAGTAATAAACTTGCGGTAAAAGCTGTTAGCACTCTCTCAAGCTCCTGAAGAATCGTTTACCGATGTGAAGCTTGATGAGAACCAAAAGACCTCACCAAGTTTACACTTTTCGGTGTGAACTTAGTGAAGGTCTCGCTTTCAAATATTGATTATTTGCCATCTGAACCAGGCTCATCGCCAGTATGTTGATTCAGATGTACTGGCTTTTTATTTTTCTGGCCAGCAGCTACTCCCCTTCCATGCGAATGCTATTATACATATTTTTCATATATAATTCAAGGGAGTAGTGAAGTGAGAGGAAACATAGATTAAACTCAAAAATTACGAATTACATTAGCACAGCTGTAGCGAGTTTGCGTACTCTTGCAAAGAAGCAAGCTACGCATAGCGTCTTGTAGAGAGCGTCATTATGAATTAGTAATTAGTTAAAGCGGCACATACAGCCCAATTCAGTGTTTACTGAGGTAAAAACTCATCATCTGTAACTTCTGGTAGCTGATATGGACAGATCAAAGGAAAAGATTCCACTAACAAACCAGTTTCAGCTTTTGCTTGCTTAACTGCTTGTGCATAACACTCCGCAAAAACAATCTCAAGATAGGATTTGAGACTAGGCGAATCATCTAAAGCTTCTTTGACACGTCTACGATATTCAATAATGCTTCCTTCCCAACTACCGCTTCTTTTTTCCGGTTGGAATTGCCATTTGAGCATCATTTTCTTTGTCTACAACTTTACTAAAGTCAGAGGTGACGTAATAATCACCTCAAACATTGTTTACCTGCACATAATGCCAATTCATTCAAAAAAGTGGATCGATAAATTGATGAATCATCCACAAGGATAACGCCAAATTCTGTTCCATCATGTAAGTCTAACCAACTTTGCACTTAATTCCCACATGCGATCGCCTTTTTTATCATCACGCGCTTGCGGAGAAACTTTTTGAACAAAGGACTTACCATCTTGCTTCTGGCGATTTCCCCAACTCCAATAAACACCGGATTGATTGTACTCAGGATCGGCAACCACCGCAGCAACCCGTTCTCCCGCCAACTCCTGAGACACATATCCCCCAGTGATATACTTCTGGAATAATGGGAAGATTTTTTGAAACAGGGGATAATGGTTTCTAAATAGCGGCGTTTCTGCAACACATCCCGGATAGAGAGAATTGAAGACGATACCGGTTGACTTGTGATAGCGCTGGTGCAGTTCCCGCATAGTCAGTACATTGCAAACCTTGCTATCTTTGTAAGCTTTAACTGGTTCAAATTTCTTGCCGTCAATCATCGAAATTGGATCTTTAAATCCTTCTGCAAAGCCTTGCAAATCGCCCAAATCTGGACGCGGCGGAATTTTCCCACCCAGTTCGTCTGGATTGTGAGTGACAGTTCCTAAAATCACCAGCCTTGGCTGTGAAGATGACTTCTTCAGATCCTCTAACATCAAGTTACATAAAAGGAAATGCCCCAGGTGATTTGTCGCTACACTTAACTCAAATCCTTCTGGGCTTCGCAGTGGCTCCTTTAACAAAGGCATATAAATTGCGGCATTGCATACTAAAGCGTCTAAGGAGTTACCGCTTGCTCGGAAGTTCTTCACAAATTGTCGAACGCTATCCATTGAGCCAAGGTCGATATGCATGATGGTGTAGCTCCCCTGGTGGGGGATTCTCACAGATTGCGCTGCAAGTTGTGCCTTCGCTATATCCCTACAGGCCATCACTACGTACCATCCCCTTTCAGCAAGAGCCTTGGCAGCATACAAACCGACCCCTGAAGAAGCACCTGTGATTATAACCGTTGGCTTGTGATGTTGTTCCATTGTGTTCAGTCTCCATTGACTGTCTCTAGGATCTCACACCAGTGAGCCATCATTGTCACTAGCTTTTTTGATGCTGGATTAGGCTGAACTAACCCGCACTCCAAATAACTACTCTTGACTTTTTGCTCTCAAAATGAGAGTATTTAACAGTAATTAATTTTTCATTGAAAATATATGACAAAAAAGTTAGAAATAAATGCATCTAATTGCAATTCGCAACCTTCGTACTGATATTGCTCAGTATCCCGATGTCAAGAAACAGATTGACAACTGGTATGCAACTGTGAAGAAAACGGAATGGCAGAACCTAGAGGACGTTCGTAAGATTTACAAAGATGCTGAAGCAGTTGGAAACTTCACTGTTTTCAATATCAAGGGTAATGATTATCGCCTAATTGTTGGTATTGATTATGAAGACCAGGTAGTTTATTACAAATACTTTCTTACACATACTGAATACGATAAAGGCAAATGGAAAAATGACTTTTACTTTTGACGAAATTGCTTATGGCAATCTGCTAGTTGAAGTTGCTCCCAAAGTAATTGAGACGGAAGAGGAGTATGAACGTATGTTAACAGTGGTAGAGGGTTTAACCTTTGCGGAAAATCGCACTCCAGAGCAGCGAGTTCTACATAAATTGCTGGTGAAGCTGATTGAAGTATATGAAACACAAAACTACCCGATGGATTTATCTCTGCCTTATGAAATACTTCAACATATTATGGAAGCAAGTGGAACCCGTCAAGCTGACTTGGTAGGCGTTATTGGATCGAGTGGTGTGGTGTCTGAGGTTGTTAATGGCAAGCGTTCGATTAGCAAAGCACAAGCCAAAATACTTGGTGATTACTTCAAGGTTTCACCTAGCCTATTTATCTAAGGCTCAATTTCAAATATAGGCGAGAGGCAATCACTCAGTTCTATTTCCCATCTTGATTAATTATGACTGCAATCTCATCGTTCAAACCAGGTTGAATATAAAGCGGTTTCAAATTTTTGCCGTAGCAGAAAACCTGGATGGACTGATACAAATTAGAAAAGAACTGGCAAAGCAATATCGCTGTATTTGATTGTTTGTATGTTGGCAAGTAACATTCCTAGAAACACACCAACCGTAGCTTATCAGAAAGTGTACAATGCGATCGCTTCTCACAAATACCAAGGCTGATAGCGTTGGATTTCGCTGTTGCTTGAGTTAATTTACCAACTGCGTAAACTACGAGAAATGCGGAGTGGGGGAATTGAACCCCCATAGCGCTACTCTTGGTAAAGACCCTCTTTCAGACCTCACGATGCTCCCAGTACACTTTAGAGTAAATCCCATTCGATCTCCGCAGTAACGCTACTCCGCATGAACCGACTGTCACATAGACAACGGGTGCAATCATAAGACCCTCCTTTATGTTCACGAAGAACGAGGCCCAATCCTGCACTGTTGAAACACCCTTGAGGACTTCTAGAAGAACCCTAATACCCAAGACACTTGGAAGGCGTAGACACCAGCCACCCACATATAATAATTATAAAATTATAGGCTCAAAGTTAGCTTAAATGCAACTTTCAATATCAGTTCTTTGCACAGTCATTTTGGGTTGAATATTCAATGTGAATCAATAACTCAGCATAAACATTTCACACCCTATCACGAGCTAAAATTTTTCTCGCAGTATTGATTAAATTATTGAATTATTGATTTATAATTTTGTATTGCCTGACGAAGCATTGCATCCTTGAAGCTAGTATTTGACCACGCTTGCATAGCTTGTTGAGTTATATTTTTATCAAAATTAACTGAGACTCCATACTTCTCCATCTCATCTTGGTCTAACCATAGATAATCATCAATATCAGTTCTTTCCCAATTATGTCCCTGCTCTAGAGAATTTGATTTGTAATGCTTACTAGTGAAATCGATAAACTCAAAAGGTTTGATTACTTGGCGTTCTCGACACAAACCAACAATCCAACAATGGTAACTTCCAGTCTTAAAAGATGGGTTTATTGCTCCAAAATTTACTCCTCTGCTTACGTCTTCAGGATCAGATGCTACTCTTACAGAAATACTACCTCCTTGAAGAGAGTAATAAAGAGTTTCATCTTTACTTACCCTATGATATACAAATGTACAAACATCCATACCAAGACCTGCATAGTATAAGCATAGACCATTAATGTTATAATGAAGTCTATCGGCAAATGCCTGAACAGTTTGATGTATGCAAGTAGCAATTGCATCTCTACGATTATTAGAAAGCTTTAGAACGTTTACCATATTGCGTAACCTGTTATCAACAATCAACTCTTGTCGAATGCTTAAATCTACATATTCTTTGTGTAATTGTCAAACACTCTATTAAATTGTCTGAAAAAAATCAAGTTATAAAGGATGAAATTCTCTATTTCACCCTTTAGCTAAAGTTTAATACTTCCGTTCTTTTGGCTCAAACATAGTAATTGCCACAGGACGGTACTGTATATCAATTCCGGCTGGCGAATAGTAAGCCATTGTATGTTTGAGGAAATTAGCATCATCTCGCTGGGAATAATCTTCGCGGAAATGAGCGCCACGACTTTCCTGGCGATTTAGGGCTGATGCCAAAATAGTCTGTCCCACTACCATCAAACTTCGCAATTCTAAAGCTTCCACAAGTTCCGTATTCCAGCAACTTCCTTTGTCATCTAAATAAATTTGTGAATATTGCTGTTGTATTTCTTCTAATTTGTGTAACCCTTCGCTCATTAATGCCTCAGTGCGGAAAACGCCGCAGTACTCAGTCATACAATCTTGGAAGGCTTGACGGACTTGGTTAATCCGGTACTGTCCTGGTTGTTCTAGCAAAGCTTGGATTTGTTGCTGGGCTTCCGTTACATAGCGTTGCTCATCTATAGAAGGCAACTTACGTTTTTGTACAAATTTAGCGATCGCAGCCCCAGTTCTCTTACCATAAACCACGCACTCTAGTAGTGAATTACTGCCCAAGCGATTCGCCCCGTGTACGGAAACACAAGATGTTTCGCCAGCGGCAAAGAAAGCATCAACCAGACCATCACCACTACTGCGGACTTGCCCATCAGTATTAACTGGGATACCACCCATACAATAGTGAATTGTCGGGCGGACTGGCATCGGTTGAGTTACCGCGTCAACGCCTACTAGGCGATGGGCTTCTTCCCAACAGAAGGGAACGCGACTCATAATTTTTTCTTTGCCCATATGGCGCAGATCCAGATAGACAAAGGGGCCACCAGCACTACCATTGAGATGAATACCACGACCAGCACGAATTTCGTAAGCGATCGCTCGTGAGGTAATATCACGAGGAGCTAGTTCCATGCGACTGGGTGCGTAGTTCGCCATAAAGCGATCGCCTTCACTATTAATCAGATACGCCCCTTCACCCCGTACTGCTTCTGAAATCAACACCCCTACCGGATATAAACCAGTGGGATGAAATTGGACAAATTCCATATCTTCGAGGGGCAAACCGGCGATCACAGTCATTGCCAAACCATCACCCGAAGAAGCGTAATCATTAGAGGTGGTGTTATAAACGCGACCATAACCCCCTGTGGCAAACATCACCGCCTTGGCTCGTACCACCTCGATATGTCCATCCAAAAGATGGAACATTACCACACCCTTGGCCTCATTTTCTGACAAAATCAGACGCATTACATACCATTCTTCATAAACTTGCACCCCATAACGCCGCAGGTTGTTAACCAATTCGTGCAAAATCGCGTGACCGGTCTTATCAGCGGCGTAGCAAGTACGGTTGTGGGAATGTCCACCAAAAGCCCGTTGGGCAATGCGACCATCGGGTAAACGAGAGAACAAAACGCCCATGTGTTCCAAGTCAATCACCACATCTGGCGCTTCTTGGGCGAGAATTGCCACAGCATCTTGGTCTGCCAAGTAATCAGAACCCTTGACAGTATCAAAAGCATGTGCCTCCCAACTATCTTCGGAATCAACATTTTTCAGCGATGCAGCCATACCACCTTGAGCTGCGACTGAGTGGGAACGAATTGGGTGGGTTTTGGCAACCACAGCAATATTTAAACTAGGGTCAGTGCGGGCAATTTCTACAGCAGCACGACATCCTGCTAATCCACCCCCGACAATAATCACATCGTGTTCCAGCATAATTAGCCCCCTGATTGCAAACCCCTGCTGTTCTATTCTAGAGAGGTGATTAATTAGGCAGTGCGTTGCGACGGTTGCCGTGGCATCTCTACAAAAAAATTCCCTGCCTATAGACAGGGATGTTATTACAAATTTTGAAATTAGGAGTGAAAAGTTAAAAATGAAGAGTTATGGGACAGATGGAGTGACTCATAACTCATAACTCCTTTACAGACGCGATTAATCGCGTCTCTACTCCTAACTCCTAACTTTTTAGCTAGTTGCTTGTACAGGTTGTTGCTGAGACACATTGCCTGGTATGGGTTCCATTTTGGTTCCAGGTCCTACAGGAGTGACTTCAATATGATTTAACAAGGTAGTGACAAACGCAAACAACAAGAAAGGTAGCGATAGCAGAACGACAAGACCCGCTGTTGCTAAAGCGTACACGGGTCGCTTGGCACCCATCAGCGCCAAGGCTGATGCCAAACTTAGGGTAATTGTAATCAACCAAACAATTATTTGACCGTAGATATCACCGAAAGTCAGGGTACAGACAAACCGATATTTTTGAGTATTATTTCCGCTCATCACATTTGCCTCAAGTCTCTCCTAATAGGTTCTAGGTTAGAACCATGTTTGCCTTGTAGACAATTTCTAAATATTTTTGCAAGCTTTGTAATATCACTTCACAATCAACTTTTTTTGTTACAAAGCGCAATTCTTAGTACAGCATGGCGTAAATAGACCAACCATACCCTATGGGAAGCCCTTCTCCTGTAGTCGTCGCTGCCTGTAGCAAACTTTTGTCCATAACGCACCCTACCAGATTCAAGCCAATGTGGATGAGGTTTTCCAACTTATGTGTATACGGTAGCTCTTCCCTTGTAGGCAAGGAGGCTGGGGGGTTAGGTTTGAGTAAAAGTTCCACATGGGGTTAGCTTGTGACTCGAAAGAAGCTTTTGTATCAGGTATTATAATTCTACGCAGATGTGTGTTTGTTTGAGACTTTTTATTTTTCTCGTATTTATTGAGACGATAGAGTTATGATTCTGTAGTTCCGATTAATATAATCGTTATAATCGCCCTCCAGACGCGATAATCTCAGCTAGCCCCAACAGTTGTGAGGTAAAGGCAAATGGTTTTTACTCTTTAACAATTAATTAAAGTTAAAGCAGGAACGCCAATGTGCTAAACAGTTGGCATAAATACTAAGAAAGCTCGGTGTTGATGTAGACTAAGTTTTTTGGTAAAAGTTTTCCCAATCCTGATCACCTCTTCAACAAATAGACTCTTTGCTTAAAGCCAATAGAATTTTTCTCATCTGTAAAATTCCGGATATTCAGGATATCGAGTTTAATTTTTTGCTGATAAAGCTGATAAATATTAACTAGATAAATCCAGCAAAGTCAAGATGTAAAAACCGATTTTTTGGTGTTAAATTTTGAGTATTGCCCGAATTTGTTGACTTCAATCAACAAAACCCTTTATTTTTCGTGGCAATATTGTTTTAGGAGTGAATGTGAATACTATTTTTCTTCGTAAAGGTGTTTTTTGGTTACCAAGTATAGCTGCTCTTGCAGTCCTGAGTAGCGGCTTATCTGCAAATGCCCAGACAGTGGACAAGGTGAGCAGTCAGCCATTAACCGACCCTTCCGCAACCGTTGCGTCTCCCAATGAGTTTAGTACAGAACTAGACACTGCAAGCCAAAATCTCTCTACAGAAACAACTGAAACATTTACAGTAACAAATTTAACTAATGTACAGCAGTTCCCCAACGCTGCGATACAGAAAAACGCCAGTGTGATGCCTACACCTGTTCCAGGCACAGTGGCAACCTCATCTGCGACGCTCACCTCTGAGTTTGTGCAACCTACTTCTCAAACTACTACTCAACCATCTGCTCCCAAAGTAGCACAATCGGATATTGATTTAGGTAGAACTACCCGTGGTGGCAGCAGCTATATTGGCGTCGCTGCTAACATTGGTTTAGATGGTGGGGACTCATCTTTGGGTGACGGTAACTTTGCGGTAGTCAGCAAAATCGGACTGACAAATACTATATCTGTGCGACCCTCAGCCGTATTTGGGGACAACACTACAGTTCTACTTCCTATAACCTACGATTTTTCTTTCAAGTCAGCAGATGCTTTTAGCGAACCATTAGCTATTGCACCTTACGTCGGAGTGGGTGCAGCTTACAAAACTGGTGATGATTCGCAATTTGCCTTTTTGGTATCTGGTGGCATTGATGTGCCTTTAAATTCTCAATTTACAGCAACGGCTGCTGTGAATGCCGGATTTTTCGATGAAACTGATGTAGGCTTGTTGTTAGGAGTTGGTTACAACTTCACCGGCTTTTAAGAGTTAGGAGTTAGGAGTTAGAAGTTAAGAGTTAGTAATGTTTTACTCATAACTCTTAATTCATAACTCCTAACTTTTTACTTAGGGGTAACTTTGTCAATTATCTTGATTTTGCCATCGTCTCCTACTGTCCAAACATCGTAAACACCGACGACATCGCCGTTAGCATCAACATCTACGTTGCCACTGGCTCCTTGGTAGTTAATCTTCTTTCCATCTTTAAGTAACTTCAGTCCCTCGCAGACATCAGTAACTTCTGTGCCAGGCCCATTAGAAACTTCACGGATTTTGCTGGCTATACCAACACCTGTATTTTCCTTAGCATCTTGCGCTGCCAACGTCAATAAGGCAGCCGCATCCCAAGTTTGAGGAGCATATTCCCCTGGTGCACCACCTTTTTTATCCTTCCACAACTTGTTGAAAGCTTCTAGCGCTTTGCCATCGGAACCGGGTACTGTACCGATCGCTCCAGTTAAGGTATACTTACCGTTGCTGTCTTTGCCAACTTGTTCTGGGAAAGTCGGTGATTTCACCCCATCTGTAAGCAGAATCTGCACACCCTTTGCGACACCTTGTTGATAAGCAGCTTTCAGAAACAGACTGCCAGTCTCAGCGTATAGTACAGCCAGGACTGCATCTGGCTTACCAGCAAAAGCAGCAGCCGCTTCTGTCTCAAATGTCTGAGCTTTTGGGTCGTAGCGGACAGGCTTGTCTTTATTAACTATGGTTCCACCCAATTTTTCAAAAGTTTGCACAAATGCTTTTTCAAACCCAACACCATAGTCATTATTAATCACAACTGTAGAAATTCGCTTGAAACCTTTTTTATTAGCAAGTTGGGCTAAAGCTAGTGCTTGGTAGGTATCGGGGGGAGCTGTACGCGCCCAAAAGCCTTTAAAGTCGCCTTTTTGGGCCTTTTCGGTAAAGACGGGACTGGTACTGCCAGGGGAAACCAGCATGACTTTATTCGGCGTGGCAATGGAGACTGCTGCACTAGAAACGCTACTGGCAAAGGAGCCAACGACACCTGCCACTTTATCTAAAGTTGCTAATTTGGTCATACCAGCAGCACCAGCTCTAGGGTCAGTTTGGTCGTCTACTTGCACCAAGGTCACAGGTTCGCCATTCACACCACCGCAAGCGTTGACCGTATCGACGAGTAAAGGAACAGAACCTAGCATCTGCTGTCCGACAGAAGCTAAGTCGCCTGTTGTCGGTAGCAAAGAACCAATTTTTAGCCCTTTAGTACTGCTTGTGGTTGTTGAGTTTGCAGCTGGGGTAGCGGTACTTCCATTGTTAGCTGTGCCATTGGGGGTACTGCTATCACCACAAGCCCCAACCAGGAACCCAGTTGCTAAGGTAGCTATACTTAAAGTTAAGGCGGCGCTAATTTTTATCATAAGTCACTTTCACTCCTCAGATATTTAGGAGCCTAAAAGTAAGATTCAAACTAGATTTGTAAGTTAGTTGTATCCTATGAAGGCTCCAAAGGATAAATCATATCATCCATCTTTGGTAGTAGAAGTATTTAACCCTACATCAGCACTTATTTTTGTACACAGAAATATATTCCGTGTCTCAAAGTCTAGAAAACGGAGAGGGAGGGATTCGAACCCTCGGTACGGAGTTGCCTGCCGTACAACAGATTAGCAATCTGCCGCTTTCGACCACTCAGCCACCTCTCCTGACTCACGAATAATAATGTTAGCAGATTTGTTGGGCATAGTCAATAGTCATTTGTCATTGTCGTTACTAATGACCAATGACAAATGACTACTTGCTCAAAGGACTTGCGATCGCATCCAAGCCACGGGCAAAGAACGTAACTTTTGCCACTGGGGCACGTAGGCCCGTCGAGTGAAGGCATTATAATCGTTACGTTCAATTATGCTTAAAATTCCACTGTAATGCATCAGAGCCGCCCACACAGGCCAACGACCATCAGAAGATAGGTAAGAAATTCCCTTTTCTGCCTTCCAATAAAACTGTCGTGCCCGGTCAATTTGAAAGCGCATCAGGGAACGCCAGCGTTCATCTACTACACCATCGAACAAATCTTGTTCGGTGTAGTTAAATCTTGCCAAATCTTCTAGGGGAATGTAGATTCGTCCCCTTCGGGCATCCTCGCCTACATCGCGCAAGATGTTGGTGAGTTGCTTGGCAATTCCTAAGGCAATTTCTTCTTCGATGGGAATATATAGCTGTTGTTCACGGTTCCACGGAGCTATATTTCTGGTAGTATCCAACCCCATAACTGCTGTTGACATCAAGCCGACAGTGCCAGCAACACGGTAACAGTAGAGGTATAACTCCTCGAAGGTTTCATAACGACTGCGATATAAGTCCATGCGCTGACCAGCAATCATATCCCGAAAGGGCTGAATGTCCATCGGGAAACGTTGAATGGTATCTACCAAAGCGACATCGAAGTTGTCCAATGGGTGTCCAGCAAACATCGATTCGAGCTGCTGCTCCCATAGGTCTAGGGTTTCTGGCGTGGTAATAGCAGATGCGGGCCCATCCACCAGTTCATCTAAACGGCGACACCAAGCATAAATTGCCCAAATAGCAGGACGTTTTTCTTTGCTCAGGAGCAAAGTACTGAGGTAAAAAGTCGTGGAATACTTGGCTATGAGGTGACGACAAAGTTCGTAGGACTCGTCCAGAGAGACCAGCGTTTTCATGCGCGGTGGGGATTCAGGCAGTTGCAGCATTCGTTGCGGGCGGTCGGGTGAGCGTTTGCAGGTTTGAGGAATTTGCTACCGGGAGAGCCTCAGAAATCGCCTGCGCTGTCAGCTTACCAGAAAGTACGGCACCTTCCATACTGCCTAAGTAGCGTTGCATAGTATAACTTCCGGCGAGATAGAAGTTGGCAATGGGCGTAACTTGTGCGGGACGGTACTGTTGACGACCAGGGGTCGCTTTGTAAACTGAACGCGGCGTTTTCACCACATGAGATTTCAACAACGTTGCTGGATTGTCTCCTCCAAAGTGGTCGGGGAAGAGTTTTTCTAACTCGGCAATCGTTGCAGCCACAATCTCCTCATCGGATTTGGCAATCCAATCTTTTGCCGGAGCTAGAACTAATTCCAGCATCGAGCGATTGGGGTTGGCGTATTCACGGCAGGTATTGCTCATATCAGCATAAACGCTTAGGAGGGGCGATCGCGAAAATAGTAAGTGATCAATTTCTGTAAGTTTCCGGTCAAACCACAGATGCAGGTTAATCACTGGTACTCCTTCCAAGCCTTCTAGCTTCTTAAAAAACTCTATTTGCTTCCAAGGCTTAGGCAAGATCACCTTCAAAGGGTCAACCGACATAGCAGATACATACACATCAGCCGTTAAAACTTCATCTTCTGCCCCATTTAACCCCCGAATCAAATATGCTTTCACTGTGCCATCGGCGTTGAGCAAAATCTCTTTCAAGGGGGCATTCAACCGCACTTCCCCACCACATTCTGTAATGTAATCTACGATCGGACTACAGAGCCGTTCTGTGGGAGAACCATCCAAAAAGGCAATCTTAGAGCCATATCGTTCTTGTAAAAATCGATTCAGTGCAGTTAATAGGATCGTTGCAGAAACTTCATCAGGATTGATAAAGGTGAGCGCTTTACATGCGGCGATAAAAACGTCGCTAGTTACCCGCTCGTCAACACCTTGCCTTTTCAACCACTCTAAGAAGCTGTACTTATCCATATCTTCAACATACTTCTGACCCCGAACCACTGCTGGAAGTAGGCCAATTGCAAATCGAATCTTCTGCTCCCAAGTCAACATGTCTTTGTTGCGAAGAATCGACGCAATCACGTTGAAAGGAGATGGAATATCTGGAACATCAAAACGTGATAGTGTCCCAGGCATCTCCGGTTGATTGAAAATCAGCGTATGCTCTTTCCACTGAAGTCTGTCTTCAATGCCCAACTCCTTAAGCAATTGAAGCATATTGGGGTATGCCCCAAAGAAGGCGTGTAACCCGATTTCGTACCAGTCGCCGTCAGAGTCTTTCCACGCCGCAACAAGACCACCCAGTACGTCCCGGCTTTCCAAGACAATAGGAGTGTGACCTGCGTCTGTGAGATATTTCGCGCAGGAAAGTCCTGCTAAACCAGCACCCGCGATCGCTACTCGCATTTAACCCTAATGCCCTTCAATATTTCTTAATGGTTTTGTCGTTTTTATTATACGTTGCAAACCGTTACATTTGGCAGTCATTGTGCGATCACTTCCCCAAAAAACTTTTGCCAAAGGGAATTTTACCTACGCGCACCTGTCCAAATAAATTGCCAATACCATTACTGACAATAGCTTTGCGGCGTGCACTTTCTCTATATTTACATGCAAGTGATTTCGGTAAAACAAAAGTATTTCCTTTGACTGAAAATAGCTAATTTTAAAAGTTATCTTAAAGTAGTTGATTTCTTTGCTAATTTGTGTATTTATGATGAAAAAATCTCTAAGGTATTGCTTAAAAACTACTTTGAAAACTTTTCTCTCCCTATAAGGGTGTAGGATAAATGTTTATGTCCTTTAGGTTGAACAACCAAGTTGTTTACCTGACAACTTACAAGTAAAAGATTATGAGTGTATCGCAGGAGCTAAGGCGCTTTGGACATCACCTGATTATAGGTGTTTCCGGCACTAGATTAAGCGATGACGATAAACGCGCACTCAATGAATTAAAACCGATTGGGGCGATCTTTTTTGCTAAGAACTTTTTGGATGGCACCCCATATCAGATTTGGCTGGAAAGCTTCAAGGATTTAAACAGGCAAATACGAGAATACACTGAACGTGATTCTATGTTCATCACTCTCGATCATGAAGGAGGTCGTGTAATTCGTACACCATCGCCAATTACCCGCTTTCCTCATGCCTTATTGCTGCGATCGCACGCTTATGAAGTAGCAAAAGCCACAGCGTTAGAACTAAAATCATTGGGAATTAATTTATCTTGGGCACCAGTAGCCGATATTTTTTCCCATCCCGACAACCCCGTGATTGGGCCTCGCGCCTTTGGTAACACTCCCGAAACTGCTACTCAAGGTGCCCGTGACTATTACCTTGGACTTAGAGATTCAGGAATTTTGGGATGCGCCAAACACTTTCCCGGACATGGAGACACCAGCAAGGACTCTCACATTGAGCTACCAATACTGAATTTAACTCTAGAAGACCTGCGACTTCGAGAACTTATACCATTCAAAGCCCTAATCGAAGTTCAGATTCCTTTGATTATGACTGTCCATATCTTATTTCCCAAGATAGATCCTGATGTGCCAGGAACGCTTTCTCAGGGTATCCTCAAAACCATACTTAGAGAGGAACTTGGCTTTGAGGGAGTGATTGTATCTGATGATTTGGATATGAAAGCTATCTCAGATATGTTTATAAAAGCCGGTACTGTAGCGCAGTCATTTAATGCAGGCTGCGATCTGTTTATTGTGTCGCGTAATATTAATTCATCATCTATTGAAAGAACTTATCGGATTGCTGAAGATTTTGCTGATTCGCTTAGTAACGGTAGCTTAGATGAAACAGTAGTAGAAGCCGCTAGAGAAAGAATTGAGAAACTACTGGCAATAACACCGCAATATCCCATACATGCTCTGGATAAAGATACACTACTGCAACATGCTCAACTAGCGATCGCTAGTTCCTATTCATAATGGGTGGTATAGGGGTCGAACCTATTTCTGCAGGTTAAAATCCCGCTGCACAGCCGGTATGCCAACCACCCTGGTTAATTTAAATAAAGAAATGAGCCACTGCGCTCGTATTACATTGCAAGTGTTGTAACACCAGTGCTAGATATAAATCCACCTGGGAGGTACTGCCCCTCCTATTTCTGTGTTATCAGCACAGCGCCTCACTTTTCGGCTTCAGGTGGATAGCGGAAGATGAAGGAATCGTAGCTTGCTTCCCGTAGGGTACCCCTACAGTTGCCTGTACTCCAAGGTTCAAGCTTGGTTGCCGTCCATTTAACTTTTTGGTTAATTTAATGGCAGGGTTGGTTGCTTATACCTATTTGCCTAAAAAACCTTCTATTGACATTTACCCAAAAGACTTACCTGCTCTACCTCCTGCTCTTTTTTAGTTCTATCGAACTCACGTTAATTTCGTCATTACGAGCGATAGCGTACTCCTAGGTCGAAGCAAGCTACGCGGAGCGTCTCGTAGAGAAGTAATCCCCCCTGACGCTCTTATTGCTTCCCTACACTCCGTTTCGGTCGCAATGACAATATCGGCGTTGCGTAAGTCCTAAGCATCTTCCATTGAGGGGTGCCTAACGGGGCTTGAACCCGCTATGACTGGTTCCACAAACCAGCGCCTCGACCACTTTGGCTTCAGACACCATCAGTGGAATCAATGGGAATTGAACCCATAACCTCCTGCTTGCAAGGCAGGCGCTCTAGCCATTTGAGCTATGACCCCATTAAGCAAGTAAAAAGAGCAAAGTTTGGCAGCCCCACCAGGACTCGAACCTGGAATCTTCGCCTTCAAAGGGCGCTATGTTGCCAATTACACCACAGGGCTTTATTGCCAGGGCAGGGTTTGAACCTGCAACCTCATCGTTCAGAGCGATGCGACTTACCAATTCGTCCACCTGGCATTAAACAATTCGTAGTTCGTAATACTCGCCTCCGGCGAGAAGCAAGCTACGTAATTCGTAATTATGTTTTGTGTCAGGATTGAAAGCCCTTTCACAAAACAAGCCGTTTATAGAAACGTGGGTATCAACCCCAATTTAATTACGAATTATGATGAATGGCTGCCTCAGTAGGACTCGAACCTACAACCGTGCAGTTAACAGCCGCTTGCTCTACCATTGAGCTATGAGGCAACGAAACCCCCCAGGTCGGAATCGAACCAACGACCTCCTGTTTTTCAAACAGGCGCTAACTACCAACTGAGCTACCGGGGGATAAAAGAAGAGATCATGTAACGAGAGCGGAGGGATTTGAACCCTCAAATCTTCAGTTTCGTAGACTGAGATGTTATCCAGTTACACCACACTCTCAAAACGGAGAGGACAGGATTTGAACCTGTGGCGGGTTAACTTAACTACCCGCTTCCTCTTAGCAGGAGGACGCTTTGAGCCACTCAGCCACCTCTCCACAGTGGGTCGAGCAGGATTTGTAGCTTGCTTCCCGAAGGGTGCCTGCATGCAAAAAAGAACAGTTTTACAGACTGTCGCCTTCAGCCAGACTCGGCCACCGACCCATAATCATTCCCTCGACGAGAATTGAACTCGCATCTGTGCTTTGAAAGAACACTGACTTAACCATTCGTCCACGAGGGCATAATTGACCGAATTTTAGTAGGACTTACGCAAAAACCCTCTCAAACTCTCGTTTCTCCATGACCTCTGTGTTCTCTGTGGTTCGTTTTCCGTTAACTGTGCGTAAGTCCTATTTAGATTTTAGATTTTGGATTTTGGATTAAATTTTTTAATCTTAGGACTTACGCATTCGTGACGAAAAACCAAGCCTTTGCGATTACTTCGCTTCTCTACGAGAGGCTGCGCCAACGCTCGTAATGACGTAAGATCGTAGTCTGTGAGTAAGTCCTAAATCTAAAAGACGCTCTTTAGGAGACGCACAAGGGACGCGGACTGGCTCTAAGCGAACGCGAACAGCGTCTGGTAGAGAAGCCATGCCGTTCGTGCAGCGTCTCTGTTAGGAGAAGGCTTTACGCTACGTATCGGCAATCCAAAATCCAAAATTGTGTGACGCAGGGACTAGGATTTGAACCCAGAACATCGGATTTGGAGTCACGAGGTGTTGCCGTTACACCATCCCTGCATTTGGTGGCAGCGGCGGGATTTGCACCCGCATATACCAGGGTATGAACCTGGGGCTTTGCTGGTTAAGCTACGCTGCAATGTCACCAGAGGTCAGGGCGGGATTTGAACCCGCGTTAATCGGTTTTGCAGACCAACGCCTTACCAACTTGGCTACCTGACCATTTGGGAGTCCCGACGAGATTCGCACTCGCAATCTTCAGCTTGAGAAACTAACGGCTTAAACTATTCGCCTACGGGACTACAACCAGGGTGACGGGACTTGTAGCTTGCTTCCCGAAGGGTACCCGCAACATTTCCGCAGACAACGGAACGCTCTAGTCAGTTGAGCTACACCCCGATTTTTTGAAATCTGTGCCTAAACTTTTAGATTTTGAGGCACAGATTTTTGGTGAACTTGCCCATTTCTTATTTAGTTTTCAAGGTTCAGAAAAATTAGCTTTTACTGTTAGAAAAACAACCGAAACTCTAGGTAGCAAGCCTGTTGTATATTCCGGATGTATTCAGTGGTTTTGATGAGTGCAAACTTAGAACTTTTTTCGTTTATTGCCTCTACTTCCGATGGTTTGCAAGTAGGAGCAGCTTTGTTGACTGGGGACTCTGGTTTATTCCAACGCCTGTCCTTTAGTTGTATGTAAAACATGACTTTGACTGTTGGGAAGCTTGTCCTTCCCTTCACTACATTTATGCTACAAAAGACTACAAAAAGTGTCAAGGGGTTTTAGAAAGTTTTTTTTAAATTGTCTAGAAAAGCTTCTGTACTTAGATTTGAACTTGCTAAACCCTCTGAAAAGTCAAACTACAGCTTATGATTGGGTGAATCTTTAAAAGCCTGACGTGACAAATAACTCTCTCAAGCGACAACAGATAATTAGTTTTGTCGCGATCGCCTCTACGATTACAGCTTGTAGTATCACCCGACAATTGGGGTTGAACAAGCCTTTAAGCAAAATCCATACTGCACAAGTTCAAAATCATCCAGCAAAGGGCCAAATTAATGCCCAACTACCGCCATCAGCCAAACTAGAAAACCCTACCTTTACAGTCCCAGCTAAATTTCAGGGAAAAACAGTTTATCAGGTGCATCCCAGGAACAAGGAGAAGGTTATTGCTTTAAGCATTGATGATGGGCCCTGGCCAAAGACAACCCTAGAAATGCTGGATATTCTGAAGCAAAATGATGTTAAAGCAACATTCTTTTGGGTAGGACAAGCCTTGCAAGCAAATCCCGACCTAGCCAAGCGCGAGGTAGCCGAAGGATACGCCATTGGTAACCATACTTGGCATCATTGGTATCGGCGAATGGATGAAGCCACAGCCAAGAGTGAAATTGATCGCACAACTGACCTGATATACAAAACTACAGGAGTCAAAACTGCTCTGTTTCGTCCTCCTGGAGGCTTTTTAAATAACGGACTAGCCGCTTACGCCAAAAGCCAGAAAGACGCTGTAATTATGTGGTCGCTAACTTCAGCCGATACTGACCCTCACGCCAAACCGCAAGCATTTGTAAATAATGTCTTGAAAGGCGCGAAACCAGGTTCTATTGTTTTGATGCATGATGGTGGTGGCGATCGCCAAAGAACTGTACAAGCATTGCCACAAATCATCAGCGGACTCAAACAGCAAGGCTACCGATTTGTGACAATTCCCGAACTTCTAGAGATGGGACAATAAAGGGTGAGAAATTCTATTCACCCTACTGTTTCGTTTATTCGCTCATGACAGAAGCACTGCTCTGTTGAGCTTCCTGCCAAAGTTTGTGCAAAAAGAACTCAGCGCGATCGCTCATAGTGGTGACAAACACACCTACAGAATCCTCATAACTATCTGATAGCCAAGAACCTCGCAGGGTGACTTCCATATATTCGGCATCGCAGGCACACAGAGCAATGATTCCTCTGTCATCTCTTTTTACCTCAGCCCTGAGTACTTCTACACCTGGCAAATCAACAGGAAGCAAAAAGGAAGCGGTACTGGGTTCAATGCATAAACTTTGCCCAACTCGCAGGGCTAAAATCACTCGCTGCGCTACCCATTCCTCTAGCGACACAGTGAGACATTCTAAATAAAAGCTACTTTCAGTGTAAGTTAATTTCAGCATTCCTTATGCTCTCCTGTTATTCCAGGTTTGCTTGCATGTCCATCCAAAACTGTTCAGCAAAAGAAATCGCGGGGTGGATTGGTGCTTTTGGTTTGGTACGCAGTTGCATACCAGCTTCAAACAGGGTGCGATCGCCTTTACGGGAGTTACATCTTTCACAAGCAGCGACTACGTTATCCCAAGTGTGAGAACCGCCTTTAGATCGTGGTATCACATGATCTAGCGTTAGATGTTTGCCGCAACCGCAATATTGGCAACTGTGATGGTCTCGTCGCAACACTTCTCGCCGATTGACTGGCGGAACTTTCCACATCCGCTCATTGGAAGTGATTGTCAAGCGAATGTGTCTTGGCACCTCAACTACCAAACTGGGTGAGTGAATTCGCCATCCGCCTTCTGTGGTAAAACCCAGCGGTTGGGCTTTGTTGGTTACTAACAGCACAATCGCCCGCTTGATATTGACCCGACACAGTGGCAAGTAATTTTGCGAAAACACCACCACAGATTGCTCTAACACTTGCATTGCGATCGCGCCGCGCATGGAAGATATCGTCACAGCTTCACTCCTTATAAAAAAACCCCCGCTTCAAGTTTTCGGTGAAGCGGGGGTTAGAATTGACCAGAAAATTTTCTGGTTTCATATTGGTACAGTATTCTTTTGTCTGTACCCCCCGCTTTCTTCATCTAGTTCTGGTTTTGCAATCAGTGCAATAATGCTGAGATGTCTAAAATCATAATTACCCTCTGTGATTTGCCCATGATTCCGGCTACCATCGCCCATAAATAAATACTCCACTTCCATAGCAGCTGATTCCCAACCGACTCGGCAATTGGTAGCGTAAAAAGAAGTGGAGATGGGATAAATGGATTTCACAGAAAATTTCACCTATTGAACATTCCTTTAAACATACTACACTTGTATTACTATCCTGTCTATACCTTTAAGGAGAAAAAGTGATGCATACAATTGCTCGCACCCCAACTACCGATATGGAAGTTACCAGCATCCGCCTAGAGCGGGAACTCAAAGATAAGCTTAAAGAAATAGCTGGGAATCAGGGATATCAAGCTCTGATCCGAGATATCCTTTGGAATTATGTCCAGCAAAAATCAGGTGAGTGGAAGCCTCGATTTTCGCGAACCGACATTCGAGCTAGCATAGCTGCCACAGCTCAGCAAGAAGAACGCTGTGTGCTGACAGGTCAACTAATTCAACCCCAACAACCAATGTTGTTAGGACTGACGAGGAATGGCGATATGGTTCCTCTGAGTCTTGAGAGCTTGGCTGGATAGTCTTATATTCAGCCGAATACAGCCCAGTTATTTTTACTAAATAATTGGGCTGCATTCAAAATTTAAGTTTCTGTAGGTTAGAATCTCACTTTAGAGCGATCATCATAGATGTGGGAAGCACTTCGCGTCTACATTCCACTTGGCTCTATACAACATGAGAGTTTTCGGATAAGTTCTAAGTCAAATTTTTTTGAAGTTCTGGCTTAGTTAGATTTTATTGAGAGTCACACAGATAAAACAGTAGCTTGGAAAACGGAAGAAATTTCAAATAAATATTACGAAATTTTTCCAGTAAATTCAGTGTTTTTACTGTTAAAATTCCCGGATTATGCTTAGATTCCAGAGAAATTACGGTTTATGTATACTTATAGACAGGATATTCTAGGTCAAAGTTAGTCAATCATCTGAATATAAAGAAGATAAAACAGCCAAAAATCATCTGGCTGCGGCATTTTAATATATCCTAAGTATCTCATTACCTATGTAGCAATTTGCTTAATATAGCGACAACTTGGCCATCTGCCCTAGAAAAGGGCTATAACAAGTGAGAGAAAGTCTTCATACAAGATTTGTCAATTATCAAGGTGTAGCAACACAACTAATGGTGAAAAATATGCCAAGAGGTTGGGTGCAAAAACAATGGGGTTATTATCCAAGGGCATGCCAAGAATGAAAAAGCCTTTATGGTCACCGCCACAGTACGTAGATGACGTAGATCGACTACAACCTTACCAAGTCAAGCTGATGCAGCATCAGGAAGAACCTGCCCGCCAGTTGGTACAAAAGATTAACCAAATCATTGCTAATAGCTCAGCGACGGCATTGATCCTGCAAGATATTGCCCAATTGCTAGGAGTTGTCTTTCAAGTAGATTGTTGCTGCTTGGTTTCAGTAACGGGTGAGACATCCGACGAAGCGACTACTACTAATTGGTGTGCTGATGAGTATTTAGGGTTACCACACCCAGAAGAGATGTTTTCAATGGAACAGTTGCTTATGCACTCGCCAGTGCTCCAATGTGCTGCTGAACCATTGACTATTGAAGACATTTCCCTGATTCACAACAGTCTAGTAATTGGTTGTCAATATTTGCCACTACCGCTAAAAGCAGTTTTAGCAATTCCCACCCGATTTGGTGGCAATAATAATGGAGTGATTAGTCTGATTAAATTCCAACCCTATGATTGGAGTGAATCAGAAAAACAATTGCTCAAAGAAGTGGAGTCGGCTTGCGCGATCGCTTTTTCTCGTGTAGCACAAGCCCAGCTAATTACTCATCAACAACAGTATCTGCAAAAGAACAACCAGTATCAAAGCTTGATCAAGCAATTAACTATACTAAGTCGTAGCAACTTGGAGCTTAATCAAATGCTCCAGTTAGTTATCGCTTCGACTGCTGAATCTTTACAGGCAGATCGGGGTTTGCTTATACTACTAAAATATACAGATCCACTATTTAGGACTCAAGCTAAAAAACAAATTCCTAAAGCTAAAGCTACCGTGATCGGTGAATGGGCTAGGGAAATACAAAGTCCCCGCACTAGTAAACCAAATACCTTAGAGCAGTCTTTCTTGCTTTCAGAGTGTGGTTTATGCCAGCGTGCCTTTGTGGATTCTGGAAAAGCAGTAATCTTCGATGACTATACAGACCAAAACGATACCTCGGCAGCTGCTCCATTATTTGCAGTAGAGGAATTGCCTGCGGTACTATTAATGCCATTAGAAAGTCAAGGTAAAATCTTAGGATTCTTGGTGCTACAGCAATCTGTTATCCGCAGTTGGCAACCAGCAGAATTAAATCTTGTGGAAATGGTTTGTGCTCAAGTGAGTAACGCCATAATTCAGTCACAGACATTGCGCCAAGTCCAAACTTTGGTAGATGAGCGGACGGCGAAACTCCAGAGCAGTCTGGAACTCCAAGCAAAATTGCATGAAAGAACACGGCAATATGTTGAGCAGTTGCGAAAACTTAACGAACTCAAAGATGAATTTTTGAGCAACATGAGCGATCGCCTACGCTACCCCCTGACAAATATGCTGATGTCAATTCGGAACTTACGTTTGCCAGGAATAGCACCAGAGCGTCAAGTTAAATATCTGGATATCCTAGAGCAGGAATGTTCAAAGGAAATCAACTTAATTAATGACTTGTTGACACTGCAAAAACTAGAGTCGCCTCACGAAGCCCCACAATTAGAAACTATAGATTTAAATACTAGAATCCAGGATATAGCAGCATCTTTCGAGAAAAAACTCGCAGAGAAGGGATTAAAGATTTCTCTAGATTTACCACAGGAGTCACTAAAACTGCAAACTGAACTGGAGAGTTTTGACCGCATCATACAAGAGTTGTTAACTAATGCCTGTAAATACTCAGAGCATGATACTATTGTCCACTTACAAGCCTCTCACCGAGTTGATCAACAAATTGATCAAGTTATCATGAAGGTGACGAATACAGGACGTGCCATCTCCGAAGAAGAAGCCACCTACATTTTTGACAAGTTCCGTCGTGGAAAAGGGCGCTGGACTCCAGGAACTGGCTTGGGACTTGCTTTAGTCAAGTCTTTAGTGCAGCATCTAAATGGGGTGATCGCTGTTGAAAGTCTCCAAATCTCGGATTCTGAACAGAGCGAAATTTGCTTCACCCTGAGTTTGCCCCAATTTTCTGACGAAAGCAAACCATAATTCTGAAAGTGACTAAAAAACAGAACACAACAGAGTACTCTAATTTCCAGTCTCCTAGTGATGACACTAACTTAGAAGGGGATTTGCCTACTGATGCAGTTGCTTTGTCGGCTAAGGTAGAAGTTCAAATTGAAAAAATAGCAGAGCGACAGCGGCAAATTAGTGCTAAAGTCCAAATTCCCCAACCAGTAGAACAAATCTGGAAGGTTTTGACCGATTATGAAGCCTTAGCTGAGTTTATCCCCAACCTCGCCAAGAGTCGTCTAATCGAGCATCCCACTGGTGGTATTCGATTGGAGCAAGTAGGCTCCCAGCGCTTACTGAATTTCAACTTTTGTGCACGGGTAGTTCTGGATCTGGAAGAATACTTCCCTAAAGAAATTAATTTCCGTATGGTAGAGGGAGATTTTAAAGGCTTTTCTGGTCGCTGGTGCTTAGAGCCTTATTCCCTGGGTGAGTATATAGGAACAAATCTGTGCTATACAATCCAAGTTTGGCCTAAACTCACTATGCCAGTGGGAATGATTGAAAATCGCCTGAGTAAGGATTTGCAGTTAAATCTTCTGGCTATTCAGCAACGTGTAAAAGAGTTAGCCAGCAAAGAACCTTATGTCTAGTTAAACTATCATTCAGGATTCTTCCTGGATGATAGTTTTGATTGATAAATTTTGAGCAAAAAATACTTTTGCTTTTTATTATTTTTAAGTACCCCCAGGGGAATTCGAATCCCCGTTACCTCCGTGAAAGGGAGGTGTCCTAGGCCTCTAGACGATGGGGGCATCGGACTCAGACCTTTTATAAAGTAACGAATTTCCTAGCCGTTGTCAACAGCTTATGCCAAAAAAAGTTTGTGGCAGCTAAACTGGGTGGAGGCAAAAACTTGAAGAGGATACAAAAATATGGAGACACAAAAAGAATTCTGTAGACGCTTCTGTGGTAAGCCGCAAGATGCATCAACGTCCGACACTCGAAATTTTGGAGGATACACAGCTCGAAAAAACGCTAAATTTAGGAAAGGACAAAGGGTATGATGTTGTACCCTGTAGAGTTAATATCTACGATTTTTTTTTACAAAAGATTTTGAAATAAATCGCTCAAAATCTACAACATGGAAGCATCTTTTGAAATTACCCTACAGATGGCGATCGCTGTCCTTGCAGGCATTAGCGCTCAGGTGCTGGCTGCATACTTTCGGATACCCAGTATCGTCTTGTTGTTGCTCTTGGGCATCCTCTTTGGCTCTGATGGCATAGGGCTGTTGCATCCCTATTTGCTAGGCACTGGACTGGAAGTTATTGTCGCCCTAGCAACGGCAATAATTTTGTTTGAAGGCGGACTTAACTTGGATCTGCGAGAGTTAGGTAGAGTTTCAGTTAGCCTACAATTGCTTGTCACTCTCGGAACGCTGATCACACTGCTTGGTGGGAGTATGGCTGCTCACTGGCTGGGTGAATTTCCCTGGAAGATAGCTTTTCTCTATGCTTCCATAGTTGTGGTTACAGGTCCAACTGTCGTTGGCCCCTTGCTCAAACAAATTAATGTAGATCGGCAAGTGGCAACACTTTTGGAAGGAGAAGGGGTTTTAATTGACCCTGTAGGGGCTATCCTCGCCTTCGTTGTCCTCGATACCATTTTGAACGGCGATGCTGGCCCCATCAATGCGATCATTGGTTTACTCATGCGCCTGGGTGTTGGTGGAGCAATTGGTGGTGCTGGCGGTTATCTGATGAGCTTGATTTTCAAACGCGCTAGTTTTCTATCATTCGAGTTAAAAAACTTAGTGGTGTTGGCGATACTTTGGGGCCTGTTTACGTTATCGCAAATGATCCGCAGTGAATCGGGAGTAATGACAACAGTAGTTGCAGGAGCAGTATTTGCTAACTCCTCAGTCCCAGAAGAACGTTTGTTACGGAGCTTTAAGGGTCAGCTGACAATTCTCAGCGTCTCGGTGCTATTTATCTTATTAGCCGCTGACTTATCCATTGCCAGTGTGTTGGCTTTAGGTTGGGGTAGTTTATTCACAGTTTTGGTATTAATGTTTGTCGTTCGCCCGATTAATATCCTGTTGTGTACCTGGAACAGTGACCTAAACTGGCGACAGAAACTGTTTTTAAGCTGGGTTGCTCCTAGAGGAATTGTTGCCGCCTCCGTAGCTTCTTTTTTTGCGATTTCCCTGACCCAGCGCGGCATAAACGGCGGTGATTCCATCAAAGCTCTAGTCTTCTTAACAATTATCATGACTGTTGTCTGTCAAGGTCTAACAGCTGGCTGGATTGCTAAATGGCTGCAAATCACTTCTAAAGAGGCAACTGGGGCAGTGATTGTGGGTTGTAATCCCTTGAGTCTTTTGATTGCCCGGTTCTTTCAAGAACGGGAAGAAAATGTGGTCATGATTGATACTGACCCCCAATGTCTTGTTCAAGCTGAGGCGCAAAATCTGCGGGTTATTGCCAGCAGTGCGCTGGATACTGCTGTTTTGGAAGAGGCAGGACTTGCGTCTATGGGTACTTTTTTGGCTATGACAAGTAATGGCGAGGTGAATTTTGTTTTGGCTCAACGAGCAGCTGAGGAATTTAAGCCCCCGCGTGTCTTAGCTGTTTTCCCCCGTGACCCGCAAGCGAGTGCTTCGGTTAATAATAGAGTTAATCAAGCTTTTATCCCAGACTTGGCAATTAAAACTTGGAATGAATATCTGAATGATGGGCGAGTCAAGCTGGGGACTACCACGCTCAATGAGTCGGAATTTTCCACTCAATACGATCACATCCAAGAAAAGATTCGGACTGGGCTGTTAATACCGCTATTGGTAGAACGAGAAGAACGTTTACAGGTAATGCCAGCTAACCAAGATTGGGAAATTGGCGATCGCATTATTTACCTGTTGCATGACCCTAGACCTAGCCTTTTAAAGCGCTTATCTGGTGTTACCCAATCCACTCCTCTCTCTCTAGAAAAGTTACCAGAGGTTGAAGACCTATCCCTCGCCCAATTATCTCAACTTTCCACTAGTGAGGCTCCTGGGGGATGACGGGGATTGGGGACTGGGGAGACAAAGGGGACAATAGTAACTCCTAACTTCTAACCGGAGGCGGAGCGTCTCCGGCTTTGCTCCTAACTCCTAACTTCGTACTCAGCTTGATACATTTGCCATTCCTGCCAAAGTAAAGCAGACAAATGTACTATGGCAAGAATTAGAGTCACCACCGAAATAAGATAACTGTGTATTGTGTAAAGGTGTTCGACGGTAACTGTGTTAATGGCTCCACCACCAGTCAGGATGTCGCGTAGTTGCCCACCAATAAAAGGAATTGCCTCGATGGTTCCCAACTCAATGCTAAAACGCCAGTATCCTTCTTGAGTCCAATCTAGGATCATCCCTGTCCAATCTAGCCCGATCGCACTTAGGGTCAACAAAATCCCACTAATCCAAGCAGCCAGCCAACTCTTGCGAAATTGCCGACCTAAAAACATCACTACAATTTGAATTAGGGCGATCGCAATTACCGCGTTACCAGCAATATCATGCGCTCTCCGAAACAACCAGCCATATGGCAGTTGTGTATTAATCATCTTCAACGAGTTATAAGCTCCGCCTGCTGTCGGTTCATAGTAAAAAGACAGCAAAACTCCCGTAGATACATAAATTAAGCACAGAGTTACAATCACGACCGATAATATCGTCGCTACTCGTCGCAAGATCCTATCGAACTGGGTGCTTTGCATGGCTCACCCCTCCTGTTCTTATGCTAGGTATTTATTCTCATTATGATTTTAGCTAAGAAATATTAATAAATGTTGCATTTATTCAAAAAAGATCAAGTTTTTTAAATCAAATATCGCACCCAAGCTTTTAAGGGTTCTGCTGAACCATACCAAATCCCAGGACTTCTCGGAGAATGTCTCACACCTTCAATCACCAGATTTTCTGCCCCTTCTAAATGAGCAGCTTCGATGGGTGTGATTCCATCTCCCCAAGTGTTACCCTTGCCACAGGTTAATTGGTAACTACTGTAAGCTAACCAGCTACCGCGCCGCCTTTCTCCAAAGATAGTTTTGCCAGCCACACAAACGTAACGAACGTTTTTGTAAAAAGCTCCTGGGTAATTATTGGTGACAAAATCTAGATTGGAGCGTGTCCAGCGTTCTTGGCTAATATGGGGTGTACCCAAGGTGATAAGAGTAGCAACCAGGGGATACGCTTCCCAGATAAATGGTTTGACATCACCGCGTGCCAAATAGGGCTTTTCTCCCATGTAGATGCGGGATATCCAACCTCCGGCTGAGTGACCAATCAAGTTAATTTGAGTACCATTATGTTGGTGCAATGTATGCTTGATCGTCAAATCTAGTTTTTGCAAAATTGGCGTTACTGGTCTTCCTCCAATAGTGGGTAACCAGTCACGGCGTCGCAGTGGTACTGTAACCGTAGGAAAATCTAACTGTTGTAGGGATTGTTCTAGTTGGCGATAAGCGATCGCGCTTTCTAGATATCCAGGCAAAATAACTGTTGGTAACGGCATTTGAAATCAGGGTTTGAACTTTTTTGACGAAGAAATAGTCAGATTCAGAAGCTAGAATTACGATTGTCTGACTGACTCCTTTCATCAAAACCCAAATAGTTTTAATCGGGTTTAAGGCTAGAATGTCAATAAAATTGTACAATTTGCAACAGTTTTAGGAACTGCTGATGTGGTAGTATTTTTACATAGGGACTAGTCTCGGACAAAGCAAGGGTGCCATCTATTACAGAAGTATAGTTGACAGGAAAACAGTACACAAAGCAAGGCAACTTCAGCAAATGTTGTAATGTACTTAGACTATTGCGTTCAGTTAAACTTTATAAAAAATATCCCAGATATTAATAATTTTAATTGTGTGTCTGATAAAAATAAAAAAATCAAAAGTAGTAATTTTTCAAATATCTCTTTAACAAGCTCAACTTGGAAGATATGATACAGGATCATTGATCAATTAAAAACTTGAATAAATGGCAATTTTGGCGTTTTGATTGCCAGCACAGGAAATTATTATTTCCTTAGAGGGATGCATCTTTTGCAAGATATTGCAATATAGTCGGAAAGAAAAAATCGCTAGTCAACTGCAACTGAGCCGAGTGAACGATAACAGCTATGTCTTACGTCTCCCTGCTGAAAAATATACCAGAAATCTTAAGCCAGCCAATTGGGATAGCAGCTATAGCCTCTCTTGGCATCCACGGTGCTATTGCTATGATTGTGCCATTGATGCCTATGGAGTCTAACAAGCCCAAAGAAACAGCATCATCCAAAACGGTCGGACTTTTGGAATTGAGCCAAGCCGACCAAAACCGTTTGCCGCAAAGCACACCCCAAGTTGGTTTACAGCAATTTCCTCCAGTAGCGCCACTTTCTTCTCCGAACTTTAACGCCCAAAGTGTATTGCCCCCATTGGCACCACCGGCATCTAGTCAGCTAGTATTGCCTCCGCTACCCTCATCATCGAATAACTATCGGGTTTCTTCCTTGCCTACAAGGCAGTCTTTGCGGATGATTCCTAGTGAGAATTTGCGGTTTGACGCCTCTAAGTTTGACAGTTCTAAATATAATACCAGCCCTAAATTCTCTCCATCAGTTCCTCGTGTGAATGACAGTGCCACCAAATACGAACCAATTAAACCCCTGGCTGTAAATAGATTGCCAGAATTGCAATCGCAGAAAATACCTGATGATATTCTGCAAAATGCTCAATCTCCAAATTTATCTGACACTACTCCCATTGCAACAGCACAGGGAAATACGGCTTCACAAATGACGCAATCGGTTAATGATGCGTCTAGAATTGCTCAAAACCCGCTGATAAATTCTCTAAAACAAGCTCCAAGCAGTGGGAATACTTTAATCGGAACTAGGGGAAGTATGCCCCAGACAGCCGATTTATCGGCGAAAGGAACTCAACTAAGGAGTGGGAATACTTTAATCGGAACTAGGGGAAGTATGCCCCAGACAGCCGATTTATCGGCGAAAGGAACTCAACTGGCAATCGCACAGCTAGACTCATACGCAAACCTGAGAAAAGAAGTCCAGCAAGAATACCCTAGCGCCCAACAAAAACCAGTTATCCGCCAAACATTACTTACGAATAAGCCGAATCTTGAAGGTGCTGTTTTGGGTGTATTAGTGGTAGATCCTGATGGTAAGGTCTTAGATATCAAGTTTCAAGACAAGTTAGTTTCCCCAGAATTGCTTGTTAAAGCAAGGCAATACTTCAACAAGCAATCCCCTAAGGGAGATAAACAGATCAGTTCCTATCCATTTAGTTTACGTTTCCAAAACAACACTAGCAACACCACTGGAACTACTCAAGAGCAAAAGCCCTCATCATTATTTGCACCGGGAATCAATAACAATCAGCTTACCCCCTCACCAGCAGCTACTTTTAAACCATTACCTGATCTGCGAATTAGAAATAACCAGCCTGCGTCCTCACCAACAGGTACTCTCAAACCATTATCTGAACTGGGAGTCAATAGCAATCAGCCTGAATTCTCACCGAGAGTTACTCCCAAACCATTATCTGAACTGGGAATCAAAAATAATCAGCCCATGCCTTCATCGGCAGCTACTACTTCCGAACCATTATTGCTGCCGAGAGTCAATAAGAGTCAAACTATGCCCTCTGCTGAATCCGACCAGAAATTAGTAGAACGGTTGCGCCAAGTGAAGGAAGACAGACAAAAGTCTAATCCAGAAAAATAATCACCCGCTGGTGATTTTGGATTAAGAAATAAGCTAAAAGCCATGTCTTTAAAATATCGTTTTTAGCAATTGAGGAACTGGCGATGGTTAGTTCCTCATATATATAACTAACTTTGAAGTTGGTTAGAAATTTATATCTATAAATACACTTAGGTATTTCCAACAAATAAATTCTTCAATATTGTGGGCTGGGCGTCTGTCCTGTCAGTAATTAAAGGCAGGTAAAGACGCTCACCCCACAAGAAGTACACGGTACAGCTACTTTACCAGCCTTGTTCTGCATTCTGAAAAACGTAAGCAGCTACCTCCAGAATATCCTCAGGACTTAATTTGCTTTTAAAAGCAGGCATGGCATTTTTTCCATTTTGCACTTGGTGGATAATCGCCTCGAGTGAGTCGTTATTATAATTTTCTAGGTACTTTGACAATGCTTCCTTTTTCAAGGTTTTCTGGTTAATAAGGATGTTACCGCCACCTATATGGCAAGAAGCGCAGTTAGCCTCGAAAATTTTAGCACCATTGGATGTTTCGGCAGCTAGTGCTGGACTTATGAATGTCAATTTGAATTGGGCGATCGCCAACAGTAAGATTAATAAAAGTATTCTCAAGAAAATTTCCTCGCAACAAGCCTCCAGCAAGAGTATAAACGCGATTAATCCCTGATGAAGTCAAATTTGATCAAAATTAGCGGTAACGAGTTCACTCCTCCATTGCCACAGGTTGTTTAGCGTCTTAGGGGAGGATATGACTCGTTACCGCCATTTATGCATTTTGCGCGTCACTCTAAGAGTGTGGCGTATTGCTATGAGCTAATTTCACTGATAAATCATTGTGTCAACGGCGATGTTTTTAGCCTTGCACAGTGATTGTACCAACCATGCCAGCACCACGGTGAGGTTCGCAGTAGAAGGTGTAGTCACCAGCAGCTGCGTCTGCGGGGAAGGTAGTTGTTTCCTTTTGACCAGGACTCATGAGCAACTTCTTATGAGACAGAGATGCTGCTAAATCCTTGCTTTTGGCGGGGTTTTTGGCAGGATCAAATACAACATTATGGGGAGGAACTTTATTATTCACCCATTCAACTGTGTCGCCTGGTTTAATGGTCAACTTTTTCGGTTCAAATGCCAGCATTCCTTTATCACTACCCAATTTCACCTTGTAAGTTTCAGCCGAAGCGCTGGGAGTAAAAACAGCGAAGCTGCTAACAACTAAAAGGATTGTCAACACAGCTAAACCAAGGCGTCGCCAGCTTGCTGAAATCAATTTCATGGCTCTCTCCTAACAAATAATTTTTTTTCCTTTTCTCATTTTAAATAAAATCAACACCAAATATGACAATCTGTCATAGATACAATTTTTTTTTTAAAGAATGGGGAGGAATTTATTGCAAAAAGCTGTGCAATCAGTAATAAATAATAGACTGCCATAGCCCAAGAAGCTTGTGAATAAAGGTAAACAGTCAAAGAAGAGATTTTTATTTTTTCTTTAGGAATATCCTGGTTTTTCAAAAATTTTTTCTGCTCTAACTGGAACATTTTGTGCTGCGGTGAGAACAAAGCAGCTAAACTTTAGTGAAAACTAGGAATTGGGGACTAGGGACTAGGGACTGAATTCTTTCCAATCCCCAATCCCCAGTACCCAGTACCCGATATCTAGTACTAATTCCGGGATTTAGTAATAGATTTTTCCGCCTCCCCACTTAGTGCCAACGATTTTGGGTTGTAAGAGAATATGACCAGCGATCGCTTCCAAGTTATCATCCGTCAGATTTCGCATTTTTGTGAAAATATCTGCACTTTTGATACTAGGGTGTATTTCGGAAATCTCTTCTTCCCCGTCGTAAGTAGTGGGATTTTTCAGGTAATCCACCAAGCCTTCAACGTTGTTACGGTTGGGTGTTGCCAGTGCCAGGTCCTCTGGAGTGAGTCCCACGTTCTGGTTTGTCTTGGTAACTCCCCCAGCATGACATTGGGCACAAGCGTAATTAAATAAGCGTTTGCCTTCTTTTACCTGTTTAAGGCTGAGTACGGTGGTCTCACCCTCAGTATTTAATGGCACTGTCCGGGTACCTTTGTCCAGTTCCACTGCTGTCGCGCTACCGACAATCAACTGAAACGAGAGTAAAACAGTAACCATAACAACGCCAATTAGTCTTCTAAACATGTTTCCCCTTAAAGATTTTGACGCTCAACACAGCTAAGAAAGCGATTCTCAATCTCCAAGCTGCTAATTGCTAATGACTCATTATTTTTTGTCATTAGCTATCAGTGATTAGCCAAAGCCCGAGATAACCCTTCAGGTGACCTCGTGATCACCCACCAAGTCGCTAGTACCTTTTGGGCATGTTTCAGACGATATTTGGGAAATAATTGCCTTTGCATCTTCTAACGCCAAACGGGTCTTTTGGTGTTTATAGGCGATTCCCAGTTGGTTGCACAGAGAAAACACTTTTTCTACAGGAATACTGTAGTCGGCTGCTATCTCTGCGATCGATAGGTCTGCAAAACCCATAATGCTTGTTTACTGATATATAGAGATTGAGTCGCTCTAATACCAATATCACGTTAAGAGTGCAATTTGTTGTCTAAAATACGGTTGCACCTGAGGCGGGGATCTAGGAGGTTTTACTGCGACGTTGGCGATGTGAAAGCAGTGTAACAGTTTCGCCGCCAGTAACTGTCCCACATCAGATGTAAGCCAAGGGTTATTAACCTACCCAACCTCTCAATTTTGGGTTAATTCATCTATCATCTTAAACTTTTGTGTCCGTCCACCCATAGGCAACTTCATTGAGTTGAGTACTTCCTCTTTCGATTTGCTTCTCATAAACCTTTTGACCCCCTAAAGCTTCATAAAATCTGCACGCCGAGCTATCTGCCAACACCCAAACTAGTACTGAGTGGATGTCTGCCTGAGCAAGTCTCTCTACTACAGTCATAAACAAGCGTCGTCCAATCCCCAGCCGCTGGTGAGTCTTTAGAATATAGATGGCGTTGATTTCACCTTTATAAATAGAGTTCCCTGAACGCTCCAGACCTCCGTTGGCAAAGCCATAAATTTCCCCTGATGTGTCTAAAGCAACGTATGTAAACTGCCCACTGTCTTTTGCACTGCTGAGGATTTCTTCCCAGCCACGCTCACGTTTTTCATAGGACAGTTGAGCTAAATATTCCTCTGGCACAATCCCATGATATGTTGTTCGCCAAGTGTCTACATGAACTCGTGCAATCATGGGTATATCTTTTAAGCTGGCTTCTCTCAAAAACATAGAATAGATTTTTCAGTATTTTAAATTACTTACCTAACCTTTTCCTCCGGTAAAGGTGACGCTTTGAATAAAGTAACGATTAAAAAAGGCGTAAATGCCTAAAGCTGGCAGGGTAAAGATCATAGAAGCCGCCATAATGTAGTTCCAATAGCTGATGTATTGACCTTTGAAGGTGTTCAGCCCCAAAGGGAGAGTAAACATTTCTGGGTCAAATAGGATAACTATAGGCAGTAAAAAATTATTCCAACTTCCCATGAACACAAAAACTGCCTGTGCTGCTAGTGCTGGTTTTGCCAAAGGTAAAACAATATGTCGAAAAATTCCAAAGGTATTTAAGCCATCCAGTTGTGCTGCTTCTTCTAATTCTTTAGGAAAATTAACGAAAAACTGTCGCATCATAAAGATGAAGGTAGCATTGACCATGCTGGGCACAATCATGCCTTGGTAAGAATTTAGCCAGCCGAGCGCTTTTAAAATCAAAAATGTCGGAATTAAGGTGATTTGCGTCGGTACTGCCAGGACAGCCAAAATTAGGAAGAACCAAAAGCGCTTGCCTATAAAGCGCAGTCTCGCTAAGGCATAACCAGCCATTGAATTTAACAACAAGTTTAAAAGAGTGACGCTGATGGCAATCACCACACTGTTGAACAACCAGCGCCAAAACAGTGGTTCTTGTAGAAAGATTTGCTTGTAGTTATCAAGAGTAAAATTCTTGGGGAGAAAATTGGGTTCACCGCTGACAATCTCTGTTAGCGGTTTAAATGATGCTGAAAATGCCCAAAGAAAGGGAATTAGGGTGACGATCGCATAGAGTGTCAGCAAGACGTATAACAAGACTTTCAGCCAGGATAAGCCAGAGATGTTAGTCAAATCCGTTCGCCTCCAAAAAGTCGTCGCTGAATCAAAGTGATGGCAATGATTACTGCTGTCAATAAAAATGCGATCGCAGCTGCATATCCCATTTGTAAATTCCGAAACACAGCTTGGTAAATTAGCAGCACCACAGTTAAGGTAGCGTTGTTTGGCCCGCCAGTACCGCCAGAAAAGATGTAAGACTGGTCAAAAAGTTGAAAAGTCCCAATCACCCCCACTGCTACCACAAAGAAGGTTACAGGCTTCAGCAAGGGAAGAGTAATGTAAATAAATTGCTGCCACCCATTTGCGCCATCGAGTTCCGCCGCCTCATAAAGTGTTTGGGGTATATCTTGCAACGCCGCCAGATAAATCACCATGAAAAACGGCGCGGTTGACCAAATGTTCATGATCATAATACCTTTGAGTGCAACTGCTGGATCACCCAACCAGTTATAAGTAGGTAGCCCCACAAAAGCCAGAAAATCGTTTAGTAGCCCATCAGTGTTATAAATCCACATGAAGATGAGCGTCAGCACTGCTGAAGAGGTAACTGTGGGCAAAAAGTAGAGGATGCGCCACCAGTTTTTACCGCGAATCCCAGAATTCAGAGTTACCGCCAGAATTAAAGCCAGGATAGTTTGAGTTGGCACAACAATCGCTACATATTCTGCTGTGTTTCTCAAAGCAATCCAAACCCGTTCATCTTCAGCTAATCGCGTGAAGTTCCGAAAACCGATGAACTCGTACTCAATACCGCCAAGCAGTTGCACTTTTTGCAAGGAAAGAAAAACGGCGTAGAGAATGGGTAACACCACAAAAGTCCCCAACACTAGAATGGTGGGCATCATGAACAGATACCCAGCCAAGTCTTCTGTAATGTTCCACCTGGGGTTACTCCGCCGCCTGCTGATTTCAAACACTACTGAACCTCCACCTAATCTCGCCCTAACCCGGCTGTAGCGATGGGTCATGCATGATTATTTATCGTACTCCTGACTCCTGAATTCTGTTCGATAAAAAATTGCCAATTTTATCAAAGGATTATTCATTGTAACTGCTCGTTATGTATTGTAAGGTTTGTGTGAAAATCGATTTTTTTTGAAAATGGAGATTTTAAATGATATTTAATTCACTCAAAATGTGGATTGTTCCACTAGTTATGACCTCAGTTAGTCTTTGCTCAAATCTAGACAGAGCAACAGCACAGACTATTTATCCATTTATTGGCAATTATCGGACAACAGTGAATATTACGCCTATTTCAGGCAACGTTTCCCAGGTATTTGAGGTTGGTTTGAGTGATGATGCCCCCGATGATTTAGGATTATACAAAGGTTTGACATACTCCGTGATTGATGACAAGGGAAATCTCACTTTTAACAATAATCCAGAAGTATTTGGTGTCCAAGGTTTTCCATTAGGCTACATCGTGTTTGGCGGCGGTGCTAACAAGTTATTTGGAACTAGTGATGCTACTGCTTCAGTGAATTTTAAAACCCTTACAGCCAAAGGCTCTGGTATCGTGAATATCACTGACGGTGAGGGCATATTCAAAAACGCTACAAGTACACTATTGTTCTCCGAAAAGGACATAGTTAATTTGGGATCAACTATTACCTTGAATGGTCTGGCTTTAGTTAGTGGTTCTATCAAAGTTCCTCAAGAAGTTCCAGAACCAACAACCATCATGGGGACAGTAATAGTATTTGGTGGATTTGCTGTTGGTTCATTTGCAAAGCGAAAAAGAACTGCTAGAAAATAACATTAGTGGCAAACATTAAAGTATTCATAAACGCTTTAATTCTTATTATGGATGCTTTAATGTTTACAATATCGGAACTTCGAGAATTCAAGAATAAATGAAGACTTAGGTTCAAGGAATATGAGACTCAACTTACAATCTCACCTTTACAGGGCTGCTTCGACACGATTCAAAAATTCGCTCAAGACTTGCAAGAATCGTTCCGTCTCTTCGAGATGAGGCATATGTGAACTGTTTTCAAACAGTACCCACTCAGAGCCAGAAATACCCTGGTGAACTGTTTTAACACAAGTAGGTGTAACCTCATCGTAGCGACCTGAAAGCAGCAGTGTAGGCACAACAATTTCACCGAGGCGGTCTTGAATATTCCAGTCGATGATTTTGCCTGCACCCCGAAACTCTGTACCAACTTTGCTGTAGGCTCTAGTTAAGCTGCTGGGCCAAGGGTCTACTCGGCAAAGAAAAGAATGATTGAAAGCTTCCATTGCCTGTTTATATTCGGGATCTTGAGTTGTACCGTCAGCTTCATGCTTACGAATGACCTGTTGTACTTCAATTGGCAGCTCATTCATTAGGCTATAAGCTTCACTAACAAATTGTTGAATACTGCAAGGTGTACTAGCTAAAACGAGACTGAGTAATCCAGTCGATTGGCAAAGAGCATGTTCTAAGGCTAAACAACCGCCCCATGATTGCCCAAAAAGATGAATTTGGTCTAAATCCAAAGCACTGCGGACGGCGAAGAGTTCTTCTTTGAACAAATCTATAGAATATAAGCTGGGATCTGTGGGGCGATCGCTATTGCCACATCCTAATTGATCGTAAAAAATAACTCGCCTGCCAGTTGCAGCGATGCCTGCGGCGGGCGAAGCCAACGCTTCTAATGGTTCTAAGTAGTCATGGGGTACTCCTGGGCCTCCGTGAAGACACAGCAGCGGTAGCTTTTTAGAATCTTCTTGGTCTGGTTTAACGATGCGATACCATACCTGATGACCACGGAATGAGATAAAGTCTTCAATGGCAGAAGTTACAGTCATGGAGTTAGTGTTTTACTGCTCAAACAAATATACTCAATTACGTGATCGCTTGAACCTCATTGAGTTTATAAATTGGGATGCCTAGCGATGCCTACAGCGGTAAGCTACACACTACTAGGCATCTTGATGATTACGTCATCCTACTTTTGTGGCTGATTTGGGGGAAGCTGACAAGTCCCCTTTTGGAACTGGTACTCAATTCCTAGTCCTCTCAGGTAAAAGGTCACAGGGTTACAGCCGGATAGCACGGCAGCAAAGATAGGAGCGATCACTACAAGGGCAAGGAACAAGTAAGCATACTTCCCAGGAGGCAAGTTTCCCTTGGGAAGTAGGGATGAGTTTTTATTTTTAACGAACATGATTTTATGATGAGAGTGATGTTTAATTGAAATTCGGCCTGGAGAGATTCCGGGCTTTTTTCTGTGAATAGAAACTGCAAAAGCAAAAGCCCCAGACATAGACAGCCTGGGGCATCTGCATTGAATGCGCTGTTATTGCTATTGCTTACAGATTTGATAGAATGTTGCACCTTTTTTCACCTCTTTGGGTTTAATCTAAGAGGCTTGCCTTGAAGAGAGCGTTTGCAACAATTCCGGTAGCTAAAAGCTAAATTTTATACTGCTTTATTTGACCGGGTATTCGTGCATACAACTCAAATCACAGATTGCAACAGCAATTTGTGACAAGCTTTGAATATCTGTATAAAAAATACAATTATCCTGAGCTTCTTCAAGGCTAGCCCTGAAGTTTGGTTGAATGAACGAACACCTAAGCAGCTACGTTGGTTCCTTTCCCTTTTTCCGTCCCTCCTAACCTTTTGAACCTTTACGGCACTTACGGTACTAATTGACATGCACTGAATTAATTGCTGCGGGCGTTCGGAACGGACGCAATGGACGGGGGAAAGTAACCAACAACAAGATTAGCAAATTTTCAACGTTTGAAGCAATTGGCACAAGTAAATTTTTCTGCAATCTCTTGCACTTGGGATTTTCCAATACCTGGCACTGGTTCCAAGAGCGATCGCAGTAGGTCTTGGTCATAGCCAGTAAATATTGAGTAATAGTTCATGCTATGTCCGATTAGAATATGACTATAGTCATGACTATGGTTATTATGAAATCAATTTCCAAAAGTAAACTCAAATCCCAACTTCTTGAGTTCTTGCGACTTGTAGAGTCAGAAGGAGAAGAAATTGTAGTTACCGATCGCGGTAAGCCAGTAGTGAAAATTTCCAAATACGCACAAGCATCTTCAACAGAGGAGTTATTTGGGGAGATGCGCGGTAAAGTGAAGTACTTTGAGGATTTAACTACACTAACCACTGAGGAATGGGCGCAATTGTGAAGATAGTCCTTGACACTTATGCCCTAATCTGGTGGAGTTTAGATCCAGCCAGACTTTCTGAACAAGCCAAAGAAGCGTGCAACTACATGGAAAGGGATAAAAATGGTCTTGTCCCGTCCATAGCTATATGGGAAATTGCGATAAAAATCAAAAATAAAAAACTAGATTTAGGAGTCAATCTTAACGAGTATGTAGTAACGCTAAAAAAGTCTAGTACCGTTCAGATTGTACCGATTGATGAAAATATTTGGATGGAAAGTGTCAATTTAGAATGGGGTCATCGAGATCCAGTAGATCGAGTTGTCGTCGCACTAGCCAGAAGTAATCAAGCTGCAATAATTACAGCCGATAAAGAGATCGCAAATTTCTACTCAGAAGTGATTTGGTGAAGGTAAGAAAAATTGCTTACTCCATCGCCTTAATCTGCTGATTCGCATCATTCTGTGCCTTCAGCATCGCCTGCTTTAATGGTTGTTGTCCCAATAAGGCGCTGACAAACTGGTTATCAAAGTTATTGATGATCGCAGCTGGATACTGACCTACTTGCCACGGTGTAGCATAATTAACTCCTGCGACTAATGGCGATCGCAATGGGTCTTGGTCATAGCCCAAATTCTTTGCCACTGATTTACGTGTTGGCAAAGCAAACCCTGTTCCTGTCCACTTTTGCATCCCTTCTTTACCCGTGAGATAGGAAATCAACTCCCAGGCTTCAGCTTTGTGCTGTGCTTGCTTGTTCATCACGTAGGCAACAGTCAACAGCATTGTGCCTTTTTTATTATTAATCGTAGGCACTTGAGCGGTAGCAAACTCTAGTTGGGGAAAGGTTTGAGTTAAGTAAGGAATTGCCCAGTTACCTTCAATCACCATTGCCACCTTGGCTTGACCAAACATTTCACTACCTGAGTTTGTACCAACATCAGATTTTTGAGCAGAGGAGCGGTCTTTTTGATACTGATCTATCACTAACTCTAAACCCTGTAAACTTGCCTCACTGGCAAAGGTAGCATAACTATTTTGATCGACGAGTTGTCCACTAAAGGCTTTAATTTTATAAACCTGACGTGCTAAGTCGGGGTTTTCTCCAAAACCGTATCTGTTAAGTTTACCTGTCAACTGCTTAGAGTAAGTGCGTAGTTCATCCCAAGTAGCTGGCGGATTACTCAAGCCTACGGCGTCAAAGGCTTTTTTGTTATAAAACAGGGCAAGGGTGGAATAGTCTTTAGGAAGACCATAAATATGGTTCTGGTATTTGAAGCTGTCAAGTAGGCTATTCTCGAAGTCCGTTAGGTCAAATTCGGGGGTAATGTAAGCTTCTAGCGGTTCCAGAACATTTTGACTCATCAAAAAAGGAGCTTCCACTGACTCCAGATAAAAGACATCAGGCGCTGCTTCCCCAACCAAACGAGTTTTGATTACATCCATGTATTGGTCAGAAATCGCCTCATATTTGACCTTAATATTTGGATGCTGTGCCTCAAAGTCTAGCAGTACCTGTTTCAAAAGTTGTTGCTCAACAAGATTACCTCCCCAACCACTGAGTTTAATGCTGACTGGGGTAGACACTGAGAGTTTGCTTGGTAATTCTAGGGTGTGACAAGCAATAATGGCGATCGCGATCGCCATTACCAGTCCCAAAAAATTAAATAATCTTTTACTAATCACGGACAGATAATAGTCTCTCTTTTCTCACTTATACCTTGTGTTATCAAGGACTGATAGTTTACTTGTTTGAAATTTCGGTTGAAAATTGCAAGCTAAAATAACGGAAACTTATCAGGAATGCGAATCAAAGCATACTGAGTTCCTCTGCAACTGGATTTCTTCCAGGATACTTCACGCATAAACATAGATTATGGACTCTGTTCAGATTGAAACAACTGCGTCACTGACTCTGGAATTTTCCCAGATTGCCTTACCACCCACAACACTTTCTTCAAACTCTCGAATTCCCAAAGAAAGTATTCGCACTAGTTTAAAAGCTTCCACTGCCGATTCTGTGTTAGCAGCGGTTTACTCCCTTGGAACTGGCGGGATTTTACTCAGCAATTTCTTGGTGGAATTGGGTGCTAGTCCAGTGGTATTTGGGATGCTGTCCTCTATACCGATGTTGGTCAATCTCATTCAGCCGTTAGGTGCTTACTTGTCAGAACGCAGCACCAGCCGCTTTCAATATTCTCTTCGGACACACGGAATTGGTCGGCTGCTATGGCTAGTTGTAGTAATTGGTATTGCAAGCCTCAGCTGGGGAGTGTTTAATACTCACCAGTTAGTGATATTGACACTCTTGATTGTTCTATTGAGCAATCTTTTGGGAGGATTAGGAAGTCCATCATGGCTAAGTTGGGTGGCAATGATAGTTCCTCGCCAATTACGAGGCAGGTATTTTGGAACACGCAATAGTGCCGCTAGTCTAACTAATTTGGTTTGTGTACCAATGGCCGGTCTAGTTGTATCACATTGGTATGGGGGATCTCTACAAGGTTATGGAGTAGTTCTACTGGTAGGCATTGTGTTTGGGATTGTGGGATTGGGATGTCAATATTTTCAGGTGGATATGAATCCGCAATCGCAAAACACTTGTTCTGGCAAGTTACCTCAAACAAGTGAAATTCAGACAGAGGTTGCAAAAAGTGAAATAACTACTGTACCTGAATCAAATTGTCAACCATATATACCTAGTCCACAAAACCAATTAGATCACAGCATCTGGAAAAACTCTAACTTTTTGAGATTTCTGTTGTATTTCAGCTTCTGGACACTTGCTGTTAACCTCAGCAGTCCTTTTTTTAACCTCTATATGCTGGATACGCTGGATTTGGATGTGAGCTACGTGACTATCTACAATAGCCTTCAGGCAGGGGCGACTTTGCTGATGCTCATTGTGTGGGGAAAATTAGCAGACAAGATAGGTAATCGTCCCATCCTCATCTGTGTTGGGATTTTGGTTGGAGTGACACCACTCTTGTGGCTAGGGACTAGTGTTAATAGCCTTGACATCTGGTTGTGGTTGCCACTGTTACACATCTTGACTGGAGGTACTTGGGCGGCGATTGACTTGTGCAGCAACAATATACAATTGGGCATTGCACCAGCTAAAAATCAGTCTATCTATTTTGCGATCGCAGCTGCCGTTGCTGGAGCGAGTGGTGCTTTAGGCACAACTATAGGCAGCTTTCTCATCCAATTTGCTCAGTTTGGAGGCTTACTAGGGTTGTTCGCCCTGTCTAGTCTATTCCGACTAGCAGCGCTTGTTCCACTCATGTTTCTCCAAGAGCCAGGCAGAGGATGAGGGAGATGAGGGGGATGAGGAGGATAAGGTAGTATTTTCTCCTTTGTCTTCCCCTGCTCAAGAACTGCTCCCCCTGCTCCTCTGCTCTATTCTGCGGCAGTAGAAGTTAAGGACATTGTTTCCCACAACACCATATGAGGTGTTGTTAGTACAGGCTGGTGTAGGGCAATCAGCTGGGCTAGGGTGTTCTTTAATTGGGTACGGGGTACGATATCATCAACAAAACCGTGCTGGAGCAAATCTTCAGCAGTCTGAAAATCATCGGGCAGTTTTTCCCGCAGGGTTTGCTCAATCACTCGCCGACCGGCAAAACCAATAGTTGCCTTGGGTTCTGCCAAAATGAGATCGCCCAACATTGCAAAACTTGCGGTAACACCGCCTGTTGTGGGATTGGTCAAAACGGGAATATATAATAGTCGGGCGTCTTTATGGCGCTGTAGGGCTGCGGAGATTTTCGCCATCTGCATCAGGGAGAGCATTCCTTCTTGCATCCTGGCACCACCGGAGGTGCAGACGATAACTACAGGATACCGCCGTTGAGTGGCTTGCTCAATCATGCGGGTGAGTCTTTCTCCCACCACCGAACCCATGCTACCACCCATAAAACGGAAATCCATAACCCCAAGGGCAATGGGCAAACTATTGATTTGACCTAAACCCGTTTTCACCGCGTCTATTAAGCCAATTTTTTCCTGTATTTCCCGGAGGCGATCGCTGTAGGGTTTGCGATCGCGAAATTCCAGCGGATCGGTTGGACGCAAATGCTCGTCCAGCGGTTTCCAGGTATTGTGATCTATCAATTGACGAATGCGCTCATCGCTGTCTACCCGATTGTGATGACCACATTCGACACAAACCATCTGATTGGCTTTCAGGTCTTTTGTATATGTCAACACGCCACATTTAGAACATTTATGCCACAGACCATCAGCAATTTCACGCTCTTGGCGTTCGAGGCTGGTAGATCCTGATTTTCGTCGATTTGCAAACCAATCAAATAGAGACTTTAAACCACGTGATTCTTCGTTGTTAGCCATTTTTTATTTTATTTTAAGTGGGTATGAGGTCGAAAACATGTCAAGCTATATCGGGTTATCCTTAACCTTTTGTCATTTGTCTTTACTAATGACTGATGATTACATCGTCAAACTACGCTTTTAAGCAATTCAGACCTGAATTTTCATCTTTGGTTGCCAGCTTAACGAAAATACTTATGCCAATACAAGTCTCTTGCTCTTTTTTCAGCAGACTTAATTATATGGACGTACTGACACCATGAAAATACTAACCTCCAAATAAGATGCTCTCTTCCTCTTACCCAAATCAATTATTCGTATTGCTAGGTCATGAGCAATCAGCATCTGTTGCACTAGTTGTGCTTGCCAATGGTTAATCGTCATTAAGAGGGTAATACAAGTCACAAGCTGAATATTATCAAAATATGAAGGGCAGATGGGGTAATGCTGGTTACAGTCACGAGTTATAAATATTTATTATGAAAGCGCATGGGGCATTGGGAAGAGGTACAGGGGCATACTTTGACTGCCTCTTCCCCAATCTCCACTCCAATTCAAGACGCTGGAAAAAATAACCGCAGGTAGTTAGACAAAATGGCTTCGCCGCTAAACAGAGTAATCACAGATCCTAAAGCCAGAAAAGGGCCAAAAGGCATCTTTTGTCCTAACCTTTGTCGGGATATCTCTTGACTGGCTGCTTCTTTACGAGACGCTCCGCGTAGCTTGCTTCTCCGTAGGAGTATGCGTCTACGTATAATAACACCGCTACCAATTAATGCTCCCAGCGCACAAGCAATAAAACTAGCCAAGAGCAAATATTTCCAACCTAACCAGGCTCCCATCATGGCTGCTAACTTGGCGTCACCCGCACCCATTGCAGCTTTACTAAAGGCAATTGAACCCAATATGGCGATCGCATCAAACAGCCATAAACCCAATACTGCACCAACTATCGCCATCATCAGGTGATTTACCAATGCTACAAAGCTAGCTTCTGGTAAAAAACCAACCACCATTTGAAACAAAATCCCCACGATCAAACCTGACTGAGTAAGTGGATTGGGTAGGGTCATTGTATCTAGGTCGATAAGCGATAGCGCCAATAACCAACTACAAAAAGCCCAATAGCCTATTGTTAAAGTCGAAACCTGAAATACCAAAAAAACCAGTAAAAAAATTATGCCCGTTACCCCTTCTACCACAGGATAACGGACAGAAATTTTGCTTTTGCAATATCGACACCGCCCTCTTAAGGAAATCCAGCCAAATACTGGTACATTGTCGTAAGCTTTTAGCTGGTTTAAGCATTTAGGACAACGAGAAGGCGGCCAGAGAATTGACAACCCCGCAGGTAGCCGATAAACAATAACATTGAGAAAACTGCCAATAGATGCACCTAAAGCAAAGACCATTACACTCGCCGGAACGGCGAACCAAATGTCCATATAGTCATTTGTCCTTTGTCATTTACCCTTTGTCAATAACTAATGACCATTGTACAGACGCGATTAATCGCGTCTCTACTGACCAATGACTAATACATGTGCGATTCAATTTGACTCAAGGGTACAAAACATTCTTGAGGTAAGAGAACTGGTTGGTTAGTAAAAATAACCTTACCTCGATGAGTTATGCGATTAATTGCTACACCGGAAGGTTGCCCAGCTATTTCGGGATGTACTTCACAGTGAGTATAGTAAATCTGTCCAGCAGCTCTGATTACGGCGGGATCAATCAAAGGCGGCTGGTTCTTTGGGGCGGTAAAATTTGCTTGACCTTGTCGTAATGCGTACACTATCGACTGTTATTTGATTGCTAGATTTCTCTCTAGTCTACCCGAAACTTCTAGCAAAGGTTGCCAAATTGCCCAAGTTGCATTATTAAATTATTTTCTTTCAATCGCTTTAATCAGTGCATCGCCCATAGCACGGCAACCTAAAAGATTTTTTCCTGGAGAGATTATATCCCCTGTGCGATCGCCTTGTTCTAAAACTTGCAATACAGCTTGTTCGATGTGATCTGCTGCTTTTGGCTGGTCTAAACCGTAGCGTAACATCATTGCCACACTCAAAACCTGCGCTAGAGGATTTGCCTTATCAAGTCCGGCGATATCTGGGGCGGAACCGTGGACTGGTTCAAACACACCAGGGCCAGAAGCACCCAAACTAGCTGAGGGTAACATCCCAATACTACCCGTGAGCATGGCAGCAGCATCAGAGAGAATATCACCAAACAAATTGCCTGTGACGATGGTATCGAACTGTTTGGGAGCGCGTACTAACTGCATAGCAGCATTATCTACATATAGATGAGAGAGTTGGATGTCTGGATATTCCTGAGAAAGTTGAGTAATGCGATCGCGCCACAGCTGAGATACTTCTAATACATTCGCCTTATCCACCGAACAAAGTTTTCCACCGCGTTTTTTTGCTGCTTCAAAGGCTACCCGCCCAATGCGTTCAATTTCCGATTCCGTGTAAACCATTGTATTTACACCGCGTTTCTCACCAGTTTCTGTGGCAAAAATCCCTTTAGGTTTACCGAAGTAAATTCCGCCAGTAAGTTCACGCACTACCATAATATCGACGCCTTCCACAACTTCGCGTTTCAAAGTTGAAGCATCGATTAGCTGGGGCAAAATTTTCGCTGGGCGCAAATTGGCAAATAATCCCAAACCGGCACGTAATCCTAACAAACCTGCTTCTGGGCGTAAATTGGATGGTAGAGAATCCCACTTATAACCACCAATCGCAGCGAGTAATACAGCATCACTGTTACGGCAAGTATCTAGAGTAGCAGATGGTAGGGGTTCGCCTGTAGCGTCAATTGCTGCACCACCGATCAGGGCTTCTTGATATTCAAACTTCAGATCAAATTGGTTCCCTACGACTTTCAGCACATCTACCGCCACTGCCATAATTTCAGGGCCAATGCCATCGCCGGGGAGTAGAGTAATGCGGTAGTTCTGGGTCATAGCTGATTATTACTAGGTAAATGCTTACAGATTAAATATCATACCTAGCAAAATGTACCTATGGAATTTTTAATTTATTTGGGTGCGGCTCTTTTGAGCTAAACAAAAACGTGCTGCCCTATGCTTCCCGAGGTATTCGCCCCCAATGGTCAAAAAGAGTAAAGGAAAACCAGGAAAAATAAAGGAAGACTCATCAAAATATCTGTTCTTGATTTCACCCAATAGACGACTGCGGTTGCCCATTCTTTCTAGGGATGGGAGGAATTGTCGCCTTGTCGACAAGCGTCATTAGTCAGTGGTCATTAGTCATTAGTATTACTGAACTTTAGGAATTAAATATAACTACTAATCACTAATAACTAATGACTAATGACTTCGATTTCCCCCCGGCTTGAAGCCGGGGGATGAGTTAATTTTGAAATGCGTCCTAGAGTTGAGCAAAGCTTCTTCAAAGGCGTAGCTGTCGGTTGTTTGACAAGTAGTAGATTACTTCGACACCTATGGCTACTCCTACCATGAACACTAAAACCCAGACGGTTTGTGGATCTGTTTGCAAAGCAAACCAAATTAACATTCCTAGTGCTACTAAACATATTCCAGCACCTAGAAGTGAAATCCATTGCTTGCTGTTCGTATAACGATGCATACGAGCGTTAGCTAAATTAACCGCAGCAAATATTAAGAGAAATCCGGCACTACCCATCGTTGAGATTCGACTTATATCAAATAAATTGGCGATTATAAGAGTGATACCACTAGTAATAAATAAGCCAATTGAAGATTGAGCTATACTATTTATTTTGCTGCCAAAGTCAAACCCTCTAGATTTAGCAATCACAGAACTAAAACGAGCTGAACCGTAGAGTGTTGCGTTACTAGCCGAGATAGTTGAGAAAAGAGCAGCAATAGTAATCAAAACAGATCCAAATTGTCCCAGAATTGGTTTGGCAACTTCAGCCAAAGCATAGTCTTTTGCTGCCAAAATCTGTTCAATTGGTTCTGCTCCCAATGTAACCAGTGCTATTAAAACGTAAAGCAAAATAACGAACCCGATTACAGAGTAATAAACTCGTGGCAAAGTATGCTTGGGATTGACAAGATCCTCTGCTGCATTAGCGATTAGCTCAAAGCCTTCATAAGACAAGAAGATTACCATTGCTCCGGCGAAAATTGACTGTAGCGACGACACTGAAGCTGGTTGTAAACGGGAAAAGTCGATATGACTACTTCCCATAGTAATAAACAGTATCAAAATCCCCAGTTTGAAGCTGACAATCCAGATTTGAGATTTACCAACATGATTGGCAGTTAGTAGATTTAATCCAGTTGCCCCTAAAATTGCCAAGCTAATCAGTAAATGCTTCCAAATAGGTTGAGTAGATGTGAACAGGCTAACTCCATAACTACCAAAAGCCTGCAAGTAAAAGGAAAGCATGACTACATAGCTAAACCATAGTAGAAGATTCAGTGTCCCACTAAACAGCCCTGAACCAAAAGCCTGGTTTAAAAAGGTTACTGTCCCACCTCGACATGGATGAGCTACCGAAAGTTTTGCATAAGCATAAGTAGTTATCAAAGCTATTGTGCCAGCGATCGCAAATGCTAGTGGTGCGCCTGCATCAGCTATTTGAATTACAACTCCCAGCGCTGGGAAAAGTCCACCGACAATGCCTCCTACACCCAATGCCCACACAGACCAAAAACCTATTTTTTTGCTTGACACCTGTAACCTCTTTAGGAATAGATAGTCTTATAGTCATTGATTAGCAGGCATATAATCAAGCTGAGATTAAGCGGGTGGGAATATAGCGGTTCTCGATCATAAGTAGGTAAGGCATACGTCCTACCTACTTTTGCTAAGTTATGACCTATTCCAAGCCTTGATGAAGGCAATCACTGAATGTCCACAAGCATTCATCATTACCCCATTTACCGTACCACTGACCGCAGAGCCTATAAAAGGCATCATTGCAGCTTTACATAAAACCAGTTTCAATTTCCGAAACAAGCCTGACAGAAGTTGTAGAAAAAGGTTAGGTTTAGTGTTAATCACAAGCCGCACCTCAGCAGCGATGGTAAAAGAATTAGCAATTTGCACCCGTGGACTAACTAAGCAATTTGACCGGCACGTTGCTGTCAATGATGTTGATTTAGAGATTCAGGCGGGGGAAGTATATGGATTGATTGGGCCGAATGGCGCGGGTAAAACAACTCTCATCCGCATGTTGGCAACTGCTGAGGAACCAACTACGGGTGAGATTTATATTAATGGCGATCGCCTACTCCGTGATAAGAGTAATCCCAAACTTAAGCGTCGTCTAGGCTACTTACCCGATGACTACCCGCTGTATGAGGATTTGACAGTTTGGGATTACTTAGATTATTTTGCGCGTTTGTATCGCTTGCGAGAACCACGCCGCACTCAACGTTTGCATGAAGTTTTAGAACTCATCCAACTTGGTAATAAACGCCACAGTCAGATTTCTACTCTTTCACGTGGGATGAAACAGCGCTTAAGTTTAGCGCGAACCATTATCCACGAACCGATTTTACTCCTACTAGATGAGCCTGTTTCTGGACTTGACCCCATTGCCAGGATGCAGTTTCGTGAAATTATTAAGGCTTTGCGAGAAGCTGGGATGACAATATTAATTTCTTCCCATGTTCTCAGTGATTTAGCGGAACTGTGTACTTCTGTAGGAATTATGGAACTTGGCTTTTTGGTGGAAAGTACCTCGTTACAACAACTTTATCAACGTCTTTCCCATCAGCAAATTGTGTTATCAACTTTGGATAATCTAGAGACACTTTTGAGTGAATTGAAACATCATCCTTTAGTAGAAGAGTGGGAGGTAATACCAGAAAAAAAGAGCGTGCGGGTAAATTTTTCAGGCAAACAGGAAGATAGTGCTGAGTTATTGCGATCGCTTATCAAAGCAGGCATTCCTCTGACTGATTTTCACTGCACGCAAGAAGACTTAGAAAGTATTTTCTTAAAATTAGGTCACAAACAAGCATCTTGATACGTCAATAAATATCACTCCCTATTTTTGGAGAATTTTTTGCTATGATGCCAAATTTGATAGATAAAATTGGTGATTGGAATCCGCAACTATTGCGGGAACTCAAAGGACGATTGAAATTTTTTAATGTTGCGATCACAGTTGCAACATCTCTACTGGTGCAAGTGGTAGTTTTTTTGTATCAGTTACGGGAGTTTCCTGATGATAAATACTCGCTTGATAGCACATACTGTCGTTCGACTCAAGTATTTGAGCAGCAAGAAAAACAGGCTTTCCAAAATGCTGACTTTAATGATTTAATCTCAAAGCAGATTTGCCCACAAAACGAAATTGATTGGCAGTTGTGGTGGCGCGACCATTGGGAATATATGTTTCTCTCGTTAAGTGTAATTTTTGTATTTACACTATTAGTTGCAGGAACTTATTTGCTAATCAACGATTTAGCCAAAGAAGAAACTCGCGGTACACTTAATTTCATCCGTCTCAGCCCTCAATCAGAAACAAGTATATTGACTGGTAAGTTGCTAGGAGTTCCAAGTTTAATTTATCTGATCATCTTAGTAGCAGTTCCTTTACATTTGTGGGCTGGGCGTTCTGCCAAAATTGCCTTTAGTTACATTTTGAGTTATTACGCAATTCTTGCTGCTAGCTGTATTTTCTTCTACAGTGCCGCACTATTATTTAGCTTAGTTAGTCGGTGGTTTAGTGGTTTTCAGCCTTGGTTAGGTAGTGGTGCAGTTTTCCTGTTTTTGTTGACAACGTTTCAGATAGCTTCATCTGATAATTTAGGCACTTGGCATAATTCAACAGCTTGGTTGAGGTTGTTTGCTCCTTGGGATGCAACAAACTATCTATTTCATAATTTGTTCCATTTCTACAAGGGTTCTCCCCTAAAAAACTTGCAGTTTTTCTATTTACCATTAGGGACGAGTATTGTTAGTGTTGTTGGCTTGCATTTATTGAACTTTGGATTGTGCAGTTACGGTATTTTGCAAGCTCTTAAACGTTGCTTCCGTAATCCTCAAGCCTCAATAATCACCAAGAAGCAAAGTTATTTACTAGTAGCTTTTTGCCAATTGATGATATGGGGATTTGCCCTACAAAATGGGAATAATAACACATGGGATGAACAGGTTGCGAAAAATTTCGTTTTGCTAGGACTGTACAACTTGGTGTTGATTTTAAGTTTAATTGCGGTTCTTTCTCCTCACCGTCAAGATATACAAGATTGGGCAAGATATCGACATCAGGGAGTTTCTAACCACAAGAGTATTTGGCAGGATCTAATTTGGTCTGAAAAAAGCCCTGCACTTGTAGCGATCGCTATTAATTTGACAATTGCTGCTATCCCCTGGTTAGTTTGGTTTTTACTTACATCTGTTGTTGACGCAAACAATAGCCGAACTGAGATTGTTAACGAGATTGACAGATTTAAAGTACTTTTAACTATAGCTTTATCCATCAGCTTAATGATGATTTATGCTACCATTGCCCAATTAATACTTTTGCTGAAAACTCCTAAGCGTTCTTTCTGGGCAATTGGGACTTTAGGTGCAGCCATGTTCTTACTACCAATGATTCTAGAATTGATCGGTATTTCGTCGTGGAAACATTCTACTGTATGGATGTTTACAACTTTTCCTTGGGCAGCTGTAGAATCCGCTGAGGTAACAACAGTTTTCATGGCACTCTTAGCCGATTTGAGTGTTCTAGCGTTGTTAAATTTCCAGTTGACAAGACAGGTGAGATTAGCAGGCGAATCTGCTACGAAAGCATTATTAGCAGGACGTTAGGTAAGTAGTTATCGATACATCTTAGATCCCCGACTTCTCAAAGAAGTCGGGGATCTTGTTTTTCATCAATGATTTAAGACTGTTATATTATCTATTATTTGCCTACATCCGCTGTTAAATTTTTAATCGCCACAAATATCACGACTATCTAAGAATTATGCTAAATCTTTCTACTCAAGACCTACGCTACACAGCTATCCAGTTTTTAGAACAAAGTCCGCCACAGCGTCTGCAAATTCTTAAACAACTGGGCATAGCTCGTTATGAGTTTTTAACCAATATACGACTCAATGAAGCAAATATCATTTGTATGATGCAGTTTTTGAAGTATCCAAGTCAGCTAAAGTTTCCTAATCTTATGGGAGCAGATTTATCTGGTTTAATTTTAGATGGCGTAAACTTCATCCGAGGAAATTTATCAGGCGCAAATTTACAAGGTAGCAGTTTAATCAATGCAGACCTTTTATTTGTAAATTTTACAAAAGCCGACTTGAGAAATGCAGATTTACGAGGTGCAACTCTGAACGAGACTATTTGGTTAGAGACTTTAGTAGATAAGTGTCAGCTTGGTGTAGGTATTGGTTTAAATCACTTACAACGTCAAGATTTACAATTGCGCGGAGCTATATTTAATTCTTGAGAAGATAGTAATTAAAACACGAAAAATTATAAGATGATTAAATTAAAATTGTCTTGGATAAGTTAATGAGTATTAAGTTGCCCCAAAAATTGATGTTGCTTGGTTCAGGAGAACTAGGCAAAGAATTTGCGATCGCTGCTCAACGTCTTGGTAATTATGTGATTGCCGTTGACCGCTATGCCAACGCTCCAGCGATGCAAGTTGCTGATGCTGATGAAGTTATTTCTATGCTCAGTGCTGATGATCTAGAAGCTGTAGTCACAAAATATCAGCCAGATATTATTATACCAGAAATTGAAGCAATCAGAACAGAAAAACTTCTGGAATTTGAGCAGCGAGGGATTACAGTTATACCAACTGCGGCTGCTACTAACTATACAATGAACCGCGATAGAATTCGGGAACTGGCACATCAAGAATTGGGCATCAGAACGGCTAAATATGGATATGCAACAACTCTAGAAGAATTGATTACAGTTTCTGATCAAATTGGGTTTAGTAATGTTGTTAAACCTGTGATATCATCTTCTGGTAAAGGTCAGTCAGTAGTCCAGGATAAGAGTGAGGTTGAGAGGGCTTGGAATTATGCGATCGCTAATTCTAGAGGAGACAGTCAAAAGGTGATAATAGAAGAATTTATTAACTTTGAGATTGAGATAACTTTACTGACAATTAAACAGTGGAATGCACCGACAATTTTTTGTTCTCCTATTGGTCATCGCCAAGAACGAGGCGATTATCAAGAATCGTGGCAACCCGCATTAATTTCTGAAGACAAGATATTAAAAGCTCAAGAAATAGCCATAAAAGTTACCAATGCTCTAGGAGGAGCCGGAATTTTTGGCGTTGAATTTTTTATTACTAAAGATGAAGTGATTTTTTCCGAACTTTCTCCTAGACCGCACGATACGGGAATGGTGACACTAATCTCACAAAATCTCAATGAATTTGAACTACATTTAAGAGCAATTTTAGGCTTGCCAATTCCTCATATAGAACAGCTAGGAGCAGCAGCCAGTGCGGTAATTTTAGCCTCAGAAAAATCTGATTCTATCGCTTTTAGTGGTGTAGCCGATGCTTTGTTAGAAAAAGATGTAGATATCAGATTATTTGGTAAACCTAATGCTCATCCATATCGGCGAATGGGTGTAGCTTTAGCGAAGGGTGTTAATGTCCAAGAGGCTAGGGAAAAAGCTACTAGAGCAGCAAGTCAAATCACAATTATCTAATTACCGCAGAAGCGCACAGCTATAGCAAGGGACTGGGGAACACGTGGCGCTCTCTGGGGATAAGGGGGAATGGGGACTGGGGACTGGGTGAAAAGTCTTTTTATGTCTAGGTTTTATTATCTGTTAATGTCCTAAGCACCTTGGCGTAAGTCCTAAAGTCCTAAATCTACGGCAATACGGTGGGCGCAAGCAAACCCAGAAAAAGCGACTGCATTCAACCCTTGACCCGGAAAGGTACTATCCCCTACACAATAAAGTCCTGGAATCGCTGTGCGATTAAAGGGCATGTTCAATAACCCCCACAACTTACGCCGGGGAATTGGGCCATATGTGCCATCCTCACGACCCAAAAAGCGGCGATGGGTGCGGGGTGTGCCTACCTCCAGATAATCCAATCCAGCATCTAAGCCTGGAAAAATTTTCTCTAGGCGGTCAATAATTCGCCAAGCCGCTTCTTCTTTCTTCGCTTCGTACTTACTCAAAGAAAGTTTTTGCCAATCATCAATCCAGTGAGGCGTGAAGGCATGAATGATATGATATCCACTTGGTGCTAAATCTGGGTCAAGCAATGTGGGAATCGAAACAAAAACTGTGCCTTCCACTGCTGTCATCTTTTCCCAATCTTCCAGTAAAATATGGTGACACTCTGTCCCCGCAGGCAGAACTGACTCCTTTACCCCCATGTGCAAACTCAAAAAGCTTGGAGATTTTTCATAATTTTGTTGCCATTTTTTCTCATTATCTGGTATTTCTTCCGCTGGTAGTAATTTTTCAAATGTATCCCAACGTGTAGCATTAGAAACTATACGTTTACCCCGATATACTTTATCATTAGCCAGTTGCACACCTACCGCTTTTCCCTGTTCTGTGATAATTTTCGTGACTCTAGCTTGGTACTGAATCTTACCTCCAGCCTTCTCTAGACCTTCCACCAGTTTTTGAGCAATTTGTCCCACTCCGCCTTTGGGATAGTTAACTCCGCCATAATGCCTGTCAGAAAAGACCATCCCAGCATTAATCATTGGTGTCATGTCTGATGGAACCACCGACCAGCAATAACATTCCATATCGATAAATTTCAATAATTGCGGGTCTTTAATGTAGCACCGCGCCACGTCCCCGGCATTTTGGGGGAGATACTTAGCTAAACCGAGACACGCTAAAGGATGCTGGAAAAATACTCGCAGTAGATACCGAGGTTCTTCCAGCGACAGCAAATCCATGCTGTTAAGACACTTGAATACTTTTTGGCATTCGTCATAAAAGCGACGAATTCCCTGTTCTTCATGGCGAAAATGAGTAATAAGATTTTGCAAAAATTTTTCATAAACCCGGTCAACCTTCAGGTTTAAACCTTGGGGTAGATGATAGTGAATCTGCACCGGATCTGCGATCGCATCTTGGCTGACATTTACAGCTGATAATGCACGGGTGAGTAAGTTAGTAGTACCATTTTGTCCTAGTCCAAAAATCATCGATGCGCCAACATCGAATCGATAGCCTTGGCGTTCAAAATAACCAGCGCTACCACCTGGAATCAAATAACGTTCCAGTACCAGCACTTTCGCTCCCTTCGCTGCTAACTGGGTCGCCGTTACTAATCCGCCAATCCCAGACCCAATCACGATCACATCAATATCTTGCATTTTTGTCATTGGTCATTGGTCATTAGTCATTAGTCATTGATCATTGGGTATTGCTTATTTCTCTTTCTGCTCCCCATGCTCCCTCCAATCATAAAAAAGAGGGACGAGCCTGCTGCTGCTGGCTAATCCCGTCTGCCGATCCTTAAAAGAGAGGAGAACACTGTATAACAATATAGCCTTGATTGAGAATTAATGTCAACTGCTAATGAAAAGTGTTATCAATAAAATTGAGAGTGTTAATTTTAGCTGTCAGCCGGATGCAGGAAAGAGTATTATGGTGTTTCAGTTCTTATACAATAAAAAGGCGCCTATTTCTGGCTATGACGCTACAATTGCGCGTTTATGTTCCACCCCATCCCCTGATAAAACACTGGCTGGCAGTTGCCCGTGATGCAGGCACACCTTCAGTATTATTTCGCAGTGCGATGATTGAATTGGGAAGATGGCTGACTTATGAAGCTGCGCGAGACTGGTTGCCCACTCAAGAAACATCGGTGCAGAGTCCCTTGGATACCTGTCCAGCAACGGTGATTGATCTGCAAGTGCCTATAGCAGTAGTGCCGATTCTACGGGCTGGACTAGGATTACTTGAGGGAGCGCAGACTTTATTACCTTTAGCATCGATTTATCATCTGGGCTTGGCGCGAGACGAACAGACACTGCAACCTCATTGTTATCTGAACAAGTTACCAGAAAAATTTGACCCCCAAACACGAGTGTTAATTACCGATCCAATGTTGGCAACTGGAGGATCGATCATGGCTGCAATGGCAGAATTGACACAACGGGGTGCTGATCCAGCCCTAATGCGAATTGTTTGTGTAGTAGCGGCTCCACCAGCTTTGCAAAAATTGAGTGAAGCTTATCCAGGTTTAATAATTTACACGGCGACTATTGACGAAAAACTGAACAGCAAGGGGTATATTGTACCGGGATTGGGAGATGCAGGCGATCGCATTTTTGGGACTTAAGCTAGTATGCAGCTAGGGCAGGAAATAGCATAACTACTGTAAAAGTTGCAAGATTTGTTGAAGGCGGTAAAGATATGAGTCAGCGAGATGGTTTTGCCAGTGGTTTTGTCGTAGGGGCGTTTGTTGGTGGCGTATTTGGTGGTGTTATAGGGGCACTGATTGCTTCTCGACGCGACCCCCAATTGCTAGCAGAGGAGGAGACAGAACTGACAGATAGCCAAGTCGAAGCTAAGAAGATAGCAGCAAAGCGGCGTCAGATGAAAGCCTCAGAAAGTGAGAATATCGGTATAGAAACGGCTAGGCGATCGCTAGAAGATAAAATTGCTCAACTCAATGCCACAATTGACGAAGTGCGAAAGCAATTAGGAAATGTCAATGGAAATTCATCACAGACAAACGAGCGCTCTCTCACTAAAGACTCCTAAAGTAAGTTTAGGTGTGGTGAAAATGTCAAGTGTGGTAAGTGCCAATCCGCAGACACTATGACATGGACTAAATTAAAATTAATGATAAGACCGCGTTTGACACTTAGCAGGAAACCAACAAATCCATGTACCTTCTAATTAACACTCTGGCTACTTTCATCCAGATTTATACTCTTTTACTAATTATTCGGGTTTTATTGACCTGGTTCCCCAATATCAACTGGTACAACCAACCATTTACCACTTTGAGCCAGATAACTGACCCTTATCTGAATCTGTTCCGCTCGATCATTCCCCCATTGGGCGGTATGGATTTTTCTCCAATGTTAGCTATTATACTGCTTCAAATAGTAGGTGGTGGTCTGCAAGCCGTTTAATAACACAGAATTTGCAGTTTGCTACACTTCAAGTAAAACATTTTTAGTCTGGGCTAATTAAGTCCAGACTTTTTAAAGTATCTATTAACGTCGCACTTGACCGCTAAATCCGGCTGCTTTAAATTGCTTCAGCTTCAACGGAGTAGGCTGATTCGCAGGTACAGAAATTCTAAATTCAAAATCGCTAATGCCTGGTGGCACCTCACCAATAGAACCTAAGCGAGTGCGGTTTTGCATCACCGAGTCATTGTTAGCATCATAGATGCGTCCAAAAATATCTGCGTCGTAGACTGTTTTATTAGTGCCATTTTCTGCTTTGCCAATGACCAGAAAACAATTGGCAGCCGCGCTACCACTACTAATAACAGCCCCTTGTGCGAGTTCTGGTGGACAATCTTTATAAGAAACATCAAATAATTTAATCTGTGTCAACGCTACAGCAGCAGGAGTGATCACCCACGATAGAAAGGTGATGAGACAGGAAATAAAAACGACCGTGAGTGAGCGCAAGCGCATAAAAGACCCCGTGACTTAATCCAACAATATGTAATTTATAACCTCAGCTTACCTGAATTTAACTACAAGGGGATTGGAGACTTTAATTTAACTTTTGTAATAATTAGGGAAATAAATCCTCAATTGCTATTAACTTATGACTCCAGATGAGATTGAAGTAGCTATGCTTGCAGCCTTTAATGATTGTGATATAGCAAGCTGTCCTCTCACTGACACGCAGAAACAGATATTATTGCAAGTCGTCGAGCTAATTCAGGGAAATTCTACCTCTGCGGCGTCAGGTATTGCTAATCCCTTAGACGAACTTACCCCAGAGGAGTTAGAAGCATTTTTAGAGTTTGTTAAGGATGAAGAACAACGCAACCGCACTTGGAAAGTGCAATTACTCAACGACTGGCTGCTAGAAAATGACTCTGGAACAGTACAATTTATTCGGCAACGCTATGGTTTACAGTGGCTCAATCGTGTTGAGTCATATCATTTTGATAAGTATTCTTATTTTGAGGATGCGCTAAAGCTGAGAGTAGGCGATCGCATTGAAGTTTCTAATGCACTATGGGAATGGGTGCAAGAGGATGGGCCTTGTAAGCGCGAATGGTTTCCTTGTATGGTGATTCAGGTTGAGGAAATTAGCAACGGTGATGATACCTCTACTAATTGCGTCGTCCGCTTCTTCAACGGCGCTGAGTATGAAATTCAAGGAATATATGAATGGAATCGCTACAATTGGCGCTGGCCGCAAAAATAGTGAGGAGTGAGGAGAGACGCGATTAATCACGTCTGTACAGGAGTTAGGAGTAAATCATTGAGTCTTTAAACTCCATTAATGAGGCTTTAAGCTCTGACTGCTGCTGTAAGTTAATGAAATTATTGCTTAAACAACGCCCAAGCCAAAAATCTCTCGGTATAATATAACGCTAATTGATTGCTTACACCGTTGAAAACCGCATCAAAAACGTGTTCTGCCCAAGGAATTTCTAGAAAAACCGCAGTATTACCAGAATTATGTAAACTTTCGTACATTTGTTTGCCAAATTGCGCTTGCACTAAATGATCGCGACTGCCGTAAATTAATAAAGTTGATGGTAAAGGGTGTGTCAGATAATTTATCGGTGAAGCAATTTTATACTGATTAGGCAATTCTTCTAGAGAACCACCGAGAAATGTTTTTAAAACAGCGTGGGTGTTGATCGGATCGGGATTTGGTGGTATTTTGTATCCTTCAGTTAAGTTAACAGGCCCGTAATAGTTGACCACACCACGAATGGGTGGTGCATCTGGTTGATAAGCAGCTAGCATTGCTAGGTGTGCTCCCGCAGAACGTCCTAAAAGTACCATACGTTCTGGATCGGCTTCATATTCAGCTGCATGTTTGCGAATAAAATTTAGGGCTGTACGCACGTCATCTAACTGAGCTGGAAACCGATATTTAGGTGCGTGTCGATAGTTGATCGCAAATACTGTATATCCTTGATGAGCGATATATTGATTAAACTCGGAGTTTGCGTGAGGATTACCATATTGCCAAGCTCCACCATAAATTACTACCACTGCTGGATATTTCCCTACCTCTGGGGGTTGGTAAACTTCCATTTTTAAAGGCACTCCCGCAGGAGAAGCAAAAAGAATATCTTTTTGATGACGTGTTTGGCCTAATGCAATACCCCCGAAAAAATTAACTAAGTTAAAGGGATGAGTTTGCATCTTAGCTCTTACTTGGACTGGAATTTGCTCTAGATAATTTGTTCCCAACCCTTGTTTCATCGCTTTAGCCATCTGTATTTGAGTTAGTGGAATATTCACTAACACCCATCCACAAATTAACAATCCTATCAAACTGAAAATACAAGCTAAACGCTGTAGTTTCCGGTGACGGATGTAGAAGAAAGAAAACAATAAAGAGAGCAAATTTAATAACAATAACCAAGGACTGACTTCTGGCGCTCCCACTGCTAAGGTGAGTAAAAACATATTTGGAGCAGAAACAATAATCCAAGAACTAAGAAGTAAACTTGCAAAACTTAGTAATAATACAAGCCATGATAAAAGTATTTTGGGTTGAGCAAACATAAACGGAATAAATGACATCAATGATGTGTTCTGTAAAGACGTTATATCGGTCAAAATAAACTCTGGTCACGCCAGTTTTGCCGATTGTGATCGACAACTACTCAGTTCCTTGGTACACAGCTTTATATTTTTATTTCATTTTGGCTGTGATCGCAGTACCATGATAAAGCTTGATTAATATTCCATTAGATTGTTATCGTAATGTAACATAATGAATGACTAAATGATAATGTACAGAGTAATATTGCAAAGGAGCTAATTATCTTAACTTGGAATTGAATTGTTATGGCAAGAATGATTCCCGAAAAACTATCGTTAACGACAAAGAGCAGTGCTGAAAAGAAACTATTTCAATTTTTTGCAAAAGACCTTGCTGATGATTATATTGTTTTTCATGGAGCATGGTGGCAGCATATCAAATATGTTGTTCAAGACAGAGAAGCTGACTTCATAATTATTCATCCTGATAAAGGAATACTTGTAGTAGAAGCTAAAGCAGGAGAGATCAGATATGATTCTGTTGATAAGGCTTGGTATCAGAACCAAATTAGGATGAAAATATCTCCATTTGAGCAAGTTAGACAGATTAGATATAAGTTTCTAGAGTTTCTTAGTAAATACAGCGAATTTTCAGTGCAAGATTTCTGTATTGGACAATGTGTAGCTTTCCCTGATGTCGATGAAGTTATAAATGGACTACCTTCGGAAGCACCACAAGAAATATTACTTTTACGTCCTCAAATAAAAAATGTTAACAGTTGGGTTTCTTCCGTTTTCAGTTACTACGCGAAAGGAAAAGTTATAAAACTTGGAAAGAATCGGACAGAAAAAATTGTTAACCTTATATCTCCAAGTACTAAGTTTAGAAAATATATCGCTAATGATATTAGTGAGATAAAAGAAGAGATTCTTCAATTAACAGAGCAACAATTCAACATCTTGGATTACCTGTATCATCATTCTAAATGCATAATTTTAGGATGTGCTGGTTCAGGTAAGACTCAATTAGCAATAGAAAAAGCTAGAAGGTTGTGTCAACATAAGATAAAAACGTTAGTAATTTGTAAATCTAATAATCTTTCACTATATCTTGCAGCATCATTGCAACATGAAATCCAATCAGGGTACTGCGTGGTTTATAGCTATGAAGAAATAAAGACAAAAAATTATAAGGTTAAATTTGAGTTTACAGCAATCATTGTTGATGAAGGACAAGACTTTGAGTATCAGGAAATTAATGGCTTGAACAAGTTGATTCCAGATGATGGAATATTTTACATTTTTCAAGATAGTAATCAAAATATTTCAAAAAATGCAAATAAATTTGCACTTGCGGTAATCCCAAATGTTTTGGATAAAAACTGCCGAAATACTGACAAAATATTTAAATATGCAGAGCCATTTGTATCCTGTACTCATCCAATAAAAAGTTCATCTATTGAGGGAAGAAATGTTGTACAACGACTATATCAAGAGACAAATCAGATATTTAATATTTTAGAAGAAGATATTCTAAATTTAGTTGATAAAGAAAATATTATTCCTAACCAAATTGTTATATTAACTGATATGTATCCATTGGTTAAATCCATACTTTCAGATGATTTACATATCAATCGTTTTCATCTCAAGCAGTATTCATTTTCTAATAAAGATCCAAATACTCTTCAGTGGTCGAATGTAGGGATGTATAAGGGACTGGAAAGTGATGTTATAATCCTATTCTTTGAGAAGACAAAAACATTAATCCCAAGTAAATGGGATATTGCAAACAAATATATCGGAGCAACAAGAGCAAAAACCTTTCTTATTATTTATGAAACTCCTGACCCAGAAATTGACTTTTAACGTATTCATTTTACTGAAAAATAATACTTTCAGATTCATTTTCTATTTCACTCTCTTCCAAAATTTCTTCAAAAGAGACTAACCGTGAAGAACCTTGGAAACATAAAGTTCCAATCTGATAAACAGCATTTTGGATTGGTTCTGGTATTGGACGTTTTAAACTTTTAGATACAAAATCTTCTAATTGTCGATGATCTTTGAAAAGTAGATAATAAGCATATATACAGTTCAATTGTAATGCCATACAACTGATTTTCATTAACTTAGTTATGTGTTCAATAATTCTTTGTTTTATATTTTTTCTTGTAGACATTATTTCTACATAAGTTAATGCCCCTTTTCGTGGCTTAACTAGATGATGAATGATTCTAGTCTTGATAAATGTATTTACAAGCTCATCATCAAATACAGCGAAAAGATATTTAAGGCTAATCCTTTGAACATCATCACTATAATCTTGAGATAAAAACTTTACAAATAACCAAGAGTATAACTTCCAATGTTTTGGATACTTTTTCGATAATTGATAAAGCCATTCTACATGCTCACTAAATATTTGAGTTTTTAGCTCTATGCCTAATGGAATTTCATTCAAAAACTTACCAAATTGTTTTGCTTTATCCTCATTATCAATATCTTCTATTTTCAAAAATCCTGTTTGATGGTCTGAATAATAAGATTTTTTATGCATACTTACTTTTTCTGAATCAATTTCTTTTATTAGGTCTATCTTGTCTACCTTTTTTTCTTGCTTACTTTCATCATATTCCTCTTCTTGAAATGGCATTGCAGAAACTCCACTTTCCTTTGACTCTTCAATAAAATTAATTATTTCTTCCTCAGCTTCTATAACCTTGGTTTTTGAAGCATTCAAATTTATCCCTATCTTTAAAAGAAATTCTTGTAATATTATTGAAGCTTTCACCGCATCATTTTTACAAACAGTAAAAATGCGGAAATCATCTACATATCTTCCAAAGTTTATACCCAAGTTAAATAATGCTTCATCGGCTTCTTTCAGAAATATATTGGCTATAAATCCCTCGGCTTCATTTCCTATCGGTATACCTTGACTATTATGTGTTTCACTAAGTTTCCCATCCACAATTGAGTAGTAACAAATTTTGAACTTTAATGTTTTACCAAAAAAAATCAAAAAAGGTGTATCTTTTCCTATATTAATTTGTCTTGAAATCGCTAATAGTAAGTATTCGTGCGATATAGAATCATAAAAAGATGATATATCGGTTTTCAACATACAATTATTGTTCTCAACTTGTGCTAATTGCCAATGTATAAATTCTTTAAAACCTTCATAGTAAGGCTTATATAAATATCCCTTAGATTTTTTATTTTTTTCACTATTTCTCTCAAGGCGATATGAAAAGCAATTTTGAACAAACGTAAAATCTAATAGTTCAGCTAATACAGATACAAAAATAAATTTGATTACTAAGTCTTTAAATGGAGTATATATCATTCTCCTAAAGAACATATCTGATTTTGGTAGATAGTAAGAAAATGCTGTTTCTGCATCATATAAGTTTGGATTTTCAAGAGATAATTTAATTTCTTGAAACAATTTTTCTTTATTTTGCCTATAGTAATCTATCTCAATAAAGTTACAGTAAGAATCACAATTAATTCTGTAAGAAATGGTATATACATAAGCTTTTTCAAAAACTTCTCTCTTTTTTATCTGCTCAATCAAAAAATCTTTATTCATTAGATTGTCTACATTAAAAGTGCTTTTGTTGGCTTTAAGTAAGTCTAATCTAACATCTACCGTTCTGCCAATTCGCTACACATCCTCCAACGATCACCCACCAGAACACAGGTTGTGAGATTTGAACGTTTTTCAACTGGTGCGGCATGAAGAATGCCCACTCACAATCAACGGCTAGTTGGCAAGAATTAATGTCTTAAACGTCAGCGATCGCGCATCGAGTTTACCCTGTCTGCGATGCAGCGCGATTAAATTGTTTCTCCATCAACCCAAACCTAGATGGTTTATCAACGCTTGGCGCATCACTTCTACAGGCACAGTTTCCTGCTGCAACCAGATTTTTAATGCTGCTACCCCTTGTTGAACTAGCATTTCTAATCCATCGATCGCAATTGCACCTTGTTTTTCTGCTTGCTTTAGAAATTGCGTCGGTTTAGGGATATATATTAAATCGTAAGCGATCGCACCCGTTGGTAAATTCGCTATTTCCTCTACACTCAAAGGCGACTTATCAACGTTGGGATACATACCTATAGGGGTTGTGTTTACCAGCAAATTAGCTTGGGGAATTAGCTTTGAAAGTTCTTCCCATTGATCAACTTGTAAATTCTCACTTATGGTTGAATTGTTCCAACTCTTGCCAAATTCTTGTAATTTCTGCACATTCCGCCCAACAACGTGAATTTTGGCAAAACCTAGCTGGTGACAACCTGCTACAACTGCTCTTGCTGCGCCACCATTGCCTAAAATTACCGCTACCTTCTGATTCCAATCCTGCTTATACGTTGTCTGCAAAGGAGCGATAAATCCTTCTATATCTGTGTTTGTCCCCACCCATTTATTATCTTGGCGACTAACAGTATTCACTGCGCCTATAGCTTGAGCCAGAGGTGTAATTTCTGAGAGTAGGGGTATGATTGCCTGTTTATGAGGTATTGTGACATTAAAGCCGACAACCCCAATAGCGGCGAAACCTGCGATCGCCACTTCTAAATTTTGTGGTTCGATTGGAAAGGGGAGATAAACGTAATCTAATCCTAAATGAGCGATCGCTGCATTATGCATCACTGGCGATAGCGAATGTTCCACCGGATGTCCAATGACTCCTATTAGTTTAGTTTTGCCTGTAATTAATCTTTCTTTAGTCATTAGTTACTAGTCATTAGTTATTAGTCATAGGGCATAGCTCATCTCCCCAATCCCCATTACCCTTAATCCCCACTCCCTTTGAGGGGGCCCGAGTTCCCCAGTCCCTACTCCTACTCCCTCACCTAGCCTACAATTATTAAAAGCAACTTAACACTTCTTTAAATTATGCAGGCAACTACAGCCTCCTCTACAACCCCAATTCCTGGTAAATATTGGCAGTGGCGAGGGCACAGCGTTTACTATGTGTGTGCGGGAGAAAAACAATCGCAACGTCCGCCTTTGCTTTTGGTACATGGATTTGGTGCTTCCACAGACCACTGGCGCAAGAATATCACAGGATTGTGTCAAGATTTTGAAGTATTTGCGATCGACCTTTTGGGATTTGGGCGATCGGCAAAACCAAATTTGCAGTACAGCGGCGACTTGTGGCGCGACCAACTCCATGATTTTATTAGTAAAGTAATTGGTCAAAAAGCAGTATTAGCGGGTAATTCCCTTGGTGGCTACGCTTGCTTGTGTGTTGCAGCACAGCCTCCCAACAGTGCCGCTGGTTTAGTGTTACTCAATAGTGCTGGCCCTTTTAGCGAAAGCCAACCTAAATCTGAGCCTGAAGCTTTACAATCAGAAATTCAGGCTCCCAAACAACCCGCTACTTTGCAGAAATTTATTGATGACGGTACTAAGTGGATTTTTCAACAACCTTTAGCTCAATCTCTGTTATTTCAATACGTGCGACAACCTTGGGTGATCCGTCAAACTCTAGAAAAACTTTATCTTGACAAGAGTGCAATTACAGACCAATTGGTAGAAGAAATTTCTCGTCCTGCTTCCGATCCTGGTGCGATGGAAGTATTTGTATCAGTCTTTAGCACTCCTCAAGGGGAAAAAGTTGACGTGCTACTAAAGCAATTAACTTGTCCTCTGTTGATGTTGTGGGGAGAAGCTGACCCTTGGATAAATGCTAGAGAACGTTCCCTAAAATTTCGTCAATATTATCCTGAACTCACAGAACATTTCTTAACAGCGGGTCATTGTCCCCATGATGAAGTACCCGATAGAGTAAACCAACTTTTAGGCGATTGGGTTTTGTCTATTAGCAAGTGATATAGGCTTTGTATTTGATTCGCTTTCGACTCACTTGCAATGCTGACATTGACAAGTTTGTCTTTGATATTCGATTATTTCAATGGTGCGTTATACTATAGAAATCGTAAATTGTTTTTGAAAAAATCTCAGTAGTTTTGTAAGGTGTCTTAGCAAAGCGTAACGCACAAGCTTGACATGATGCCTTACGCGATTGCTAACACACCTACATGTATTTCAAAAATCACAGAACTTACGCAAAAAGGCAGTGAAAGCCTAGAACTTTCCAAGACGAATGCATGAATTTTGAATTGTTATAACAATCCCTCCAATTCAGCGAATTTACGCAAACGTGGTAGACACTGGCGCTGATAAAAACTACTTAATGTTGGAATTGACAGCCCAAATTCCTCAGATAATTCTTTCCAGCTAACTTCCGGGGGTAGGCGTCTGAGAATTAAAACCTGACAATTCACATCTGGACGCCCTTTAATGTAAGTATCACGCAGTTCTCCTTCAGAATCTGTCTTAATCCATGTCTCCAATTCTTCCAGAATGGGAGGTGCTTGGGGGGTAGCTGGGAGGTTATCTATAGGATCAATGGTTTCACTTATTCCACCCGATGTAGACTGACGAACCCAAGGAGGGACTGTTGTGGCTTGTTCCCGGTTCTGGTTAATGTAAAAGTCTTGTAGTCTCCGTTTTAGGTAAGCATTCAGCCAGGTGATGACACTGCCATAGGTGGGGTCATAGATTTGACCTGTCAAACCTTCACAAACATTGCGGCAGAAATACAACCAAGTTTGTTGTAGTGCATCTTGATAGTATGGAGTACTTTCTCTCCAAAGTCTACTTGCTGTCAAGCGAATAATTTGCGTGAGCAGCTTCTGACGCTGAGGACTTCCAGGTGGGTGTCCACAGGCTTCGGTAACTAAGCAGTGTAGCTGTTCATCGAATTGAACCATGACAATCTTGGCGAAGAAAGCAAGAATATCTTAGTATTGCCTATAACAACGCCCTAAAAAATACCTTTCGTCAAGATTTGATCATTGGGCATTGAGGAACTCGGGGCCCCCGCTCCCGGAGGGAGTGGAGATTAGGGGTAATAGGGATTGGGCAAACAGGGCATTGGGCATTGCTTATTTATTTATGTCTCCCTTGTCCTCCGAAGTTCTGATCGCTGGAAGTCAGCACTCAGACTTCTCTCCTTGTCTCCCTCATCCCTACTCCTCACTTTCTTCAATCAAATCCAAAGTTAGACAAGAAATTTTCCCAGAAGGAATATGTGAGATTTCCGACACTCAGCTTCATTTTATTGCGAATATCTTGGATATTCCCGTTGGTTAACCTAGCTAGAGTCTGGGCTTCTTGTTCAAAACGCTTGGGCAAAGACTGTCTGTATTTTTTACCTGCCTCACACTTAACTTCCCCTTCAAATGGATACTGCAAAATATAACGCCCTTGGAATAATTCACGGTCGGCAGTTTGTAGGAAAGTCAAGTCTTCAGGGAATGTGTCGCGGGTGTAGCGTACATGCAGACGGGAGATGAAGACGTTACTGTTAAAAGAGGGAAAAACAAGCTTGCGGAATGGTGGCACAGCAGTTGGAGAATTATCATTGAGCCAAAATACGCCTGCTTCCTTAAGTTCCTCTGGAGTCAAGGGTTCAGCAGAACAAGGATCGCAACTACCCATATCCCAAGCGTATTCCAAAAAACCAACTCTTTTGCCTTCTTTGGTGTAAGCGGTTTGGAATAGAGATTTGTAGAATTCACCAAATTCATTTTTGATAAATACCGGAATATTGACGTTGGAGGGAATTTTCACCGTCCGATAGTTAGCGATTTCTGCCTCTCCTTGAGGCGAGAGGATATAGACAATTAAATCTTGCTCTGTAGTGGCATTGATCATGCCTAAACGAATTGGCAAGATGAACTTGGGTGATTGATAGGAAATTTGTAGCGGACGGAGGAATTGGTAGCCAGATTCCTCGAATTTATCCAAGTTGACTTTGGCAACAAAGAATTTCATTGAGGAACGGATATAGGGCTGAAGTAACTGTTTCGCCCCTTGAGGAATTTTGTAGCCATTGTTTGTCAGCCAAGTTTCCAGTCCGCCAGATTCTTTGGCACTGAGGATGACAATGTCGTATTCGCCCACGTTGAAACGCGCTTCCACCGTCACACCCAAACTGCGATCGCTTCTCTGAACTTCCGCACTATTAGCTACTGCTCCGCTTGCGAAAGATAGTTTATCAAAAAATCGTGGTAGTGGGGCACAAGGATCTGGGTCAAAATATTCCACCAATCGCGGCGCACTAAAAGCATCTAGGCGCTCGATAATCTTCGGTTCAGTTACACGAACTTGCTCTTTTTGCAGCACTGTTGGCACTGGTACTACGATTGCAAAATCTTTGACTTCGCCTTGGTAGTCGTTTGCCATTGTCAAGACAGTGCGATCGCCATTGCGTGCGATCACCACTTGAGAAGCTTTGTTGTACAGCTTCGTATCAGCTTTGGCTACATAAAATCCACAAAATGCCCAAGCTGCGGGTGCAAAGCACAAAACAGCTACAATTACCAACAATAATGGCGTCAACAGTCGCAAAAATTTCATTTTATACCTCTACTTTTTGGTGCTGAGTTAAGAGTAGAGACGCGATTAATCGCGTCTGTACAGGAGTTAGGAGTGTTGAGTAAGGAAGTTCTCCCCTTGCTCAAGAACAGCTTCCCCTGCTCCTTCATCTGTGTGTTGCCAAGAAAACCGGGGGGCTAACCAGAGAACATCTAATAGAATGGTCAACGGGGCAAGGGCAAATAGTGCCCAGAAGACTGCGGTGGAAACAAAGAAATAATTTCGCAGGATGAAAGTTAATCCGGCGATACAAAATGCCCAAACTACCCGCCCAATTCGGGAATTGGGAATTGATCGCGGATCTGTAATCATAAATAGGGCGAACAGCAGTAAAGACCCACTCATCAGTCGATGCCAGTAAACATCCCAAGTCCAACCCAGCCAGAGATTGCGAATGGCTTCCAGCAAAGAGTAGGCACCCAAAAAAGCTGCTGTGGTGTCCCAGCGACCAATGCGCTGCAAAGTCATGCCACCAGTTCCGGCGAATAAGAGCGCATACCACCACTCTTCACCCCATTGTCCCGGCGAAACCCAGGCATCGGAGGTCAGAACCAAGGCGGAAATGATGCCAAAATTACCAGGGTTGAAGAAATGCTTATTACCGAATTTCAACAGAAATTTGCTTGCGATCGCACTTGCTGCCGCTATTACCATTGTTGTCCAGTGATCAGCCCGCAACAGCAGGCCCAGTCCTAGCGAGGTTATTAAAGCACTGCGAAGATTGGGTATTTGTTCTTTGCCTGTTACCCGCGAGAATATCCATTGGGTTACTATACAAGTGGCGATTAATACCCCAATCAACTCTGGTCGCAACGTCCAGTCTCGTGTACCGATTCCCACAACTAGGAATAAGCCCAGAAATGAAATTTGATAATCTCGTATATCTTTGAACAACATTAACATTTCATCCAGTGTTTATTCGGAGATTTATCCTCAATTGAGACCAGTGGTAGGTCAAAAAGTATTGCTCTTAGAGATTTTTTAGAAAATAGAGCATTGACATTCTCCAGCCGACCTTTCCCAACTAACTTGGGGGTGGTGATTGACCACACTCAGTGGTGAGTCTTAAGTGCTGAGTTATGAGTGAATTAAAAATTACTCAGCAATCTTCATTTATCAAAGCGATCGCTCTGATGTTTTAACGTGTAAGGAGCGCTTATATCTAGAACTCTCTATTTGTACAGTGCATAAGTTCCAGATATAAGCGAGTTAAGCTGTCGTTCCCACGCTTAACAGTCTCATATTAAGTAATCAGTGTAGTTATGCAAGATTACGCAAAAAAGAAAAAACTTTATGCAGCTAGCTCCCCTATTCCCCATTTTCTACCGCATTCTCCAACCGAGTTTTCCCAACTGCCTTTGGGCTGGAAATCCCGATTCTAAAGCGATCGCACTTACATTCGATGATGGGCCCCATCCTGAATACACACCCGAAGTCTTGGCAGTATTAGACCGTTACAAGATTACAGCTAGTTTTTTTTGGTTGGGTGTTTGCGTCAACCGTTCACCAGCGATCGCTAAAGCTGTTAGCGATCGCGGACACTGGATCGGATTACATGGCTACGATCATCGTTCTTTTCCGATGCTTTCCCCAAATGACCTGAAGGACAGTTTAGAAAAAACCCAAGCTGCCATCTACAATGCCTGCAATCTCCAACCTGAACAAGTGCGAGATGTCCGCCCCCCCAATGGTTTATTTACACCTGCGACTTTAAAATTATTCTTTCAGTGGAATTACCGCCCAGTTATGTGGAGCGTTGTACCAGAAGACTGGGTGCGACCAGGCGTAACCACCGTGGTAGAGCGAGTTATGCAGCAGGTCAAAAATGGTTCGCTTATTGTTTTGCATGATGGTGCTTGCGGTGGAGAAGATGTTGCTGCCACAATTCAAATCCTGATTCCGCAGTTACTACAACAAGGCTATGAGTTTGTGACTGTTGATACTCTGTGGCAACGAGCTAAGGCTAACCATTGACTGTTACACATTTAAGGATATGTGAAGTTAATAATTTGCTCTAAATCAGGCTTTTCCAAAAATTATGCCAGAGCAGTTTCGTCTTATTGAGGTTCCCCTAGATGCCCGAGAGGCTAATGAGGATTTGGGAACAAAAGAAAAGTTCTGGTTTCGTCATCAGGATTTAGGTCGTTGTCTATTCAAGAAAGCTAGACCAAACACAGCAGAAGATTGGGCAGAAAAGATTGCAGCCGAGTTGTGCGAGTTACTAGGTTTACCTCATGCTGATTATGAACTGGCGGTATACAATGGCGACAATGGCATTGTTTCACCTTCATTTTTGCCGCCTCAACCAGGTGCAATTCTCAGCCTTGGTAATGAAGTTCTGGCTAGGATAGTATCCAATTATCCACAAGATTCTAAAGACCTATTCCAACACACAATAGATAATGTATTCAATGTTATCGGAGATGCTTCACTAAATTTGCCCATCAACTGGACACCACCAAAGGGAATTAGTCATGCGACGGAAAAAAACAGGCTAACCACGAAAGACGCTGGCTTTTCTGTCCAAGCGTATGTAGAAAGATGCGATTCTGCATTGTATGCTAGAGTTGGTGATCAAAAACCCCTCAAGCTCAAGGCTTTTAATGCATTTTGTGAAGCGCAACAACGGTATCCAGATGCAGCCAGGGTATGGTTAAATAATTTAGCAAGGGTGTCAAGTAATGATACGTTAGAGCTTTTTAAGCGTATTCCATCTAATCGCATATCGCAAACAGCAATTGAATTTGCACAAAAAATATTGGAGTTAAATCAAAGTAAGCTGCTGGACACCCTACTATGAAAACACTTTTTTTAGCTTGGCAAGATCCTAAAAGTCGCGCTTGGCTTCCCATTGGTCGCTTAACATTTGACGGAAAAAAATATCAATTTGTATATACACAAGGTGCTGTAAAAGCTCAAACTGAACATAATTTTCAGCTATTGTATTCCTTCCCATACTTAAACAAAGAATACACATCAGTTGAACTTTTCCCCTTGTTTTCTAATCGATTAATGCGACGCTCTCGCCCTGACTACAAAGATTATATTGAATCGCTAAATATTCCTGAAGGTGAAGACGAGCCAGTTAGCATTCTTTCTCGTAGTGGTGGACGCAAGGTAACAGATTATTTTGAAGTTTTCCCCTGTCCAGAACCAGATGAAAATGGTTTATACCATATCCATTTTTTTGTACATGGACTGCGACATCTTCCTGCTTGTGCAACTGAACGAATTAATCAATTAGAAACGGGTGAAGTATTATATTTAGCTAACGAATTTCAAAATCCCTACGACCCGCGTGCATTGCTTTTATGCACTGAGGATCATTACATCGTAGGTTATTGCCCTCGATATATTGTAGATGATGTTTTTAAACTCAAGAATAAAAATCCCGAACTTGTAAAAGTAAAAGTTGAGCGCGTTAACCCAGTACCGACAGCTCTCCAACTGCGTTTATTGTGCAATATGACCGCAGAATGGCATGAAGATTTTCGTCCATTTTCTAGCCCGGAGTATCAGCCTTTGGTGGCTGATATCCCAGTCGCTTATGCTAGTTCCTAGAGTTGATGTGTGGCTAGAAAAGCTTCGACTTCAGCAGCAGTCGGTTGAGATGCGATCGCACCTGGTTTAATCGTAGTCAGCGCCCCAACAGCACTGGCATAGGTAACAATACGTTTTGCTGTTTCTGCATCCCGCAAGCTGTGGATGCCGTGCTGATTCAGTTGGTGGATGAATCCTGCCAAAAAGCTATCTCCTGCACCAGTTGTATCAACTACGGGGATAGAAAACGAAGGTAATTTGCCTTCGTTCTCACCTAGACAGTAGGTGCAACCGTTTTCCCCATCTGTTACTAGTACTCCTTCAATTGAAGCCAGACGGTAAGTGATGGCTCCGGGATCTGTAGTTTCAAATAGCCATTCAGCTTCTTCTTTGGAGAGTTTGAGGAAATCGACTCGCTTAAATAATTCTGGAATTTTTTGATGAGCGATGTTTGGCTCGTCCCAAAATACAGGACGCCAGTTGACATCCAGCACAATCTTCAAGTCGTAATGTTCTGCTAACTTTAAGGCGCGGTAAATTGCCTGTTCACTTTCAGGATAGGCTAATTCCAAAGTACCCAAAACCAGAAAATCTGCCTCTTGAAACAGCGAATTTGGCAATTGTTTAGCTTGCAGGCGAGTATCGGCAAATTCTGCGGTATCATACTGACCAAATCCAGCGAAGGTGCGATCGCCAGCCAGATCCCGTGTAACATAAACTTGCCGTGTTGGTGCTGTGGGATGGCGTTGTACCCCCGTCGTCTCTACACCTACATCTTGTAATAGCTTGACCAGTGCATTCCCTGCTTCATCTTCGCCAACGGCTCCGATAAATCCCGCTGTCGTCCCCAGCTTGACTAAAGCACAGGCTACGTTAGCTGGTGCCCCTCCTGGGTAGGGAGTCCAAGATTTCACTTCTTCCAGCTTTAGCCCCAATTGATCGGCTAAACAATCAAACAAAATTTCACCAAGGCACAAAACACGGGGATTGCTCATCTCATTTTCAATTTTAGATTTCGATTTGGGATTAGGAATTTACAGTATAAAATCTATAATAATTTTTGCTAATCTGTCGCCAGTCCTTCATAGAATTAAATAGCAATTTTAACTACTCCAATAACATGTATATGCTTTTAATACTCTCTAAAATTATCTCAGTGAATAAACTTAATATCTTTTATGAAAATGCTTAATTTTATACAAAAAAATTTATAGTTTATATTTCTGTCAACTTTAAATCCAAAGAAAATATTGACAATAGTATTACTGCTAACACTTGAAACCCCTACCAACAAAAGAATCCTCTAGAATTAAAAAGAGCGATTAAGTACATATACCAAGGGAGGATAGAAATAGTCATGGCTGGTGGCAAGTCTGAGACCCCCGTTAGTCTGTCAGACAGAGAACTGCAAATTATCGACTTAGTGGCCGCTGGCTTAACTAACCAAGAGATTGCAGGAAAACTGGAGATTAGCAAGCGTACAGTTGATAACCATATCAGTAATATTCTCACCAAGACTGAGACAGAAAATCGAGTAGCTCTTGTCCGCTGGGCTTTACAGTGGGGCAAAGTCTGTTTGAATGATGTCAATTGCTGTCTTCTGCCTAACCAGAGCGAATAAATAATTTACTCGTAGCAACGTAATAGCTCTGGTCTGGTATACTAAAGAGCCAATGAATGAGGTTTACTGATTGTTCCCCTCCTCACGCCTAAGTTTTCAGTGTGAACACTCTACCAAAAGTTCCGAGTCCTTCACTCAGCCGGAGTTTATGTTAGTGGAACCAGCTGACCTTCGGACTCGGAAACTATAACAAAGATCAGAATTCCTTTTCAAATTCAGCAGAACAGATGTAGGACTTACGCATCAGCAACGAAAAATTAAAGGTTTGGGCAAGGTATTAGGGATTGGGGACTTTTAAGAAGCACAGGGGCAGGGGGCAGGGAGAGTAGGGGAAGCAGGGGGAGAAATAAGCAATACCCAATGATCAATGACTAATGACTAATGACTAATGACCAATGCCCCATGCCCAAACTCAACAATCATCCACAAAAATTAGCAACAATTCAGTGGTGCAAGCGTTACATTTGAAAGAAATCTATGTTGCTCCATCGGCTTGGAGAGCAGTGTTCCAATGAATACTTCTGCTTCTTTTCAGAGTGGCTCGTCTCCCTTTGAATTTTTTAACTTAGATCTTACGACACTTGTATCTGAGAAAATTCTGACCCCAGAATACCGACCCTTAGACTTTCCGCAATCCACACAAGATGCCGACTTACTCAGACAGCTATCGTTTATTCCAGGGTTGAAAGAAATTTTGATGCTGCGGCAGGTTCACGCCTTAGAACATGCTACTGTTTGGGTTCTTAGCGAATCAAAAACTGCCTATCCTGCCAAAGGAGAACCTACTAACGTTCAACTAGATAACGAACTATTAGGCGGTTTGTCTACTGAGCAAGGATTCTACCTCTATGGTGAGGTGAATATTAGTGATTTACGGCGTGCGGTCACACTTGCTCGACATCGCCTCACCAGTGGAGAATGGGATTTGGCTGTACATCCTCGTTGCGGCACAAATTTATCAGTAGCAATGCTTTTAACAGCTGGACTAGCTGTAGGTGTGCATCTGTTGCTACCATTTCGACCAATCGAGCAACTTATAGGTTTGGGGTTGGCAGCGACGACAGCCGCTGAACTCGCACCTGATTTAGGTTCTATGGCACAGCGTTACCTAACAACTGCCATTCCTTTTAACCTAGCAATTGAAAATATTACCCGTACACGCGACGTTTGGGGAAAACAGGGGCATTTTGTAAAGGTGAACTGGCGAGAATAAAAACTAAAAAGTAAAAAGTAAAGGAACTCATCATGCATTTTGAAACCACTATCACTCTTAAGGAAGTGTTTCGTAACCAGCACCGACCAGGCTTTCCCGAACCGTTCCATAAAGTTGTGTTCAATGTAGAATCTGATGGAATACATTCCTTAGAGATTGGGCTATGGGTACATCCCTCTTATCCAGACAACGAGATCATCAAGGTTGGACGTTCGTTTCTTGCTGGACGCCTCGCGGATATGACAGGGGTTGCGTCAGAAAGTGCATATACGTCATCTGAGGTTGATGCTCTCTGGCAAACGGTGAAACCAGTCTAAGAGGATGAATGAACAAGTCTAATTTATTACTAACCCTGGCACAGGTGCGGCTATACAGACTTTACCCACCGACCTGGGTTAAAAATCCTTGATTTTCTCTTAGTCCACGGAGGAAGACGAGAGTTTGTCTAGTAGCGAATTATATTCGCCTAATACTTTTCAAACATCCTCTAAGTGCTTTTTGTTTCCTCATTCCTAGTGCATTAAATGTAGGTCGGGTAGAGCGAAGCAAAACTTAACGATCACAGGAATGTTAGGTTTTATATTTCAACCCAATCTACAAAATTTATTGCACTAACTAAGAGTAGACAAGCTACTACAAATTTAAGATTTACTTTATAAATCTGTTCTTAGAGAATTGTGTAATGAGAAAGCTTTACTTTTTACTCCCCGGTACAGATGGCAAATTTGCCTGTGGTGGTCTTTGGGCTGAGTTAAAAGCACTTAATCTGGTTCAGCAGTTCTGTAATGCTGATGTTGTAACTTACCGTCAACGCGAAAAAGGTAAGCTTTTTATTGATGATTTGCTAAAAGAGAAAAATTTAAGTGATGTAATTTTTATTATCAGTTGGGGATTTGATATAGCTCAACTCGTGGCTAAACTTAAGCAATACAATGTCGTTTACCATGCCCATAGTCCAGGCTATCCATTCAGACTAGGAGCGAGTATTCCGATCATCACTGTCAGCCGCTATACAATGGGATATTGGGGAGAAAAATCACCCAATTCTCTGATTTATTATTTACCCAATCAAATTTCTGATGAGTTTCAAAATTTAGGACTGGAACGGGATATTGATGTTTTAGTTCAAGCTCGGAAGTCTTCTGAGTATTTAATTAAAGAATTAATTCCAGCCTTGCAAAAACGTTGTAAAGTATTGGTTGTTGACTCTTATGTAGAAGATTTACCTGGACTATTTAACCGAGCTAAGGTTTACCTGTATGATTCGGCTGAGTACTGGGCACAACAGGGTGTTAGTGAAGGATTTGGTCTGCAACCAATGGAAGCTATTGCCTGTGGTTGTCAAGTATTTTCTAGTGTCAACGGTGGACTGGCAGATTACTTAGACCCTGGATTCAATTGCTATAAAATTGCTGGGTATTCACAAGAATATGATGTTCAACGTATTATGAAGGTACTTAATTCTTCAGTAACAGTTAGCTTGTCTGAAGAATTTTTAGTTGAACATCGTACTGAAAATATTATTAAGCGTTTCCAAGTTATTCTGAATGAGTTAAATGAGTTTTTTGACCACAAAATCCAGCAGCCGTCTAATATTAAGAGTTTGACGAAAAGACGTGTAGTAAAGTTATTTGCACAAAAGATATACGATAAGCTGAAGAAGAAATATCTTAAGGTTTAAATAAATAGGTGGGCGTGAATAATTAAAGGTTTGTAGTAAACGGAATCAAGTCTTTACTATGAGCCAGCTTAATTAATTTTACATTGCGTAATATAGTTAATTTATTATTGCTTACTTAACGAACCGCTCCAAGCGCTGAGAATACAGATACAAGAGAGGAAATTGGATGAGTCGGCGGTTATTAGTTACGGGGGGTGCAGGGTTTATTGGGGCAAATTTTGTCCATCATTGGTGTCAGATTTATCCAGATGATCGGGTAGTGGTGTTGGATGCTCTTACCTATGCGGGGAATCGTCTGAATTTGACGCTGGTTGAGGGAAGAAAGAATTTTCGGTTTGTGCAGGGGGATATTTGCGATCGCACCATTGTAGATCAGTTATTATCAACGGAAAATATTGATACCATCGCTCATTTTGCCGCTGAATCTCATGTTGATCGTTCGATTCTTGAACCTGGGGCTTTTGTGCAAACTAATGTGGTAGGAACTTTCACTCTCCTAGAAGCTTTTCGGCAACATTGGGAGGCAAAAGCACAGCCATCTGATTATCGTTTTTTGCACGTCTCTACTGATGAAGTATACGGTAGTCTGGGCGCAGATAATGCAGCTTTTTGTGAAACTACACCTTATGCTCCCAATAGTCCCTATTCAGCCTCGAAAGCGGGTAGTGACCATTTAGTCCGTGCTTATTATCATACTTATAAACTTCCAACAATTATCACAAATTGCTCTAATAATTATGGCCCTTATCAGTTTCCCGAAAAGCTAATTCCCCTGATGTGTATCAACACTTTGATCGGTAAGCCATTACCTGTTTATGGTGATGGTAAAAATGTCCGCGATTGGCTTTATGTGGGCGATCATTGTCGTGCCTTAGATGTGGTAATCAATCATGGTCAACCAGGGGAGACATACAATATTGGTGGCAATAATGAGGTAGAAAATATTAATCTCGTGCAACTTTTGTGTCAGATGATGGATGAATTAGCACCTGATTTCCCACTATGTCCAGCAAAGCAATTGATTACTTTTGTCAAGGATAGACAGGGACATGATCGGAGATATGCAATTAATGCGAACAAAATTAAAACTCAGCTCGGTTGGACACCTTCAGTAACGATTGCTGAGGGTTTACGTTTAACTGTTGAATGGTATCTCAATCATCGTGATTGGTGGGAACCTCTGCTGTCTGTGGAATATCAAGCTTACTATCGCAAAAATTATCTGCAATCTACAAATGAACGTTGACGAAATAATTACTAATTCGTAATTCGTAATTAAAGAATGGGTATAGAGCCAACACTAAATCAAAAATTTAGTGTTGGCTCTGTAGGTAATATGTATTATGTTGTTTTCTTCAAGAAAATCGTGTTACAAAAATTTGCGAAGCACTGCATCTAAATTTTAAGCATATATACTACAAACTTAAAGTTAGCGTTTGAAAAAATTTTTGCAACACAATTACCGAAGGTTATAATCAAGGTGAGGCGGATGACCCAAATTTCAATTTACGTTCTACCATTTTTTAAGCACGCAGATTATATTTAGGTCAACTCTATTTGCTTCCTAACCCTGCCCGTAACGCAAGGGATATTAAGTACTTGACCAGGACGAATCAGGTTGGGGTTAGATCCTATCTTCTTTTTATTAGCCTTGTAAATTTGAGGCCACTTACTACTATCTTCACAATAACCCTTAGCTAAACCCGATAGCGTATCACCGCGCCTTACTGTTACTGTGAAACCTCCTCTGACAGAAGCTTGGGCTTCATCTGAAATTTCGCTAAATAGTTCCAAATCAGCCAGACGCGGTTCAGAAATTTTTCTAGTAGTCATTGTTTGTTTCCTTTGAAATTAAGTTGATTAAAATGTAATTAGCTGTATATTGTCTAATCACACTTCAATCTTCTGAAATTTCATCTATAATTTAAAGTCTTTGCATCTACTTTTATTTGCATAAATCAATGAGTTATGTTTTTTTAACGTAAGTTGCTAGTTAGTGCTCGTAATCTGCACACAATAGTGTCACAATCGATAACTACTGATGTGATTCACTCTGCGGCTGGAGGCATGATTTTTTGTGGCGTGAGACAATATCCCAGCGCCTTCATGATGGAATTGACGTTTTCAAGGCGCGGGTTGCCATTGCTGGATAAGGCTTTTTGTAATCCCCGGCGTGTCATGCCTGTTTGCTCGGCTATCTCGCTAATTCCCCGTACATGGGCAACGGCGCGCAAAGATGCTAACAACGCGCCGGAATCGTTGTCTTGTGCATATTCCTGAAATATCTCGGTCAAATAATCGTCGATTTCTTCCGGGTGCTTACGCAAGTACTCTTCTTCAAATTCATCAAGTGTTCTAAATTTTCTCACGGCTTAGGTACTCCTTCCAGTAAGCTTTTGCATCCTCGATGTCCTGATTCTGTGTGCTTTTGTCGCCTCCACAGAGTAAGACAACAATATTTTCAGCATCTTCGCCGAAATAGACGCGATAACCAGAACCAAAGAACATTCGCAACTCGCTCAAACCATCTCCTATCGGCGCAACATCGCCGTAATTGCCTTGTTCAAGGCGGCGTAGACGTTGCAGGATGCGTCGTTTTCCTTGTTGATCGCGTAAATTATCGATCCACTCTGCAAACGGCTCGTAACCGTCTTGATTGGCATAGATGATAATCTGTTTTGGTTGTGCTTCTTTGGCCACTTTCAATCTTTACTGTTATCTATAATATATGCGAACAATAATTCGCATTAATTTTCTAGAGAACCCCAAAGTTGAAATCTTCAACTGCTTTCAATAAATTATCTGGCTCTCACAGTTTCTGTAGATAATGACTATCCTTGAATATAAGGGAATCAGATCAACGTAAATTGCCAGCAGGTATCAGATGCTGCAAGCAGAACAAATATTACAAGACCGTTATCAGATCCAGCGCCAACTCGGCAACAATGGAATTCGTCAAACTTGGCTAGCAAAGGATTTACAAGCCTCTAATGGCGAAAATTCTACCGTTGTGGTCAAACTTTTGGCCTTTGGCGGTACTGTACAGTGGGATGATTTGAAACTTTTTGAGAGGGAAGCGCAAATTCTTAAACAGCTAAATCATCCCCGCATCCCTCGATATATAGATTATTTTTGTATCGATGATCGCACACTCTGGTTTGGCTTAATCCAAGAATATATTCCTGGTGAGTCGCTCAAGGAAAAACTTGCTCTTGGCAAAAGGTTTAGTGAAAAGCGAGCTAGAAAAATTGCTGTTGAGGTTTTAAATATTCTCACGTATCTACATGAGTTGAATCCAGGGGTGTTACATAGAGATATTAAACCGAGTAATTTAATCTGGGGCGAAGATAATCGGATTTATTTAGTTGATTTTGGCGCAGTTCAGGATAAAGCAGCAAGAGAAGGCGTTACTTTTACCGTTGTAGGTACTTATGGTTATGCCCCAATGGAACAATTTGGTGGTCGAGCGGTTGCGGCTTCAGACCTCTATGCACTAGGAGCGACTTTAATTCATTTGCTGACTGGAACTTCCCCTTCTGATTTACCTCAGCAGGATTTGCGACTGCAATTTACAGACCGAGTTAATCTCAGTCCCAGTTTTGTCAGTTGGTTACAAAAGTTGATAGAACCCGCTCCCGAACAAAGATTTACTAGTGCCAGCCAAGCGCTAAATGCTCTCAAATCTGGTCTGGCTGTCAAATCTATAAACAAGAATCAGCTTTTACCACTAAAAGAAATAATCAACAATTCTGGATGCGGGATAAATAATCACATTGAAACAGTTCCAGAGGAAATTCTCGGTTGGAATTGGGGCGCATTTCTGATGCCTTGGTTGTGGATGTGGCCGAATCAAGTCTGGTATGGATTGTTTTGTTTTATACCTAATGCTTGGTGGGTAATGGCGATCGCTCTTGGTGCAAAAGGCAATGAATGGGCTTGGAAAAGTAGGCGGTGGCGCAGTATTGAACAATTCAAAGCCCATCAAAGAGGCTGGGCGATCGCTGGTATTTTAATTGGAGCGCCTATTAGTATTATGTTGTGGGTTAGGGCGATCGCTTTGCTCAAAGCTGCACTGTAAGTCCTGTAGGAGTTAGGAGTAGAGACGCGATTAATCGCGTCTGTACAGGAGTTAGGAGTTGGGAGTGAAGAATTATCTTCCTTCGCTGGTATTTGTCTAGTTGTCTCGTTCCCAGTCTCTGACTGGGAATGCCTATTGTGAGGCTCCGCCTCCCTTACTCGCGGCAGAGCCGCAATTGAAGAGCATTTCCAGCCAGAGGCTGGAAACAAGGTTTTAAAAGGGTTTTGATTTTAGATTGACACAAATACACATCTGTGAGTTGCTAGTGCATTTCTATCCACTCACTTGCGATTCAACTACGCCCACAGGACAAGATACGTTTGTCCCTCCTAAACCACAATACCCGTTGGGATTTTTAGCCAGGTATTGCTGATGGTAGGCTTCTGCGTAATAAAATTCAGGTGCATCCAAGATTTCTGTGGTAATCTTGCCATAACCTGCACCGTTGAGAGCTTGCTGATAAGCTTCCCGCGATGCTTCTGCTAGCTGCTTTTGACTTTCAGAATATACATAAATTCCCGAACGATACTGAGTGCCAGCATCATTACCTTGGCGCATTCCTTGGGTAGGATTGTGGCTTTCCCAAAACACTTTGAGCAGTTCAGAATAACTAATTACTTTTGGATCAAACACAACCAACACCACTTCATTGTGACCAGTTCGCCCACTACATACCTCTTCATAGGTGGGGTTGGGTGTGAACCCAGCAGCGTAACCCACTGCGGTGGTGTAAACTCCTTTCAGTTGCCAGAATTTGCGTTCTGCACCCCAAAAACAGCCCAAGCCAAACATTGCTTTCTCTAATCCATCGGGATAAGGAGCTTTTAAAGGATTCTTATTGACATAATGAGCAGCAGGTACTGACATAGACTGTGCCCTTCCTGGCAAAGCTTCCTCAGGTGTGGGCATAACTTGCTTTTTGCCAAATCCGAATAGTGCCATTGATTTTGACTCTGATATATATCTTTACCTTATTTCCTATTGTAAAGATTCTAGCGATCGCTTGGGGTTTTCTCAGAATCGTGACTGGGCTGTGTTGACTTTTACAGATGCGTCTCGGCGTTTAATCTTTCACTGATAATGCTATTCATCAATGTGATGGATACTTTTCAAAGGGAACTTGGCGTCAGAAGATACTCATGGATAAAATACCGAAAATTGACCGTCAAAGGGAGCATCAAGCGAACGAACGTACCTTTCTTGCTTGGCTACGCACTTCTATTGCATTGATTAGCTTTGGTTTTGCGATTGCGCGATTTGGTATATTTTTGCGCCAGCTGAATATTGCTCTTACTCAACAAGAACCTCCGGTAAATCCATTATCCAACTCGGAAAATTTGGGTCTGGCTTTGGTAATTTTTGGAATTTTGGCTATTGCATTAGCTGCGTGGCGATACAACCAAGTTTTCTGGCAAATTGAACAAGGCGATTATAGACCAAATAGATTAATGGTTTGGATAATGACTGGAGTAGTAATTATTTTGGGATTTCTCAGTATTCCTTTGCTTTTAAAGCGTGATCAAGTCCCTTCTCATTCTCCTGTTCCAATTCAACCACAGTCCCGAAATTTGCAAAGATCAACCCCAAACTTCAATGTTAAAAAGGGGACAATTACTACTCTATACAAACAAATATATTGCAAGAAGATCCCCGACTTTTTAAAGAAGTCGAGGATCTGAGTTTCTCACAGCCCGAAGACATTCAATTTACAGTAGCCTCAGAAATAACCGTTACACAGGCATTTACTAAAGGTAACAGCGGCCCTAGTTGCTCTTGTCCATTCACTGCTAAATCGCTGTGACACAAATAAACTCTCTCGGATACACGAGATAGTAAATCAGTCAAAATCCTTCGCAGTCGTTGTTCTTGTGCCAATTTCTCATCTTCTGCTGTCCAAGGTTCGCCTAACCTGTCTCGCAGGAAAAACGGCGCACCAAACAAAGTCGCTGCACCACCTTTTGCCCATAGAGGTGAACCAGCGTCCAGCCAAAAATGCCAGCGGTGCGATCGCCTACTAGATCGATATTGAAATATGGTTGCTAAGGTGACAGCCTTTCTGGCCCCACCGATGGGACGCACAGGGTAAGAGTTGGCGGTGATTGTACCACGTCGCAGTAGTTGAATGAATTCGATAATAGTTGTCTGAGGCGTTGTTTCAACTGGGGCAATTTGCCGTAATCTGGTGTCAATTTCCCAGTAGTGTTGGGCGGTTTCTAATAATTCTCGCAGTGCTGCTAGTTGTTCGTAGGGAAGATTGCTCCCATTCCACAAAAAGCGCACAATTGCTCTGTCTAAAAGGGAAATGGGACTGGGAATTAAACGCAGTTCTTGTTGCGATCGCTGCTGTTCTAACCACTGTAATATTTCACTATAAGTTGTGGTCGCTGCATAGCCGATTCTATCCCAGCGCTCAAAGGCTGACACTGGTAGCAAGTTGGGGCGATCGGGATGGGGTACAAAGCAGTAATCTGCAAGCAAACCAGCACGTACCGGGTCAATATCAGTAGAGACGCGATGAATCGCGTCTGTAGAGTTTTCAGGTGGTTGTTGTTTCCTGCTCAATACAACCAGCATTTCTGCCACGGCATCCCGATCTACGAGGCGTCCCAAGCCGGGATAAACTAGTGCCAGCATGGTGAGTAAGGCGCGAATGACGGGTGAACTAATTAGGGGACGTTGGTCATTGAGCGATTCTACTTGAATCTTTTGCTTGACGAGGATTTCTACTAGAGTATAACGAGCGATCGCATCTAAACCTGGTGCAATAATCGCCACTTGTTCTGGTTGCACTTGCTGTGATTGGATGGCATTAGCAATTACCTCTGCTGTTTGTCGCAATAATTGGGCGCGAGAGGTGGTTTGAATTGAATGTACAATTTCAGGTAAACTCAACAGTACCATCGGTTCTGTGACTAATTCCACCATCTGTTTAGCTTGCTCACCAAGGGACTCAGGAGGCGGCCCGGTCAAGATTTCTACTCGACAACGCTCTGCTAGCCCTTCTAGGTAGTTGGGGTCTGCTCCCAATCCCAATCGTACTGCACCGTCGGGATTATAGCTAAACGCCCCGACTGCGCCTTGATCCAACAGCAACTCAAACAAAAGACGCGCTACGCTAGGATAATCATCAACATCATCCGCCAGTACCGCCTGATAACGTTTAGTTAGATGCTGCTGGTAATTGCGATCGCTTAACAAATGCTGACTATAAAGTTCAGTAATAATCCCATAAGTCAGTAACCCCCTCTCTAAACACCAGTTACGCCAATCTAAAAGCAAAGAGGCTAGAAATTCCGGCTCTAAATTTATAGTATTTTCCCGCAGACCCCTTGTCAAAATATCGGCAATATCTTCGCAATGTATACCACCGTAAGCTGCTAATTGCAATAAGTCTAGGATGCGACGCACCAAGCGAGATTCATTCACTCCCGCAACACGTAAAATTTCTTCGTCTAATTGGGGACGCCAGAGTTTGGTTGCTAACTCTTGTTCCGTTTCTGGCCGCAATCTTACCGGAAACTGTGCCTTCAGGCTCAACGAGTTAATTAGCAACGGCCAAAATAAAATAACTTCATCCTGGAAAAAACCTAGTGGCGTCTTGGCGCGAACCGGATATTTTCCTAAAGTCGATGTAACAATTATATCTCCTAACTCTCGACGATTATCATCATTGGCAGCTAAGACTAAAACTCCTGGCTCTGTTTGTTTAAGATATAAAAATTCGGGTATTTGAACGCCTTTTCTACGTCCTGGCTTTTTAGTATAAAATGATTCAGTATACTGCTTTTCAGGTTGTACCCAACTACAAAATTGCTCTACCAAGCGAGCCGTCTTACCACTGCGGCTAGTGCCAACAATCCAAACCGAATGAGAAACCACAAACTTTCTCCTTGTAGATTTGCTAGTATACCTCGTGCGTTAACTTAAGGTTAAGAATTGCCAAATAATGCTGGATGATTGTCTGCAATGAAAAACTCTGTTTTTAGCCAAAAAATCTATTCTTTCTTACTCGCTGCTTATCGATGGTACTTACAGACTCCTGAACGTTCTTTACATGAGGCTTATGATGCAGCATTAAAGATTAAGGAAATAGAAGATAAGCATTTCAATGGTAATAAAATAGACATTGACTCAGCCATGTACAGTAACAGCGTGATGGATTATTTTGAGTCAGACCTAAAAAAGTTATTAAAAACTGTGAGGATGCGGCTGACAGAGTTGAGAGCAAGCCGTTGGTTTTTAAATGAAGAAAATCAAAAAGCTGCTCAGAAAGCAGGTATAGAGTATCTGAGTCCTTCTTTAGTTTTGGAAAAGCTAAACTTCATCGATCAAGTTACATCCAAATACACAACAACTTCTGATCAAATAACTTCCAAAGCTTTAGTAGTCAAACCTCCAAATCTACCAGTTAACTCTGTGATATCTGACGACAAGTCGCTGCTTGTCAATACTCCAACATTACCACCCAAAATACAAACTCCAGACTGGCAGAAAAAACCAAAACCAAAGAGTAAAACTGATACAACGGGCGTTTTACCACGCTCTATTTTAAGTACTATTACTCGTCTGCAAGTTGAATTAGACCCTAATTCTGAACAAGAGGTAATTCAAAATTTTCGTCAAGCTCAAAGAAGAACAATAATATCTATCAGGTTTATTTTACTATTAATTATCGTACCACTTTTAACACATCAGATAGCAAAAGCTTTCGTTGTAGGACCAATTATTGAGCGGTCTAGAGACACTGAGCAAATGCAGATATTCCTCAATTCAGAAATGGAAGAGGAAGCCCTTGAAGAATTACAAAGATTTGAAGAAAAGGTCAAGTTTGAAAATCTCATTAGAAATGCCCCTCCACTGTTGCCTGAACAGATAGAAGTAGAACTAAAAAAGAGGGCTATTGAGCTTTCTGAAGAATTTCGTGACGAAAGCTCTAATGCAATAAAAAATGTTTTTGCAGATATTTTCTCAGTCACTGCTTTTATTTGTCTTTTAGTCGTCAGCAAGTCTTCTATTGCTGTGATCAAAGATTTCTTTGATCATATTGTTTATGGACTTAGTGATAGTGCCAAGGCATTTATTATCATTTTGTTTACCGATATATTTGTAGGTTTCCACTCTCCTCATGGCTGGGAAGTACTCTTAGAAGGTGTATCGCGTCATTGGGGATTACCAGCAAATCGAGATTTTATCTTCTTATTTATTGCTACATTTCCAGTGATTTTAGATACCATTTTCAAATACTGGATATTCCGATATTTGAACCGGATATCGCCTTCAGCAGTTGCCACTTACCGTAATATGAATGAATAAGGCATTAAGCATTGGTGAGCCAGTGGGTTGGGAGGTTCTCTCCGTTGTAACAACTGGTGTCAAAAACAAATAACAAACAATCTTTGATTATGTTTTGCTTTATTGCCGTCTACCTAGTACAGCACGGCGGAAATAAGCAGACTATTGAAAAGCCCTAAAGAGCTTATTCCATAATACTTTTGACTTTTGACTTCCGCCTTGCGGTACTAGTGCAGCGGGCGCGTAAATCCAGCTACTATCTCATAATAAGACTTGGGGCTTAAACCCCTTGTTAAAGGTAGGCAAACTTCCGCCACAGTGTAGTATTAGTCTGTGTCATGAATTTTCAGAGGTTCGTAGTGAGTGAGAAATCGCTTAATTTAAAATGCTATATCTGTTGAGTACGAACTTTCACAACCCATCAACACTAATGACATAAACCACTATTTACTGGAGTATGGGAAGACAAAAATTTTTAATTTTGATGAGAAAGATATCTGCTGGGTTAGGAAAGTTTAACAAAGTTATTGCCATCAGCTTACCTGTGGTTTTCTCGATTTTGCTGGTGCGGATGCCATCTTTAGTGCATCAAGAACTCAGCCCGCCAGAATGTCGTGTGAAAAAGTGGGATATATCAATGTCCTTGACTGCTAAAAATCAAAATGCACTTACACAAAAGCAAAAAGCACCATTAATTCAGAGATTACCAGTTACTTGTTGTCAAGGTGATAGCTCTTGTTTGGATGAAGTACTCTATGGACAAATACCAGACAAAAAGGCATTGTTGAGTGCGATCGCTCACAGTCTCCAATACCTGCAATCAGCTAATGCTGTGGCTGCTTATCAAAACTATCAGGTGGCTGAGATTACGCGCGATCGCGTCTTAAAAAGCTTGAAAAGATTCCGCGAACTCCTATTAAAAACTCATTCTGCAACAGAATTACATCAAGCCATCGAGCGGGAATTTGTTCTTTACCAGTCAGTCGGTCAAGACACCAAAGGTTCTGTTTTATTCACCGCCTATTATGAACCACTTTACGCAGCCAGTCGTGTCCCCACAACAGAATATCGTTATCCTGTTTATCGATTACCTCCTGATTTAAACTCCTGGCCTAAGCCTCATCCTACACGCTTGGAATTAGAAGGAGCAGATGGTTTACAAGGCGCTAAAAATAAATTGCGAGGATTAGAGTTGTTTTGGTTTCGCGATCGCCTCGAACCATATCTAGCTCAAATTGAAGGTTCAGCCAGACTTGTGCTTCCCGATGGTACTCAAACAACAATCGGCTACGCTGGTCATATTGCTTATAACTACAAAAGCATTGGGCGAGAATTAGCAAATGATGGCAAATTACCGCTACAAGGTATGACTATGCCAATTATTCTCGACTATTTTCAAAAGCATCCCCAAGAATTAAATACTTATATTCCGCGTGATCGCAGCTTTGTTTTTTTTCAAGAAAATCACGGTGAGCCAGCCCAAGGTTCTATCAACGTACCACTAACAGCGGAGCGTTCTATTGCTACAGATAAATCCCTTATGCCTCCTGGCGCTTTAGCGTTGATTCGCACTTCTATTCCCTTTGTTAATCCTACCGGAAAAATCAAAGAGCGCATCGTTAGTCGCTATGTTCTTGACCAAGATACTGGAGGTGCAATTAAAGGTGCAGGTAGAGTAGATTATTTTTTAGGTACTGGTAAATTAGCAGGCGATCGCGCTGGTGTTACTGTCAGCAATGGACAATTATTTTATCTATTACTTAAGTCCAAGAATAAGTAGGTCGGCGTAAATAATTATCGTTGGGATAAGGCAGTTCTTGCTGAGGACAATAAGGGTTTGAGCCTTGTTTACTTTTCTTCACACAGTTTGTTTTATTGTGCCAACTTACTTAAAACACACTCGCATTTTAATACTAAGATTCCCGACTTCTCTAAAAAGTCGGAAATCTTAACCTTTCGGCGTAAATGTGGCTCGCTCTAAGCGTACCCCTGCTCTTAAGCAAGCTACGCGTTAGCGTCTTGTAGAGAAGCTATGCCGTTGGCGAAGCCTCTCGTTCGTGTTAGCGTCTCTGAAAGAGAAGAGAAGGCTTTACGCTGCGCTAACGGCAGTTCCTCTACTAGGCTTCTAAATCCATATCAGCATCGTCATCGTCATGATCATAAGGGATATCGTCAAGGTCTATCATTTCTGAAATTTCTTCTACTTCATTTAAATACTCAGATTCTTGATGTTCACGCTCTATTAGACGACCAGTTGACTTTAGCCATTCTAAGAGAATAAACTCATTACTTGTACGAATTACAGGCGCTCGCTGGTTACGAGGTTCTTCACGCAAAGGACTTGTAGGCATAAAAAAAACTCACTTTGAATTACGGGTCACTGTACAAAAACAAAAAAATTGTACACAAGGGTTAAAAGTCTTGTATAACAAGTCTTTTCTCAACAAATGAAATATGAACCATTGAGTTTTTCATCTTAAATCTGTCTAGTACGTCGGGCGCGTAAATAGCGCAAAGTCGAGCCAGTCAGTTGGTGGGGTTCCCCCACTTAAAGGAACTGGCGTTGAGCGGCGGTTCCCGCCGTTGGCGTAGCCCGCCTTCTCTACGAGACGCTGCGCGTTCGGCATCAATTAGCGCAGCGTAAAGCCTACGGCATAGCAACTCTTAGAGACGCTAACGCGTAGCTTGCTTCCCCGCAGGGGTACGCTTAGAGCGACGCAGGAGTGTCACTTTGCAGGACGAGTAACCATTTAAAAACTCTAAAAATCCCATTCCATAATACTTTTGAATGAGTGACTTTTGGCTTTTGACTTGCGGTATTAGTTACTTACGATCAAAATGTCTTCGCGTCAGTCCTAATAATAAATCTTCAAACGCACGCTATCTCACAAGGCATTTGGTAGCTTGGCGAGAGTTTCATACATATTAGAGGGCAATGCAGACAATCTGTTCGCTACAGCGACTGCATCAGCTAAGTTGCTAAATTGACACCGAACTATATCTTGTCCATTTCCTGAAGGGAATCGCTTCCTAGCTTTGTTAGATACAGCACAAATAATCGCTAAAGCTTTGGCGAAACCGTCTTTTGTCAAAATTGTTTCTTGAGCGAACCCTTCCACAGGGATAAGGCAAACCTCAAATCGATAGCCTGGTCTGGGAGAAACAGCTATGTCGATATATGGTTTATCTTCTTTCCTGATTCGGCGTAAATATTGTGCTGTCGAATTAGAATCGTGCAAATCAGTCCCAAGGGCGTAAGTAAAGAAACAATCTTCTGTGAGGGATTCAGGACGGGTAATTATATCCGTTGGCATAAGTTTAAGTACTATCCGTATGTTGCCTGGCTTGGTTACAAACTTTACTGTGTAATTCCATTTACTTAAGCAGTTGCTACCCAGATTCCCGATTTATTCAAGAATAGGACTTACGCACAGGTAACGGAAAACGTAGACGCAAAGCGGCTTGCCGCAGGCTACCATAGAGAACACAGAGAAGCCAGTGCGTTGGGCGGGTTCCCTGACTTGTTCGCTCTTAGGGTTCCCACAGGGTAGCAACTGCGCGACACGGAGAAAGAGAGTTTGAGAGGGTTTTTGCGTAAGTTCTAAAGAAGTCGGGGATCTAAATCTAGCTTAAGTAAGTACCATTCCAGTTTACTATCCGTTGTTATTAAGACGTTTTTTTGACACTTATATCTATCAGTTTCACGCCATGTATTCCAATACAGCAATATAAGCTGACATAAAACACCTCCAGAATCAAGGGGTGTAGAGATTTAGATTCGGAGAAGCGTCCATATAGTCAGTCACATGACCGAAAATATTTCTCAACATATTTAAATTATAACATAGTTGACCGTTTAACTTTTTTCAACTACTCTGACCGATACATATTCCGTCACCAAAAACGATAGGGTTGTATTCAATTGCGACTTTTAGATAAATACATTTTTTAAGTAGTTTTAATTTTTACTAAGCAGAGTTATAGCTAAGGGATAAATACTGATTGCGATCGCATGATCTCATTAAAGTAGGGTCGTTAATTGGTCTTCAGTACCAAAGCCAAAGTTTTTCCGGCTTTGGTGAGAATCCAGAATTGTTGGAAAATCAAACGTGCTATGGCCAATGGGTCTAAGTTCCATCTTTAACTCGGCGCCAAAGTTAAAATAATTTATCCTGTAGTTTTACCAAAGCATTTTAATTTCCTTTGAAACTCTGGGACAATACTTTTCAAACATCCTCTAAGTTGAAAATAGCACCCAAGTTTTCACCGAGTAGATTACAGGCTGCATTTGAACAACCTGAAAGTGCAATTCTTTTAAATGTGACTAGGGGTGTAACTGTAACCTAGAGTCAAGCTTGACTCTTTTTTGAATTGCATCCATCAACGTTTCCTTGAATAAAGGTAATTATTCACTACCCCCTGCAAAATGCTCGAAACCCTTGATTTATCGTTGAGAGTTAGGGGGGAGTGTGAAAGGTTACCTAAAGCCTGATACAGTAGCAAGATCGCAAGACAAAAATATATTAGGAGTGTTTCCAACAAAGCGACAGTAATCAGCACGTTTATCCCGATTCACATCAGCAAGAAAGCGAGGCAAATTTTCATATCCCCGGTCTATTCCTGTGATTGAGTTAAACTCATATTGGTTTGTACTAAAGCCTGATGCAGTAGCAAGATTGCAAGACAAATATATATTAGGATCTCCAACAAAGCGACAGTAATCAGCACGTGTATCCCCATTCACATCAGCAAGAAAGCGAGGCAAATTTTCATATCCCCGATCTATTCCTGTGATTGAGTTAAACTCATATTGGTTTGTACTAAAGCCTGATGCAGTAGCAAGATTGCAAGACAAATATATATTAGGATCTCCAACAAAGCGACAGTAATCAGCACGTGTATCCCCATTCACATCAGCAAGAAAGCGAGGCAAATTTTCATATCCCTGATCTATTCCTGTGATTGAGTTAAACTCATATTGGTTTGTACTAAAGCCTGATGCAGCAGCAAGATTGCAAGACAAATATATATTAGGAGTATCTCCAACAAAGCGACAGTAATCAGCACGTGTATCCCCATTCACATCAGCAAGAAAGCGAGGCAAATTTTCATATCCCTGATCTATTCCTGTAATTGAGTTAAACCCATATTGGTTTGTACTAAAGCCGAATGCAGTAGCAAGATTGCAAGACAAATATATATCAGGACTGTTTCCAACAAAGCGGCAGTAATCAGCACGTGTATCTCCATTCACATCAGCAAGAAAACGAGGTAAATTTTCATATCCCTGATCTATTCCTGTGATTGAGTTAATATCTTCTAAATTTGAAGTGACACCCAATATAGAAATTGCATTCTGAGTTAAGGCTAAAGAATTTGCAGTAACTACGAAAACAATAACTAGCAGAGTGATAAAGGTAAACTTCAATATAGGTTTTAGGAAATTTATTTTGATAAACCTTTTTGGTTTGTAACCTGTTTGTGTATTTGTAGTTTTAGCCTGCATCTGCTGACAGTTTTTCATGGTGTAATCACTCCGAATTTTGAATTAATTATTGTAACTGTTCATACTCCAGCCTATTGGCACGGCTATTTCATTCTATTTTTAAGGCAGTTTTTACGAATCTTTTTGGTAAAAACAATAATTTAGCAATGAACTTAATTTTCAAAAATGCCCATTTGATGAGAATTAACCCGTCAGCATAAAACGTGATATCTTTGAATGAAATAGCCTTGGGCTATTGGTGACAAGTTAAGGTTATAAACTATTGTTTAATAATGGAGTTACCGTGCCGATTCGGGTTTTTTGTACGCTAATAAAATAATCTAAAAATTTTACCTTGCTAAATTTCTTGTAATCTGATATAAATTTAGTAGAAATCATATTACATCTTATGTATATTCTTTCTTGAAGGTTAAAGGAAATTAACATTTAGCATCGCCGCATCTAAAAGTTCAAAGATGAATTACACTCCTGGAGCGATCGCTTCACCCTAAAGAATTGGTAACTGCTCACAGCAATAATAGAAGCTTGTTGAGAATAGAGTGAAAACAAGCCCACACAAATGGTTTTGCTTATTAAGCTTTTTTTTAGACGTTTTAATAAATATTTAATAGAGTTTACGCAGTTTACAAATTAATCAGCGTGTGTATCAACGAAAATATGTTGTTTCAGCATTTTATTAGTTGCGTAGGCGTATAGCGCAGCGTTCGCGTTCGCGGAGCGCCTCGTAGAGAAATGGTAGCGTACCCTTACAGGGGAGCAAGCTAGGCGCAGCGTCTTGTAGAGAGAACCGAGCGTCCGTAGGAGCGTCACTTTTCAAAACAGGCGTCGCAAAAAAATAACGGAAAATCGATGATGCTGCGATCGCAGCACTTGAGGAGGAGTTAAAAACAGGAAAAGGCTTTAGTAGCTATAATCCCTATTCTATCGTTGACACATTAAAAGTATGTTTTGTCAATGTTATTTGAGATGCGCTTACCCTGAATATCAAATCCAAATCAAGTGTCAAACTGGCAATTATAAATAACCTTAGCAGTATGCCACAAGCTACTGCTAAGGCGCAAAGTAAAGAAAGTTAGGATTTCACGAATCTTTTAGGACTGCTATAGTTAATAGCTGTTAAAATTTGCCAACAAAATTAACAGCTGAATTCTCCAATAGGCTGTTAGGTCGATTTATAAACCTAACTTCAAGGAGAAGAACTTACAGCAGTTTTCATGTATTTGAACCACATCTGTCGTAGGGGCACAGCATTGCTGTGCCCCTACCGCGTGGTCTATTTACCTGAAAATAGCTGTAAAACAGCATCTACGCAACTATTCAAAACACACCTTTAGACGCAGTTTTAATGCTATTGGGAAGAGGAGCATATCCGAGAGATGTAGCTAAAGCATCCCCAGCTGATCCGAAAGCCGAGTTGATGAAGGTTTTAAAACCATTTGCTATGCTAGCATCTGAGTAAAACAGCAAATAACTTGCTGTGGAAATGGGATAAGCACCTGAACCGGTGGGATCGCTCAAATTATCAATTCTAATCAGCTTCTTATTAGTACCGTATTTTACAACAGTCCCACCTTCAATAGCCTTTTGAATTGCATCTGATGAAGGAGGAGTGTAATTACCTGCCTTGTTACGTAAGACCGCGGCAGCTAGACCTTTACTTGAGCGCGTAGCACTATCCACATAACCAATTGCACCTTTAGTACTTGCGATCGCAGTGGCTACACCTCCGCCACCATTAGCGCCAATGAAAGTGCTTGGCCAATTAACAGTTGTACCCACTCCTCTATTCCATACATAAGCTGATGGAATACCTGGAGTCCCAGCAGGCTTACATGCAGCATTGAGATGACTGGTTAAAACAAAAGTGCTACCACTTGAGTCAGTACGATGTACAACTTTGATGGGTACATTAAGTGCTATTTGGCGACCGTTATCAGTACTAATACTCTGATTATTCCAATTTGTGATGCTACCGTTCAAAATACCACAGTAACTAGCTCGTGAAAGCTTAATTCCACCTGCTGGTACAGTAAGGCCACTAGCGTTATAAGCTAATGTGATTCCAACACCTATCACAGGCACTTGGACGTAACCACGACCGCCAGTAACCTTTTCTGTTCCTGCTACAGGGTCGTCACTAGCTGCAAAAGTGATTGGGCTAGGAGTACCAGCTGGTGGGGTTTGAGTTAAAAAAGCTTTTAACCCTGCGCCACTACCATTTGCAGTATATGTGTATGTGAAGCCCGGAGCGACTGTTTTTAGACCTGTAAATAAAGCATTTACAGTACTTGCACCTGCACCATTACCTAAAGAGGTCGCAGCTAGAGATATCAGACTAGCAGATTGACCTACTACTAAACCACTTGCTATGGCAAGTACAGAAATTGAATTTACCAAATTACTCAGGCGTTCGCGATAAAAAGCCATGTCAAGCTCCTTCAAATTAATTTCCGGTTCAACACAATATCAAATCAAATCAAGCGTCAAACTGGCGATTATAAATAACCTTCTATAAGCACAAACAATTGGCATTAATTAAAAAGGTTATTAATAAATCCAAAGTTTTCACAAAGCTCTGAAGAATGTAGAGAAAATTAAAGGCAAAGTTTTAAAGGATGGAGAGAGCGTTAAGCTATTGCTCATCCACACTCTGACATGATTATTTGCTAGTTAAAAACTCTACATTCGCAAAGTAAGTTTGTATAAATATTCAGTGGCTTTAGTATAAGAGAGTAGTTACTAGGTACTATGAATCATGCCTCAATTACCATTCTCAGTCTTTTATACCCTTTTAAAAAGCCATGTTTAATTTTACCCACTTACTTATTTAGGATGGCAATTTTATCTAAAAATTATGAAAATCACTTTCTTTAATGGAGACGCGCAGCAGTATGCCACAAGCTACCGCTAAGGTGCGAAGTAAAGAAAGTCAGGATTTCACGAATCTTTTAGGACTGCTATAGCTAATAGCTGTTAAAATTTGCCAACGAAATCAACAGTATAATGTTAAGGTTAAGCTCAAGTCATGATCGCATTATGAAATGATTAAAAAGTTTAAAGATATTTGTATAATTTAGAGGTATTTTAAAAGGGGTTTTTGTAACGAGCTATTATTATCTTTTCAGAGAAAAATATCGAGTTTTCGCTTATAAAATCTGGTTTTGCTTATTAGGCTTTTTTTAAACGTTTTAATAAGTATTTAAGATAATTTACGCAGTTGACAAATTAATCAGTGTGTATATCAACGAAAATACGTTGCTTTCAGAATTTTATCAATCATCCTTTTATTATAGGATTTACGCACAGGTAATGGAAAACGTAGACGCAAAGCGGCTTGCCGCAGGCTACCACAAAGGACGCAAAGGTCACGTCGCTTCTCTACGAGACGCTGCGCGAACGCTCCGAATTCAAAATTCACGGATTCGTCTTGGAAAGTTTTGAGCGGAGGAAACCTCCGCTCAAACTTTCCGCAAAATTCAAACATTTTTAATCCCCATAAATAAATTTAGGCGAAGCACTGAGCGTAGCCTACGTGGGCCTAATTGAGGACGCCGTATTTCTCTCTACGAGACGCCAAGGGCGAACGCGCAACGCGTCTCTACATACATATTTTTCTTCTTTATAAATTAAGTTTAGGGGCTTGTATCCTTTCCTTTGTCGGCGACGGAGGAATAAGAGTTTGAGAGGGTTTTTGCGTAAGTCCTATATTAGTTGCGTAGGCGTAGCCCAACCCAGGCGTCGCAAAAAAATAGCTGAAAAATCTAGTTATAATACCAGAAATCTATACTGCGTGTTTAATGTTTTCTGTCAGCAAGGAAGTTAGAGTATCTTTTTTGACAATGAACAAATTTGTAAACATTCGGAATATTTAGGCAAAAGAGTAAAGCGTGGTCTTTTTCGTGCTAGGGACGGTAGACTGATTAACGCGCAGATGAATTGTAGTGCTAACATAATCTCCAAAAGCATTCCCGAAGGTCTTTGCAGATGGGATATTGTAACCACTGCGTTGCGAACTTACTTAAAGTTGTAGTAAGGCATGTAGTAAATTGTAGTACGCAAGGAGAGCATAACACTTCACAAAACTGTTGCTTGGAGGAATAAAATGTTTTCTATAGAACTTGTAACTCTGCTCCTAAGCATTTCTCGTTTTTTAGGAGATTCCCCAGCCTCTAACTGAGGCAAAATCGCTGGAATAGAAAAGTTTAGGAGGACTGTAACAGTTCTGGTTTAAAGCTAAAAACCTAGTTTTTCAAACCACGCATACTTACTTTTTAAACTAAATTTAATATTTCTTTAAGTTAACTTAATAATAGTTTGTATATAATGTAAAACTTTAACTGCGACTTGATAATTTTGATTAAAAATGAATATTAAATCATGTTAAATTATAATAACTGTAAAATTTTAGACAACCACCCCTCATAGTACACCAGAGGAAAATTAGCAAATGTCTAGACAAAGTTCTCACGAGAGAAACTTTTTCAAAGCTTTAATTATTAGTGCGGTCAAAGGATCTCATAAGTTAAGACTAGGACTGGAATCCGGCCTGATTATTCTGGTTGAATCTATACCTTTTTTGATTGCTTGTGCTGTACTTGTAAGCGTTATCAGCCTAAAAAGTCCTATCCTGCTTTTTTGTTTACTAGTTGGTAGTTTAATTGCAGTCATCACCCAGCAAATTGGGCAGCAGATGAATTTACCAAGGCGATCGCTAATATTATTACAAATTTTAGCAGCAGCCGTAATTCTGAGTTTGTATTGGTTAGACTGGTTTGCAGCCCCTGCACAAGCACAGTTTTTTGGAGAAGCTGAAAAGTTTTTCAAAAGAAACTTAGGTGGAGCACAAGCAGCTGGTGGTGGTAGCGAGACAGCAATAAGTTTGATATTTAATATATTGCGGGCGATATACTTACTCTATATTGCAATTTCTCTAGTTGGTGTGATTAACGCAGTGCGTAAGGATGAAGATTGGCAAAGTATTGCCAGAACTCCTCTATTAGTCGTTGTTGCTGTTACCATTGCTGATGTACTCACACGCTTTGTAATTGGCCCACAAGGGCAGTAAATAATTTAGATATTTCATATTTCAAATGTCTCAAGAGCGGGAACAAGAATTTCGTCCAGTCAATCAGGTTCTGGGAAGCCAACCTTCATTAGGACCAATTCCTGCCGATCAAATTCTTCCTTGGACGGTAATTGCCTTAGCCTCCTATTTTATTATCAATGGAATTTTTGGGGGTATTTTCCAAGAAGAGTTTCAGAAATGGTTGTGGACAATCCTAATGACTGGTTGGGGAATCGGAACTTGGTGGATTTTAACTGGTGGTAGGAGTTGGAGTTTTTTAAGTAAATTTATTGGTGTTCCCGCTTGGACAAGAGGCTTTGCTCGTTATCAAAGCTTATTGGAAGTTAACCATGAAGCAAAAAATCGGAAAACAAAGCGTCGGCGTCGCCGGAAATGAAAGTAGATTAACACCATTTGAAGATGCCTTACACTTGGCGACAATGCTACGTGTTGCAATGAATGGACGTGATATTGGCGCTTACCTTTTAACAAAAGGCACTCAAAAAGATAGATTCTGCTTTGTTTTTGGTTTTGACTGTAAGGGAATTCATACCACCTTAAGGCCCGAACAAATCGATACACTTTTTAATAACATTGAAGCCGGATTGAAAGACATCCCTAGCGGTGAAAGAATAACACTGCATTTGGGATCTTTTAGTTCAGACAAAGAGCGCCAAAAAGAATTAGCATCACTAATTAGAAATGCGCCATCACGAGATATCAAATATTTGTTGATGGCGGAAAGAGCTAGAGTCAAAGAGCTGACTATTTCTGGTGTTCGTAAGCCAAAGTTTTTGCGGATTTATGTCACCTACACCATTGAATCTAACTCGCACCATGCGGATGATTGGATAGAGAAGCTTTTAGTCAAAGCTGAATCATGGTGGATGAAATTCAAAGGTGATCTCTCAGAAGTAGAACACCAGCGCATTGAAACCCTGGTAACAAATGCTTACAAACAGGGTTTTCTGCGCTGGGAACAAATTTTATCTAACCAAATGGGATTGGATGTCAAACCTTTGAAAGCTGATGAACTCTGGGAGGGCATCTGGAAAAGGTTTAATGATACCCAGCCAATACCGATTCCCCAGTTGATGACTTTAGATGAACAAGGACTACACGAGCAAGTTAATTCAGATTTAGCTAGTACTAAATTGCTTATAGACAATATCCACGGCACAACTTTGCTGATGGAGTCTAGCGTACCTTGTGCCGATCGCCGCTGGGTTAATGTTAACAATCGTTATATTGGCACGCTGTCATTTCTGGAAAAACCCGGAGGTTGGGTCAATAAATCTGCCCAACTGCGCTATTTATGGGAACTCTTGGCCAGAGAAACAGTAGTAGATACAGAGATTTTTTGTGAGTTGACTGCGGCAAATCCAGCATTGGTGAAAACTACTTTGCAACGAGTGCTGAAACAGTCAAACATGACGACAATCATGGCTCAAGAAAAAAGTAAAACTATTGATGTCAACGCTCAATTAAAGTTGAAGAAATCGGTAGCAGCACAAGAACAATTATTTGAAGGTGCAATCCCGATTTATACGAGTATCGCTATTTTGGTACATCGTCCAACTGTCGAGAAATTAGATGAGGCAACAAGATACATTGAAAACTGTTTTCAACGTCCAGCAAGGGTAATTAGGGAAACTGAGTACGCCTGGAAAGTTTGGCTGCAAACTCTACCGATAGTTTGGGAGGGTTTGTTAGCAACACCATTTAACCGTCGCCAGCTATATTTAACAAGTGAAGTTCCCGGATTAATGCCTTTAGTTTTAACTAAACGGGGTGATAAACAAGGCTTTGAGTTGATTGCTGAAGAAGGCGGAACACCCGTACATTTAGATTTGTTTAATCAACACAAAAATTTAGCTCTGTTTGCCACAACTCGTGCTGGTAAATCGGTGTTGGTATCAGGGATTTTAACTCAGGCTTTGGCGCATGGCATTCCTGTAGTGGCGTTAGATTTCCCCAAACCTGATGGTACATCAACTTTCACTGACTACACAGAGTTTATGGAGGGGAATGGAGCCTATTTTGATATCTCTAAACAATCGAATAACTTATTTGAACAGCCAGACTTACGATCGCTAGAACCAGAACAACAGCGTGATCGCTTTAACGATTATACCGCCTTCCTAGAATCAGCTTTAATGACAATGGTTTTAGGATCATCTACTGAAAGTCAAATTTTATCGCAAACCGTGCGATCGCTGCTCAACTTAGCATTAGAAGCCTTCTTTGCTGATGAGGGCATAAAAGAGCGATATCGACAGGCGATGGCGGGGGGATTTGGCACTCAGGCTTGGCTGAAAACTCCTACCTTAAAAGATTTTCTGTTTTTCTGTTCATCAGAACACTTGCAGCTAAATTCTTTAACTGGCAGAGTAGAAGACGCCCTCAGTCAAATTCAGCTGCGCTTGCGGTTTTGGCTTTCTAGTCGTGTGGGACAAGCCATTTCTGCACCATCCAGCTTTCCTACCGATGCACAACTTCTAGTTTTTGCTCTCAGAAACCTATCAGATAGTGAAGATGCAGCCGTACTATCTTTGAGTGCCTATTCAGCAGCATTACGACGCGCATTAAGTAGTCCAGCTTCCATATTCTTCATTGATGAAGCGCCAATTTTATTTGAATTCGAGCAAATTTCTGACTTAGTTGGCAGAATTTGTGCTAACGGTGCTAAAGCCGGGATCAGAGTCATCTTATCAGGACAAGATCCTGATACTATTGCCAAATCTAAAGCTGCATCTAAAATTTTGCAAAACCTGACAACACGATTGATTGGACGCATTCAACCAGTTGCAGTGGATAGTTTTGCAGACATCTTGAAGTATCCCCGCGAAGTTATTTCTCGTAATGCTTCAGAAAGCTTTTTTCCCCGCAAAGAAGGCGTTTATAGTCAATGGCTGTTAGATGATAACGGTATTTATACATTCTGCCGTTACTATCCAGGTTACGAACAATTGGCAGCAGTTGCAAATAACCCTTCTGAACAAACTGCACGGAGCAAAATGATGCAAATTCATAGCAATAAGTATGAAGCAATTTCTGCATTTGCACGTCAGTTAGTGGCTACTCTACGTAGTAGTTAATCGGGTTCTGTAAGCAGTTAACAGTGAGTCAAAAAGTTATAAATCATAGTGAAAAAGCTAAATTTCTACCTCACTACATAATATCGTCTACCTTTTTTAAGCACAGATGTATGAGAAAAACTACCATTTTTACTTTTACCTTGCTATCTTTGGCAATCCTACCAGCAATGGCACAAATTAATACGGCAGATTTAGGCCAGGTTTGGACTGATTTTCAATCATATTCTACAGATTTTCAAGATTACCTTAAAAATAATTTGAGCGACAACTTAAATCCTGTAGAACTACAGAGTCAAAATGCTCTTATTAATAGTACCAAGGGAGAATTGAGTATACCTAACCCCGTCGATGCAGGAAAACAGGTTCGTGATAATTTGATTAACTACTCTTATAGAGAAGACTCTAGATCAAACCGCTTTGAGAATAATTCAGTAGTGCGGGGAAATTCAGTTAGTAATGAACTCAATCGTGTAATTACCCGTGGAGTAGCAGCAGGTGTTCTGGGTAAAAATGGACAAATTCGGACAAAAGCTAAGTTAGAAAATACAGAGAAAAGTCTGGAAGATATTGCAGGATTGGCACAGGAAACAGAGGGTAGCAATAATACATTTCTCACTCAAATTCAAACCAATATTAATAAAGTTAAGGCTGCCGATCCAACAGTAAATGCTATTTCCGGTTTAGCAGAATTGCTAGGTGCTAATCAAGTGCAAATTCTGAAAATTCAACAGGAGCAAGTAAAAATTGTAGCTGCAACATTTGCTGAGTCATTACAAAATAATCAGTTTTTGCAATACTCTAACTTAAATTTAGCAAACATTTCTCAGCAGGCAGAAGAGGCAAATCGTGCTCGGAGAGTAGAAACATCTACAGAAGCTGCGCGACTTTTACGGGCTACTTCTCAACTAGATTTGTTTCGGAGTCCCAGTAAAAAAGAAGTTGATAAGTCGGATTTGAGGATATAAAAACTCTAATCTTCCATACAATTAATTTTCAAAATCCTTAAACTTCTTACAAATTAACAGCAAATCTAAAAAACAGTTTGGTAGAGTGCGTTACGCTGTCGCTAACTCACCCTACTAAATCTAAAAAAACAGCCCATCAACTCAAAATGCAACTTGCTATTCAACTAATTTTTGCCCAAGTAGGTGCCCAAGTAGGCATTGATGAGGTTCTCAATAATGGTGCCGCAACTTCTCTAAGTATTGCCGATGGTTGGAATCAACAATGGCTGAATTTATTACAAAACAACACTAACACTACTACTAGCTTGTATGGAGCGCTAACAAATCTGGGTATTTTTTTTGCAGTAGGAACTCTGTTGTTTTTTATGATACAATTCCTCAGAGACTTAATATCCTACGAATATAGTCGTCCAATATCAGCTTTAATCTGGCCTTTTGTGGTAGTGATTCTCTTAAGTAATTCAGGCAAGGGAAGTATCCTTTCTAATCTAACACTAGGATTACGGGGTCTTTTAAACACTGTGAATCAGCAAGTAGTGGTATCAGCAGATGCAGGTAGAATGTACCAACAAGCACTGAATATGAGTATTGCAGAAGAAGTAACTGGTTCTTTTCTGCGTCCTTGCCAATCGCTAACTGGTGAACAACAAAGTCAATGCTTTGTCCAAGCTGCCGATAAAGTCAATGTTCTCTTGCAGAAATATAGAAATACATACGGAAAGAAAATTTGGATAAATAGGCTACAAACGAAGTTAGATAATATTAGATATAACAAAGGCTTTGTATCAGAAACCTCATTTAATTCTTTGTTAGGTTCTACAGTCCAAACAAGCATCAAAAACTTTTTAGTTTCCTTGCAATATGCCTTCCAGAATTTGATAGAAGCTACCATGTTGCTAATAGCACTTTTAGGGCCAATAGCTGTAGGTGGGTCTTTACTACCTGTAGGTGGTAAACCAATTTTTGCATGGCTAACTGGATTTTTATCTATTGGAATCGCCAAGATTTCATTTAATATTATTGCTGTACTGACTGCCGCAGTTATTGTAAATGGGCCAGGTCAAAATACTACTGCTGATCCAGACTTAATGTGGTTCATAATTTTTCTGGGAATTTTAGCACCAATTTTATCCTTACTTGTGGCTGCTGCTGGCGGTTTTGCAGTCTTCAGCGGTATTAGCAATACAGCTTCTTTAGTAAGGGAGAGGATATAAATTCAAATTCAAAATTCAAAATGAATAAAATTTTGACAAGTGTTCGGAACTGCTAACTATATGCAAAACATCATATATAATAGCTGAGTTTTTTTCAGAAGAAGGTGAGTAAATGGTGCGTTTACTGGAAAAAAGACAAAGAACGGCAAGTGTTTTGACAATTTTTGCGATCGCAACCTTCAGTTTACATATATTAGTTTTATTTTTATTTTTATTACAAGGGCTAAATATTCGCCAACTCAGTCTGAGAAAAGCTCCCAACTTTGTGCAATTAATAGACGGTAAACCAGTAGGTAATATCGATGATTTAGCAAGAGAACCAGAAGCAATTCGCCAATTCATCAGCAAAACGATGATATCAATGTTTAGCTGGTCTGGAACCTTACCACCACAAAATATCGAAGAAGTTGCAAATCCCAAACCAGATTTAGGAGTTCTTATTCAAACACCTCAAGGGAGTAGCCAAAAAGTTAGTACCAGCAGTTGGATAGCTAGTTTTGCCTTATCCGAAGACTTTCGCAAAGGTTTCTTAAGCACAGTTGCAGAAATGACACCGCCAGAAGTTTTCTCTGAAAATCCCAGCCTAGCTATGACATCACAATTAGTTATTAAGCGGGTTTATCCGCCAAAACAAATTGCACCAGGTAAGTGGCGAGTGGGTATGGTAGCAGACTTAATTCAAAAAAACCGAGTTGGTGGTGCAAGACTCATAACTCCTTTTAACAAAGATTTACTTGTACGTGCAGCAGATTATTTTGGTAATCCTCAAGGCGACAACGGCACAGACTTGCAAAAAGCAATTTATAGTGTCCGCGCTGATAGATTAGAAATTTATGAAGTTCGTAACTTATGTTTGCTAGATGGCAACAATGGCCTTAATCAAAATAGATTAACACAATGCGGGGCAGGACAAACATCTGATAGCTTTATCAGACAATAGATTTCTCATTCACTGGCTCATAATTCAATTTAGATAATCAATTATTAATGCAAATACTCAAACCAGAAAATAGGAAAAATAACCCATTGCCACTGTTGGCAGTAGGAACATTTGGTTTACATGTATTTACCCTGCTTTTATTAATATTTAACGGGTCAATGTTACAGCAGTTAGGTCGTCAACTCACACCTCAAAGTTTAGTGCAGCTTGTTGATGGTCGCACTATAACGGTAGACCCCCAACCAAATTTAGAGCGACAGCCAGAGGCTATTCGGCGCTTTGTGGGTGAAACTATGAGCTTAATGCTTACCTGGTCAGATCAACAGCCGCCAACACAAGTCTGGGAAATTACCTCCCAACTGGTAGCTGATAATTTTAAACAAAAACTTAAGTCAGAAATTACCAATTTAAATCCAGATAGCCAATTTGAAAATGTTAATAGAGGAGCAGAGAATGTATTAGTAATCCAAAAAATCTCTCAACCTACAGAAATAGGTAATGGACAGTGGAAAGTGGAGATGTTTGCTAATCAATTAGTGTTTAGCGGTTATGATAGGTTGGGAAAATCAACTTCCTTTAATAAACAAGTTTTAGTTAGAGCAATAGATGAACCCGCAACTTCCCTACCAAATGCAGCACTACCATTGCAGTTCGCAGCTTACCGCCTTGGTGAAGCCAGACTAGAAATTTATAATATATGTGAAATCCAAGATAAAAATTGTTCTGTAAATCCCAACCAAGCTTTACCATGACTAAATACTCAACTCCTGCGGAAACACCTGCTCAAAATGGATTTACTCTAACCACCGATGCTTACCAACAAGATGTAGAATCTTTTGATTGGGAATCGCGGATGTCAAGGTTAGTCGGTTTTGAAGAAGAATCTTCTCCCGATACCCAAGAATCAGAAGACTCTGCAACTCCACAAGAATCGCTTTCTCAACCACAAGAAGTTCAGACTAAGCAACCCCTCTCATCTAATCCCTTTGCAAAGTTAGGCTTGGTAGGGGCTGCTACCTTAGCGATAGTTTTGGTGGGTGGTGTGTTTTTGTCCCAGTTGATGAGTAGCAGTCAAAAGCCAAAACCTATTGTTTCCCCACCAGTGCGTCAGCAGCCAACTGATGAATCTACCTCTCAACAGCTAGCAGGCGAAGTAGATACTCTAAAAACAAAATTAGCCCTGACTGAACAAGCAGAGATGGTGAAAGCCGCTCAACAACAGCTTAGAACCGCCAAATCAACGCCGACAGTAGTCTTAAAAGAACCGTCAGTATCTTCTAGAGGTACACAAAGAGTGATCCCAACACCCCCACCACCAACACCTTACGTACCCCGAACAGTGACAGTTGAGCGCATCGTTAAAGTACCTGCTTCTCAACCTGTGCGATCGCCCCAACTACCAGTAGTTGTGAAGCCAAACACTCAACCTCAGACTGTAGTCAATATAAATCCACCATCTCCACCAAGCCCATTGCAAGAGTGGAGAAGGTTAGCAAAGTTAGGTAGCTATGGTCAAGTAGATGCTACGAATCAATCCAATAACATAGCAGCAGCTCCTGAACCTGCAAACAATCCGCAGCCGCAGCAACAACAGACACCACAACCGGAAACTTCTGCTCCTGAGGTGAGCCAAGCGCAACCTGTGGGACAGAAATCTTTAGCAATAGGGACTAGTGCTAAAGCTGTGTTAGCAACAGCGATATTTGGGGAAACTACTACTAAATCAGGCGGTGGTGATGAAGCAGGCGGAGCGAAAAACGTATTTGTGATCAAATCGCAAGAAGCACTTAAATCTAAGGATGGTAGTACCGTCATACCTGCAAACACCGAATTCCTAGCTGAAATTAGTTCCATTAACGAACAAGGTCTTATGCAGATGAACGTAACTAAGCTTATCTCGCAAAATAATGGCAACCCTACCGAACAAAGCTTACCCAGCAATGCAATTATTATTCGCGGTACTCAAGGTAAACCTTTAGTAGCAAAGAAATATCCCGGTTCAAGTTCGTCCATAGCATCAATGGATGCAGGACTATTCGTTTTAGGAGGTATTGGTAAAGCAGCAGAGTTAGTAAATCGCCCTGATACCAAAGTTCTGCCTTTATATGGCGGTAACCTCAACAACATCGACTCTAACGGCAATCCTATCGAGAATGGCAATAACGGTAACAACGGCAACGGCTACATTAGTGGTTATACTACTATCACTGAGAACAGGCGCAATCTCGCAGCTGCGGTTCTGGAAGGTGGTATGAACTCTGTAGTACCCCAAATTGCCCAACGTAATCAACAGGCGATCGCCCAAATGTCGCAACCAACTAATATTTGGTTTATGAAAGCCGGCACAAATGTTGAACTATACGTTAATCAACCAATCTAGTTTTAGGAGATAGGATTTATACCAATTTTAGATTTCTGATTGGGTAATGGTAATTGGTAATTAGTTTTCTTTGTATCTTTTCCATATTATTTTGTTCTATCTACCAATCTTCCCATTTGCAACCATGAAAAATAATCCTAATTTGTCAGGAAATACCCCAGGTAATTCTTATTTCCTACCTATAGCTTCCTTAATTTTCTCGGTTGCTATGTTCTTATTGGTAGGCCGCGCTGGTGCTAATAACGCTGTTTTGCGTTCCATATTTTCCTGTCAAGCACAGGGTTTAGGGGGAGCAATACCTACGATCGACGTTTGGTATCAACAAGGAACAAACTTAAGCTTTATTCCGGCTGGAGAAGTAATTAAAAAAGTTTGGTTAAACGATCCATCACAGGTAACTATAGACTTTGATGGGCCAGTATGTATGCAGTTTGGTCAAGACTCTAATAGTAGTGGAGGAGATTGTAAAAACTCCTCAGCGAATGTAATTCAACTCAGACGAATTCAAAAACTGAATATTCCTGGGCTTCCCCCCACTAGCAATACACTTTTAACAGTTGTTACCGAAGGACAAGGTAGAAATAGGTTGTATACTTTTCGAGTGATATATAAAACAGATAACCCTGAATATCACACTTTAGCAGTTTTTGCCGATCCTTCTGGTCAGGAAGGAGCTTGTGCTAAAGTTCCACAATAAATTTCTAGCAAAAGTACCCGACAGCGAAGACGACTGAAGTTTCCCTCCACAAAAAGCGCTGATGCTTACGTATATCTGCATTGTAGCTTTTCAAGAGCCTTGCTCTAATTCTCTCTTGAGAAAGGAAGGTTAGGGAGGATCTAAGTCTTTGAGCAGTTTTTTCTTTATAGAGTAGGTTAGGATAGGGAGTAGAGAGTGCTATAGTTCAATCAATTGAAAAACCCTATAACTTAACCATATTGGCTTACTCAGGCATTTTCAGCCGACATCTTTATAAATCTTTAGATAAAAAATAACTACAAACTCCAAATCCGTGTAAATATAAAGAAAAGCTTAAGAGGTTACGGACTCATGGTGACTGCTAAAATGATGCAACAGCTCTGGGCTGTAATCGAATCTACCCAGGTCAGCACCCTGCTCCAGTTTGACGATGCTGCTTTAGTACAATTACTCCTCCAGCAGTTAAAAATTAAGCAGGGGATTGATGACCAGGCAGATAGCACCCTCAATAATTATATAAAATCTAAACTGCCCCTGATTCGCGATACAGCTGAAGGTCGATTATCCTTTGGGCAAGGTGGCAATCATTAGTAAGAGAAATCTAATGATTGCTCACTGCCAAGCATACGCTCAGAGTTCAAACAGTGGAATATTATGAATTACTGGCTAGGAATTGCCCTGGTAGCTTATTTAATCGGAGCAGCGATTGAAGGGGTGAGTACAGCCAGTCAGCTATCTCATTCAGTGCCAGAACTAGCTAAAAGTACACAAGCTCATCCTTCAGAGTCTGCCACTGGGCCGAGCTCAAGTTGGCGAGTTGTGGTTGCCATCGCCTCAGTAAGTATCTGTGGAGCTTTTTTGTGGCCTTGCCGCCTTTTCCACCGTTTAATTAAAGGGAACGTTAGTTCATAAGCCTAGTACCGCAAGGCGGAAGTCAAAAGTCACTTGTACTGAGCGTCTTGCCCTGAGTGTTCGCACAGCGTCTCGTAGAAAAGCCGAAGGGAGCCGTAAAGCCTGCGGCATAGCTATGCTTAGGGCGCAGCCCAAGGTAGAGAAGTAAAAGTCACTGATTCAAAAGAATTATATTCCTTGCTCTTACGCCATTTTGTAGACGCAAAGCGGCTTCCCGGAGGGTATGGTAGGTTTATTTACGCGCCCGCTGTACTAGCCCCCACTGAAGCACAGAAGTTAAAAATATATTTATTTACAGTTAGTCAATTATGCAGTTTGTTCTGGTGTCGCTACATTTTGCCCAATTTTTGGCTCCGTTCCCGCAAGTAGTCGCTCAATATTAGTGCGATGGCGCAAAATCACATATAATCCACCGACAATCCCAAACAGAACATAGGGTAACGGTTGATGCCAAAGTACCATGAAAATCGAAACAGCGATCGCACTTGCAATTGAACTCAAAGAGACAATCCGCGATATCGCCACAATGACGGCAAACACACCTGCTGTTGCTAAACCTACCTGCCAACTCATAGCCAACAAAATCCCCAAGCTGATAGCAACAGATTTACCACCAGTAAAACCCAAAAAAATTGATTTACTATGTCCCAGAATGGCAGCTAACCCAACTAAAGTTACTAACCACGGTTGCCACAGTTGTACATCTACTGTTGGGGGGATAAAATTTTGACTAGAGGCAAAATTGAACAGCCAATAAACCAGAGCGATCGCTAATACTCCCTTTAAGGAATCAAATACTAAAACCAATGCTCCTGGCCCTTTCCCCAAGGTTCTTAGTACATTAGTTGCGCCAGTGGAACCTGAACCAACTTCTCGGATATCAATACCCTTTAACTGCTTCACAGCAATGTATCCAGTGGGAAAAGAACCCAGCAGGTAAGCTATGACGACAATTGCCCCACATCCAGTTAACCAAATAGCCATAATAAACAATTTAAAATACAAAATTTAAAAAAGTCAAGAGTAATACCTCTTGACCAATGACTAATGATTAATGACTAATGACTCATTTAAAAGTCATCATCATAGTTTCTCACTATTTTGGGGTCAGGAGCAAAGGCTAACCACAGGGGAAATTGCAGCAGTGACAAACTGATTTGCTCTTCTGAATCATCAATGATAATTAACGGCAGTTGATTGGCTTTCGTCAATCGGTCTGCTTTTTGAGCGACAGCATCAGATGCCTCAAATAATACCACACCTCGGTCTGGCCCGAAATCTGGGCGACCGATTCCTAGACAGTCTTGCAAGCCTCGCCGCCATTCACCTAATCGCTCTGGTGTATTAGCTAAGACCAAAGTACGGACGCGATCGCCATACAGCTTGTGTAATATCGAAATTGCAGCTGAGGCAATTAGGATATTCTGTAAGCGGCTACCCATTGTCCGCAAACCACCCCGTCCCCCTTGGGTAAAAAACCAGTTGGAAACTCGTTCAGCGTGGACTGGTTCAAAGGTACGGCGTAGTTGCCATACCGGACCGTAGTAATCTGGTTTATTGCGGTATTGGTCAATTAGGCGGCGAATTTGCTTTGTAGTATCTTGAAACTGTTGTTGGGCAAATTGGGGTATTCCAGGTTGAGGTTCAACTGGTTTTGCCTCTTTTATAGATGGTTTTTCTCGTTCCACCACACTTGGTGTCAGTTGCAACTGTTCAGCGGCAGCGGCTAAATCCTGTAAGCTACCCGTAAGATAATCTTTAAAACCCTGCACCCGAATTGCCAAGTCTTGGGATGCACCAGCAAAACTGGTTCGCATCTCGTTGCGGATACGTTCTTGACGGCGTTCTAGTTGTTCTACAGAAATTTGCAGGGTTTGTTTGCGTTGTTCTAACTGCACCAGCGACTCTTGCACAAGTTGTCCCAGTGATGTTTGAGTTTCACTCACTTGTGCCTGAAGGTTTTTGTAAGAAGCTTGCAGCTTGGCTATTTCTTCCTTGAGAGCTGCTTCAACGCTTTGCAACTCTGTCACTCGCTGCTCTGCTTGTGCATATAATGAATTATTTCCTGATCCTATTTCTGACCCCAGTGCGAGATTTTCCACTTCTAACTGCGCTACAAACTCGCCATTTGAATTTTCTGCTAGCTCTACTGTAGAATCTACCACTTCTGCATTGGAGATGAGTGGCTCAAAAGTTGTATAGTCTTCTGATGAGCTAATGGCTTCTGTTTCTATCACTGACTCAACAGATGAATTTACTGGATGTTCAATTGCATTGTTCTGTTCTTGTTTTTCTGTCAACTGCTCATCAATTGGTTCTGGGGTTTGAGATGCCTCTGGGTTCATAAACAATAGTGTAATTCCTATGACGCGAATAAATAGCTTTCAGAAATATTACAATTGACCTGCCATAAAAGTCCTGAGTCATGGGTTATTGAAGTTCAGATGCTTGCAGCAAGCCTCCGGGTGACGCTACGCACAGTCGCTAACGCTGTGTTAACAACAGTTCCCTACAGCAGGAAACCCGCCTACAGGACGTTTTACCGCAAAGCGTTTACGGCAAAAGCCGCTGCTCTGACTTCTTGCACTCGTTATGAGTCTAGATCAAAACGACTCAGCACAGATGGCATTTAGCATTAAATACGCGGACAACGTTGTTTTAAGCAAGTTTTCAAGGTGTTGGGGTCAAATAAAATCGGCAAAAAGTGAATACTTTTAATTTCTTTAAAGTAAAACAGGATGGGGACTCCATTCCAAAATATCCGCCAGTTTTGCCATTCCTGGTAGGGAAAGCGCCGAATTAATTTTTCGCCTCTGTAAATATCTAAGTCGGTGGCGGTAAATTGCAAACGCAGCGTTAACGCCTGAAACATGAGAAACAAACCAAACAGTGTGAAAACAAAGCCTACCCACGGTTGTACCAACAGTAGTGGAATAGCGGCAATCACCAACACTATAGGTATATTGTAACTAGGCTTGAGTTCCACAGTTGATGTGGAGTTAGAAGCAAATGAACTGGTCACAGTCTTAAATCCTGCTTTATTTAGTAGGCATCTTTCCTATTTTAGGAGTTAGGAGTGAGGAGTTTTAACTCATAACTCTTAACTCCTAACTCATCACTTTTATAAGCCTAGTAATCCACTGCCAGTCCCCTGAAACATTAACCAAGAAAGAAAGAAATTGCTAATAAATATAATCAGCAAGGCAGTCACAACAGCAGTTGTAGTTGACTGTCCTACACCTTTGGCTCCTCCTGTTGTCGTCAACCCCCAACTGCAACCAATTACGGCGATAAAAATGCCAAAGCAACATGCCTTAATCATGGCGCTAAAAATATCCCAGATCCTAAGAAAGTTACGGGCTGAGTCTAGAAATACCGTATCAGACAGGTTGTAAATATTTGTCGCAACTATTAATCCCCCTAACATCCCTGTTACCAAAGACAGGAGGGTTAAAATTGGTAGCATTAAACAGCAAGCAAGGACGCGGGGGATAACTAGATAATCGATTGGATCTGTTCTTAACATCAACATGGCATCGATTTGTTCTGTGACCCGCATGGTACCGATTTCTGCTGCAAAGGCAGAACCGACTCGCCCCGCTAGAATCACTCCTGTCAACACGGGAGCGAGTTCTCGTGTCATCGCTATGGAAAGCACTCCGCCAATAACGTTTCCTGCGCCAAAGTTGATAAATTCTCGCGCCACTTGAATGGTAAACACCGCGCCAACGGAAATAGCCGTCAATAGGGCAATAAATAGGGAATCTGGCCCAACTGCTGCCATTTGTTCTAAGGTGTTGCGCCGATGGATTTTACCTTTCAATAGGTGAACTAGTACTTGCCCACCCAGAAAAATCGCTGCCAGCAGCCGCTGACTCCATTCTCCTAAACTGGATTTAGATGTAGTCTGGTTCAATGTTCTATAGCTAACTCGGTGACTGCCTTAAGAATAGCGGAAGTCATTGGAAATGGGGAATGGGGAATTGGGCACTTGTACTGAGCGACTTGTGCCGAGCAAAGCCGAGGTAAGCCGTAAAGCCTGCGGCATAGCTACGCTTAGGGCGCAGCCTAAGAAGAGAAGTATTGGGCATGGGGCAGAGGGGAAAGACTTGCTGCAACCTTGCTCCTAATACTGCTCGGTTAAGGAAAGAAGGTAGGTTGAAACCCTTGAAATATCGTTGTCTATAATGCCCAAAAGAGGCTTAACCGAGCAGTAGTGGGTATGCAAAAATATAGATTGTCATTGCAAACGAAGTGTTCGCAATGACAATCTATATTTAATTTTGCATGACTACTTATTGACCTTGCTCCTGTGCTTCCTCATTTCCCCAATGGGCTGAACATTAACTTAGATTAAAGATGCTCTCAGAAAATCAAGCTCTTATTAAACGTGCTGCAAAGCAATAAACAGATGCTAACCTTGGCTATAACCTAGATTTTGCAAGGTTTTTACAGATATAAGTCATTGTTTGATATCCTCAGCATGTGCTGTAACTGGTAGCTGTTTCTTTTAATGAAAACTTAAGATTCTTGACAGATTGTCTGCTCAGGAGCGATCGCACGTATTGTAGAAAATGACAAACCGCTATTGGGCTATTGTCATCTCTACTCACGGAGTTTGTCCTAAATGACTATTTTCACTAACTTTCTCCGCTCCCTACTACTGACGATCATTTTCAGTTTTGTCGCTCCCATGTTCCTTGTTGGCGGCGGATTGCTGCTTCTATCCCTGATCGGTCACTTCCCTGGCTTACAAGAGTTAACTGAGGTGATCGCTACTCAGGTTATGCATTTTCTTGCCACCTTTGGCAGTGGAACTCCCCTACGCGGATTATTTGTAATTAGCTTGACCTGTACTTTCGTCGGGGCACTGTTTGACATGTACGTCTATTATCGGTGTCAAATTTTACGAATAGATTCATAGGTAGTGAAAATAGCTTCGTCAGATGCTCATGGGCTATATAAGAGAGGAAAAAGTGATATTTCCAAAAGTGAAAGTACTACTGGTCTTAATTTTAATAGGGATTAGTGTTGCCGAATGAATTTTTATTAATTAAATTGAGTGCTGAAGTTATTAATTAAATACTTATTATTCATTAGTTATTAATTACTAATGAATATTGCCATGCGCGAACATAGAAACTCCTTTTCAAAAGCTCACAAAGGTAAAATACCAAGGGTTTTGGAATTTTTAATTTCGCAAAATAGCTAAAATCATTTGTACTAAATCATCACGTTGGACGCTAAACTAGAAATTGGCATTTGGTGTTAGCTGCAATCTTTAAGGACTTGATTAGCATTCATTGAGAATATCAAATAAAACTCTCTACAAAATATAAAAATTTCCTTAAAATCCTGATGAGCACAATGCCTGCTCATGTTTCTTAACAGAGCAAAGCAGGTCGTCTGACCGCTGGACATCTTATATTGAGTTTATTACGAGGTATGTTGAGAGCTCATGATTTGGCCGTTTAAGCCTAAGTTTAGAAAACAAATTGCGCGGATTGAAATTACTGGTGCGATCGCCGGTGCTACTCGCAAACGCGTCCTAGAAGCCCTGAAAACTGTAGAGGAAAAAAAGTTTCCGGCATTATTGCTACGTATCGATAGTCCTGGCGGGACAGTCGGAGATTCTCAAGAAATCTACAGCGCCCTGAAGCGTTTGCGCGAAAAAATTAAAATCGTCGCTAGCTTTGGCAATATTTCGGCTTCTGGAGGAGTCTACATCGGCATGGGAGCCGAACACATCGTAGCTAACCCAGGTACGATTACGGGTAGTATTGGTGTGATTCTGCGTGGGAATAACTTGGAACGCTTGCTAGAAAAAATCGGTGTTTCCTTTATGGTAATTAAGTCTGGCCCTTACAAAGACATTTTGGCTTTCGACCGGGAACTGACTCAATCAGAAGCAAACATCTTGCAAGATTTGATTGACACAAGTTATCAGCAGTTTGTCCAAACGGTAGCTGATGGCCGTTCTTTAGCAGTAGAAACTGTGAAAAGTTTCGCCGATGGTCGGATTTTTACTGGACAGCAAGCCCTAGAGTTGGGTGTTGTAGACCGCCTGGGCACAGAAGAAGATGCCCGCCGCTGGACAGCAGAACTGGTTGGTCTTGATCCAGAAAAAACTCTTTGCTATACCCTAGAAGAACGTAAACCCTTATTGAGTCGCCTTCTACCAGGAAGTCGTCAGGTTTCATCAGGAATTGGGGCTGGTATTGATTGGCTCGAATTTGAAATGTCTACCAGTGGTTTACCGTTGTGGTTATATCGACCATAAATGGTTGTTTGTCATTAGTCATTAGTCCTTTGTCCTTTGCCCACAGTCAAATGACCAATGACCAATGACTAATGAGCAGTGACTAATGACTAATGACTAATTAAGGAGGATTTTGGCGTGGAGTGGCAAATGCGGGCTATTCGCGGAGCAACAACCGTTTCAGAAAATACCGTTGAGGCAATGCGAGAGGTGGTGACAGAACTACTAAATGAACTGGAAAACCGGAATCAATTCCAGCCGAGAAACATGATTAGTGTGACTTTCTCAGTCACACGCGATTTGGATGCTATTTTTCCAGCTGCGATCGCCAGAGCGCGTCCTGGTTGGGATAATGTGGCCATGTTGGATGTGCAGCAAATGCACGTCGAAGGTAGCTTACAGCGCTGCATTCGGTTCTTAATCCACGCTTACCTGCCAGCCTCCGCCTCAATTCATCATATTTATTTACGCAACGCCGCTAACTTGCGTCCCGACTGGAGTTTGCCTCAGTCATTACAAACATCACAGCCAGCAGTTAAGTCAAAAGTGTAAAACTATTACATATAATAATTATGCAAAAAACAGGTAAAAAAGTATAAAACAAGCTATTAGTTAGGTGACGCTGCTGCTCAACCTACTACTATTAGCGAGAGAACTTTATTAGCTTTTTGTAGTGATTTTATGTGAATAAGCGATTGCCCTTCAAGTGGTAATTCGCCAAGTTTATTTTCCAGTCTTGCAGCAGGGATTGAACCTAGACCTTGAACATTAGCGACAGAGCCTTGTCGTAAAAACCGTAATGCAGGCTGTTCAACTTCGTATGCACTACCCCGATTTTGCGTAGTTATATCATGTCCGCCTAATTAGTTATATTCCCGCATCTGTGCAAAAGCCTGAAAACTCTTTCTGCCCCAGCAAGAACTGCGCCCTGCTCCCTTGCAGTCTTCCAGTCTACTCTGGAAATGTCTTCGGGGTGGATGTTGTCAAAGATGAGTTTTTGTCCATCAATTTCAACGGCGATCGCTTCATGTCGTCCATTAATGAAAATGTTTTGTCGGAGGCGTTTATGGTAGATTTTCCAAACAGCGAAAGCTACGATCAAAAAGTAGTCTGTGGCTGACAGCTAACTATATGACATCCACATCGCGTGTTGTTCATAGCGATCCCGATATATTAGGGGGAACGCCTGTTTTTGTTGGTACTCGTGTGCCGATAAAAACCTTGCTCGATTATCTAGAAGCAGGTGACTCACTGGATGAGTTTTTAGATCACTTTCCCAGTGTCAGCCGTGAGCAAGCGATCGCTGCTCTCGAATTAGCGAAGGAAATGCTAACCGCCTATGCGAATTCTGCTTGATGAGTGTGTTCCGCGACCCTTAAAACGTGAACTCACTGATTATGAGGTACGCACAGTTGTGCAGATGGGATGGTCAGGCAAAAAGAATGGCGAACTGTTGCAATTGATGATGCAGGAAAGTTTCACAATTCTTCTCACAACAGACCAAAACTTACTTACGATATCAGCAAAACTTGCAACAGACTGGAGTTGCGGTCGTTGTTCTTATAGCATCTAGTAATCGCTTACCTGATTTGCTTGCATTAATACCCAGTGTTCTAGCAACGATCTCTCCGGGTGTGGTTGTTGAAATCAGAGATTTTTGACGCCATCGCTTTATCCAACAACTCTATTCTTTATGGTGATGAAATCGAATTCCTAAAAAGATATCGTAAACAAACTCAAAAAAGTCCTTTTTCTGCAATAATCCTGAAGTTTGATAACACCCTTTTTTATCTAACAGGGGCTTCATCAGATAATAGCTGGGCTGATAATTATACCAAGGAATAGAAGGCCACAGATGATGAATTAAGTGGTAATTCTGTCCCATAATCAAGATATTGAGAATTGGGTTAGGATAAACGCGAGCATTTTTCCAGCGATCGCGCTCCGCAAAAGGACGATGGGGTAAATAGTCAAAAAATAATCCTAATGCTATCCCCACCACGAAAGCCGGTATAAACCAAAAATTGAGAATGTAACCCAAAAAGTTGTATTGCACTGATATATAAACTATTACAACGACAATTAAACGGCTGATGAACCATTCTAATAGCTCATATTTACGCCACAGTCGTCGTTGAAAGAAAAACACCTCGTGGTACAAAAACCGCACTGCAATCAGCCACAGTGGGCCACCAGTAGAGACATAATGATCTGGGTCGTCTTCGGGATGGTTAACATGACCATGATGCTGTAAATGCACCCGCGTAAACACTGGAAAAGCAAAAGCTAGCATCAACGCACTACCATGCCCTAACATCCCATTGATCACCCGGTTGCGATGGGCAGATTGGTGACAGGCGTCGTGAATTACCGTCCCAGCACAATGCAAGGCAATAGTGTTAACGCTAAAGCACAGCCAGTGCGGCCATTCCCAAAACCAGTAACCAAAGTTAGATAACACCAACATTGCCACAGCTACGAAAAACAGTAGTAGCGTGGGATTGAAATCACCAGGAGGCGCTAAAAATTCCTTGGGCGGGATTGTCAGTGGCTTTTGTGCCTCCGATGTGATCATCTCTAAGATTGACTCCTTGTTTATCAAACATTACGAATATACGATAAATATTAAGGAATAATAAAGTTTTGCAAATTTTTGTATAGCAAGATTTATCTACAGCTTTGCATATCAGCAGATGAATAACGCTATGATTCCAGACCAAGACTAGTCTTTACTGATAAGTGGGGTATGACAATTGGCAAAAAGTTTATGGGATAAACTCCTTCGTGGGGAGGATGGATACAAGATTGATGTACTATATCTAGTCTATCCCACAGTTCCCACTCTCCCATAAACCCTCTCTAACTGCTTATATCTATATCTGATATAGCAGTGACTGAAAAGGAGATGCCACTTAAGTTACGATGACTTCCCAGATAGCTCCCTAACTTCAGCCCCTATGCAATTAAGAGATTCTCTGCGCCGGACAAAAATTGTCGCTACTATTGGCCCCGCCACTAGCAGTCCTGGAATGCTCAAGGCAATTATTGAAGCGGGAGCCACGACGCTGCGGCTAAACTTCTCCCACGGAACTCATGCCGACCATCAGCGTAGTATTCGCTTAATTCGGCAAACCGCCTTTGAACTAAATCAGCCAGTGGCTATTCTCCAAGACTTGCAGGGCCCAAAAATTCGCTTGGGGAAGTTTGACAACGGATCTATAGTTGTGGCAAAAGGCGATCGCTTCACCTTGACAAATCGTCCGGTTGTAGGTACACAAGAAATTAGCTGTGTCACCTACGATTATTTAGCCCAAGAAGTCCCGGTTGGCGCAAAAATTCTCCTTGATGATGGACGAGTAGAAATGCTCGTAGAGGAGATTAACCGGGACAAAGGTGATTTGCATTGTCGGATCACCGTGCCTGGTAAACTTTCTAACAATAAAGGCGTAAACTTTCCCGGCGTTTACCTGTCAATTAAGGCAATGACCGACAAAGACCGAGAGGATCTGATGTTTGGTCTAGATCAAGGTGTAGATTGGGTGGCACTTTCCTTTGTCCGCAATCCGCAGGACATGATCGAAATTAAAGAATTAATTTCTAGTACAGGCAAGCAAGTGCCAGTGGTTGCCAAAATTGAAAAGCACGAAGCCATCGAACAAATGGAGGCGGTTCTGGCTTTGTGTGATGGTGTGATGGTTGCCAGAGGCGACTTAGGGGTGGAATTGCCAGCAGAGGATGTCCCAGTACTCCAAAAGCGGCTAATTGCTACAGCAAATCGCTTGGGGATTCCCATCATTACCGCTACTCAGATGTTAGACAGCATGGTGAGCAATCCCCGTCCCACTCGTGCTGAAGTATCGGATGTGGCAAATGCGATTTTAGACGGTACGGACGCGGTGATGCTCTCCAATGAAACCGCTGTGGGTAGCTACCCAGTAGAAGCAGTGGCGACGATGGCGCGGATTGCCGAGCGTATGGAGCAGGAGCAAGCCCAAAACTTAAACTTACGTTCTTTGAGAGATACCCGGCGCTCCATTCCCAATGCGATTAGTCAAGCTGTAGGTCAAATTGCCGAACAACTAGGTGCAGCGGCAATCATGACCCTAACGCAAACCGGGGCAACAGCTCGCAATGTCTCTAAGTTCCGCCCCCAGACACCGATTTTGGCAGTGACACCCCATGTGAATGTGGCGCGGCAGCTACAGATGGTGTGGGGAGTAAAACCCCTGTTAGTGCTAGGATTACCTTCCACTGGTCAGACATTTCAAGCTGCGATCAACGTGGCTCAGGAGCTTAAGTTACTGTCCCAGGGAGATTTAGTAGTGATGACTGCTGGCACACTCCAGGGAATTTCCGGCTCCACAGATTTGATTAAGGTAGAGGTGGTGACGGCAATACTAGGTCACGGAATTGGACTGGGACAAGGTTCAGTGAGTGGTCGCGCCCGGGTGGCTAATACTGGCATGGATGTTAGTAACTTTAATCCCGGAGATATATTGGTTGCACCCCGCACTAGCGCCGATTTTGTCGAGGCAATTCGGAAAGCTGCCGGGATTATTACCGAAGATGAAAGTCTCACCAGTCACGCAGCAGTCATTGGCTTGCGTCTCGGTGTGCCAGTGATTGTCGGCGTGAAGCAGGCAGCGCAGGTGATTCGGGATGGAGCGATTATAACGCTGGATCTGCAACGGGGTTTGATTTACTCTGGGGCAGTGAGAACGCCTTAGGACTGGGGGACAGGGGAAGAAGCAGGGAGCAGGGGGAGCAGGGGGGAAATAACTAATACCCAATGCCCCATGCCCTGTTTGCTCAATGCCCAATGCCTTTATCAAACAGTTGCGATCGCTACTCCAAGCCATCCAGCAAAGTTTTGCTGCTGTGTGGAGTCAGGATGCTCAACAGGTTTTACTTGATATCGAGTGGGACGTGGTGACGCGAGGGTGATGGAATAAGTACGCAGTTCGTCTTGGTGGAAAACTGTGACTTCAATTTTATCGTTTGGTTGGTAATCTTTGAGGCGATCGCCTAAGCCACCCGCCATTACCCTAATCCCATCAATTGCTAGCAACTCATCGCCTGCATCAATTTTCCCTACTTGTGCAGGTGAACCCGCCTCCACAAACTTAATGATCTCCCGCCCATTCTCTGTATTTATTCTCACACCCAGGTAAGGTTCTTCCTGCTGATCAGCTACTAACTGCAAGCCAAAGGGTTGTAAATACTGATTAAAAGGCAAATCCTCAGTACTATCAATGTAGCGTTTAAAGAAATCAGTCAAATTGATTCCGGCGACAGATTCTATAACTTCCTGCAACTGTTCTGGGGTATAGCCAATTTCAGCTTGCCCAAATTGCTGCCACATTTTCAGCATCACGTCATCAAGGGAGCGCTGATTGTGGTGAGTAGAGCGAATCAGTAAATCCAGCAACAACGATACCATTTCTCCTTTTAAATAGTAGGAAATTTGGGAATTACCGCTATTGGCATCCGGGCGATAGAGTTTTATCCAGGCATCAAAACTCGACTCAGAAACGGGTTGTACCTTGCGCCCCGGTGTCGTTTCATATCTAGTAATTTCCTTACCCAAGTTATTCAAATACGACTTAACATCAAAAATTCCTGCCCGCAAAGGAATTAACAAGTCATAGTAACTAGTAGTCCCCTCACAAAACCACAATGATGGTGTGTAGTTTTCCTGGTCGTAATCAAAAACTTCTAATGCTTTTGGGCGAATTCGCTTGACATTCCACAAGTGAAAGAACTCGTGTGCTACCAATTGGATAAAGCGATCATACTTTTCCTGAGCGCGAAACCCAAAACGGTGGTAAATTAAGGAGCAAGAATTTTTATGCTCCAAACCGCCAAAAGCTTGGCTAAATAAATGTAGCAGAAACACGTATCGTTCATAAGGCAAACCGCCGAACATCTGCGCTTCTACCTGGACAATTTTTTGGATATCAGCAATCATCTGCTGGGCTTGAACATTTCCCTGTCCCCAGATTGCCAATTCATGGGGTTTTCCTAATACCTCAAATTTATACAATTGGTGGCTACCAATTTCAAAGGGAGTATCCACTAGGGTATCAAAATCGCTAGCAAAGAAAGCATTCGTTTCCTTAGCAACGGGTGGTAGGGCAGTAGTTACCTGCCATTCCAGGTTTGGTGGTACGATGGTGACGCGAATAGGTTGCTTCTCCCTGCCCGGTATTCTAAAAAATAGTGCCGCACCGTTAAAATAACCGTGGGTGGCATCTAAGTGATTTGTCCGTACCGATAGCTCATTCGCAAAAATGCAGTAACGTACAGTTAATTCTGAAACATCGGTTTTGTCTACCTGCCAGTGATTTTTACTGATCTTCCGCCAAGATAAAGGCTTGTCCTCTGCAAAAGCCCCAAAATCCTGTAAATTCTTAGCGTATTCTCGGACTAAATAGGAACCTGGTGTCCACACTGGCAGTTTTAAATCGAGAATCGGTGAGGGGTAATCCACAAGGCGCAAAGTCACCTCAAACAGATGGGTTTCTGGTTGGGACATTGCCACCAGGTAATGAATCGTTGGCCCAGTTTCCTCGACGTAGGTGTTGGGACAAGTTGCTGTTGCTTCAGTCATCTTGTGTGCTGAGTTAATAGTCAATGGGTAATTTTCCCCATCATGACAAATTTGGCTTTTAATTTTTGACTTTTATTTGCTGCGGTTGGTAGTCATAACCAAGTTTAGTGGAACAAAAGCTGATATCCTATAGTGAATTTGGCTCAATCGTTTGTCCCCAGTCAAAAGGAGCTATTAATCCTAGTACACTGTGGCGAAAGTTCGTATACTTTTAACAAGGGGCTTAAGCTCCTTGTCTGGTTAATTGAGATGGTAGCTGGACTTACACCGTTAATTGTGAAAATTTTGAACCTCCTAAATTCCATAAATATAGTGTTTTCTCGTAAATCCTTTTGGATTACTATATTTACATTATTAGTTAAAGGTAGTTCAATATCAAAAGTTTTACGAAGGCTGTTAACGATATCATCAACATTTTTTGGTTCTAACTTTTTAATTTTTGATAGTTCTTCTCTAGATATTTTAATCAAATCCTTTATTTTATTTATTCCTGCTTTGCGTAACTTATCTCTTGACTTGGAATTTATTATTAATATATCAATATCAAGATTAGCATAATCCTTATAATCTAAGACAAAACTTACCTTTTTATAATTATATTTATACGCTACTTTTATTAGTAAATTATTTTTTAATAATTGCAGGATTTGTTGTTTGAAAAACAGATAAAGACCGGAGTAATCAGGGTAAAGACTGCTAGTATCCTTGTCATATATTAATCTCCAAGTTATAATTATTTCTTGATTGTGAATTATATCAATATTACTAATGTTAGCTATAGTCTTAAAATATTTATAACTTTCTTTTTCCTGTGTACCTACACGCGCTACTATACGCATAGTATATAAATTTATATTAATTTTATCATCAAATCTAAGTTTGAAGGTTGTAAATCTTTTGTATGTAATTATTAAAGCATCATTACTTGTATCAAAATAAGTTTCTATAGACTTTAAAATATGCCTTAACAATTGATTATCTTGTAATTTTGGTTTTGAATAATCTCCAGAAATCACTTTAATCTTTTGACTAAAATATTCAAGATTTGTCAACCAATGAGTTTCTAAAATAATCTCTTTTATTGTCTGAGTTATTTTGGAGTAAGCACTTTTAGAAATTAAAGAATTTACATCAGAAAGCGATGATTCATTATAACACAGGTAAATACTGTAATAAATTAACTGCTCAAGTAATTGTTGACTGCTTAAAATAGATAAATATTCTATTGCTTCACTTGCAATTAAATATTGCAAACCTAAATTCTGATTATAGTTTTTGAAAGCTAGGCTACGGCATTCAGTTATTAAAATTTTATTGTTTTCATAAAAACATTCAGAGCATTTATTAAAAATAACTTTTAACTTGTTGACAGAAATTATATTCTTAACTCTTTGAATATAATCATCAAAATTATTATCTATCTTTTTAATTATATTTATAAAGTATTCTTGAAATATCTTTCGTCTTTGTCCTTTAGATTCTACTGTTAACTCGCTCCAAGAATCGCTAGAACCTCTTACTCGAAGAGGACAATTACTTGCACTTGAGCCAACATCTATAAAATGAGCAAAGTGAGGATTTCTAACGCTTCCTCTTCTTAAATTGACCTCTTCTCCGCAAATGATACAACGCAGTCCTAAACTTACATAAGAATAGTAATTTAAGTCTTCATCAGCAGAAACAATAATCTCACCACCTCGATACATTGCTTTTGCATAAAACATCATGCACCTGTTTATGTTACTTATTGTTCTTTATATAGCTATAAAGGCTTACAATTTAAGTTGTAAGCCAAACGTCTTTGCAGGAAAAAATTTGCCGTGAAAACGTTTAAAATATTGTGAATTACTTTTAAGGTGTTTTCCCCTAATTAATTTGATTAGAAACCATGTTAAAGATAAACAATATCAAGGACTTAGCATCGATTTTATATGTTGCTTTATTTTCAGCAGTGATACTTAAAGGTCACATTTAAATCTAGATTGTTCTAAATTGTTGACCGACTGTTTAAAACCCCGATTTTTTATCGTTGAATAAATAAAGCAATCACACTTTGCCAGCCAAGTTCATCAACTGTTTGAAGTTCACAAGATAAGTGATGTTGTTGGCGCTATCAATCTTTATCCACCCTTTTTCATGCAGCTTTTCCATGATTTTAGTGGTTTCTTCAACGCCGATTTCTGTCACCTCTGCTAAATCTTTAAAGGGAATGTTAAAAATTTCTCTTCCTATATCTGATTCCTGACCATAGCTTTCGCCTAAAGTTACTAGGGTATGGGCGAGTTTGACTGCTGGTGGTGAAGACCGCATTTGTAAGCGCAGGTTAATTTGTCGCAATCGCCGCACCATCAGTTGCAACATGCGGTGATGTAACTGCGGGTCTTTAAACAAGATTTGAATAAAACGCTCTCTGGAGATACTAAGCAACTTCACGGGTGAAAGGGCAATGACATCGGTAGAGCGTGGAGATTCATCCAAAATTGCCATTTCTCCGAAAAAATCGCCACGGCCAAAAATTGCTAGAGCTACTGAATCTTCCCCGACGGTACGCCGGACTTTTACCCAACCAGAAACTACGAAGTAAACGGCGTTACCCCAGGCATCTTCCATCACAACAGCTCGCCCAGATGGGTATTCATGTTCAACTGCAACGTTGAGCAGCCATTCCAAAGTCTGTGGATTGGCTGTACTCATTAAGGGGAAAAGTTCACTAAAAACCTCAGTTAGCATGAAATATTTGCAAAAAATGGATTCAAGAGCAGAAAATTAACTTTGCTACTATAAGTTTGATTAAACCGTAATCTTACTCAGAATATGATCGCAAAATTTGTATTTATTTGAGATGAACCTCTAAAGTTGATCGGTCTAGGGTTCCATTACAACATAACAATTATATGTGCGATCGAAATCAGCGGTTTCACTGACAGACCTATGATTTGCTGTTTGTTGGTAAATTGCTATCCAGTGGCAGTATTTTGATCTGTTGGTCTAAATTTCTCACTAATTGATTCAAAGCTACCATTGCCTCTAATTGCTGAGAGTCAAAGCTAGGATTCAGTAAAAGCCGTTCTTGTAGTTCATGTAACTTGAAG
>NZ_JBALGC010000105.1:0-21471 GCF_036916575.1 Nostoc sp.
CACCAAGCGTTTGTCTCCTGGTTGATACTCTTGAGCAATGACCGCACTTTCCTGAACTTGTGGGTGTTGAGTGAGTACAGCTTCGATTTCTCCTAGTTCAATGCGGAAACCTCGCACTTTGACTTGATGGTCGATGCGACCTAGAAACTCGACATTGCCGTCCGGTAAGTACCGAGCTAAGTCACCTGTTTTGTAAAGGCGTGTTCCTGGTTCTTGAGAAAAAGGATCTGGAATAAAGACCTTAGCAGTTTGTTTTGGATTGTACAAATAGCCGCGACCATTACCGATACCTCCAACATATAATTCACCAACAACTCCAATTGGTATGGGTTGTAGCTGGGTATCAAGAACATATAAGCGCATATTTTGTACCGGACGACCAATCGGTGTAATAAACACATGTGCTGTAGGAGGTTGGTAGATCAGGTAGTGCGCTACATCGTCGGAACACTCAGTCGGACCATAGGCATTTAAGATGGGGATAGCTGGGTAATAGTCTAACCACCGACGAGATAAATTAGGCGGTAACACCTCACCAGTAAGTATCAATAAACGTAACTTGGGTAAGTTAGGTTGCTCTGGACGACTCACCTCTATCTCTTCGAGCATCATCCGCAACAGTGATGGTACAATCTCAAGAAAGGATATTTCTTGGCACCTTATTTCTTTAAGAAGTTGTGCAGGGTCGCGAGCGACTTCATCGTTGAAAATGCAAACGCGGGCACCAATAAGTAGTGCAGCTAAAAATTGCCACACTGAGATATCAAAACTTTGATTGGCATTTTGCGCTACAGTATCGGCATCTATTAACTTTAAATCCAAAATTTTTGCGTACAGATGATTTAACATCCCCCTATGTTCAATAGCCACCCCTTTTGGCATACCTGTCGAGCCAGAAGTGTAGATTACATAAGCAAGATTTCTTGGGGTAACGGATACAGAAAGGTTTTCCTCAGACCGCTCTTGCTGCAATAACTCTTCGATGAGCAAGATCCGCACTTGTTGTTCTGAAGGTATTTTTTCCAGTGCTTGTGATAAAATAGGCGCAAACTTGCTGGTAGCCAGAACCAAGGAGGTTTTGCTTTGTGATAACACTTGGCGCAAACGTGGGGCTGAATGATATAAATCAAGTGGGAGGTAGGCACCACCAGCTTTAAATACTGCCATCATTGCGGTTAAGAAGTCGATGCTACGCTCGGCAAGCAAAGCGACAATAGTATCTGGTTTAACTCCTTGCTCCACCAAAAGCTTAGCTAGACGGTTGGCTCGACGGTTTAACTTCTCGTAAGTTAACTGTTGCTTTTCAAATGCTACCGCTACTGCATCGGGTGTTCTTTCTACCTGCTTCTCAAATAACTGATGGATACATTTGTTTTCGGGGTATATATTAATAGTGTCATTCCATTGCACCAACAACTGATGGCGTTCTGCTTCACTTAATAGTGGTAATTCACTTACTTCTTGTGAAGGATTTTCTACAATCGCTTTACATAAGTTCTGGAAATGCCTTAACCAGCGGTTAATTGTTGCAGCATCAAACAAGTCTGTATTGTATATAAAATCTAAAACAAAATTATCATTTATTTGGGTAATATTTAAATTAATATCGTAATCAGTAAAGCTAATTGGTTGAACGAACAAGTCTGTTTCCAATTCAAACATTTTTGGTATGGCTACAGGTCGCTCCATGTTAAATGTTGTCGATACAATAGAAGAAAGACTTATTTTGTTATTAGTTTTCAAATTTTCATATAAACTAATAAACGGATAATCTTGGTGTTCGTAGGCGTCTAATAATACGTCTCTGATTTTTTTTACATGTTTCAAAAATGCTAAGTTACTGACTACTGGATTTCGTAAAAGTAGTAAATTAGAACAATATCCTATCAGCCCTTCACTTCCCAGAATTGAGCGTCCGCCATAAAGAATACCTACCACAATTTCATCTTGATTTGTTAACCGGGAAAGTAAAACAGTATACACTGTCAAAAAAGTCATAAACAGAGTACAACCGTTTTGTGTACTTAGCTGCTTCAGTTGACGACAAAGATCGATATCAAGCTGTATCGTTTGCCTATTACCTCGATAAGTCTTTATCGGCGGGCGAAAACGATCAGTTGGTAGGTCTAAAACAGGAATTGATCCCGTAAATTTTGCTAACCAGTAAGATTCATGAACAGCCATTTTTTCTGTTTGAAGTTGCTGTTCACACCAACTGACGTATTCCCTGAATTGTTGAGGTGATGAGATCTGACAAACAACGCCCTGACACTCTGTTGAATACAATTGAGCTATTTCTTGTACAATAATGCTCATAGACCAGCCATCAGTAATAATATGATGCGCTATCAGAACTAGCAAATGTAGTTCCTCTTCTAGTTTAAGAATCTGAGCGCGAAACATAGGTGGTGTAGCAAGGTCAAAAGGTTTTAAGTTTTCTTGTTCAAACCACTGTGTTACTTGAAAATCGCGATCACTTGCATCAGATAAATCAATTAGCGAAATATCTATCTTTAGAGATGGCAAAATTTGTTGAAAATTACCCTGACTGTCGATTTTTGTCCGTAAAGCCTCATGGCGGTCTACAACTTGCTGTACGGCTCGACTCATCGCTCCCAGATTTAATAAACCTTTTAACTGCAGACTGAGCGAGATTTTGTAAGCGAGCGTGCCATCGTCTCCCATCTGATCTAAAATCCAGAGTTGCTTTTGAGCCTTAGTTAAAGGAACTATGCCCTCAACTCCAGAATTTATTTCTTTAGTAGAAGATGTTGTCAAAGATGAAAGTATCTTTTTTTGGAGACTATTTTCTACTTTGTTATAGTGGTCTTGTAGATAATTGAAATTTTGGAAATTCTCCAAAACTTTACTATTTAATTGTACACTTTTAGGTGTTTTATCAAGATTTAATACCTCATCTTTAGTCTGTACTAAATTACTAGATTGTTCTTGTACCTTTATTAAAGGGATTTGCCACTGTTTCTTATAGTGTTTTTTCAGTAAATTTAAATGAGATAATCCTTCTAATACAGAATCACTATCTACTCCAAAATCAACAAAGCAGGCAATTTCATCAACCCCAATTTCTATTAACTTGTTAATGATAGGTAAACACAAAGAAGGAGTGCCGATAAGAGCACTTGTCTGTACATAACGCTCATAAGCTTTTGAAAGGATGTAATTAGTATCTTCCTGAGAAATTTTTTCTACGTCTATTTTCAGCCCTTGGCTCTTCACTAAATTTTGAAAAATTCCAATAGTTGACTGTAGATAATTGTAAAAAGGTTGACGAGCTTTTTCGCGAACAGTATCAACGTTTTCTCCAACAAATGTGTGCAGTAAAACTGTTACATTACCTAATTCTGGATCATAACCGTGCTTAGACAGAGACTCGCGATAAAGAGATATGTTATGAGCCAAATCTTCAATAGTCTGCCCCATTAAGTTAGTTAAAACACCTGCGCCTATTTCACCTGCTTTTATATAGGTGTCTGGGTTATTAACGATTGTGATCCAAATTGGCACATCAGGCTGCATTGGCATAGGAAAAAGCTTAACATTTATGTCGCTTCCTGCGCCGTCTCGAACTTGAAGTGATTCACCCCGCCACAGTTTTTGCACTGTTTCAATTTCTTGAAACATCAGTTCGCGATGTTTACCGTAAGACTCTGGTGCAAACACAAAATCATTTGCATGCCAACCGGAGGCAAAGGAAATTCCTACTCTGCCTTTTGATAAATTGTCAACTATTGACCACTCTTCAGCAACTCGGATCGGGTGATGTATTGGCAAGACAACGCTACCAGCACGTATTTGGATATGCTTCGTCTCTCTAGCAAGTGCTGCACCAATTACTGATGGATTTGGTGAAAATCCTCCAAAGGGATGAAAGTGACGTTCAGGTATCCACAAAGCTGTAAAACCCTGCTCATCAGCAAATTTTGCCCCTTCAAATAGGAGGTTATACTTGTTTGGATCAAATTCAGATTCATAGTTGCCGAAATAATACAGGCTAAAGGAAATTCCTTTGCTTGTATCTCGTTTTGCTCTTCTTACCGTATTTTGACTGAGATTGATATTGGGTTTATGAGTTCTTCTTCCCCAAAACCCTGGTTCTACTTGAGTAGCATTTGTAATTTCTGTGATACTCGTAGAAGGCATTGTAGTCATTTGTTGTAAAGTAGCAGCTTCAGGAGTAAAACTTTCAGCTAAGAATGAATTCGTCGAATTGCTAGAAGATTCATTCAAGCTGAGTGAACTTTTGGGTAGAAAATCTCCTGCTTGCATTTGGGATATGCTATCTTTTACAGCTTGAATTATATACTGAATATCGGCATCTGTATGCGCTGTGGACAAAAAACAATTTCGCCCTTCCCAAATATAAATTCCCTTTTCGAGCAAATGATAAAATAATAAGTCCATATTGCTCGAAAAAGCAAAACGGAACAACGAGCCAAAATAAACGATACGAATGGGTAAATTCTCGCCTTCAAAATAAGCATTCAGCATGGCGGCTAACTTAGCTGTGCGCTGATTCAAATTCTCTTGCAAAGTAGATCCGCGCATCTTTATTTCTCTGAGGACAGCACTCGCAGTAGCTAGAGCTAGAGGATGTTTGCAGAAAGTGCCAGCAAAAAATGTCGTCTCTGCTTGAGGATAGGATGCATCTTCATAGTTCCACATGCCACCGTCAAGACTATTCATATAAATAGCTTTACCAGCAACGACACCAATAGGCATTCCCCCCCCGACAATCTTGCCGTAGGTAGCAATATCTGCATCAATACCAAACCATGCTTGCGCTCCACCAGGATGAATGCGAAAACCAGTAATCATTTCATCAAATATCAATGCAATTCCCTTTTCTCGCGTTAATTGTCTCAGTTGGTGGAGAAATTCCCTCGGTTGGAAATCGGGTCGGCGGCTTTGTACTGGTTCGACTAAAACTGCTGCCAGTTCATGTGCGTGAGTTTCGAGTATCTCTAAGGAATGAGGATTGCCATAATCAAGTACTAAAACATCTACGACTGTATTCGATGTAATCCCTGGAGCAATTGGTACTACATTTAAATTATCATTTAAACTCTCATTGCTCGTTTGAGCCATTGCCAAAGTTCCATCAAAGTGACCGTGATAAGAACCAGTGAACAAAGCAATCTTTTGACGACCTGTAACTGTACGTGCCAAGCGCAGTGCTGTCATCACCGCTTCGGTTCCAGAATTACAAAAAGTAATTCGTTCCATTCCCGTAAGTTGGCAAATTAACTGCGCTACCTCGAAAGCCAGACGGGTTTGGGGACCAATTTGTATTCCTCGATCAACCTGCTTCTTTAAAGCGGTGATCGCAAAATCTGGCTGGTGTCCAAACAGATTTGCCCCAAATCCCATTGTCAAATCTAAGTACTCATTTCCATCGACATCCCAAATTCTCGAACCCTGAGAACGTTCTCCCACAATCGGGTATAGCATTTCTTTGGTAGAGAAACGAAAACCCGCCGAAGCCCTATTGTCTGCCAAAATTGGTCGATAGGTTTGCGTTAGTTGTTTTGAGGTTTGAGTGCGCTGAGTATAACGAATGATAAGATCTTCTAAGTGACGCTGTTGTTGCGGGTTGAGTCCTTGATGGCGAATTTCGCTAACTTTCCAAGGGGGCAAGGGCGAAAATGTTTCTTGAGCCATTGGTTTGGGTGGTGCTGGCTTGAGTGTCTCAACTGCGGGTTTTGAGTGTCCGTTGTGGGTAGAAAAATTGGGAACTGTGGATAAACCATTACCCCGCATCACTTCTAATTGCTGAGACATAAGCTGAAGCTGCTGCTGAATAATTGCTTCCATCGCTTTATTGGATCCCATCTGTTGCTCTACTGTCGCTCGCTCGCTTGGTTGTGATATTTGTGATCGCGACAGTACCTCAGTTTCTGTCTCATTTAAAACAAAATCTTCTGGGACGATCTGCTCGTTTAGATAATTTGCTAAGGCATCAAGGGTCGTCAACTCCTCAAATAATTGGCGAATAGTAATTTTTATTCCATAGGTTGCTTCAATTCTGTTAACTGCATCAATAAGAATTATAGAATCAGCGCCCATTTCTAAGAAAGGGACGTTTATATTCATCTCAGATGGTTCTATTTTAAATAAATTTACAACCAGAGTTCGCAAGGTTGTGAGAATTGTTTCTTTTTGGTTAGTTTTGGTAAATGTAGTCAAAGCAGGATTTAAACCGTTAGTAGCGATCGCGTTCGTCTTCATAGGTTTCTGGTTTGATATAGTGCTTTGGTCTTGAATCCAGTAGCGTTTTCTTTGGAAAGAATAGGTGGGAAGCGAAAGTATGCGACGTGAATAATCTCGATCAAATCCCAGCCAGTCAATCTTTACTCCGCTTATGTATAATGCAGATAAACTTTCCAGCATCACTCGCCAATCCTCTTTCTGCGGTGCTAGAGAAGGTAGCCAAACTGCCCTTTCCTCTTGTTGACAGCGTTTACCTAAGCTCGACAGGATTGGTTTGGGACTAATTTCTAAAAATAGTTCGTATCCTTGTGTGAATAGAGTTTTTATCCCTGCCATAAATTGCACTGTTTGGCGAGTGTGTTGTCGCCAATATTTGGCATCGGGGATAAACTCAGAGTACATCATTTGCCCCGTCAAATTGGATATTAGGGGAATACTAGGAGCGCGAAATTGGATTTGACTGGTTTGTAACTCAAAGGCATTCAAAATATCATCTATTAAAGGAGAGTGAAAGGCATGAGAAACTTTTAAGCTTCGAGTTTCAATTCCTCGTGCTTCCAAGGCATCAGCGATTGAGGCGATCGCTGGTATACGCCCAGATATCGTAATATTTTTGGGGGCGTTGATGGCGGCGATCGCTACTTCTGAGGTGTAAGGTTGAATGGCTGTTGCTACTTGTGCTTCATCAGCAAATACAACTAGCATCTTACCTTGAGGAGGCAGTGTCTGCATCAATTTTGCCCGTTCGGAAATCAGTTTGAGTCCGTCTTCCAAGCTGAATACTCCCGCTACACATGCAGCGACATATTCACCCACACTATGACCCATAACTACATCTGGAATTATCCCCCATGATTTCCATAACTCAAAAAGTGCGTATTCTAAAGCAAATAATGCTGGTTGAGTATAAATTGTTTCATTTAGTAAAGAATCACTTTCTGATTCGGGATATAAAATTGATAATAGCGGTTTTTCCAAATAAGAAGACAGAATTTCTTGGCAGTGGTTTAAACAGTTGCGGAAAGTAGGTTGAGTTTGGTAAAGTTGTCGTCCCATCCCTAGATACTGGGAACCCTGACCACTAAACAAAAAGGCAATTTTAGGAGACTTTTGACCAAGTGAGCGATTACTTGATACCTCAGAATTCTCCTTGCCAAGAATAAAAGCATTCAATGCCGTTTGCAATTGCTGTCGTGATTCAACGATCACACTCAATCGATGCTCAAAATGCATTCGTCCAGTATTGGCTGTGAAGCAAACATTTGCTAAAGACTCTTGAAGATTTTGTTCTAGATGAGTTTGATATTTTTCTACTAACTCCTGCAAAGCCGATTCATTTTTTGCCGAGAGAGTCAATAAATGTTTGGGGCGTTCGCGTAGCGATTCCTGTAGAGAATCCCTTTCTGTAATAGAAAGGAAAGGATTGGAAATAGGTGCTTCTTGCAAAATTATATGAGCATTAGTGCCGCCAAAGCCGAATGAAGATACACCAGCAAGACGTTGCTCTTTATCATGTAACCACGGCTGAAATTCTGTAGCGATCGACAATGAAGTGCTTTCAAGAGAAATATGAGGATTTATCTGTTTTAAATGTAGATGAGGAAACTTCTCTTTATGAAGTAAAGATAGCACTACTTTAATTAAACCAGCAATACCGGCAGCAGCCTCTAAATGACCTATATTGGTTTTAACGGAGCCAATCGTGCATAATTGTCGATGCGAACATTCCTGAGTAAACACTTCTTTAAGAGAATTCAGTTCTATGGTGTCTCCTAAAAAAGTGCCAGTACCATGAGTTTCTACATAACTGATTTGTGCTGATGTTACACCAGCATTGGCTAAAGCTTGACGAATGACCGCTTGTTGAGCAGCACCGTTAGGAGCTGTAAGTCCATTACTGCGACCATCTTGATTGACTGCCGAACCTTTAATGATCGCCAGAATTTTATCTCCATCTCTAAGCGCGTCAGACAGACGTTTGAGAACCACTACACCACAACCTTCTCCACGAACGTAACCATCCGCATTCGTATCGAAGGTTTTACAGCGACCGTCAGCAGCCATCATTCCTGCTTGATCGAAAGAGATAGTCAGTTGGGGAGTGAGAATGAGATTGACTCCTCCAGCTAATGCTAGCTCGCATTCTCCTTGGCGCAAGCTTTGAGAAGCCTGATGAACTGCCACTAGAGATGAAGAGCAGGCTGTATCTACTGCCCAGCTTGGACCCCGCAAATCTAGAAGATAAGATAGGCGATTAGCGGCAATACTAAAAGCATTACCAGTTCCAAAATAGGCATCCAATCTAGTCTTCAAGTCGAACTGTAATTGAGAATAATCAAAGTTGCTGATGCCAAAGAAAACCCCAGTCTGACTTCCTGCTAACTTATCTGGTGCCTTCCCAGCGTGTTCTAGAGCTTCCCAGCTTACTTCTAGTAGCAGACGCTGTTGGGGATCCATACTTTCTGCTTCACGCGGGGATATTCCAAAAAACTGCGGGTCGAACTGATCCACTTGCTCCAAAAAACCACCATAGCAAGCATAGTTGTCCCAACGCGATGCGGGTACCTCGGCGATCGCATCGACTCCGTTGCGTAATAGCTGCCAGAAAGCATCTGGATTGTTGGCTTTTGGGAAACGACAACCCATTCCAACGATCGCGATCTCTTCAGTTTCTTTCCTGCTTTCAGTTTTAATTTGTTGGGGAGCAAAACCTTCAGAAGCAGAAGTTTCATCTGCTAGATGTCGAGCCAAGCCTTCAAGGGTAGGATAATCGTATAGTAAGGTGGGAGAAAATTCGCGTCCAAGCCATTCTTGTAGTTCGCCCGAAATTCTTACTGCTGCCAGAGAATTTAAACCGTATTGAGCTAGAGGTTGGCGAATATCTATCTCCACAGGTGATACTTGCAGATATTCGCCAATTTTTGCCAGTAACCAAGCTTCAATCGCCTCTACACTTTTAGATTTTGGTAGATCGTTGAGTCCTGGTAGGCGATCATTTGTACTCTCTGAAGAGTTGGCTGACAAATTATCCGTTTGCAGTTTTTGCCACAGGGATTCTATTTCTGATTCCAGATGCCGAAAATGGTTTTTGTATTGGGGATTTACACTCCAATCTGCCAATACATCCAAACTGCCAGCCAGAAAACCTTCTCGACAAGCCCTACGCCGCACTTTCCCAGAAGAAGTTTTTGGAAGCGTTCCAGTTTTGAGGAGCAAAATCGCGTAAGCTTGTAAATCGTGCTCTTCTGCCACTGCTTTGCGAATTGCCGCGATCACATCATTGCCATTTAACTTCCGCAGGTGAGTTCGTTCTACCTCTTGGACGATCACCAATTGTTCTACACCAGCAATTTCGACAGAAAAAACCGCTCCACAACTAGGACGCAGTGCTGGGTGGCTTTGTTCTACTGTTAGTTCGATATCTTGAGGATAATGATTGCGACCCAAGATAATAATCAAATCTTTCAACCGACCCGTAACAAATAGCTCGCCATCCTGCAAAAACCCTAAATCTCCGGTGCGTAGATACGGTTCTTCATCCCTGTCAAGATAAGCATGAAAAGTATCTTTTGTCTGCGATGGTTGATTCCAGTAGCCACTAGCCACACTCGGACTAAATACCCAAATCTCTCCCACTTGTCCATCTGTAAGCCGAGTTAAAGATTCGGGTTCAACAATTGCGATTTTTGTATCCGACCAACTCCGACCACAGCCGACAATTTTTTGAATATTCGAGCGAGCGTCAGTCGCAACTATTGCTTTGTTTTTTTCGAGAGCAGTTCCCTCAATTTGGCAAATTACTGGAGGTTGCGTTTTCAAGCCTCCAGAGATAAATAAAGTTGTCTCAGCCATCCCATAGCAGGGATAAAATGCTTCGTGGCGAAAGCCGCAATCGGCGAAAGTGCTAGTAAAACGCTCTAGTGTGTCGGCTCGGATTGGTTCGGCTCCGCTAAAAGCCACTTCCCAACTACTTAGATCGAGTTGATCGCGCTGTTCGGAAGTAATTTGGCGAACGCAAAGCTCGTAAGCAGAATTAGGACCTCCACTAGTAGTTGCCTTATAGCGTGAAATTGCCTGTAGCCAGCGAATTGGTTTTTGCAGAAATGCTACAGGCGACATGAGAAAACACGGTATTCCCAAATATAGGGGCTGTAACACATTGCCAACTAGTCCCATATCGTGGAATAAAGGCAACCAACCGGTAAAAATAGTATTGTGCGTATGTCCAAATGCTTTTTGAATTATTTGCTCGTTGTGCAAGAGATTGCCGTGAGTGACCATTACTCCTTTCGGCATTCCGGTAGAACCTGAAGTGTACTGGAGAAAAGCGAGAGTGTCGCTGCTCACAGTTGGATCTTGCCAGTCTGATGCACAGTCGCTGCTAATCTTATCGATAGCTAGCCAGTGTATAGCAGATAATTTTAGATTCTGAACCAATTGACTTTCCATGCTAGTCAATTCAGATGTTGTAGTAAGCGCCATCGATGCTTGGGCATCCGATACAATCGCTTGCAGTCTGGATATTTTTTGATTGCGTCGAGGCGGATAGGCGGGAACGGCGACACACCCAGCGTATAAACAGCCAAAGAAAGCAGTAATAAAATCTAGACCTGGTGGAAACAGCAACAAGACTCGTGAACCAGGAACTTTAACTCGCTCTTGAAGTCGAACGGCGATCACTCGTGCTTTTCGCTCCAATTCTTGATAAGTAAGACTTACGCTTTCTGTTTCTCCGTTTATTAAAAAGGTATAGGCAATTTGTTCCGACTGATGTATTGCTCGGTATTGCAAAATATCTAAAAAGGTTGAAAAATTATCCATTTTATTCTCACTTTTACAAAGAATGATTTTGTCAATTAATTATATCTTTTAAAAAAAGTCTGGTACTACGCAAATTAAAATTAAATCCTGCTCTAATAAGGTTAGTAATACATGTATATTATCTACTCATTCACTTATAATTGCAGAGATAAACTCATCTTTAGCGGTTATCAGTTGGATGCAGTACAGTAACCACAATATTTAAACCAACCAAAAATGTTACTTAAATTGATAGTTTATAAAGCATTTGTAATCGCTTTACCACGTATCAGGATAAGTTGTTGTTTCTTTTGAACGTAAAAATTCTTGAACTTGTGACCCAAAATTCTCGCGCTTACAAAAAGTCTGGGGAATATTAATAAATAAATTAAATTATCCCAAATATATTCAATCGTTTCTCTAATTCCTGACACCTTATGAGATCTAAAATTATCGATGACTACACACGCTCCTTCCCATAAATTCGGAACTAATACTTGATAAATATAAATAGAAAATGCATTTTTATCATTTCCACCCTTAAAACTCATCGCCCCAACAATCCCATGTAAAGTGATCGCCCCAATGATGGTTACATTTTTACCATGTTTGTTGGGACGAGAGCCGTGCGTTCTTTTTCTTCTTAGTGCTTTAGCATAAAGTCTAGTCATAGCTATATTTACCCCCGAATCATCAACAAAAACTAAATTATTCAGGTCAAATGTACGGATAATTTCCCAAAACTCTTGTCTCAATTTTTTAACTGTATCCGTGTCTTGCTCCGCTGCGTGTCAAGTTTTTTTTCGGGTCAATTTGAGCTTTTATAACGTTTTACTCATTCCTGAGCTACTAATTTTTCTCTGAGGAAAGTAACTCCATTTTTACACATAATTCTTTTAAGGTTGCATCGTTATTCTCTTCTATCAATTTTTGTAAAATTGGATAATGTTCTTCTTTTATTTGGGGTGGGTTACTACTCTTATGTGGTAATGGTTCTATACTTTCTATTTCTAAATAGCGACCTAGTAAAGTTTGTATAAAACTGAGACTTACATGAAAGCGTTTTGCCAGCTTTCGCTTACGAGCCTTCTCAATTCCGAAAGGCATCAACAATTTTTTGACGCAGAGCTTGGTCGTCAGCCTTCATAAAAATCTGATTAATATACTCTGGTCAAATTTTAACCAGAGCGTGTTGGTTTCAACTTTGAACCACTATATTTACTTTATTATAAGTAGGTAAGTACAATAAAATCAAACTATATAAACTTATATAAAGCAAAAGCAACAGAAACGCTTTGAATATAGAACCCATTTGAGATCTTTTTAGGCGATCAAGTAGAATCGGCAGAAGTAGTTGGAATTGCTGGCAGGACAGGGTTAAAAATGGGGTATTCGAGCGACGTGACAGACAAAGAGTAGGAAATAATTGAGCCATTATTGCCTATTAAAAAGAAAACAAGACCCCCAGTGTGGACAAAACGACAAATTTTGAACGGGATATTGTATCAACTCAAGCTTTGTTTTATCCAATTGATGCTCAAACGACTTGCTGTAGCTAGAAAAAGATATAAAATGGGTTCTATAAAACTGGTCAAACAATTTATCAAATTATTTAGTCCAGCAACTAAAACGCCCCGATGTTCCCATGTTTATTGCCTAGTTGTTTGGCGCGCGGCACGGCTACACCGCGCCATTGCTTGTGACAGTTGCGTAAGTCCTGATATGGTATCATCGGGCGCGCAAATCCAAGGCATCGATTTTCCCTTACCCAGTCCGGCATTAATTCCTTTGTCCCTGACAACGAGTGAACGAACTTACAGCAATCAGTTTCGGCACGGCGACGCCGCGCCTTCAATATTAGCCGGGGTCTTAAAAAAGAAAATGTAAGCCAAAAAGCAAATTTTACAATTCTTAAAATAAATTGAGGAGAACAAATTTTATATATAATAAGAGGATGTTTTAAAAGTCCTGGAAGGTATAGTTTTGCCGTTCAGACTTAGGTTAACTCTGACGAAAAATCAAGGTTTCAGTCATGTACTGGGATGCTTGGCAGTGCTCATTATGAGAGCAAAAGACTCTTTTAAAACATCCTCTAAGATCAGAATTAAGTAACTGTGCAAAATTAGTTTCATATTCGCATCGCCTGAAATACTTGTCACAAGGTCATTCCAGGTAAAATAAATGTGTAATTAATTTTGCGTGAGTACTTATGGCAAAAACGGGAAGATATTGCAAAGCCTGCTTGCTCAAGCAGCTACGTGAGTTTTCTCTATGGACTGAGCATCTTGAAAACGTCAGAAAAGAAAACCAACAGGTTGATGGAAATGTTGTGGAGGTAGAAAGGAAGCTAACCGATGACAATTTTCTTTTTTTGCAAGAAAATTATGTAGTAACAGATGGCATTATCAAAGATGATATTTTCATCTTTGATAACGTAACTCCTGAATGGAAAGAATTTTGTCAAACCAAACTCTTGTACGAGATTCCAGTTGACGAACCTTTTGAGATAAAACCCTCAGCAGGTAAAGATAATGCCAACTCATAGCAACTTTGGTTAAACAAGTAGAAAAGGACTTTGGAGACTGCCATGAACGAGCTAGTACAAAGATTATCACAAGGGGATCATCCTGTTGAGGCAAGCTTAAAACCTGAAAAAACGGTTACAGCCTTCAAAGAGAGTATTGACCGTGGATATGTTCACATTAAATTTACAAATACTAAGGGAGGCACTGATCTCGGTGTCAGACTTGATCAAGAAGCTTCCAATTTGAACGAGGCCGACTTCGACCATCAAGCGGGAAAGGTTCACCTGGTTGGTAACTTGACGCTTAATTACGAGAAAGTTCGATGTATCGCAGATATTGACCTAGAAACACTTGAAGGCAAAGGACATCTTGAGTCAGTAGAAGAGTGAGATTCGCCTGTAGAGTAAAATTCATACACTCAGAACCGTATTGGAGCTGTTCTTAGCTCGACTTTATCCATTTTTTGACAACGCTCAAGCTGACGCCCAAACCTTTGCGGTCCGGTAGTTTTACTTTTTCGATTTCACCGATAATCAGTGACATGGAAAAAGTTTTTGCCAAAAAGCCAGGGTTTTTGCCATATCAAGAGAACCAAGTTCTTAATTTTGGATAAAGTCGAGCTTAGAGGATGTTTGAAAAGTCCTCCAGCGTGTGTTTCACTACCCTAGCTACCGAGAAGCTGCTACGAAAAAATCGGAGTTTTAGGATTTGAGACCCCACCTCTGAGTCGCACTTGAGGCTCAAGGCGACCCTTTTCAAACATTCTCTTACAAGAGGTGCCAGACAGTACTAATAAACTCACAAGGGATGACTAATGACTAGAGACGACCAAGAGGAAACAACGATCTATAAAGTTGTCGTGAATCACGAAGAGCAGTATTCCATCTGGCCATCTGACCGAGATAACCCTCTCGGCTGGCAGGATGTAGGCAAAACTGGTCTTAAGTCAGAATGTCTGGAATACATTAAGGAAGTGTGGACTGACATGAGACCACTCAGTCTCCGGAAGAAGATGGAAGAAGCAGCAGGCCAGACAACCACCTAGCCTCATCCGGTAGAACTCTGAAGAGACATTTGGGTGTAGGGGTGTGGGGATGTAAGAGTTAACCCGGATGGTCGTAGCAATGGACTCACATCTCCTAACGGACTTTCCCAACAAGCCGTCATCCGTCTGGCTCTAGTTAACGCTGGGGTCACACCTGCCCAAATTAGCTATTAGGTGCTTTTGCAGCAGGCAGAGAAACAGCAGGACTGGTTAGTTGTAAAGTACATAGTAATGTACATCTTGTCAATTGCACCAAATCAATTGCCTTTGTCAAATTTCCTAGAGCGCTTTCCTGATCAACCCTGAGGGTGTTTTTCTTGGATGCTTGCTTTTTGAAGCTATCAAACCGACAGGGTTGTAAAAGCTTTGCGGAATTCACATTCCAACTCATACATACTGTGCACTATTTGTTTGTCAACACCTTTTACTTGATCGCAGCAATTCTAAATTCAAAAAATCAAGAGGTATTATGCGCTTTCCAAGGTGTTGATTCCGAGAGCATAAACTCGATTAAATGGTGCCAGTTATCAAATAACAAGTAGGTGGTTAGAGTACGGATGTCGTTGAAGAAAACTTTTCTGGTTCCTCGGCGTTTTCGGATTTACTGATAGGACTGGTCTAGCAACTGCAACACAGTATGAAAGAGAAATGCCAACAAGTTGAACGTAACTAGGATGCTGGAAAGATGTTTTTGACCATGACCAAAATTATGTTCTAAGTGATAGCCCTTGGTTTTGAGTACGTTGTTATTCTAGTTCTTCACTTTCCACCGAGCACGTCCAGCAGCAATAACGTCGGCGACGTTATCGGCTTGAATCTGATGTCGAGTGATAAAGGCATTGCGATAAATTACCGAATGATCAGAACTGTTGGTGAGAGTAAGTTCACACCAGTTAACCAACAAAGCTGGTTGGGTATCGCGTAGGGGAATTTGGTTGACGTAGCGATAGTGGTAAATCTCTTGATAACGATCATTCCATGGATGCTGTTGAGTAGTTTTGACGAATAGCGATCTCAATGGAATTTATTAACTTTTAACAGGAGTAAAAAAATGCAAAGTCTTATAGAAGAATCTTTAGAGTCAAAGTATATTCCGTCAATAAATGAGGGAATATTAACGACAATCGGTAATACGCCATTGCTGAAATTAGAACGCATTCTCAAAAATACTCAATTTCAACTTTTTGCAAAGATGGAAATGTTTAATCCCGGAGGTAGCATCAAAGACCGTACAGCCTTTAACATAATCAAAAGTGCTTGTGAGAAAAATCATATTCGTCCTGATACTACAGTTATCGAATCTAGCTCAGGAAATTTAGGTATCGGGCTTGCACAAGTATGTGCTTTTCTGGGTTTATATTTTATATGTGTAGTCGATCCTAAAACAACCAAACAAAATATTAAAATTATGAAAGCGTATGGGGCAGAAATTGATATTGTGAGAGAACCAGATCCAATCACAGGTGATTTTTTATTCGCACGCATTAACCGAGTGAAATCATTGCTCAGTTCTATTTCCAATAGTTTTTGGTGTAACCAGTATGCGAACTTGGATAATCCACGCGTTCATCATCAAACAATGCACGAGATTGTAACAGCCTTTAATGGACAACTGGACTACTTATTCTGCGCTACTAGTACTTGTGGTACACTCCGTGGGTGTTCTGAATATGTAAGAAATAACAATCTTAAAACAAAAATTATTGCTGTTGATGCTGTGGGAAGTGTCATTTTTGGTGATCAACGAAGAAAACGGCTCATACCTGGGCATGGTGCGGGGCGAGTCCCAGAGTTGTTTCAGCCCGGACTAGAGGATGCATATGTGCATATATCTGATTTAGACTGTGTTGTAGGCTGTCATCGTTTACTCCGTCACGAGGCAATATTAGCTGGAGGCTCATCAGGGGGAGTCATAGCGGCAATTGAAAAAAAGAGAGAGGAGATACCTAATAGCGCAACTTGCGTTGCCATTCTTTGCGATCGCGGTGAGCACTACCTTGACACAATTTATTCAGATAGTTGGATCGAAGAAAACTTTGGTAATATTTTTTATCTTTGGGATAATTAAATCTAAAAATAGGGATGATTTTAACATGACTAACAGTGACATAATCCTCTTAAACGGTGATGAGATTACAGAGCTTTTCAAAAACCGCGAACAGGAAATAATGCAAACTGTAAAATTAGCTTATCAAATGCATAGTCGAGGATATACAACGTTACCTCATTCTAGTTTTTTGCGTTTCCCAAATAATGAAAAAGATAGAATTATTGCTTTACCAGCTTACTTGGGTGGCGAGTTTGATACAGCAGGCATGAAGTGGATTGCTTCTTTTCCAGGCAACTTAGCCTTGGGCATGGAGCGAGCATCAGCTGTTTTACTACTAAATTCGACACAAACTGGTCATCTACAAGCGATTATGGAAAGCTCTGTAATTAGCGCTAAACGCACTGCTGCTAGCGCTGCACTGGCTGCTCATTATTTGGGAGGAGAGCAATTATTAGCCACAGTGGGTATAATTGGCTGTGGCTTAATTAATTTTGAAACCGTTCGCTTTCTCTTAGCCGCCCGCCCTGAAATAACAAATTTGTTCATTTATGATTTAAGCTTGGAAAGAGCAGAAAAATTCAAAATTAAGTGCCAGCAATTATCTGAGCAGGTGGAAATTACAATACTTGAAAGCCTTAAGGCCATTTTTAAAAATGTTTCTGTAATTTCCTTTGCGACAACTGTAATTAAGCCACACATATTCGATATTTTGGAGTGGCATAACGATAATGGTATCATTTTGCACATTTCTTTACGAGATTTATCACCCGAAATAATGGTATTGGCTGATAACATCGTTGATGACATAGACCATGTCTGCCGCGCTCAAACATCCATCCACCTTACCGAACAACAAATAGGAAACAGAGATTTTATTAGATGTACCATTGGTGAGATTCTCAATGGCATTGCCCCACCACGGCAAAAAAATAAAACTGCTATATTTAGCCCTTTTGGGCTTGGTATACTTGATCTTGCTTTAGGGCAGTTAGCCCATACATTAGCTCTTGAGCAAAACAAAGGAACTATGATCAAATCACTATTACCAGTCCCTTGGTTACAACAAGAAGAAAAGTAATGGTACTTCACTAAAGACTGTACGTTCGCTCATTTTTGAAGGACAAGGGGAATTAATGCCTAACTGTGTAAGGTTTCAAGGTGATTGTGGAGATCCTAAAACCATTACCGTGTGATACTTAGCAGACGAATGAAAAAGAAAAAGAAATAACCAGAGAAAGACCAATAATTATAACCGAATGGCACTGAGATAAGACAAAACCCTTGAATGGTAAGGGCTGGTAAAGAAATGAAATACAAGTTGTAATAAAGCTGTGGAGAGCGTTTTATAAGCAACGTTAATGCTAAGGTAGCGATTATGTAGGCAAGCGATCGTTTAAAAAATTGTTCTGTACAAAGAAAAAGCTCCCAAGTCCTGTAAAAAAGAATTGGACGATTGGAAGCTAATATGACTACTACTACTGTGCCAAATCGTGTACAAGTTCTCAAGACAAAATTTACTACTAGTCTAGGATTACCATTTCGAGAGCTTTTACCAGAGTTAGAGATTCAAAGCGCGATTGACGAATTAGAAATTAAATATCGTCGGCGGAAGTTTTATCCGTTTATCACCTTGTGGGTATTTCTATCACAAGTATTAGATGTTGATAAAAGTTGTGAGAATGCAGTGTCACGAGTAACTGCATGGTTAGCAAGCGAAAGTGTAGAAATTCCGTCAACAGATACAAGCGCTTATTGTAAAGCACGTAAAAGATTGCCAGAAAAACTATTGGAGAAACTTTTTATCTCGATAGCTGAGAAATTACAAAATAAAGTAATGCCCAAACAATTATGGTGTGGTCGCCAGATCAAAGTAATAGATGGCTCAACAGTGTCAATGGCTGATAATATTGAAAATCAAAAATCCTACCCTCAGCCTAGTAGTCAACAGCCAGGTTGTGGCTTTCCCATCGCTAAAATTGGTGTAGTATTTTGTCTAGCTACAGGCGCTGCTATTGCTTTAGCTATCGACGTTTTGAATACTCATGACATTAAACTTGCTAGGAGATTAGCTCAATTTCTTCACAAGGGAGATGTACTTTTAGGGGATAGAGCTTTTTGTGCTTACGCTGATTTAGTTTTCATCAAAAATATGGAATGCGATGCCGTATTTCGTAAACATCAATCCCGAAAGACCTCTATGCGTCGAGGTAAAATTGTTGGAGCGTGTGACAAGTTAGTTACTTGGTATAAACCGAAAAAATGCCCAGAAGGTTTAAGTCAATCAGATTTTGCTGCTCTACCCAAAATTTTGATTGTTCGAGAGATTTATTATTATATTTTTATTCCTGGGTTTCGGACTACTAATGTCAGTTTGATTACAACTTTATTAGATTCCGAAACTTATACCACTTTAGAAATTGTTAGGCTTTATGACTCTAGATGGGATGTTGAAGTCAATTTAAAACATTTAAAAACGACTTTGGGTATGGAGGTATTACGTGGTAAAACTCCTGAAATTGTACGAAAGGAAATTTACGCTTTTTTGTTAGCTTATAACCTGCTGCGTACATTAATGTGGCAGGCTGGGATGACTTTCGGTGTTCCTCCACTGCGCTTATCGTTGCAGAGAACTCGTCATCACTTAGATAACTTTATTCCGGAATTATTAGCTAGTACTGACAAAAAACGCGATCGCATTTATCAAACTTTGCTCCTCATTATTGTTTACAAACCAGTTCCTGACCGCCCTGGTCGAGCTGAACCCAGAGTTAGAAAACGCCGTCCCAAAGCTTATCCATTAATGAAACAACCTAGAAATCAATTGCGCCGTCAATTACAGACTGCTTGATTTCACTGTATCCTAGCTTATTTCAGTGCCATTCAATTATAACCAAAGGATATTCTCGAATTATGAATACACTTCTCATCACACCTGAAGATATTCAGAAAGTGGTTAATCGGGTCGGAATAGATACACTAATGGACATAATGATCGCAAAGCTAACCGAGGCATTCAAGGAAGCTTCTTTGGGTATCGGTGAATTGCGACCTCGTGCTGGGTTTTGTAATCAGCAGTCACCCTCTGTCTTAGAGTGGATGCCCTATAAGCAGCATATCGATCAGTCTGTGTCGATTAAGGTTGTCGCTTACCAGCCACGCAATATATCAGTTGGTCTACCGACAATCGTTGCAAGTACAAGCCTCTATGACTCCACTACAGGTCATTTAGTAGCGTTGTCGGATGGTGTGTTTCTCACTGCTTTGCGAACGGGAGCTGCCTCAGCCATTGTTAGCAGTATTCTTGCTCATCCTAATAGTATAACTGTGGGACTAGTGGGAGCCGGGGCGCAAGCTATTACTCAGTTACACGCTCTAAGCCGAGTGTTTCCACTGCTGTCGGTACTAGTTTATGATCTTAACCGTGATACTGCTCAATCATTCTTGAGTCGTGCTGCCTTTATGAATTTGCCAGTCAAAGTCGCTCCTCTAGATGAAGTCGAACGGGAAGCCGATATTCTTTGCACTGCTACGACTGTTGCACAAGGAAAGGGTGCAGTAATTATAGGTGAATCTCTCAAGCCTCATGTTCATATCAATGCAATTGGTTCCGATCTCCCTGGAAAAACTGAGCTACCACTATCACTACTCAAAACGAGCTTAGTGTGTCCAGATTTTCCTGAGCAAGCTAAGTTTGAAGGTGAATGCCAACAGTTGACAACGGAAGAAATCGGGCCAGATTTATTAAAACTGGTGCGACGACCTGAAGATTTTCACATTTGGAGGGAGCAGCGAACGGTTTTTGATTCAACAGGTATGGCGCTTGAGGATCATGTAGCTTTGGTAAGCTTACTGAAATTGGTACAAGAATACGGGCTAGGTCAGCTAGTTCAGCTAGAGTATTTCCCCACTGATCCACATAATCCATACGATATGATAAAAAATTCTATGCCAATACCATTGGTGACAAGTTAAGCTTGTATGCCTTAATTAAGTCAAAATTTCGCCACCAATATCAGAATTCCGAAACAACCCTAACTCTTACCTGAGAGGCCGATAGTATTCGGGAAAAAGAGGGAGCAAGTCCTGAAAGATTCATCAATCCAGTGGTGCTCAGGACAAATTTAACCGAAGAGGTGAACTACCTACACTGCTGCTAGGCGGTCAGTGTAAACTTCTGGCGTTCCATCAACACTGCTTTTAGACAAAATGCGGTCAAATGGTAAGGATAATTCGTCTGCAACAGCATCTCCCAAATCCACTAAAACAGCATAAAATAACCAAGTAGCCCAGACTTGTAGCTTGATACCATTAATAGAACCAGTCCATAAATAAGATAGCCCCAGCAAGCGTTTTACTGTGTAGAAAGCTTCTTCAACTGTAAGGATTCAGGTCTAATACAATACGGTTCAGTTAAGGCTAGAATAGCTGTAAAATGGGCATTGTTTCCAAAAATGGAAATCAAGCACGGTGCATCTCAAAGAATTATCATTAGTGTCTCCCAAAATACAAAGTACGGAGATATTCAAAGCGATAGAGGTCGCTATCCCAGCGACTTCAATCGAACAAGCGATCGCTAAAACTAAAGTAGAAGAGGAACGCCATCGTTCGTTACCAGCACATGTGTCATTTGTCTAATAATAGCAATGAGCCTGTGGTCGAGAAATTCAATGCGAGATGTACTAAAAAATCTCATTGATGGTCTTTCAGAGGCATGGGTAAAAGTTGGTAAATATTGGCGTATCCCTTGTAAATCAGCTATCACCCAAGCCAGACAGCGACTAGGTGCAGGGGTAATGACGCAATTGTTTCATCAGTTGGTGCGA
>NZ_JBALGC010000106.1:0-208160 GCF_036916575.1 Nostoc sp.
AAGTCGTGTTGAAGTACTTCAAAGTCATGTTGAGGTACTTGAAAGTCGTGTTGAAGTACTTCAAAGTCATGTTGAGGTACTTGAAAGTCGTGTTGGAGTACTTCAAAGTCATGTCGAGGTACTTGAAAGTCGTGTTGGAGTACTTCAAAGTCGTGTTGGAGTACTTCAAAGTCATGTTGAGGTACTTTGAAATCGTGTCGGAGTATTAGAGGATGGTTTTCTTCGGCTCAACCGGACTTACGGCGAAAGCGATCGCGCTGAAAAGTATCATAAATATAATTCAACTATAGGAGTTCTATTTGATTGCGTGAAAAAAACTCAGTAGACCTTAATCTTCTAGAATCTTTTTGCAAGAGTGCTTGCTTATTGCGCTTGCACTGCGCTTCTCTGCGAGACGCTTCGCGAACGCGCACCACATAAGTAAGTTCAGTAATCAAACCGGATTGACTATTCATTCACTACTCATTCATGAAAAGCTGTAATTTTCATCTGGTAAGGATTCCGCTTTGATTGATGCCATTCAACGTTGATAGCCTGCTATGACGAACTTGATATAAATCTTTCTGAAGAGGGACGGACTTACTTAAACCTCACGAGAATATGGAAAAGTGAGGAGAGCTTGTCATAACCGATAAAACCTGTAGTCTGGAGTTAATAATAATGACCGATGTGACAAATATAGCGACTAAGCTTGCTGATCTAAAGCTTTTTCAGAATGTTCTGTTGGAAACTGAGCAAAAGTTAATAGCACAGACGGACGACAATACGATTTGCGAGCGGCTCGAAGGAATGATTAAGAGCGATCGCGAAAATCTCGGCATCATCGAAGCAACTATTTCTAAATACGGCAACGCCGCAGAACCTCGCGACATTACTCAACAACATGCCCAGAAGGTAAGCCAAATGATGAGCGGTTCCGAGCTAACTCTGTATGACAAGTACTTACAGCTTGAGTTGCTAAAGCATCAACAGACAATGACCGGGCTGGTTCTACACAAGGTTGCCCAGTCCTTGAATGATGACCTACAAAATTTGATGGAACCGCTCAACCGAGTTAATTTTGAAAATCGCGCTCACCAAGAGATTCTTAAAGGTGTTCTTTACTTCGTCGGAACACGAGAGATAGCCGGTAAAGAACCTGACATGGGTCTGTGGGCTAGCATTGAACAGGGAATTGCAGCCCTTAAGGGTGCTGTAAGCAGCGCGGTAAGCTAGCAATGAGTAGCAGAGGGCGCGTCATTCATGGGAGCGTAATAGATTCATATGATTTATGCTACATTGAAGCATACTTTTCAAGAGTGAATCATCTCTAACTCAAAACAATTATCCCAATTAAGGGGATCTCAAATTTGCCGACTGAAACCTTTATAATTACGTTTCATAGTAAGCATCATTGTAACAGTGTAGTTACAATGATGCTCACTGATTAAGATGGAACTTAAATCGCAACCAATAACCAAATGTTGGTAAAACGAGAAAAATCTGGCAGCCCTGACGGTAACGCTACTCCTTGTTCCATCGAGTTTCGTCATTTGTCTGCTCTGGATATCTTAGCCAATCGCCAATTACCGAAAGTTGGTAAAACGGAAAAACTCAGCCTGCTGTATCCAGACGCAAGTCGCCAAATCAGCGCAGATATAAGGGTGGGTGATCGCGCAAGCGCTGCCTAAGATTAACTAAATTATGCTGCTGGACAAATTGATTTCGCTGTTGATGAGTTTTTTTGCGACGCTGCTCTAGATAATTATCAATTTCTTGGCGATGGGTGAGATAATATGCGATCGCTGCGTATATCTCCCCTAAACAGAGAACGGGATACTGAACAGCAATTTCTTCAGGTGTAGAGCCGTTATGGTATGTTGCTAGCAAGCTATCGAGAGTAACGCGGCTCTGACCAATGCGAATACCTCCAGCTTCATCCCAATGAAACGGTGGAGCGGTAACCTGAAATTCGATTTTAACGCTCATGGGGGTAATTCTTGGATTTGTGGTATTTCTGTCTTCAGTTTACTTTACCCGTTAAAAATCTGACGATTGCTTACATTTACGTCAGCTAAGTTTAATAAGCTCCTCGGCGATTTTGATCGCCTGCAAAAGATCGCTTTTTTCAATTAATCATCAATCAAGGCTTTCACTGCCTTTTTACGTAAGTCCTACAAAATTCAAAATTGAGGAAAAAGACTGGAGGAGATGTAGCTTTAGCTTGCCGCAGAATGGGAGATAAGGCAGCAGGGGAGCAAGAAAGATGTTTTAGTAAGTCTTTTCCCTTTGCCCCAATGCCCCATGACGCTGCTTGCTCCACTTGGGGAGACCCCTACAGCCCTTCTCTACGAGACGCTGTTCGCGTTCGGGCATCGTATGGCAGGCGCTAGCCTCTCCCTTTAGGAGAAGACCGCAGTCGCTCCCCAATTTCCTACTCAATTCAACGGCTCCATAATGGCCCTTAAACCGTTGCTAGAGAGTGTTTTGAGCATTTTTTTAGCATTATATTCACTGCTAAATACTCCTGCTTGCATAACTTTCTGACCTTGCCAAACTGTGGGAAACGCATCAGGAGCAATAAATCGCACTAAATCTTGATCTCTATCAGTGAAGAGTGGAACTACCACGCGATAACGTACACCGAACTGTGTGGCATTCCCGCCATAGGGCATACTTGCAGAACTTGCAGGTACTGGTACTTTTCGCATCTTGCGAGTATTGCCAATCGGGATATTGCTATCAGGAACTGGCAAAAGTGCTTCAGCAGATGGGGCAGCAGTTTCTAGTATTGGTAATGGCTGCTGTGTTTGCTGCCTCATGCTTGGAACTGGTGCTTGTGCTACTGAATTGGATGGGTACTGAGGAGCAGTAAACTCAATCGTATTGGGATCGATCCGTACATAATTCAACTGTGGCGTATTAGGTAGCTCTGCTGGACTGGAAGTTGCAACTCTGGAAGTGTTAGTTGGTATTTGTCTAGCCGACAAGCTGCTAGGAGTAGGAAATCCGGCAACTTTAGAGGTTGCTTGCTGTTGATTGGATATGGGCACGGAAAGTGGCATATTAGCTGGCAACAATGGCAGCAGTTGACTGTTTAATTGTCCAGGAACAGGATTATTTGCTGAAATGCTGTTGCTGGTTTGCCCATTGGTAGTTTCAGAGATTTCGGGAGCCGAGAAGGTGATTTCACCGTTTGCTGGTATTTCTCGTAACACATTGTTGGGCACAGGGGCGGGTTGAGAATTTTGGGTTGCTAACGCTGTTGTACCATTAATATCTACCTTGCCAGTGATGCGATCGCTCACAAGATTGTTACCAGCAGCAGAAATCACCTGTTTGGCAGCGCTGGCGTTAATGTCGTAGCGGGCATTATTTTGAAATTGATTACCCCCTGGTTCTGATGCACTACCCAAATCTGGCATTGCTTGAGCGATCGCAACTAAACCATCTTCTTTATTATCTTGAATAGAATTATTCCGCAAAATCGGGCGGGCATTTGCTTGCACCACAATTCCCGTTCTATTGTTCTGAATTTGATTGCTTATGACTATAGGAGTGGCATTCTGGGCAATATTGATCCCAAAACCCGTTTGGTGAAAGACATTTTCCTTCACTTGGGGACTGGAGTTACCGGCAATTGTGATCCCATTGGCTCCATTGCGGTCAAAGTAATTCTTGCTAATGGTAGGTGCAGCATTACCACTGACGGAAATCCCATCCTGGGTACTACCAGTAAATGTATTTTCTACGATTACCGGATTGCTAGATTCAATCCATAAACCGTAACCACGGCGGTTTGAGTTCGTTACCGTGACCCCAGTCAGCAAGGCTTGGTTTGCTCCCACAATTGTGACGTTTTGACCAGCAAAGCTCCGGCTCAGGTAATCACCACCTCCCTGAATGATAATATCCTTACCTTGATTGCTAGGGTTGCCTTGAATTGAAACACCCGGTTTCAGCATTAAGGGGAAAATCTCTCCTGTGTCGGCGCTATAAGTGCCCGTGGAGAGCATAATTATAGTATTGGCTTTAGCTAATCGCAACGCTTGGGTAATCGTTTTCACAGGAGCGGATTCGCTGCCATTGCCTGTGCTATTATCTCCAACATTTGGGTTGACAAACACCACGTCAACGTGAGAAATTGTTTTCTCACCCAGAGGTGCTGAATCTGGTGTTAATGGAATTTGAGCGATCGCGCTACCCAAGCTTGTACCCAGGAATGCCATACTTACCGCTCCCATGCTTACGGTAAAAGATAATACTGAAAAACTAAAAAATAAAAGCCTTGCTGATTTCAGAAACTTCAGCTTTGCAAACAAAACATCTATTCTACGGTACTCAGCAAACACACCAGGGAGAATCATATTTAACACAACTCCTTAGAAGTAACAATAAATTCTTATACTCTTAGAGAGTATTATGTCGATAATATTACTCACATATTGACCGATTGGCGATATTTAATACATAGTAATAAATGAAGGATTGGGGACTAGTACCGCAAGGCGGAAGTTAAAAGTCAAAAGTCACTCATTCAAAAGAATTATATTCTGGGCTTTTGCACCATTTTGTAGACGCAAAGCAGCTTCCCGGAGGGTATGGTTGGTTTATTTACGCGCCCGCTGTACTAGTACACAGTGGCGTCAGTTTGCCTACCTTTAACGAGGGGCATAATCCCTTTGTCTACCCCAAGTCTGTTAATTGAGATGGTAGGTGGATTTACGCGCCCGCTGTACTAGGAATAAGTAGGGGTAGCCCTGTCAAGGTGAGATGATCTTGTTCCATACCAAGCATAGGAACGAAATCAAACTTTTTAACTTGTTGTTTATTGGTTAATTTTGCCCAAACTTATGAAATGATTTCCTTAACTAAATTATCTGTTAGTTATTGTTATATAAAATATTTAATTAAATTCCGATAAACTAAAAAATTTGTGTTGTAAATTGCTTTTTGGATTTACTTTGTTTAGATTTTCCAGTCTATAAACTATTTCCCTAATTCCCTAACTTTGAGAGTAGTTTTACTGGAACCAGTTGAGTAATTGTAGCTAATTGCTTGATCTTAAAATACTTAGCTAGGCTAGGGTCAAGTAATCTTGCATCTGGGCAATCAAGATCAGCTGATATTGCTGTCCTATTCCTTCTGCCCACTGCCGATTTTCTGATGTATCCGCTCTTCCCAATCCTTTGTAAACTTGTCGTTTACCCGAAAATACTTGACTAACCTTAGTGCTAAACTGTAGCCTCAAACTACCCTGATCACTGCCTATAAGAACATGAGATAATTGACTGTAACCCTGGCTACTAGGTTTTTTTGCGTAGATTAAGTAAAAATTGAGTAAAAAAAAGCAAATTAATTAACTTATGGTTACTAGGACATATGATAATTCACACTTCGATGAAAGCACTAACGGGGTTGTTGTAATGGTCGAGCCATACAGCCAAAAAGAGCAAATACAGCAAGTTGTTTACCGGATTTTAGATGCTAATTTAGATCGCGCTCGTGAGGGCTTGCGAATTATTGAGGAATGGTGTCGCTTTGGATTGAATAATGCCCAGTTAGCTCTTGAATGCAAGCGCCTGCGACAAGAGGTAGCCAAGTTGCATACCTCGGAATTACGGGCGGCGCGAGATACACCAGGCGATCCTGGGACTGAGTTAACTCATCCTCAAGAAGAACAACGAGCTAGTATCAAATCAGTGTTGCAAGCTAACTTTTGCCGCATAGAAGAAGCATTGCGGGTGCTGGAAGAATACGGCAAGCTTTATCACCCAACTATGGCTAAAGCTTGTAAGCAAATGCGCTATCAGGTTTATACCCTAGAAAGTAGTTTAATGGGTCATCAGCGCCATCAATTATTGTGGCGATCGCGTCTGTATTTTGTTACTTCCCCTAGTGAAACTTTGTTGAACAACGTCGAAGCTGCACTTAAAGGTGGATTAACGCTCCTACAGTACCGCGACAAAACTGCCGATGATTCTTTGCGTTTGGAACAAGCTAGAAAACTCCGGCAGTTATGCCATATCTATGGTGCTTTGTTTATTGTTAATGATCGCGTGGATCTGGCTTTGGCAGTCGATGCAGATGGGGTGCATCTGGGACAACAAGATATGCCTATTGCTGTTGCTCGGCAATTACTCGGTTCGCAGCGTCTGATAGGTCTTTCTACCACAAATAAAGAAGAAATGCAAGGAGCAATTGCTGAAGGTGTAGATTATATTGGCGTGGGACCAGTTTATGAAACTCCCACGAAAGTAGGTAAGGCAGCAACAGGTTTAGAATATGTCAGCTATGCTGCCAAAAATTGCTCAATTCCCTGGTTTGCAATTGGGGGAATAGATGCCAATAATATCAATGATGTGATCGATGCGGGAGCCGAACGTGTAGCGGTGGTGCGATCGCTCATGCAAGCCGAACAGCCTACTCTAGTAACGCAATATTTGCTCTCCCAGCTCAATCGCATTAAACCAGAACTTTAAAAGAGTCATTAGTCATTTGTCATTTGTCATTTGTCCAAAGTAAATAACCAATACCTAATACCCCATTCCCTAGTCCCCAATCCCCACATATTATGTCTAATGAGATTAAGGTTCAGGTAAATGGAGAAACCCATAACTGTTCGTTTCAAACTTCTTTACCCGACTTACTTCAACAGTTGGGTTTTAACCCCCGCTTGGTGGCTGTAGAGTATAATGGCGAAATTTTACACCGCCAGTTTTGGCCGCAAACAAAAGTGCAGCCAGGCGATCGCTTAGAAGTGGTAACTATTGTCGGTGGTGGTTAGTTAATTTGAGCCAGCAAACCTAAATCCTTGAGGCTGCGTCGTGTAATCTCAATGCGGGCAGGTGCATCCTCTGGTTTATGCATATCAAGGGTTGTGGCGAAAAAGTAGACGTTTTTGTTTTGCTCTAAATAACCCACGAACCAACCAACCTCTGGTTTGGTACTCGTTAACCATCCTGTCTTTCCTCGCAGTGTGTAGTCTGGAGTTTGTTCACGTACCATAATGTCTTTGACAAGATTTATTGTCCGTTGCGAGAAAGGCAAATCGCCTTGATACAACCGTTGCAAAAACTCAATTTGCTGTTTGGGTGTAATTTGTAAGGGCTGCTGTAACCAAAAACGATCAATGTCTGCAGCAGTGCCAATCTGACGGTTCCCGTAGCCTACTTTGTTAATAAATTGCTGCATCCGTTCATATCCAGCCTTACGTGCCAGTACTTGATAAAACCAAACAGTTGAATCCTTAAAGGCTTGACGCAAATTCGTATCATGATTCCAGGTATCTATCTCTCGGTGAATCCCATCCCAAGTGAGAACCGCCACATCATCAGGGACTACACCTGTTTGTAGCGCTACCAGCGCGTTAAAAATTTTGAATGTTGAAGCTGGAGCAATGGCAGTTGCATTACGTTGAGAATTGTGTTCATAGATGCGGTTGTTTTTTGAGTCGTAAATCAAAATAGAGCCTTCACACCCGAATTCTTGAAAGTGTCGCCCAAAATTTGGCGCTTTAACAGCGAGCATTGCTGGACGTTCAGATGAGGTTGAAGCAGGTTGAGCTAGAACATACATTGCCCCAAAAGTAATCACACTCAATATAGCAAGACATCCAATGATTGTAAAGATAATTGTTTGCGTTCCGCGCTTTGCGTAACGCCGAAGAGATTGCCACATGCCAAACAAGATATTTTTCATTGCATATTTAATCAAATCACAAGCGAGATCCTACACTGCAATCTTGCTCGTTTCCGCAGCTATTTGTTAGAGGTCTATTTATAAATAGGACTTATAGCAAGTTGCCATTGTTAGTATTTTTTGAATCTCATGATTTAGGATTGCTATATTATTAATATCCTGTGGCGTCAGTTTGCCTACCTTTAACAAGGGGATTTTGCCCCTTGTTGTCAGGTTAATTGAGATGGTAGCTGGATTTATGCCGTGCTTTACTGGTATTACCTTTTGGTTATTGCTCGATGTGCATTCATCTCACAAAATCGCGTTTCTCCCCTCTGATTTATACAGCGATCGATGAAGGGTTTTACGCTTGGCTAATTCTTTACCTTTGCGGCCGAGTTGCTCACGTAGTTGCTGGTCTTTGCACAACCGATTGAAAGCTTGAAAAACTTCATAACCAGAATTGGGATTAACCAATATCCCATTTTCCTCATGCTGAACTATGTCTAGAACACCGCCTAAGCGAGGGGCAATTATAGGCTTACTGAAGTAATTTGCTTCTAAATAAACTATACCAAAACCTTCCATACTATTAGGTTTAGTATCCAATATAGTCAGCATAGCAAATATGTCACAGGCTGCATAATAACCTGCTAATTCCCGCTCTGGCACATATTCGGCAAAGTGTACGCGCTTATCTACCCGCAAACGATGCGCCAAAGATTTCAGTTCCGACTCACTTGGGCCTTGACCGCAGAGTATATAGTAGACATCCACCCCAAAGGTTAGCAATAGTGGGATGTTATCAATCACTTGGTCGAAACCTTTATGTTTTACTAGCCTTCCTACCGAGAGAATAACTATTGCTGTTTCGGGAATGTTATACCTCTGGCGCACACGAACACGTAAATCATCAAGGCTACTTGGACTCGCTACATTATTACCAAATTTTTCTGGTCTAACTACCGGGTTAATCACGTGGGTAGGAGTATCTAATCGCAAAGCAGTTCTGAGATAGTCTCTTGTATAAGAACTGTTACAAACAATGCCTTCAGCTCGTTTGAGTGTTAATTTAAATAGCGATCGCAGCACGGGATTGTGTAAAGTACAAAGAAGATCATTGCCGTGCAGATAGATAAAAAAACGAATAGGTAAGAAATAGCTCAATAACAACAGTGAAGGAAAGTCATAGCCGTGACCCCACTCTATATAACGGTAGTGATAGCGAAAATAGAGTTTGATTGCTAAGAAAAATGAGCAGACGATATTGACCAAAGGCTTCAGGATATTTCCCACATATCCAGTACGCCAGTATTTAGGATAAGACCAGCGATACACGGGAAACTGTTGACCTTCATCAAATACTTTATCTCCTGAGCAACTAGCCGCTAGCACAATAACTCGTTCTGGATCTTGGAGACAGCGATTGTAGATATATTCCCCAATTACAGCTTCTTTCGGCAGGAAGATCCGGGATATGACTAGGATATCTGGGTATGCAGCTTTGTCTCTGATTTCGGCTGTTAGTTGAGAAATATGTTCCATAATAAAGTTGATGATTATATTTCAAATAATTTTTAATTTATTTACAATTAGGATTACTTTCAAAGCCACAATTATTATTTTATTTCTTTTAAAACGAATGTGGTAGACCAATTTGCAGCCGATTTTACAAGATTAGGCAGAAAGATTGTTTTTTATTGTGTTGATTTTATTTTTGCTGCAAATTTCTCGCTACTTGAGAATTTATGTGCCTGATGAACAATAAATAAAAGCTAGCACTTATAGCCAAATTGTCCAGTAAAAAACTGTTGCGAAAATTACGAAATTTAGCTACGTTCAATAGAATATTCTGAATACTGTGGACTATTGTGCCAAAATGCCAAAAAGTGGCACAAGTATTGGATAGCTATCTGGTGTCTGGCTGGGTTGACTGATGGGCATCAAGGACACTTATTAGCCTGCTGTGTATACGTAAATCCAAAGCCGCCAGATGTAGTAAATACTATTGATAATTTAAAAATATCCTCCTGCCTTGTGACAAAACAAGTAGGTTTAGGAGTGCTAAGTACAGCCCATCATAAAATAGGTACGGAAATCTTAACTGTAGGTTGGGGAGCCACTTGCATGGGCGGGTTTCCCGACTTGAGCAAAGTGGCGTTTGAACGCAGTGAAACCCAACCTTGTATCTTAAGAGAAGTAGTAGACCGTCCTAACCTTGGTGATCATAGACCGCTTTTTAGCACGGGTCACTACAACAAATCAAATTCCGACCCCTTTTTGCGGTGACGTGTACTAAGTCCTGAGTAAGAAGTAGTACTTATGAATCTTCCCACTCTCAGCCGAGGCACTAGCTACTCGGAACTGATTTGATGCTTAAGCCTAGTCATTTTACTTTTTTACTTAACAGTGTTTCAGTGAAGTATTAAAAAAATTAGTCAAAATAATCATTAAAAATTAAAATCATCTGTATAATTCAAGACTGTAGTCTGAAAGTGCTAGTCCAACATATAGCAACAATTGCTCGTAGGCGTAGCCCGTCGTAGACATCGCAAATTTCTGTGATCATCAACCTGTCTTCAGGTACGGTTCCCCAATCGAGAAATCCCCCCTGCGATCGCTGCCTACCCAAGATAAGACGCGGTAAATTGAATATGTAGCGTCTAAAAGTGAATGCTACAAAGCTTGCTTGTTACGGGCTGGCCTTAGCGCCATATCGCAACACTCCTAAGAGCATTGGGAGAAATCATAAGTAATTCCGTTTTTCAAGCGATTGTATTATGCGTAAAAAACTACAACAAACCATCAAACCGCTGTTAAAAACCTTCTTAGCCCTAAGCCTAGTGTTAGCTTTGGCTCTTGGTCACGCCGATGGAGCATTAGCGGCCCGCAGTGGGGGTCGGATTGGTGGTGGCTCCTTTAGAGTACCTTCCAGCCGCACCTATACACCACGCACCTACGCACCTCCTGGTGGGGGCGGATACTATCCTGGTGGTGGTTTTGGTGGTGGTTTTGGCTTTCCCTTCCTACTTCCCTTCTGGGGTATTGGGGGAGGATTTGGTGGTCTATTTAGCATCTTAATTTTCTTTGCGCTTGCTAATTTCTTATTGCAAACTTTCCGCCGCGTCTCTAGCGGTGAAAGTGGAGAAGCAGATTACAGCAGTAACTCTCCTGTTTCCGTAACTCGTTTGCAAGTAGGTTTGTTAGCTCAAGCCCGTGAATTGCAAAATGAACTCAATCACATTGCTGAAACTGCTGATACTAACACCCCAGAGGGGAGAGCAGAAATTCTACAAGAAGCCAGTCTAGCTTTACTCCGCCATCCTGAATACTTTGTATATGCAGGTGGTGGGACTCAACAAGCCAGTTTAAATTCAGCTGAAGGTCAGTTTAATCGGCTGTCACTGGCAGAACGCAGCAAGTTTAGCGAAGAAACTCTTTCTAACGTCAACAACCAGTTAAGAGCAGCCCTTGCTAAAGATGCTTTACCCCCGGCTGGTGAACTCGACAACCCCACCCGTCTATTTACCGAAGGCGCTGGAGAATACATTATCATCACCTTGCTGGCGGCGACACTCGGTAAGTTTGAAATCCCCACAGCGATTAACAGCGCTGATGATTTGCGTCAAGCTTTGCGGCAAATTGGTAGTATTCCTAGCGAAAAGCTTTTGGCAATTGAAGTTCTTTGGACTCCGCAAGCTGAAAATGACACCCTGACATCTGATGATGTGTTGGCAAATTATCCTGATTTGAGACTTGTTTAATCTCTAAAAGATTTCGTGTTAAAGTCCTAAGAAAAAACTTTGCATTTTGGTGCAATAAATAAGTTCCCCCTAGAGGGCAATAACTATAAAACCGCTTGTCATTGACAAACGGTTTTTTGTAGAGATCATACCATTTTCAAAAATCTATGCAACACATGAATTGGCTGTAGTGGCGTACATCTGTATGCCACTAGTATATACAGCGTTTTTCAGGTAAATGAGGTACACAGGTAGGGGCAAAACATTGTTGTGCCCTTACAATAATCTGTACCTCACTAAGTTGCAATCTGGTATATTTATATCAGCTATTTAGTAAAATGCTATTAGATATACTTAACTGTATTTTAGAAAAATTATTCCTCGTAGGGGCGTACAGCTGTACATTGGTGTCAACTTAACGTGAAAGCCTGTCTAGATAAATCCTTCAGAGATTGCCTAGAAAAGAAGTCTCCGACTCTTAATGCCTAATGGGGGGCTGCTGCCTCAAGACTTGCGGCAGAGGCGCTATAAGGTACATTTCTAGCCTTTGGCTAGAAACGAGGTTTTAAAGGAGTTTTAGCTTAAGTTGACACGCATGACAGCTGTACGCCCATAGTTTGGTAGTATTATCAAAATGCATTATACGCAAAGCGTTATCTTATGCCTAGTGTTGAACTCGACGAAAACCGAGAGCATCGGATTAAAACAGAGATCATTGTAGATGCTGAAGACAAAGAAGACCGGGCTATGGGTTGGTACTATTACCTCGAAGAGACTCTGAATTTTCCCTTTATGGCTAAATGGACTAAGAAGGGACGCAAATCAGGTTCTACCGAGGAGAAACCAGTGGAAGTGCTGGGAATGGCCCCAGATGATGAGTGCTTAAAAGATATGCTTGTAGAAGTAGCTTACATTAATGGTAAGGATGATGATGTATATTCTGCAAAGTTATCTGAAATAACAGCAATTGATGTTGACAGCGAAACTCAAGAAGCGATCGCAGACTGGCTCTATTGGATTGCTAGAGGCTATAAGTTTTAAATTTTAGGGCTTCTTGGTTGTATAAAATACACCTTCGTAGCGGCTAGAGTAGCATATTTTATCCATATAGAGCTTCTGTGTTGAGTCCAATATTGACTTTTGACTTCCCCGTACCCGTCCGGGGAAGCAAGCTACGTGTAGCGTCTCCTAGAGTTGGGGCTGACGCCACATACAAGGCTCGTCGGGAAAAGTGGCTCCTCCTTTTAGGAGAGAGGTCAAAGTATATTGCACACAAACGAAAACCGCCATAAATCAAAATTTCAGATAGTTGTGAAGACAATCAGAGTAATTTGATTGAAGTGGCAACACAAAGGAATAATTAACTAAATATGGCATAAGTAGCTTTTCCCTGCCGTTTAGCTCGGTACATAGCAATATCAGCATCTCGCAGCACAGTTGCAGGCTCCTGATAATTACTAAAATTCCAAGTAATACCAATGCTGGCTGTAGTAGATAATTGATGTCCATTAAAGTGAAGTGGCAATCTTAAGGAGTCTTGAATACGTTTGGCAACATTGGTGGCTTCGGTAACGTCTTTAATATCCTCTAAAAGAACAGTAAACTCGTCACCACCAAATCGTGCTACAGTATCGCCACTGCGTAAGCACGACTCTAAACGTCTAGCGATCGCTACTAAAAAATCATCCCCTATTCCATGCCCAAAGCGATCGTTAATCTCTTTGAAGCCATCTAAATCCAAAAATAAAACTGCAAAATGATAATCGCTTCTGCGTTTGCTACGTTCAATTGCTTGTTTGAGCCGATCTAAAAATAAAACACGATTCGGTAATCCTGTCAGCCCATCATAAAACGCATTGCGGATCAGTTGCGCCTCTGTCTGCTTGCGTTTAGTGATGTCTTGAAAAACTAAAACTGCGCCAGTAATATTGCCATTTTGATCACGGATGGGTGCAACATTATCCCTAATAGCTATTTCTTTGCCATCTTTGGTAATCAGTGTACAGTTTTCTGGGAAATTGAAAATTTCACCTGCTTCGATTACATGTGTGGCTAAACTTTCAATTGTTTCTCCGACATCTTTGTCAACTAAGTTAACGACTTCTACTAAATCTTTACCGAACGCTTCACTTTGCTTCCAACCAGTGATTAGTTCTGCTATGGGATTCATCATTTGAATACAACCATTTACATATGTCACTATCACTGCACAGCCCATACTATTAATAATTGCCGCCAGCCTCTGTTTTTCTTCGTGTAATATCTTTTTGCTCTGATGTTTGTACAGAGCCATTTCAATCACAAAATGTAAATCACTTTCAATAAATGGTTTGACTATGTAACTAAAAGGCTCACTTAGCTGATTTTTATGTAATGTTTTATATTCCGAACGCTCTGTTAGATATACTACAGGCACATGCAAGTTATTCTGGATAATATCCGCTACATGCATACCGTCAATTTCCCCAGCTAGGCAGATATCAATTAATACTAAATTTGGCTGAGTTTCTGCTACCTTTTTTATTGCCTCTTCACCAGACTTAGCTATTTCTGAAACAGAATAACCTAGTTTTTGTAAACTTTTTCTAATATTTGAGGCTAGGATTTTTTCATCCTCAACAACTAGGATTTTGCGGGCGAACATGTTACAATAGGCTGTTTGCTAAGGTTCCGACTTTTATTGTCAGTGTCAACTCGATCTAAAAGTCATTATCTTATCATAAACAATCTCTAACTCTCTGTGTTCTTACTTTATAGAAATACTGACTAATGAACAAATAGCATGTTATTAACCTTCATATTTTCTCTGTTTGGCAAAGCTAATTCTGATTAGCAAATGCCGCTAATATCATGTTATTAACATTATCTAAAAATTCCCAACAATCAAAAACTGATTTTCACAAATACACAATATTTTTTCTGAAAAAACTATAAATACTAAGTATAGTATTTATGTAAAAATTAATCAATAACGCCTAATGATCATGTGATTTTTTTAGCTTTTTGAGAACGAGCGGTTGCTGGGGGCAATGGCAGGAAAGATTCTCTTTGTCAGATACTTCCACGCTCCATGTTAACCCCCTCTATTTGCTGGCCTATATAGATATTGAGAAGAAAAACACGTTTTGTTTTTTAGAGATTGGACTTACTTTTAGTCAGTTCAATGCTAATTTTGCCACCAAAGTCTGGAATAGGTGCGGCTAGTTTGCTCAGAGTGACTTGGACTTGTGTTACACGATCGCATTCTTGGAGAATAGAATCTGCGATCGTTGTTACCAATTTCTCTATCAAAGCAAATTTAGACGTTTTGACCAGATGTTGTATCAAGCTAATGACGCTGCGATAATCTAAAGTGTCTTTGATCGCGTCAGTCTTGGCCGCTGTGGAGATATCCAACCATAACTTTACATCCACCTCAAACCATTGTCCTAGCACCTGTTCTTCTGGCAGATACCCAGTGTAGCCATAGCAGCGGATTCCCGTTAAATGAATGCAGTCCATAAGAGTTTGAGAGCAAATTGTGCATTTTATAGAAAGTAGAGCAAGCTTGCTTGGAGAGTTCCATCACCGCATTTGTGAGAGTTGGCTTACAACTCAGCTTTTCACGGGAGCTGGAAAACCTCTCTCCAAACCTCTCGCCTAAAAGGAAAGAGGCTTTGAATTCTCTCCCAACCCTTGTAGGGTTGGGGGCTGGGGGGTTAGGTTTGGCATTGGCTTTTCTAGATCCCACATTCGGCACCCGAAGGTGTCACACAGCATAATCACTTATTTTTTTCTAGTTTGTCAGCTATAAATTATGCTAATAAAACTTTTGACCTCCGTCAAAACAAGGAAAGTAAGTATATAAACTAGCTCTACCCTCTTTTAAAAATCAATAAAAACCGATTGTGATAGTAGAGGGTGCGGAATGTAGGCTAGATAACCTGAATCGTCAGGCTTGCAACCCACCTTTAGGTCAAGCTGCTTTTGAAGTTCCGAGGTTCGGCTTCCCTGCTTCGGTCTTCTCTTTGCTCAACTTTCCCAGATGGATTTTAAATTGAATTTCCCTAGACAAAATCTAAAAATGTTTGATTTAATGCCGATCGCCTTTAGGAATGTTAATCAACTTTGGGCTTATATCTTAACAGAGACGCTAAAGCGGTTGGGATTGAGTTGTGCGATCATTTGTCCTGGATCACGCTCTACACCCTTAGCAGTCGCCTTTGCTCAACAAGTACCTGAGATTGAAGCGATTTCCATTCTCGATGAACGTTCCGCCGCCTTTTTTGCTTTGGGACAAGCTAAAGCAACCGGACGCCCTGTGGTACTAGTTTGCACCTCTGGTACAGCAGGAGCGAATTTTTATTCAGCAGTCATTGAAGCTTCATATAGTCGCGTACCATTGTTGGTATTAACTACCGATAGACCGCCAGAATTGCGAGATTGTCACTCTGGGCAAACTATAGATCAATTGAGATTATATGGAAACTACCCAAATTGGCAAACAGAATTAGCCTTACCCTCCGCTGATCTGGGAATGCTAGCTTATCTGCGACAAATGGTAATTCATAGCTGGGAAAGGGCGCAAACTCCTACAAAGGGGCCAATACATTTGAATATTCCTTTTCGTGATCCCTTAGCGCCTCTGCCTGATGGAACTGATTTGAGCTATTTACAATCACAGTTTCACCCGGAAGACTTTTTTGCAGGAATAGGAACTACTACCCCATGCTCTATGCCCCATGCCCCATGCCCCATACCCAAAGAATGGAAAGAATGCGATCGCGGCATCATTATCGCAGGTGTTGCCCAGCCACAGCAACCAGAGGAATATGCAAAAGCGATCGCGCAACTTTCCCAAACTCTCAAATGGCCCGTGCTGGCAGAGGGACTCTCCCCAGTGAGAAATTATGCCGAACTCAACCCTTATTTGATTTCCACCTATGACCTGATTTTGCGAAATCAGCAACTAGCAAAGCAGCTAGCGCCCGAAATGGTGATTCAGGTAGGTGAAATGCCTACAAGTAAAGAACTGCGTACCTGGATAGATGCAACCCAACCGCGACGCTGGATAATTGACAAGAGTGACCAAAACCTCGACCCTTTGCACGGGAGAACGACGCATTTACAGATATCTGTAAAAAACATAAAAGTAGAGGAGAGAAATTTATCTTTATCCTCAGACTATGTGCATAAATGGTGTGATGCGGAAGCTAAGGTCAGGTTAGCTGTTGACCAGACGATGGGGAAAATAGATGAAATCATTGAGAGTAAAGCAGCTTGGTTAATTTCTCAGATTTTACCGCCCGGAACGCCTCTATTTATTTCCAATAGTATGCCTGTGCGGGATGTGGAATATTTCTGGAAACCGAATAATTTAGGAGTGCGATCGCATTTTAACCGGGGTGCAAATGGCATTGATGGCACATTATCCACAGCTTTAGGAATTGCCCATCGCCAGCAAAGTAGTGTGATGTTAACGGGAGATTTAGCACTGTTGCATGACACCAATGGTTTTTTAATTCGCAATAAGTTTGTTGGGCATCTGACGATTGTGTTAATCAATAACAATGGCGGTGGAATTTTTGAAATGTTACCCATTGCCAACTTTGACCCACCATTTGAAGAATTTTTTGGCACTCCGCAGGATATTGATTTCGCTCAGTTGTGCGCTACTTATAATGTGCAGCATGAATTGATTACTTCTTGGCAGCAGTTACAGCAAAGATTAAACCCGCTACCAGCTATAGGAATTCGGGTTTTAGAGTTACGGACAAATCGCAAATATGATGCCCAGTGGCGACAGTATAATTTAAATAAGTTTGCGGCAGATATTGCGATTTAGTAATCTCGTTAGGTGTTGTTAAATAGTGGGATGAAATATATGGATTGCGTCAAATGCTTGTAGTATCAAAGTTAAAATTGCTTTACCACAAGCGTTTTAAGTGCTGTTCACCAGTATTGCAAAATCATAGCTTAAGTTAAAAATCAAGTAAGTTTTCTAACATCAACTTCAATAAGTTTTATTAAATGCAAGTATAATTTTAAATTTTTATAACATTGACTGTAATTTTTCTATTAAAATATGAGCAATTGATAAAATTGACCTTTTGAGGTTTTTGAAATGCCACCAAGAAAGTTCGGTGATAGATGGGAATTAATTGAGCAAATCGGTGAAGGTGGTCAGTCTCATGTGTTTTTAGTTAAAGATTTGAAGAGTCAATATACTGAAAAATGCGTTCTAAAAAGATTGAAAAATACTAAGCGGATAGAGAGATTCGAGCAGGAAATCAGGGCTGGAAGAGAGTTAAATCATTCAGGGATTGCTCCCATTCTGGACTACTCTCTAGATTCCGAACCTTATTTTTTTGTAACCAAACACTATCCAGGAACTACTTTAACTGACTTAGCACCACTAGAACCACTCAAAGCTCTGGCAATTTTTACAGCTATATGTGGCACAGTAGCTTATGCACATGAAAAGAGTATAGTGCATCGTGACTTGAAGCCAGATAATATAATTTTAGATCAAGATAATAATCCAGTAATTCTTGACTTCGGAATTTGCTACTTTATAGATGAGGGCAACCGCTTAACAGAAACTATGGAGCAAGTAGGCTCCCGATATTATATTGCACCTGAACTTGAAGGAGGGCGTAGCGAACAAGTAACCTGGGCTGTTGATTCATACGCATTAGGAAAAATATTATATTTCTTGCTTACCGGAAAAATATTTGCTAGGGAAAATTACAATGATTCTAATAGTCTGTCCCATGTATGTCAAAATCATCAACTTGACTACATAACACAAAGAATTCTAGATGAATCAGTTGTTGAACAACCTGAGAAGCGTCTAAGTGTTGCAAAGCTAAAAGAAGAATCAGAAACAGTTAGGCGCTTAATCTACGAACATTTCTATCCTGGTAAAGTTGGTTCACGCTGTCGTTTCTGTGGCGAAGGGTTTTATGAATTAATGCCGTATGCAGGCTTGAAAGCTTTTAGGATGATACAAGAAAGTCAATCTAGGAGTTACCCTTCACAAGACTTCTATATGAACTGTGAGCCTATCTCTTGTAATTTATGTGGAAGTATACAGTGGTTTAAAGTTAAAACACCGGTTCTGCCATATATTTGAGTAACATTAACCATTAAAACGCTTGCAACTGTTCCAGCGATAATGCCTGAATTTTGGCTAAAAGTTCCTCAGCAATTTCACCAAATAGTCGTTTTAACAGTCGGAGGACAAGAGATCGCACTCTTTCTTCCACCGCTTCTGATATACCCGCGTGTCTACAAATGCTGATTCACTTGGGAAAACTTTATTTGTAGCCATCATTATTTTACGGAGTGCGATCGCTCTTAACTTTCTAATCGACCTTGCAACCACCCTTCTAAGTCCGCGATCGCAGCTAGCATAGTGGGCATTGTGAAAAAAATGTAGAATAGGTTTACAAAGTATTCAAAGCAATGCCCACTCTACAAAATTTAATTCTAATTACTAAATTGTGCGATTTTTGAATTATTTATTCACCCAAAGACCTTTCTATTGCCCTTCGGATATACTTTTGGTAGGAAATACCTTCTTTTTTAGATACAGTTTTAACTGTTTCTAGCATTTCCTCTGATACTCTTAGATTTACAGTTTTGTCTTTAGGCTGAAATTCAAAAGTAACGGGCTTAAAATTGTCAGTATGAAGATAATCTGATAAATCTTCATCTAGTAAATTTTCTAATTCTTCATCAGTTTTGATTTTAGGAAATACTTTCTTCATATTTTTTCGCCTCTTTCTCTCTCATGTAACGAGTGCTGATAGGTCTAATTAACCTTTTTCCTTCCTTTTCCCGGAATGTAAATCCTACGAAAATATATTTACCTTTAATTGATACACCTGTTGCAATAAATCTATCCTCACTTTCAGAGTGCTTTATATCAGGTGAAATCCTAAGACTTTTATCAAGAAACAAAGCCTCTATTTCCTCTAATGAGACTCCGTGCTTCTGGCATTTTTCAATATTTCCATCATCCCAGTCAAAGCCTGATACAGCCTCTGTCATATATTATAGTAACGTTTGTATATACAAATGTCAATACTTGAGTCAGCGCTCGCAATCTCAATTCCAACAACGCCTCACCTAAAGCTTCCAACTGTTCCAGCGATAATACTTGAATTTTGGCTAAAAGTTCCTCAGCAATTTCACCGAATAGTCGTTTTAACAGTCGGAGGACGAGCGATCGCACGTTTCTTCCACCGCTTTTAATATACCCGCGTGTCTGCAAATGCTTCTTGACTTGGGGAAACTTTATTTGTAGCCATAATTATTTTACGGAGTGCGATCGCTCTCCTCCTCTGCACCTTTGCGTGAAACTTACCCCCTCACTTCACTTTGTAACCACCCTTCCAAATCAGCAAGAGTAGAGAAATCCAGCAAAGCATCACCTAAAGCTTCTAACTGTTCCACCGATAACCCTTGAATCTGGGACAGAAGCGCATCAGGAATATTACCGACGCGCCGATTTAATAGTCGTAAAACGACCTTTCTTTCTCCTTCAACCTTTCCTTCCTCTCGTCCTTCTTCCTTCGCTTCTAGAATAGCCCGTGGTTCTTCCAAATTCAGTCGCAACATTGCTGTAATCTCCTCTCGACTCAGGGTAGAAAACTTGTAGACGATAATCGTCGTCACCAAATCTATTATCGCTTGCTCCGATTGTTGCCGTGCTTGTTCCAGCAAAAACCGCGCTCCTTCCACTGTTTCCGTTTTTGAAGTAACATTTGTCAACAACATCAACCCCAATCCCAAAGGTTGTTGTCGCAAATCCCCCAACTCATCCAGATAAACCCGCGTGACTTGACCACTTTCTAACAAAGCGCAGTGAATCGTTGAGATAGAAGGTTCCAGAATGCGAGAACCAAAAATTATTACCCCAAACCAGTCATCATAACGGATAGAGTGGCGGTAGAGAAACAAAAACAATTCACTAAAGAAGCGGTGATATAAGTCTTCGTCCTTTTGAAACTGGACTTCTGCAAAAAAGACGGTTTTGGAAACTGCATTAGCCGGAGGTAAAAATACTCCATCAATCCGAAACGCCGTTTCTTTCACTTCAACTGATTCAAACTGGTAGTTTTCTGCTTCTGGGGGTGGTTCATCTACTAATTCAAACAGCAAACCAGGAAATTGCTTAAATAATTTGTAGAAGATGGTGTCACGTCGCATTTTTATTCCTCAACACCCAGAACCAGATTGTAAAGGCTTGAGACACCAATTTTAGCGTAGGCGTAGCCCACCGTAGGTATCGCTTGTCCCTAAGACCGCGATAAAATTCTTGAAGCAACAGCGCACTCCATACCAATGCAAATTAACTGGCAAACTGCCAAAACCTACGAAGATATTCTGTATCAAAAAAACGATGGCATCGCTAAAATCACCATCAACCGCCCCCACAAACGCAATGCCTTCCGTCCTAAAACTGTCTTTGAACTATACGACGCTTTCTCTGATGCTCGTGAAGATACTACTATAGGTGTTGTCCTATTTACTGGATATGGGCCACACACTGATGGCAAATATGCCTTCTGTGCTGGTGGCGATCAAAGTGTGCGGGGACATGCGGGTTATGTGGACGATACTGGCATCCCCCGCTTGAATGTGCTGGACTTACAACGCCTGATTCGTTCCATGCCGAAAGTGGTGATTGCTCTAGTAGCTGGATATGCGATCGGTGGTGGACATGTCCTACACTTGATTTGCGACCTCACCATCGCTGCTGATAACGCTATTTTCGGACAGACTGGCCCTAAAGTCGGCAGTTTCGACGGTGGTTTTGGAGCCAGCTATCTCGCCCGCATCGTGGGACAAAAAAAAGCTAGAGAAATTTGGTTTCTTTGCCGCCAATATAATGCACAACAAGCTTTAGAAATGGGCTTAATTAATTGCGTCGTCCCAGTGGAACAACTAGAAGCGGAAGGTATTCAATGGGCGCAAGAGATTTTAGAAAAAAGCCCGATCGCAATTCGGTGTCTCAAAGCCGCGTTCAACGCTGATTGTGACGGACAAGCTGGTTTACAAGAACTCGCTGGCAATGCTACCCTACTCTATTACATGACAGAAGAAGGGTCTGAGGGCAAACAAGCCTTTCTCGAAAAGCGCCCACCAGATTTCCGCTCTTTTCCTTGGTTACCTTAAAATTGCAAAAATCGCACCTCATTAAAGGCTGCGATTTTTGTAGATGTCAACTTTTACTACACTAAAAATATTAAAAACAAATCTTATTTTAAGCAAACGACAAACTCAGTTCAGTAATAATGAATGACTAAATAACCACTGCTTTAGTCTTTATTTGTTCAGATATAGAGGCAGTTATTTCCTCTACAGGCACAAGAGCAGCATTGTCTAAATCTGAGGCTAGAGATTGAGAAGATGTTAAAACTGGGGCTGCATCTGGCAAAATCCAGGCATCTTCCAAGGTTTCCCAAGAAGGTGCAAAAGGTGGAAGCGCCAAAGAGCAAGCCTTCCAAGTCGCTTGAACTGGTGCTCCCAACTGCTGGCACATTCCGCCACGGCGACCCTCTGGCTGGTAATGACGGCAATATTTACAGGCAGATGCTAAAAATTTAATAGGTTTCATTTGGATTCATCTTTAGTGCCGTATCAGGCTGAATTTCATTCTTATATTTTGCATCTATATATAAATACGGATAACAGCCAAAAAGTCATTATTTCATCTAGGTTTCAGCGATCCCAATGAAAAAATAAACTTCAGGATATTTTTATATTCTTGTTATATATTTAAATAATTATTAGAGTGGTTACCTATGGATTTTGGCTAAAAATTATTAGGGATCAAGACTAAAACTAAAGCTTTTGATTTATCCAGCCTTTTAACTTCCTCCTTAAGGATAGTTTAAGGCATAGAATTTCAGATCAAAAGTCTGCTTTGTATACGACATTCGGTATATTCTCGCAGTAAAATATCTTTTTGCTTAAGAATCAGCACTATTTTATGTGGTAGCAGCAAGTTACTTCTGGATAAATTCTGCTTAATAAATAATCGCTAAACTATTTTGCTTTCAATTTAGGTCAGAACTGATTCCCTTCAAAACTGTTTAGCAGCACAGACAGAACAGACTGTCCAGCGCTGGAGTTCGCCGGGTGGAGTGGGAGATTGGCACTGGGGACAAAGGGGTAAGCCATGCGATCGCGATCGCATAATCTTAGTCCAATGCTCAAATGCAGCATTTACATCCTTGGTGGGTGTAACATCAGGGCGGCTAATCTCATTACCAAGGTAACTGGGATGCTCATCGGGTGTAACCGTTTGTTGCTGTTTTCTCTCCACAGATGGATTCTGCCAGCCAGCAGTAGAGAAGCGAATATCAACCAAAGGCGTTGGCAACTTTTGATTCAACTTTAAAAGCAGAGACGAGCGACCAAAAGTCAGGTTTTGCGCCCAAGCAGCACTAGAAGTTGCTATCCACAAAATATCGCGCTGAATCGACAACGGTCGAGTATGTGCGGCAACTACTGGCCCAACAACTTCTGGCCAAAACTTGAGCAGGCGTTGAAATGGTTGCTCCTGCCATTTAGCCTGCTTTTCCAGAATGCCTAATATATCATTAATTGATTTCAACGACATCGTTAAAAGTACTGTTAGCGATAGCGGGGCGTTTAGCCCGTGCTGTTAGCGGATAGCTATGGTTTAGCCCGTGAGGAGTGAGGAGTTCTCCCCCTGCTCCATACCCTATTTCCAAAATAGACTCCCACGAACTATTGTTCACAACAAAGCCTGAAAATCTCTCTTTTCTAGTCCACAATGCCCTATGCCCAGTCTATCTATTTAAATAATTTTCGCTACTATTGTCACAAATATATCTAAAGTTAATTCCAGCAGTCTACGTTTGAGGCACAGAGGCAATGACTCAAAACCCCCTGAACGATTCCGGTACTCAATCGTCTAAAACACCTGGGTTGAAACCAGCACTAGCAGCAGCACTAGCAAGTTTAGAGGTGCCGCTAGATCAAGAGTTAGCTCGATATCGACGCACGCGAACTGGTTTGGTGTCATCGAACCAGTCCCGTGTTGCAAGTTACATAGGCAGTCAATCCCAGCCGTTGACTGCTATTCCTACAACATCCGACACAACTCAGTCATCAATAACGGAAATTAAAACTAATGTGCCACCTGCATCTGTACCCGTGAATCATCAGGGAACCCCAGCGCCAGCTACGGCAAAAATTGACGTACCACCAGCATCTTCTGTAGCTGTGAATCCTGAGACGAAACCAGCGCCACCTACGGCAAAGACTGAGGAACTAAATAATCTTAATGTGACCTCCACCTCCGATTCTGCTAAAACCCAAACCCAACTTCCACCACCCCCGCCCAACTTTAGTAGCAGCATCGTGCCAGCAGTCGTTAAAGATACTAAGAGCGAAAATCTTTTGCAGCCAGATAATACCCCTAAGCACCCAGATGACTATTTAGAATCTAGTGAAGCACTGCTGCGAAGTCTGACAGAAGAACAACCACAAACCAAGAAGCCAAGAAATTCTAGCGACAGTCTGCTATCACCTTTGGGTATCGGCTCAATGTTACTGCTATTGATAGCAAGTCTTACTTTGGGTTATGTAGTGTTCAATCCCAAAAGCTTGTCACAATGGAATTTAGGCAAGTTGTTTAACGGCAACTCGTCCCCTAGAGCAGAAAATACTGAGGAAGTTAGAAGTAATGTCCAACCTCAGATCCAGCCACCAAGTAGTTCTATACCCAAGTATCCCAATCTAGCTGCCCAAGAGTTTCCTGAGGTGAGAGACCCCAATGATGTAGTTGGCTTAAAACCCAAAGTCCAACCAACCCTCGCAGTCATTCCCCAAAATCCCATAAATCCTCAAGCGGCATTGCCTGCCCCCAACACAGCCCTAAAACCGACAAATCCGATCGCCTTAGCACCAGTACCGACGCTACAGCCCTTGCCCCCCCTGAATTTGCCTCCCACTTCAACATCAAAAACTTCGCCCAAGCCAATCGCAACCTCACCAAAGCCGAATGCAGAAATCAAACCAGGAACAGATGGGTTCTATCATGTAGTCATAGATAATAAAGACGCGGCTTTTGCCTCAGCACGGCAAGTAGTTCCCGATGCTTATTTATCACCCAACAAAGAATTGATTTATCTGGGTGCTTTTAAGACTAAAGAGCAAGTAAAACAACAGATGCAACTGTTACAGGCAAAGGGAATTAAGGCACGGGTTCAGCAGCCGTAAGTTGCAAAAATCTACGATACCATGAGATAACAGTCCTGAGTTTTGAGTGCTGAGTCCTGCGTAAATAGGACACAAACAGAAGTCTGAGCGTCGGCTTTTGGCGTCCTCTTGGTAAAGTCAGGAGTTTTAATACTCAGCACTAAGTTAGTTGGGATGTGGCATCCACATATGCAGTGATGAGTAATTATCAAAACTCATTACTCAGCACTGAATTTCGTGAATGGAGAGCCGACATGGAATTAATCAAGCGTATCTTGCGGGTGATTCGCGCTAATCTCAATAGTTTGATCGGTAGTGCAGAAGATCCAGAAAAGATTCTGGAGCAAACTGTCCTGGAGATGCAGGAAAATCTGGTGCGGTTGCGGCAGGGTGTAGCACAAGCCATCGCTACCCAGAAACGCACCCAACGACAGGCAGCGGCTGCTCAGTCTCAAACAGAAGAATGGTATCGCCGCGCCCAATTGGCCCTGCAACAAGGCAGCGAACCTCTAGCACGCGAAGCTTTAACTAAGCGCCAAGCCTATAAAGAAACCACTACAGCCCTCTTTTCCCAGATAGAGCAGCAAAACGATATAGTAGCTAGGCTAAAAAAGGATATGCGATCGCTAGAGTTAAAAATTGCCGAGGCGAAAACAAAAAAAGATATGTATATTGCTCGCGCCCGTTCTGCCGAAGCGTCTTATCGCCTCCAGGAAATGTTCGGCACAGTTTCTGCCACCAGCAGTCTGAGTGCCTTTGAGCGGATGGAAGAAAAAGTTTCGCAGATAGAAGCTCAATCAGAAGCCATAGCTCAACTCAGTAGCGACGACTTGGAAACACAATTTACTTCTTTGGAATCTACTAATGATGTGGATGCCGAATTAGCAGTGATGAAGGTGCAGGTTTTAAACCAAGCAGAAAATACACAGCACAACAATCACCTCAGTGAGGAGAAACAGAACACAGCGCAGCCTCTCCAACAACAGTTACCCAAAACTCAGGACTCTTGAAGTTCGGCTAATTACCCAGTTTGGAGATATCTTAACAATTAAGAGTTGTTAGAAGCTACTGATTCAAACCGGAAAGATTACATTGAAATAGGTGGCTATTAAAAAGTAAAAAAGCTAACTGTCCAACTAAAAGCGTAAACCACACAAGGAAAAACAAAGTTATGGGATTATTTGATCGGATTAAGCGAGTAGTTAGTTCTAACCTCAACGACCTGGTTAACAAAGCCGAAGACCCCGAAAAAATGCTAGAACAAGCCATCCTGGAAATGCAGGAAGACTTGGTTCAGCTGCGTCAGGGAGTAGCCCAGACGATCGCCGCCCAAAAACGCAGTGAGAAACAGTACAATGATGCCCAAAATGAAATCAATAAGTGGCAACGCAATGCCCAACTGGCGTTGCAAAAAGGTGATGAGAACTTAGCACGACAAGCTCTAGAGCGCAAGAAGACTTATACTGACACCAGCGTAGCCCTCAAAGCTAGTTTGGATACGCAAAGCACTCAAGTTGAAACCCTCAAGCGCAACTTAATCCAGCTGGAAAGCAAGATTTCTGAAGCTAAGACCAAGAAAGAAATGCTCAAAGCTCGGATTACTACTGCCAAAGCCCAAGAGCAACTCCAAGGCATGGTACGTGGGATGAATACCAGCAGTGCAATGGCTGCCTTCGAGCGGATGGAAGAAAAAGTTTTGATGCAAGAAGCCCGTGCCCAGTCAGCACAAGAATTGGCGGGTGCAGATTTAGAAACTCAATTTGCACAGTTGGAAGGTAGTAGTGATGTTGATGATGAATTGGCAGCTTTGAAAGCACAAATGTTACCACCCGCAACTCCCCAAAGTCAACCCCAACTGCCACCGCAACAACAAACCACTGCTCCTAAGTCTAATGAGGTGGTTGATGCCGAGTTGGATTCCCTACGCAAGCAATTGGATCAACTCTAAAATTGCCAGAAAACTTATTTGAGCCAGTCCCACGCCTATTGGCTGTGGGATTTTACGTCATTAGTCAATAGTTAAGAGTCCTAATAACTATGAATTATTGATTATGGACTATTGACGACTTTGGGATAAAGTATTGTGTGTGCCAACTTTGATCGCCACGTGATGGAGACTGCAATGAGTAAGGCTGTAATCACCATAACTGATGCTGAGTTTGAAACCGAAGTGTTAAAAGCCGAGCAGCCTGTATTAGTTTACTTTTGGGCTTCCTGGTGTGGGCCTTGTCAATTGATGTCGCCCCTGATTAACTCAGCTGCTACCAAATATAGCGATCGCCTCAAAGTCGTTAAAATGGAAATTGACCCCAACCCACTCACTGTTAAACAGTACCAAGTGGAAGGTGTACCCGCCCTCAGACTATTTCAAGGCAAGGAAGTTTTGATATCCACTGAAGGAGTTATCGGCAAAGATAAATTACTCGAACTCTTAGATACACACTTAAATAATAATTAGTCAATAGTTCATAGTCCATAGCAAATGACTAATCAGCCTCACGGGTGACGCTCGTGCGTCTCTACGAGACGCGCAAGGGACGCTACCGCTGCGCTAACGCCAGTCACTCATGGGGAGCGACTCCGTTGCCAGGTTCCAAAAGTTATACTCCTAGGTCGAAGCAAGTGGCGTGAAAACCCCCTGTAAAAGCGCTGGCTCACTAATGACTAACATGCAATTTGCAAAGCGTTTACAACCCCTGCAATCGAATGTATTTGCTGATATGGACAGAGCCAAGGCAGTTGCTTTGGCAGCTGGACAACAAGTAATTGATTTGTCGTTGGGGTCTTCGGATTTACCAGCCCAGGCACATGTGATTGAGGCGATCGCCCAGTCTCTCCATGATCGCAGTACCCACGGCTATCTGTTATTTAACGGTACCTTTGGGTTTCGCCAAGCCGCAGCCAACTGGTACGAACAAAAATTTGGCATCAAAGTCGATCCCCAAACTGAGGTACTACCTCTGATTGGTTCTCAAGAAGGCACAGCTCATTTACCTCTAGCATTGCTCAATCCAGGAGATTTCGCTCTGTTGCTCGATCCAGGTTACCCCTCCCATGCCGGGGGTGTCTACCTAGCTAGTGGTCAAATCTACCCGATGCCGCTACGGGCAGAAAACGGTTTTTTACCAGTGTTTGCTGATATTCCTGCCCCAGTCTTGGCTCAGTCGCGGATGATGGTATTAAGTTATCCTCACAATCCCACAGCTGCGATCGCTCCTTTATCTTTCTTCCAAGAAGCTGTCGCCTTTTGTCAGCAACACAATCTCGCCCTCATTCACGATTTCCCCTACGTAGATTTGGTATTTGAGGAAACTGGGGAGTGGGGATTAGGAACTAGAAAAAATCTTTCCCAATCCCCAATTCCTAATACCCGATCCCTAGTCCCTTCAATTCTGCAAGCTGATCCAGACAAAAGCGTCTCCATTGAATTTTTCACCCTTTCCAAGTCCTACAATATGGGCGGCTTCCGAATTGGCTACGCCATCGGTAATGCCCAGTTAATTAACGCCTTACGCCAGGTAAAAGCCGCAGTTGATTTTAATCAGTATCGGGGGATTTTGAATGGTGCGATCGCTGCCCTAACTGGCCCTCAAGCTGGGGTAAAATCTGCTGTCGCTACTTTCGAGGGACGCCGTAATGCTTTCATCAGTGCTTTACACCGCATTGGCTGGAATGTTCCTACTCCCAAAGCGACAATGTACATCTGGGCAAAATTACCCTCACATTGGAGTCAAAACTCCATAGAATTTTGTACCCAGCTAGTCAAACAAACTGGTGTAGCCGCTTCCCCAGGTGCTGGCTTTGGCAAATCTGGCGAAGGGTATGTCCGCTTTGCCTTGGTGCATGAGCCACCTTTGTTAGAAACTGCTGTGGAAAGAATTGCCCAGTTCCTTCATTAAATTTCTTCTCAAGCTGAACACCAAGGATTTTTTGCGGCAAAGTCTATGAATGAAACCTGTGGTAGGGGCGCATAAATGTGTATTGGTGTCAACTTAAGGTAAAAGCCAGTCTAGAACAAACTTTTAGAGATTGTCTCCAAAAGAAGTCTCCGACTCTTAATGCATAATGGGAGCCTCCGCCTCTTGACTTGTGACAGCAGCCCAATGAAGAGCATTTCCAGCCAGAGTCTGGAAACGAGGTTTTAAAGGGGTTTGGGCTTAAGTTGACACCCATGACAAATGTGCGTACCTGCAAATCACCGTATTATACTGAACTTCAAAAATATTAATTTGTTGTTTTTATACTATATGTTTTAGAAATAATATGTAATTAAACGTATAAAAATATCGAAACATTCGTCATCTTTTTATTGATAATCATCAGGAACTTTACCCAATCAGGTCTCCCCGTTTCTTAAACTGGGTTTGTACGCTCAACTACCAAAGATGGCTAAATAATACAGATCGCGTCTTCAAGCAGCCGTATTGTCAAAAAGCGCCTGTAGTCAAGACAGCCCAAGCCTAAAAACGGCAGTAGTTTAAAACTTAACTTTCAAACTGACAGAGACTTGAAAAAAATGAAGATGACTTTTCAGAAACTTGTAATTGGTGCCTCAATGGCTATTGGTGTGAGCGCTCTTGCCACTGCTCCAGCACACGCTGCATCCTTTGACTTCAATAATACAGTAGAAATTAACACTTACACTGGTGGCTCAAATGGTACTTTCATTAGAGGGAATGCACAAGGTGGTACTAACGCTGCCATCAAAGCTTTGACAGATAATAACCCCACTTCTAACGTCGAGCTTTGGTATAGTAGCGAAACCCCAGATTCTAATGTTGGTTTCACTGCCACAGAAGGAAATTACAGTGCTACCGTTAGCAGTGTCACTGCTAGTGACTGGAATACTTTTGGTTCGCAATGGCTGGGTGATCTATTGACTGCTTATACTCCATTCAAGTCAGTGTGGAATGGGTTTTCAGCGACTACCCAATCATTAGTAGCGAGTTATTTTCCTTCATTGGGGATGGGAGACCCTAACATTGGTAGCTTCCAATTCGGTCAAAATAGCGGTGTGGAACTGAGTTTGGTTGGTCACTTGGATGTAAAGACCAAACTCTCAGACACACTTTCTACTAAGCTTAACGAAGCGTGGACTGGAGGAGTGAAATCACTATTTCCAGGTAAAACAACTCTACCAAGCGCTTTAGAAGTTCAAACTCAGATTTCAACACTTCAACTAACGCTAAACTCGCCTCTAACCCCTGCTTCTAAGAAGGCAACGCTGTCAACTCAAATAGCTCAACTGACATCATTCAAAGACCTCCTCAACTTCCAAACTGCATTAAACGCCTACCAAGGTGAAATTGGAGCTAGTGAAATTGCCAAGGTAGTTACTGGTGGTAAAACCTCCTACGCTTACAGCTTTAACCCCACTGCATCTGGAATTACAGCCTCTGATGACGGCATATCCTACAGCGCATATTACACTTGGCACACATCTGGATACACTGCTCCTCTAAAGACAGTGCCAGAACCATCAATAATACTTGGTTTGCTGGGTGTTGCTGGTGTGTTTGCTACCCAACGCAAATTTAAAAAAGCATCTATTTAAGATTGCGGGTTCAAAACTAAAAAGAAGTAAGGGAGCTGTTAGCTCCCTTTTTTTATGAATACTTCCTTTAAACTATAAGATTGATTGAATCTTCTAAGTTATACTATTTCTAAAAACATTTGCAACAAATAAATCGGTTGTAAGGGTTTACATCTATATACCCCTACCGACGTATTTGTAATAGGAATTTCGTGAAATGGTATTACTTGCGCTCACATCTAGATGAAAACTGTTTTAGGAAGGGCAATTACTCTATCGTTAGTTCCAGTATTACTTAAGTATTTTTACTTAAAAAATTTAGAAAATTCGATTTTTAAAAATAGTATTTTATTTAATATTTTAAATTATAAAAAATCCGTAAAGAAAAGCTTAATTTTTAATTAAAAATATCCTGAATGATAATATTATTAAGTATTGTAGTGCCGGAAAATTTAATCTCTTAATATTTTTGACTAAATTACATAAGTCAAGTTTCTATTCATTTCACCATTTAAATGCACTACCGTTTTAGTTTATGGTAATAATTGTTGGCTTTTACTTAGATAATCAGATAATAGGTAGCAATGACAGCACAATTACTCAATATAGATCAGCCATTGCGGTCACATAAAGTTAAACGAATTTTGCTAGTTGAAGACCATTATCTCAATAGGATATTAATGAGTGACTATCTAACTTACTGTGGGTACGATGTTCAAAGCTTATCAGAAGGCTCTGCTTTTTTCTCAACTATAGAGAAATTCGAGCCAGATTTAATGTTATTAGACTTGAAATTGCCAGATATTGACGGTTATTCGCTTTTAAAACAAGTCCAGCAAAAACCTGATTTTTCAAAAATACCTATCATTGTGGTTTCAGCCTTTGCTTTTAAAGCAGATCAAGAACGAGCTCTGAGTTTGGGCGCGCGCCGCTATTTTGTAAAACCTTTAAAGCTCAAGGATCTCATCCTTACAATTGAAGAAGAGTTTAGTTTTTGCCACAGATAAACTTTTCTGCTGGGCGTGCATTTATTCCGCTTTTTGGTTAGCGATGAACTCTTCCACGCACTCACTAATATTTTGTACAGAACTGCCAATTATTGAGATTTTCTGTTGGACTTGCGCTAACAACAAAACTGCTGTTTGCAGTTCATTGAGAGTTTCAGCCATAGCCTCACGGTACTGGGCTTCAAAGTCTTGCAAATTCATAGTTTAGCTTTTGTCTAAAATCATTATAATAGCTATACTCACAATCATAATCATAAATTTAAGTTATTCAATCCGTTAATTCGCTTAATATTATAAATTCAATCAAAAAGCTGAAACAGGGTTGATTAATCAATTATTTATCTGACATTTATACAAGCAATATCTCCACAGAATATTTATTATTAAAAATTCCGATTTTAACTTAGCAAAATCAAGTACTAAAATATTTATATTTAAAATATAAAGTTTTAAATAATAAAGTATTATCGATTTACAAATCCTAATTATAGATTCAAAAAGCAAAGTTTTTATTCTGACAGTAGCAGCCGATGACTAAGGTCGCGGCTAGACAAACTCTCGTCTACTCCAAAGTTTTGATGCTTGCAGCAAGTTTTCTGGCAAACGTCTAGTACCACAAGGCGGAAGTCACTCATTCAAAAGTCAAAAGTATTATGGAATGGGCTTTTTGGCGCAGAAGCGTCTAGAGACTTCTCTTTGGGTGGACTAAAAGCCTACCTGACTTGAAAGTGCTGTTAGCGGATAGCTATGGTTTAGCACATGCTGAGTAAAAAATATTAGTCCCCAGTCCCTCTTTCATGTCTTCTGGTGTATGGAGTTGATCAGGGCAACTTTATATTTACTTGATAAATACTCTGTTAAATGGCACGAAAAAATAATTTTTCTTAAAATAGAGAAAGATTAGCTAATTTTGGTTGTGACAATATCTACTCAAATATTACCACTGGTTAAAGAACTAGAACGACTGGAAAACCGTCTAGCCGAAATTCCACCGGAACCGGGGGTTTATTTCATGCGGGACAGGAGCGATCGCATTATATATATAGGTAAATCACGTAAGTTGCGATCGCGTGTCCGTTCCTATTTCCGGGATGGCTACAACAAGAGTGAACGCATCGCCACGATGGTCAAGTTGGTGACAGAAATTGAATTCATTGTCACAGATACTGAAGCCGAAGCGCTAGCGCTAGAAGCCAATTTGATCAAGCAGCACCAGCCATACTTTAACGTGCTGCTCAAAGATGATAAAAAATATCCCTATCTCTGCATTACTTGGTCAGAAGATTATCCTCGAATTTTTATTACCCGTAAACGCCAATTCGGCAAAGAAAAAGATAAATTTTACGGGCCTTATACTGATGCTGGGCTATTGCGAGAAATTGTCCGCCTGTGCAAGCGCATCTTCCCACAGCGACAACGACCTCAACCACTTTTTAAAGACCGTCCTTGCTTGAATTTTGATTTAGGGCGCTGTCCAGGTGTGTGTCAACAGATGATTTCACCAGAAGAATATCGCAAAATTGTGCAAAAAATAGCGATGGTATTCCAAGGTAGAACTCAGGAACTGATTGATATTTTGACTCAACAGATGAACGCAGCAGCTCAAGAGTTGAATTTTGAGTCAGCGGCGCGAATTCGCGATCAAATTTCTGGGTTAAAGTCGCTGACAGCCGACCAAAAAGTTTCCTTACCAGATGATACAGTTTCGCGAGATGCGATCGCACTGGCAGCCGACGAACAGCACGCCTGCATTCAACTATTCCAGATTCGGGCTGGGCAATTGGTAGGACGTTTAGCTTTTGTGGCGGATACTCAGGCAGAACCGGGCGCTATTTTACAACGAGCTTTAGAGGAACATTATCAAACGGCGGACTCAGTAGAAATACCTACAGAAATTTTGGTACAGCATGAGTTACCAGATGGAGAGATATTGGCGGATGTCTTAACTCAACGTAAAGGAAAAAAAGTCACAATATTGACTCCTTTGCGGCAAACTAAGGCAGAATTAATTGAGATGGTAGAGCGAAATGCCCAGTATGAATTGCAAAGAATGCAGAAATTAGGCGATCGCAATCACCAAGCAATGCAAGATTTAGCAGCCATTCTCGATTTACCAGATGTACCCCACCGCATCGAAGGTTATGACATTTCCCATATTCAAGGGTCAAATGCTGTAGCTTCGCAAGTTGTGTTTATCGACGGATTACCAGCCAAACAACACTATCGCCACTACAAAATTAAAAATCCCACTGTGACAGCGGGACACTCAGATGATTTTGCCAGTCTTGCTGAAGTTATTCAGAGGCGGTTCCGTAAATATGGCGTTGAGGAATCTGTAGCCTCAGACGACTCTACAAATCAGCAGTTATCACGTTTGGATAATCCCGACTGGCCTGATTTAATCATGATCGATGGTGGTAAAGGTCAGTTATCATCGGTTGTCGCCGTCTTGCAAGAGATGAATTTATTAGAAGACTTGCGAGTAGTGAGTTTAGCAAAGCAACGAGAAGAGATTTTTTTACCGGGAGAATCTAAACCCTTGACAACTGATGCAGAACAACCGGGGGTACAGTTATTGCGGCGGCTGCGGGACGAAGCGCATCGGTTTGCAGTGAGTTTCCATCGTCAGCAGCGCAGTGATAAATTGAAGCGATCGCGTTTAGATGAAATTCCTGGCTTAGGACATCATCGACAAAAGCAGCTACTAGGACATTTTCGCTCAGTCGATTATATTCGGCAAGCAACAACCATACAACTAGCTGAAGTAGCAGGAATTGGGCCGCGTTTGGCTCAAGAAATTTACGATTATTTTCATCCATCTTGATATGGGTGAAAAGCATATGACATAAGTATTTGAAATTTTCAATGAGTAAAGTTTTTATTCCAAGGCAGCAGTATTACTCGGCATCTATGCTGTAGTATCGATTGTCAAAGGTTGTCGAATTCTTCTGTGCTTCCCTGGAAAGCCAAAACATCAGGTAAATGCCAAAATATTGTTGTTTTTCTTTCTCGTTATAAGTCACAAATTTTTCAGCCTGTTGAGATCGCTCTAACGCTTGCCGGAAGTTCTTTTTTGTAACTTTCTCTCCTAATGCTTGAGATAACAATTGCCACAAAGCAGACCCTACATCCTTCTTTATATAATCTAGGCAGTAACCGCGATCGTTGGCAAACTGTTCGTATGTCTGATTTTCAGAAGATGCTTTTAACAAATCACTTTGTAAATCAGTCAAGTGTCTGCCAGATGATTTCGATACTACTTTATCCGCAATAATTAATAACTCTTGAGTGTTCATACGTCAAACTAATCTGATAATTTTTATGTAGATGATTAATTATTAGTTGATATAGCAATCCAATTTGATTTCTCAACTTACTCGTAAAAACAGGGAACAGAAAAGAAGATAGGTAGAGGAGTAGGTCGTTTTTTACAAATCAAATGGGACTACTATGAAATTTATTAACTTGAAAAGATTTCAAGTCTTATCTACTTAAGTATCACTAAGATTACTTAAGTAGATAATCATGAATGTACTTATAGTTAATCCGTTTATTCTATTATTTGGACTTTTTCATTATTTCATCATCATTGTTTCCGGACATTAATCTTGATTGTTAAATACTGGTTTTCAATCTTTACAAGACTCAATTTGCCAAATTTACTTACTAAGTATTATTGCTTGTCACAATTTTTTTAAAGCACAAACTTTTCTATCGATTCTAATTGGATGTAGTAATTATTACTCTATAACAAACTTTAGTAGTATTAACTAATTTATGAGAAAGTTTATTTTATCTTTAAAAAATTCGTTTAAATTAACTGATTTATCAAAAATTTTATTTTGTATTTATTTTATCTTTAAAGATTTATCACCGTTGCTTTAAAAGTCCAATAGTACCAAGTTGAATAACTTGAATAAAAGCTTGATATCAGAATGTTATTTGATTGGTGAAAAGCTAGATTAGTTGAAGCTTTATCTAAACCAACATTAGAATCTCAGTAGATTAATATAAATCAAACTATTACTCGTTCTCTGAATTTTAATATTTGCCAATCTCCCACTTAATCCCACAAAACCCCCCTCGTGTTTTTTTTTGCTCTTTGGGAATATTGATTTGTGATCAAGAATGAACAGCAAAAACTCATAAAAATCAACACTTTCAAGAGTAAATCAAGTGGTAAATATTACAGATAGCAATGATACTCGTTATTGTTCTAATGAGGTAAAACACCCAATTAATAAATCAAGTAAGTCGGTGTAAAAATTTGTCGTTAGGATAAGGCAGGAGGTAGGAGGTAGGAGGCAGGAAGAAAGACAGTTTTTCTTTAATTTATCTTTCTTCACATAGTTTGGTTTTATTCTGCCAGCTTACTTAATCCATGACTCTTAACATCCTTCTTTTGCAATATCTAAAAAACTTCAAATGTTTAAAAAAGCTCTACGACTATTTACTAACCATTCCTTACTGTGTCTACTCGGAGTAGTTAGCATAAATCTCGAAGCCCAAGCACAATCTGTCACTAACTCTGTTAATTCCCAATCTCAGCCTAATCAAGAGCAGACTCTTGATAACCAACAACGTAACTCTGCTGCAATTAATCAAACAGGAGTTTATAACCTTGGTGAATCGGCTACTTATAAGATTCAAGGAGTAGCTGGAATAAATGTTGTGTGTCCGCGACCATCTTTAATATTAGGGAGTTCTTTGAGTTCCTATGATGGGATTAGTTTCTCTAACAACGCCTCTTATGCTGTGAATGCTGCGATAGTTTTCCCTTTGGGTGGAAGCTTAGGGAGTACTTGCAAGCAAATGGCTGAAACTATAGGTCGTAAGACTCAATATGATGTAGAGATTATCAATGCTCGTGCCTGTGCTGAACTAATCAGCGCTGGTATCCAACTAAGCCCCGACAGCTTTCCTACTATTTCTGCTGTCTGTAAAGGGGTTGCTATAAACCGAACTAATACAAATGAACCTAATAAAGTTCCCAGGTTTCAGTCTCAAGAATTACCTAAAAATGAGGCTGGAAAAGACAACTAATTCACAACGAGGATAAACTCATGAAAAAAGTTCTTAGTTTGGCTATTCTTGCTACCTTCTTAGCTACCCCTGCTTTTGCTGGTGAAACATTTGTGGGTAGCCAAGATTCATGGAGTAACAGCGTAACAAAGAGCAATTTAATGCTTGATTCTAAAACTTTTTCACAACGGGACGAAAAATATAGTTCTTGGGCTGACAAGGTTGATGTCGATGGTGATATTAATATCAGCGATGAATTAGATGGTAGTTCAACACTTTTCTTTGATAAATTTACCATTTATTCAGCAGATAGTGAGCTGCGTGGTAAATATAGTGAAACTAATTGGACTACCCTTGGTGGTAGTATTGAGACTACAACTAACACATATACTGATGCTCACGAAACCAGCGCAGGTGTTCGTTAGTTATTAATAGTGTTTGATGTAATTTTAAAAGATTCTAGGGTGCTTAATCCACCCTAAGACTTTTTTTAGTTCCTTTGGCTAGATTAGTTTATCTGACAAAGGCAACTAATTTATTATAAGGCAAAGTAATGAAGAAAGTTCTCGGTTTAGCTATTCTTACTACTTTGTTTGCTAGCCCTGCCTTAGCAGGTGAAACTTTTGTCTTGAACCAGTGGACAATTCAGGGCAGCAGAACAGAGACTAATGTAAACATCGATAATGTAACCAATTCAAATCGCACTCAAGATTACAGTTCTTCGTCTGACAAGATGTACATTGATGGTACGGTTGAAACCGAATCCAACAATGGTAATGTAAGAAAACCTTTTAAAAATTTTACTGCTAATCATGCTGGTTCTTACTTGAATGGTAGTTTTCACGAAGAGATGACAAATAGAGTATGGGGGACAATCAATACTATTATGAATTCATACACCAACTCCCACGAAAGCAGTGCAGGTATTCGTTAGTCAAGACCCCGCTTGATATAATTAGAAAAAATTGTAGGGTGGAATAACCACCCTTTTTTTTATGAAATATTCAATATTATTAGCTGTTGCTTTATTGGCATGGATTGTGTTTAACTATTCTTCTAGAGTTATATTTATGAATCATACGTCTATCTTCTTTGTGAACTCTATGTCCAAAGTCTTTAATCAAAATCCCCACGATAATATAAAGATTCAACAGATAAATTTGTCATCTGAAATCAGGGAAAATTTATATAACTCTATATCTCCCGGTATGTCTTATGATGAAGTTCGTTCTATTATAGGCTGGGATGGTATCTTGATTTATGAAAACAATATCGATTCCGCTGATGGACAAATACATGAGAAGTTTTACCAGTGGAACAATGAAGATGTTTATTTGACTGATTACGAATCTCCAAGAGCAGATATTATCAATCCATACTGGAGTGTCATACTTAGATTTCAAAACGATATCCTTATCAATAAAGCATCCTTTAACCTACAACCTTAGAGAGATGATCGCCAATACCAATTGTATAAACACTTAGCGATCGCTGATTGATGGTACTCAACAACGGTTCACTAGACTTATAAACACTACATTGCTAACCCGAGGCAGCGCGTTGCAAAGAGAAGTTGGAGCGGAGGCTTCCTCCGCTCCAACTTCGGGGGGTTCCCCCCGTTGTAACGACTGCCGTGTTGCTAAAAATCTTCTTGCACAGTCAAACTCGATCGACAATTTCATCCTTTACGAGGTTGCGCTTGTAACCTCTTTTAGCAATAGCGCAGAATCACATGCTAAGAGAATTTTGAGCGGCTCTTGAAGTTCTGAGCCAAGCAAAAAAAGCTGTCGCTTTAAAAGTTCGCACTTAGGATTAAATTATTTCACCAGATTTAATCTCAAAAATCTTATTGACAAATATTAACAAAATCTTAAGATAAAGATTTTGTTACTAAAGATACAGTATTTTATGAGTTTTAATTTTTGAATACAAGAACGGGTTTTTTGTAGTCGTCTGAAATGACTATAAATAAGGCTCTCTCAATGCATTAAGCATAGGGATCAGTAAATCTCTAAGCAGTATTTTATTAAAAAATCATTTATGTATCTAAAGTAGGAGGGTAAAATCACCTAAATTATTGGATAATTAAGATGAAAATATCGAAAAGTTTTCTAACCTAATATTTTGTTTAAAATAATCACCCAATATTACAGCAGTTTGTTAAGTTGGGTCGAACCAGAATTTTTCCTGGTTTAACTTGTAGCTTTACTAAATAAAAATAATTACAACCAAGGGTTTTAAAATGCAGACAGTACAAAAGATTTACTGCCCAAATTGTGGCAGTCACGCGGAGCGTTATTATATTTTTGATAGTCAATTAACTCGGACACAATGCCCAAGTTGCGACTACTTGATGATTAGTTGCACTCGCACTGGCAAAGTCATTGAGGCTTATGCTCCTGGCATTTACGCACACCGCTAAATAATGAAAATTAAAAATTGGAGAATATTTTCTCTAATTTTTAATCATAAAGTTATTTCTCAGAAATTTTGAACACTTCACAGGTTGTCCTTCTGTTGTCTGAGTTCTTGCTGTCGTCTTTGTTGTTGTAATCTGAATTGTTGCTGTTGTCTAATTTGTTGATCTTGTCTGAGTTGTTGCTGTTGTATTCTAAATTGTTGCTGTTCTGTAAATTCTTGCCGTTGTCGTGTAAATTCTTGTTGTTGTAGTCTCAGTTGTTGCTGACGTCTAAGTTCTTGCTGTTGTTGTGTGAATTCTTGCTGTTGTACTCTGAGTTGTTGTTGTAGTTGTGGTTGTTGAAGGTTTAGCCGTAGCCATGTTTCCTTCAATTGCTCTTGTGTTTGCTGAGTTCGCTCCTCTTGTTGTTGTCTCATTCTTTCTTGAAAGGACTCAGGTTGCTGAGGATTCGTCTGAATTATTTGTCCATAGGCAGGAGAATTCATCGGCAAAGCTTTTGCAAGAACAATCACTAGTAGCCATGCTTTAAGCATCAATGAGCGATTCAACATGCAATTATTTCCTCAATTGTTATAGATTAGGTTGAGCGATCGCTAAACCCTTAAAATGTCAACATAATTCACAATTACCCTATACATAAATAGCAGGGGCCTGAAATAGCTAACTAAAGCTAATGCTTTACTCACCGTTATGGGCTTGCGCGATACCTCCGGCGGGCTACGCCAACGCACTTATATTTTCCAGTCAATAAGCTTCTCTAAATATCACTACATTAAGAATAGCTTTCTAAATCAAGGTTATATCCAGTGCCTTATCTTGATTTTGCATAAAAATATCCTTTTTTAGATATTCATCTTAATTAAATTATACATTCAAATTTTTTACATGGTTGGCCGGATTTCCGTAATTCATCTACCTGCGGCAGGTAAGTTAAAAAAGGATTTCAGGCGGTTTTACACCATAGATAAACAGAGATAATTTCTCAGGATACATCTGGTTTTATCTGCGGTTCCATATTCATTTATAAAATTGACTGCAAGAGGTTTAATTCTTACTTGCCCTCAGTTGTCCACAAGCAGCATCGGCTTCTAAACCACGGGAATAACGGACACTAACAGCAATATTTTGCTGCTTGAGGACGTTGACAAATGCTTGAATGCGATCGCGATTGGGGCGTTTGTAGTCTACTTCTTGAATAGGGTTATAGGGAATCAAATTTACATGACTTTGGAATCCTCGCAGGCGTTTCGCCAGTTCTAATGCATGTTCTGGTAAATCGTTAACACCCGCGAGGAGAACATATTCAAAGGTAACGCGGCGTCCGGTGATTTCTACATATTCTCGACATTCAGCTAGCAAATCTTCAAGAGGATAGGCGCGGGCGCTGGGGATGAGTTTTTCGCGCAGTGCTTGGTTGGGCGCGTGGAGACTTACAGCAAGAGTGATTTGCAAATTGTTTTGCGCGAACTGACGGATGCGATCGCGAATACCAACAGTTGAAACAGTAAGCGATCGCTGTCCGATACCAACATCTTGATTCAGAGATTTCAGGGCTGCTAAGACATTCTCAGTATTCAACAACGGTTCACCTAATCCCATGAACACAACATTGCTAACTCGTTGCTGAAAATCTTCTTGTACAGTTAACACCTGATCAACAATTTCATGGCGTGCTAGGTTGCGTTTGTAGCCTCCCTTACCAGTAGCGCAGAAATCACAGGCCATTGGGCAACCCACCTGAGTAGAAACACAAACTGTCAGACGGGATTTTGGGCCTTCTCCCCTTTCTCCGAAGGTGGGGATGCCAACAGTTTCAATAATTTGCCCGTCTGTTAATCGTAAAAGATATTTGACTGTACCATCGGGTGCCACAGAGCGGTAATGTAAAATTGAGCGCCCAATCGGAACTTCTGCTACTTCTTTGCGCCATTGCTTGGGGAAGACAGAAATATCAGATAGCGATCGCACTCCCTTGTCATAGATCCATTCATGCAGCTGCTTTCCTCTATAAGCAGGTTGTCCCTGCTGCTGCACCCAAGCAGTTAACTCGGTAACAGTCGCACCTAGTAAGGGTGGAATTAGTTCTAATTTTTCTGGTTTGTGTAACTCAACTTGAGATACAAGAGGCGTAGCAGACATAAAAAATCAAGAGTTGATGTAGGATCTCTATCCTACACCTGCCAGATTAATTTAGTTTTGACCAAAGAAGTTGGGTAATTATCCAAAGGTTGTGCCGTTCCAGCCCCACATTGCACCCTTGGCGTCTGCAAACTCTATGTAAATACGATTTTTAGGCACACCTAGAGTTTGGTTAATCTGCTGGCAAAAGTCCTGACTCATTGCTGCGGTTTGGTCTGGCTTCATCGTGCCAACGCTCTTAATTTCAATGTAGCAAACCGGGTCTGTATTGCCTGCAAAAGTCATGGGTATTCCCGGTTCAAAAGCAGTCATTACATAGGATTCTGGTTTTCCCAAATGTTTTGCTAACTTGGCTGATAGGTTTAAAAGCATTGACTCAATTTCAGCTTTTTGAGGAGCAGATGCAGAAGTTTGCACTTTAATTAATGGCATAGCATCGAAATTAGAATTTTGGATTTTATTTACATTGTTAAGTTTATCGAAATGCAGAGGCACAGAGTACAAATATTAAGGAGATGGGGAGTGGGTAGAGACGCGATTCATCGCGTCTTGAGGGGATAAGGGAGAGTTAGAAGTTGAAGCATTGGCTCAAAGACTCATTCATCCACCTTTAATACTCATTAATGAGTCTTTGATACTCATTCATCCACCTTTGATACTCATTAATGAGTCTTTGATACTCGTTCATCCGCCTTTGATACTCATTAATGAGTCTTTGATACTCATTCATCCACCTTTGATACTCATTAATGAGTCTTTAATACTCATTCATCCACCTTTGATACTCATTAATGAGTCTTTAATACTCATTCATCCACCTCAAATATTCGTTCCCCATGCCCAATACCCAATGCCCAATGCCCTAGCATTTAGTGGTGAGACGAGCGAAATAGATGACTATGTTCGGGATGATATAAACGCGATCGCCCTGTTGCTGTCGAGAGTGCTGGACTGATGATATAAAGTGTAGTGCGAATTAGTTTTTCTTTATGAGTGCAGTCTGCCATTTGATTAAGGGGGACAACCCTGATTTTTTCATCGGGCCATCCGATGCGAAAGCAAATCGCAATGGGGGTTTCGGCTGGGTAATGTTCGAGTAGTTTGGCTTGGGCATTTTCGACGTGACGCGCACTCAGATATAGGCAGAGGCTAGCCTGATGTGCCGCCAGAGAAGCTAATTCTTCGGCGGCAGGGACTTCTGTACGTCCGCTGATGCGTGTCAGGATGATGGTTTGGACTAAACCAGGGACAGTCAGTTCTATTTTAAGTTTGGCAGCAGCGGCTTGAAAGGCGCTGATACCTGGTATGACTTCAAAAGGAATATTTGCCTCTGCGAGGAGGTGCATTTGTTCGTGGATGGCGCTGTAAAGACTAGGATCGCCAGAATGGAGACGGACTAGAGATTTGTGTTGCGATCGCACCCTATCTATCATAATCGGCAAAATTTCTTCTAAAGTCTGATTCGCAGTTCTAATTATCTCTGCATCTTCTCGGCAAAGTTCTAAAATCTGTTCGGGTACTAAAGAATCAGCAAATAAAATCACATCAGCAACAGCTAGTAGTTTCTGCGCCTTTACCGTTAATAAATCCGGATCTCCAGGGCCTGCTCCGACAATGTACACAGATGGTTCTATGGCATATAGTGTTTTTTTATAACTCAGGTTTTCTGTATATTCACTTTTAGAAGAACACACGGCAATCCCTCAAAAAATTTTTTTAGTATTTTCTCAGTATCTTTCCGGATTTACTCTCTTTCCCTAGTAGAGAGTAATGGTAGATGCACCCTGGTTAAGCCCTAGAGAATTACTCTGGGGCATTTTTTATTTTTTGGGCATTGGGCATTGGGGATTAGTTATTCTTTCTCCCCCTGCTCAAGAACAGCTTCCTCATCCCCCCCTTTCCCCATTTCCCTTAGGAGTAGGAACTACATCGGGTAAAGGGCGTTTGAGTAAGTAAAGCCAAGCTAATCCAATTAATCCCAATAAAATTCCTAGACTACTGACTACTTGTGCCATTTTTAACGGCCCCAGCATTAAGCTATCAGTGCGAAAGCCTTCGATCCACAAGCGTCCTAAGCTATAGGCTGGCCAGTAAACTAGAAACAGTGTGCCTACCTTTAGGCGTGGCTTACCAGATAAAGACCGGAAAAACAACGTTATTAATAGCGCAAACACCATTAAATCCCACAGAGATTCGTAGAGGAAGGTGGGATGAAAGTAATCGAAACTAGCATATTCTAGAGGACGATGGTCTGGTGGAATATACAACTTCCAAGGTAAATCAGTAGGGTCGCCAAAAGCTTCAGAATTAAAGAAATTGCCCCAACGCCCAATCGCTTGCCCTAAAATCAGCGAAGGCGCGACTAAATCTGCCAGTTGCCAAAAAGAAACCTGCTTGATTTTGGCAAAGATTAAGGCAGCCAAAACGCCACCAAGAATCGCTCCATGAATGGCAATACCTCCTTCCCAGATAGCAAAGATTTTTTCTGGAGTTGGAGCATATTTTGACCACTCAAAGAAAACGTAATATAGCCGTGCGCCAGGAATTGCCCCAATCAACAACCAAAAAAACAAATCGCCTAGCAACTCCGGATTCACATTACGGCGCTTTGCCAAATGCTGGGAAAGCATGACGCCAATTAACACTGCTGTGGCAATCAATAAGCCATACCAGCGGATAGTTAATGGCCCTATTTTCACCAGAATCGGTCCTGGAGAAGTAAATTGAAACGCCAAGGGCAAGGTGGAAAAATCCAGTGCCATGAAAAATTACCTAGAATTCGTTAACTACCCGCGCACTTTGTTAAGTACGGAGTTTCTTACGTCTCGAATACTGGAACTACACTTGAATCTCCACAATGTTGTGGTGACGTAGGTAAAAATCCAGTATTCATATTTAGGAGTCTAATTCCTAACGCCTAGTTGAGCATAACTTATGCCATTAAAACAATTGAGTTTAGTATCCTTACTCAGAGCGCAAGATGGTAAATTTGAGTAAGTTACACCAAACGGTTTCGATATAATCACCTAAACAACTTTGATATATCTAAAATTGTGATTGCTATTTATCCTGGTAGCTTCGACCCCATCACCTTGGGACACCTTGACCTCATTGGGCGCGGTAGTCGGCTGTTTGAGCGGGTAATTGTCGCTGTACTGCGGAACCCTAACAAAATGCCACTTTTTAGTGTGCAGCAACGGCTAGATCAAATCCGTCATTCTACACAACATCTACCTAATGTAGAAGTAGACAGCTTTGATGGTCTGACCGTCAACTATGCTCAAATGCGACAAGCACAAGTTTTACTGCGGGGTTTACGGGCTGTGTCAGATTTTGAAGTGGAACTGCAAATGGCTCACACCAATAAAACTCTTTCTACCCAAATAGAAACAGTTTTTCTCGCAACCTCAAATGAGTATAGTTTTTTAAGTAGTAGTGTGGTAAAAGAGATTGCAAGGTTTGGTGGCTCTATCGATCATCTCGTTCCCCCACACATTGCTCTAGATATATACCAATGCTACAATCACAACTCTCCAATGTTGAACCCAATCTCAACGGAAGCAATCCCCCCCCTCAAGAGTATCTCGGTGGAGAGGGAAGCGTAGATATTCAGCAGGAACTCAACCGCCTAGAGGAAATGGTTCTCTCTAGTCTCAGGATTCCGCTGACCGGACGCACACTCATAGATGAAGAAAAACTGCTGGATCAGCTTGATTACATCCGGCTTGCCTTACCATCACTTTTTCAAGAAGCAGCAGTGATTCTGGAACAAAAGGAAGGAATTCTGCTGGAAGCGGAAGAGTATGGGCAGCAGATTGTTGAGGCCGCGCAAGCAAAAAGAGCGCAAATTTTAGCTGAAAGCGATATTATTCAACAGGCAGAACAAGAAGCTGAACAACTGCGGCGACAAGTGCAACAAGAGTGTGAAGCCATAATGCAAGAAACCCTCGCCGAGATTGACCGCAAGCGGTATGCTTGTCAGCAAGAGTTAGAGCAAATACGACAAACTGCGATCGCTCAGGCTCAAGAAATTGAAGATGGTGCTGATGCATATGCCGATGGTGTCCTGGAAAATATTGAGCAGGATCTTAAGCAGATGTTACGAGTTATTACTAACGGACGGCAACAATTGCAAATTGATAACCTCACCCAGCGCAATTCACCTCCTGGCAAGAAAAGATGAACTGTAGTCTTAGCATTTACCAATTTGGGCTGACGGGGTTGTAGAAATATGGTTTGATGCATTTTTCTCATAGAGACGCAATGTACACATTCTGTCTGTACAAAAGATACTTTGCTAAAGGCGCGACAGCTGATTGAGCTAGTTGTGAGTATCAGGATATAACCAGGTTTTATCCAACCAGACCGAAAATTTCTCAGGTTGTACAGTCAAACTAGAACAAGAAGGTCTACTCTGTTTGTGAGCCACGTCTACTTGGCACATTTGCAGTATTTTCTGCCAACAGAGGAATATTATGCTAACTAGGTTGAAAGTTTCTGGTTTTAAGAACCTCGTCGATGTTGATGTCCGCTTCGGGCCATTTACCTGTGTAGCCGGGGCTAATGGTGTCGGTAAATCTAACTTATTTGATGCTATTAGGTTTTTGAGTGCGATTGCCGATCGAACCCTAATTGACGCTGCCTTATCTGTGCGAGATGAAGAAGGTCGAACAGCGGATGTGCGTAGTCTATTTCACCGAGTTGGTCATAAATATACAGATAAAATGTCTTTTGAGGCAGAAATGATCGTACCCGAGGAAGGCGTAGATGATTTGGGACAACAGGCAAAAGCTAGTATTACTTTTCTTCGCTACTCTCTAACTCTAGCTTATCGTTCAGATGATAGTTTACGCTCTTTAGGGTCATTGGAAATTATCAAAGAAGAGTTAGCTCAGATCAACCTTGGTGATGCAAGAAAAAACTTATTGTTTCCTCACAGTGTTGAGTGGCGTAAATCGGCAGTTAAGGGACGAAGAACTTCACCATTTATTTCAACTGAGACTGATAAAGATAAGACTGTCATTAAGCTACATCAAGATGGTATTAAAGGAAAACCTCTATCTCGATTAGCTGCAAATCTTCCTCGAACAGTACTTTCTGTTGCTAATGCTGCTGAAAGTCCAACAGCTTTACTAGCGCGAAGAGAAATGCAATCTTGGCGATTACTTCAATTAGAACCTTCAGCACTACGTCAACCAGACGAATTTACAGCGCCTACAAAATTAGACATGGATGGTTCTCACTTGGCTGCAACACTCTATCACCTAGCAAGATTAAATAAAAATTATTCTCTAGATGGAGTTTCTGAGGATGAGGCCGAAGCACAAGTTTACAGCCAAGTTGCTAATCTTTTAGCAGAACTAATTGATGATGTGGGTGAAGTAGGAATTGATCGAGATGAACGTAGGGAACTCCTCACATTAATGGTGATTGGTAGAGATGGTACTTCACATCCAGCGAGGGCGTTATCAGATGGAACCCTACGATTTTTGGCTTTGGCAGTTTTGGAATTAGATTCACAAGCACAAGGTCTTTTGTGTTTAGAGGAACCAGAAAACGGCATTCATCCTGAGCGTATTCCCAAAATACTGAAATTGCTTCAAGATATCGCCACTGATGTTAATGAAGCTATTGGTATAGATAACCCACTCCGCCAAGTAATTATTAACACTCACTCACCATCTGTAGTGATGCAAGTACCTGATGATAGCTTATTAGTTGCTGAATTAAAGGAAACAGTACATTCAGGGAAACGGTTTAAGCGTGTTTCTTTTGGTTGTCTTCCTGATACTTGGCGAGAGCAAGAGCCAGAAGGAACAAATGTTGTCCCTAAAGGGAAACTTCTTGCTTATCTAAATCCGGTAGTAATTGAGAAATTAGAGCCTGATAGCAATGGAGAGGTAAAAAGCTCCCAAAAATCAAAACTAATACCAACCCCAAAACGCCGAGTTATAGATAGAAATGATCTTCAACCACTAATTCCTGGTTTCCCTACTCAATTGACATGAAAGAACTTTGCTATACCTTTCTATCTGACGGTAGCTCAGACAAAGCATTGATGCCTATTCTCAATTGGTTATTACGGGTAAATCAGGTTGAGTGTGCTATTCAATCTAATTGGGCTGATCTGCGACGCTTACCTAAACCACCTAAAAAGTTATTGCCACGTATCATCAAGAGCGTAGAACTCTATCCTTGTGATCTTTTATTTATTCATCGAGATGCAGAAAAAGAACCACGCGAAAATCGTGTGGCTGAGATTCGACAAGCAGTAGAAGAAGTTAAACAATCACTGGCAGTACCACCTCATGTTTGTGTTATTCCTGTACGTATGCAGGAAGCGTGGCTTTTATTTGACGAAGCTGCTCTACGGAAAGCTACGGGTAATCCTCGTGGGCGTGAGCCATTAGAATTGCCAAATATTCATAAACTTGAACAATTATCTGCTCCTAAAGATATTCTTCATGAACTTCTATGCAAAGCTAGTGGGTTAACAGGTCGGCGGCTCAAGCAATTCTCGTCGGATAAGGTTAACGGATGTGTTCACAGAGTAGCAGAAATCATCAATGATTTTTCAGCGTTACGGGCTTTGTCTGCTTTTCAAATATTGGAAACTGAAATTAAAGAAGTTATAGAAATACAAGGTTGGTGTTTTGAGTTAGAAGATAATTACTTATAATAATTAATATTAAATTATTCAAACATTTGCGTCATATTCAAAAATAGTAAGATTAAAATAATTAAATCAAATTTATTAAGTTAATCTAATGCAAAGGTGCAAATAAGCTAATAATTTATCTGCATCTTTGCACGATGTACTTACAAAGTATAAGTGAAATCTTCCACCAGCATACCGGGAACTAAACTACCCCCAAGTTGACGACTTTCATATGTACCTACTTCCGGAATGAATTCTTGAAAAGTGGTCAAATCTACTAAATTTTCTCCCCAGAAACGATAGAGACTTTCATCAAAACGTAAGTTTTCAATGGGGGCAATAATTTCTCCGTTTTCTACCCAAAAACAAGCATAACGGGTCATACCTGTGATTCTACCAGTTTGGCGATCGCTCCAATTCAAGTAATGTAAATTCGATACATATAATCCTGTATTTAACCTAGGAAGAATCTGCTCAACTACCAAATTTCCCGGACTCACTTCTGGCGCACGTAGAGTCTCTGAACCATTAGCACCGTTAGCAGTTTTTTGATATTCTTTAGCAGTGCGAGAATTCACCAGAGTATTTACCAAATGTCCTTTTTCTATTACAGGTAACTCCGGTGCTGCTATTTCTCCCAATTCATTAAATCGTGGTACTAATCCGCGTTGAAAGTTTTCTTTCAAACTAAATGCAGTCGAAAGTTGTTTTTCTTGACGACATAGAGCTGCTAAAGAACTGTTTCCTTGCTGAATGTCAGCTTCGCTCACAGAACTCCAAGAAAGCATCATTAATAAATCTGCAACAGCAGCAGGTGCAAAATAAGTTTTGTACTGTCCCCGTGGTAATTCTTTAGCCGGGCGAGCAAGCAATTCTAGTTGCTTTTTGGCTTCGTTAATTTTGGCTATATAAGCAGATGCATCCCAATCACTCCCCGCAAATGTCCCCTTAACTGCTTGTCCAGATGGGGAGAATAGAGAATAATCTAAGGTAAAAGAATCAGTAGCAAACCAGTGTTTTTGACCGCTAGAATCACCATAAGCTTTAATTACTATTCCCCCTGCATATATTCCTGTAAAATCTAATTCAGCAACTAGTTCTAACACAGTTGGTACTACTGTTTCCGCCACCAATAAATTCCCAGAATGTACTTCACGGCTGGTATTAGTTCCTGATGGTAAAACTAGATATGGATCGATAGGTAATAGAATAAGTTCGTCACGTAGTTCTTGCAAAGCAGCATATGCTAACTGCCAATCTACGTCCCAATTTCCAGTAAAGGGAAACTGTCGAACACTGCTGCGTTGATCTGCCATCAAAGTTAGTTCGATCCAACCATCAGCAACACAACCAGTTTGTCGCACTTTCGCATGATTGAAACGAGTAAATTGACTTCTTTCACTGTTTAACCTCACAGTGAATTGTTCATTTTCTGCTTTTTTGATCAGCAGACTTTCAATCAGTTGATTAAAGCTGACTTCTAATGCAGATAATTCCTCAATTTTCATGGATATTAAATATTAATAGGGAAATAAAGAGAGGGAATGAAAGTTAGGAGCAAAGCCGGAGATGCTCCGCTCCTAACTTTGTACTTAACACTTTTTCAAGTTCCTCCACCAAAAACTTCGACATTAGCAAATACACAAACAGGTGAACCATGTCCTACCGAAATGGCCTGATTTGGTTCTCCTTTACCACAATAAGGAGTACCATAAATTTGCCAGTTTGTGGCATCGCCTACTTGGATTAAACTATGCCAAAACTCTGGTGTTGTGGCGCGATAGTTAGGATTGCGAAGAGTTTTGGTGAGTTTACCATTTTCAATTAATTTGGCGTACTCGCAACCAAATTGGAATTTATAGCGGCGATCGTCGATTGACCAAGATCGGTTAGATTCCATATAAACGCCATGTTCTATCCCGCCAATAATGTCTTCAAAAGTGCCGTTTAAAGGCTCTAAATTCAAGTTTGCCATGCGATCAATCGCTGGTCGATTCCATGAGCAAGCACGGGCACAGGCAACTCCTGGTACACCTGCTCTGACTTGACTCTCCAAACTACCCACACCGCGTTGCAGTACACCTTCTTTAACCAAATACTCCCGCGTTGCTACAGCACCCGTATCATCAAAGCCATAGCTGGCAAATTCACCAGGCACGGTAGGATCAAAAGTAATGTTCATCAGTGGCGAACCATATATTAGGTTGCCAAAATCACTTTTATCAACGAAGCTGCCTCCAGCATAATTACGCTCATCTCCCAAAATTCGGTCAATTTCTAGGGGATGCCCGACACTTTCATGGATTTGCAGCATCATTTGGTCTGGGGCTAAAACTAAATTGGTACGAGTGCTTGGGCATTCTTCTGCTGTCAAGAGTTCTATTGCTTGTTCGCCTATTTGCCGCACCCGATGCCATAAGTTTTCTTGTTTTAAGAGTTCGAGTCCGCCTTGGTAACAGTTTGCTTGCAAACCGTTGCTGCTGCGCTGCTGTACAATCGCTCCATCTTGGGCAGTAGCTTTGTAATTAGTGCTTATAGATAGTATTTTTTGATAGACTTCTGAGCCGTTGCTACTAACAAACCAAGACTCTCTCTCGGTTGTGCTGGCACTGGCTATGGTTTGCACAATCTTGTCGTCAACTTTCAGCGTTTGGCAAATACGAACCAGTAAATCGTTGATTTCTCCTGGACTCAAAGCATCCAATGGCTCAAGAAATGGAGATTTATATTCACCAACGACTTTAGGGCGCTCACTTTTACCGAAGGGATGTATCCACCATTCACTGGCTGCTAGTGCCTGTTTATAGGCTGTTTGGGCAGCGGTTTGAAGGGAAGACAGTTCTAGAGAGTTAGTAGCTGCATAACCCAGACAGCCATTGACCAAAACTTCCAGCATGGCTCCGACAGTGAAGGATTTGCCGTTTAGTTGGGGTAAGGCATCACGGACTGAACGGATATTAGAAGTCTCCTTTACGGCTCTAATACCAATCCAATCAGCGGGAATATCGAAACTAGCGATCGCTTTTTTTAGAGTAATCCACATAACAATTTAAAATTTAATTTCGGTGCCAGCGTGTGCCATCACGGCTATCAATTAGGGTAATACCTTCTGCTTGAAGTTCGTCACGAATGCGATCGCTTTCGGCAAAATTCTTGGCAATACGTGCTTCTTGCCTTTGCTGAATTTTCGCTTCAATTTCCGCATCGCTTAAACCATTACTCGTGTAAGTTTGTGTTTCTATCTCGGCTTCTAAACCTAAGATTCCAGCTAATGTGACAAGAGTTTGCCATTGACGCTGTAACTCATCTGGCGATGTTTCGGTTTTCCCTTCATGCACAAGAACATTTCCCTGACGACGCAGTTCTTTGGCTAATTCAAACAGTACTGTTAATCCACCAGGAAAATTAAAGTCGTTATTCACAGTTTCTTGGAAACGTTCAACATAGGGATTGGGGAAGGTGGGGCCCCCTCTGGGGATAAGGGGTAATGGGGATTGGGAAAACTCTTCCTCAGCCGCTAGTCCCCAGTCCCCAGTTCCTAAATCCCAGCCTAGTTTTTTGCCGTATTGGTAGCCGAACAGTAAACCTTCTTTAATGGTGTGCCAACCGTTGGTTGCTGCGGCGATCGCTTCATCGGTAAAATCTATGGGTGTGCGATATTGAGCGGTTAGCACAAACAACCGCACTGCCATCGGGTCAACTCCTCGAGCCAGCAAGTCTCGAATAGTGGTAAAATTGCCCAAAGATTTGGACATTTTTTGACCATCTACTGTCACCATGCCGTTATGCAACCAGTAACGCGCTAAGGGTTTTCCTGTCACGGCCTCAGATTGGGCAATTTCGTTTTCATGGTGGGGAAAAATTAAGTCAGTACCACCAGCATGAATATCTATGGTATCACCCAAGCGATCGCGCACCATTGCCGAGCATTCTATATGCCACCCTGGACGACCTGCGCCCCAAGGTGATTCCCAAGCAGGTTCTCCTGGTCTTGCTGCTTTCCACAAGGCAAAATCGAAGGGGTCTTTCTTTTTCTGGTACTCTGGATCTTCTACGTTGACGCGATCGCTTTTCCCCGCTTGCAAATCTTCTAATTTCTGTCCCGAAAGCTTGCCATACTCAGAAAACTTTCGTACTGGATAATACACATCGCCGTCAGCAGGGTAAGCAAAACCCTTATTTTCTAACTGATGAATTAACCGCAAAATGCCATTCATCGTGTGAGTAGCACGGGGATACTCATCGGCTTCTTTTATCCCCAACCGCGCCATATCCTCAAAATATGCTTTGATAAAGCGATCGGCTACAGCTTCCATTGAGGAATGCTCAACACAGGCTCGATTGAGAATCTTGTCATCAATATCAGTAAAATTTTGGATATATCGCACTTGATAGCCGATAAACTGGAGGTATCGGCGCACTACGTCCCAAACGATGCAAGCTCTAGCATGACCCAAATGGCAGTAGTCGTACACCGTCACGCCGCAGTAATACATCTTAACCTTGCCTGGTTCGACTGTTTCAAACGGTTCTTGACGACGGGTGAGGGTATTGTAAAGGGTTAGGGTCATAACAGAGTAATGCTGAAATAGGGAGATACGTAATAATAAGGTAAAGCAGCTGGGATGACAGTCCAGCATCCCTATGCTAGTGTTTTCTGGACTATCTGCGCTACATTACTATTTTTTGACTTGATAACAGCGCTATGCAATCAGCAGTTACACCCGAATCATCGGCAATGGATACGCCCAAACAAGGAATGCCAGTAACAATTATTACGGGTTTTCTCGGTAGTGGCAAGACGACTTTACTTAATCATATCCTCAACAATCAACAGGGTTTGAAAACCGCTGTTCTCGTGAATGAATTTGGCGAAATTGGCATCGACAACGAGCTAATTGTTTCCACTGGTGAAAACATGGTGGAGCTCAATAATGGTTGTATCTGCTGCACTATTAATAATGATTTGGTAGATGCAGTTTACAAAGTTTTAGAACGCCAAGAAAATCTAGATTATCTAGTAGTGGAAACAACTGGATTGGCAGATCCGCTACCAGTAGCTCTAACATTTTTGGGCACAGAATTGCGGGATTTAACCCGCTTGGATTCGATTATTACTGTAGTAGACGCGGCGAATTACAGCCTAGATTTATTTAACTCTGAGGCAGCATACAGCCAAATAGCTTATGGTGATGTCATTGTGCTGAACAAGGCTGATTTGGTTGATGAAACCACTTTGAATGAGTTAGAAAGAAAAATTAACGAAGTTAAGGAAGGAGCAAGAATTATCCGCGCTACGCGATCGCAAGTGCCACTTCCTTTAATTCTGAGTGTTGGTCTGTTTGAGTCGGATAAATATTTTGACACAGTGGTGGATGACCACAACCATCACGACCATGACCATCACGATCATGATGATCATGATCACTCAACATGCGGTCATGACCATCATGACCATGACCATGGCCACCATCATCACCATCATTCTGATCATTTAGAAAATGATGGTTTTACTTCCATATCTTTCCAAAGTGACAAGCCTTTTTCTATTAGGAAGTTTCAGTATTTCTTAGATAATCAGCTACCCTCAAATATCTTCCGAGCAAAGGGGATTATGTGGTTTGATGAAAGTCCGAAGCGTCATATTTTCCACCTTTGTGGTAAACGCTTTACCTTAGATGATGATGAATGGCAAGGTCAATTGAAAAACCAGCTAGTGCTGATTGGTCAAAATTTGGATCGTGAGGCTTTAATTACTCAACTCGAAAACTGCATTTGTTTACCTTCAACCTCTCGCGGTAAAGGCTTTGGAAAATAAAAGTTAGGAGTTAGGAGTGAGGAGTTAAAAGTTAAAATTGCGTAATCGTTCCCAGGTGGAACCTGGGAATGTATTCCCAATGGCTCCGCCATTTGTTCTAATGGTTCGCTTGTTCACTCTCCTGCATTACCAGCTTCTTCGCTTGCTAACTGCTGCACCTGTTCCACAGATAACCCTGTAACTCTCGCCACTATTTTTGCTGACATTCTCTCTTTGAGCAAATTCACCGCCACACGCCGCACTTCTTGTGCGCGACCTTCGGCTAAACCTTCGGCTAAACCTTCAGCAAGGATAGCTTGATAAGTTACTGATTCCTGCATAAGTTCCCTCCGCAGCAATTGTTGAATTATCTCTTTCTCTAATACTAGCCCAGCCAAAATGAACGTTGAGGCTGCAATATTGTTCTGGATACGTTGCTCAGTAATTTCTGAAATTTCCTGAGCAACTTGTTGTAACGTAGCAGTGCGGTTATTTGTCTGACTTAACACCGCAAATGGTAATAATCCTGAATGCTCCAAAAATACATTTGTTGGTTGCTCCCAAAGACGAATTACCTCAAACTGATGAAAGGTTTCTTCCAAAGTGAATGTGGTTTGCTGCACAAGTTCTGAATTTGTCTGTTGCAGATAAATCACTACCTGACGCATTCGCTTACTCTTAAAGCGGCGATTAGTTTGCTTTAGTTTGCGGTTTAAGAATGCGTAGGCGTATCCTGTCGTAGACATGGCTTTAAAATTGAAACGTTGATGAACGTTTAGATTAAAATGCGCGTTATCATCCAACGAGTTAATTCATCTCAAGTTACAGTTAATGGTGAAATTGTCGGCAAAATTGGACGGGGGCTAAATTTACTCGTGGGTATAGCCAATACCGATACTGATGCTGAAATCGACTGGATGGTGCGTAAGTGCTTGGAATTGCGGCTATTTCCTGACGATAAAGGAGACAACCGTTGGCAAAAATCTGTGCAAGAAATTGGCGGCGATTTGTTAGTAGTCAGTCAGTTTACGCTTTACGGTGACTGTCGCAAAGGTCGCCGTCCTTCTTTTGATCGTTCAGCCGCTCCCCAATCAGCAGAAGATTTGTATAATCGTTTTGTTACCAAGTTAAGAGCTAGCGATTTGCAGGTGGAAACAGGTCAATTTGGTGCAATGATGCAAGTTACAATTGAAAACGATGGCCCCGTTACTTTGTTACTTGAAAAAGAAGCAATTTAAGTATATACACTAAAAAGATGAATAACAGTAGCCTCTAGACCGTGGTGTTCTAATTGATGAGAGAATATTAAATTAACCATCACAAAAGTTTAAATTCATTGATCATGACGAAAATCCAGTTTTCTAGAGGTCTTGACGAAGAGGTAATTCCAGAGGTGCGCTTGACGCGATCGCGCAGTGGTGAGAGTGGTACAGCGACGTTTATTTTTACGAATCCGAAGATTTTAGATCAAAGCAGCACCGAAGACATTACCGGGATGTACTTGATTGACGAAGAAGGAGAGATAATTACCCGTGAAGTTAAGGGTAAGTTTGTCAATGGAAAACCGGAAGCATTAGAAGCAGTTTACGTAATGAAATCTGCCCAAGAATGGGATCGCTTTATGCGCTTCATGGAGCGGTATGCTGATGAAAACGGTCTGGGACTGAGCAAAAATGAGGCATAGGGCATCGGGCATTGGGAAGCCACTGCGTTGGTGAGGCAGTCCAGTCTTCTGCCAAGGGGAGACGATGCCGCGCATAGCGCAGCGTAAAGCCTTCTCTTCTCCCTACAGCCCTTTGGGAGAAGGGGAGCCACTGGCGTCATCGGGCATCGGGCATAGGTAATTATTGTCATGCCCAATGCGCCATTTCCCATGCCTAATTATCAATGATCAAAAGTTAATGACTGACCTATGACGTCACAACCCCACCCAGACTCGCCTGGAATTACGGTAATTTGTGCTGTGGTTACCGTTAGCGATACACGCACCCCCGAAACAGACAAAAGTGGCCAGCTAATTCAGCAGTTACTCCTTGGTGCTAAACATGCTGTAGGAGCCTACACAATTATCAAAGATGAACCAACACAAATTCAAGAGCAGATAGAAAATCTGGGTAAAAGCTCAAATTTGGATGCTGTAATTTTTAATGGTGGTACAGGTATTGCACCAAGAGATACCACTTACGATGCAATTGAGAAGTTACTGGAGAAAACCTTACCGGGATTTGGTGAGTTATTTCGTTTTTTAAGTTATCAAGAAATTGGTTCGCGGGCGATCGCTTCTCGCGCTATTGCTGGTGTTTATCAAAATAAATTAATCTTCTCGCTTCCTGGTTCCAGTAATGCTGTGCGGCTAGCGATGGAAAAACTGATCTTGCCCGAACTGGCTCACTTAGTAAGTCAGGTTTATAAGGGGGTGAAATGAGCAGCCTTTGAGAAAGTTACCATGATAACTTTTGTAAAACTAACAGATCACGCACTGAACTCATCCCTTATATACATACATCTTCAGCCTATCTAGAATTATAGTGAAACGAATGAGATGTTAATATCAGGTCAGTAATGGAGCCTATTTACTGGAATTGCATCATTGCTCACGGCATCACTGCATTTTCATACTTTGGCATCCCTATAGTAATAGGGGTTTTCTTGGCCAAAACTAAAGCAACTATCCCTTCTAAATTTTGGCTAGCCTTTTTCTTATTAGGTGGATTCATACTATTTTGCGGATTTCATCACCTTCTGGCGATTTTTGAGCCACATGTGGCAGTGTCCCTGCTGCACTTAGGTGTGCTTGATGTAATGGCGTTTCTTTCCTTGTCTGTTTTACTCTACTTGATGCCAACCATTTATCAAATTGTAGAAGCGATCGCCAGATATCAAGAAGACACGTGCGAACTTCAACGTAGCCAGCAGATACAACGGCTATTCCTCGATCAAGGGCCGTTTGCAGCCTATATTAAAGATGAGGAATCTAGAATGCTCTACTACAACCAGGAGCTACAGTCTAGATTTTCGGTAGATCCACAAGAATGGTTGGGGAAAACGAATAGTGAATTCTTGCCAGATCCACAAGAGGCGCAGCGGGTAATGGAAAACGATCAAGTCGTTTTGAAGACTCTACGCCCCTTGAAGCTGATTGAAGAGGTAAAGATAGCTAGTAATGCTCAGCCGTGCTACTGGCTATCATTTAAGTTTCCGTTTAGCGATTACGCAACGGGCGCTTGCCGCATCGGTGGAATTAGTATCGATATTACAGAATCCATAGAAGCACAGCGATCGCTCACTGACCTAAATCGGCAGCTAGAAGAAAAAACACTGAAATTAGATGCAAAAAAACAGGAACTGATATATCTCTCCGATATGGCGGATATGCTTTATTGCTGCGAGTCTGAAGATGAGGTGTATAAAGTAGTCGCTTTAACCTGTTCCAAGCTGTTTCCTAATATGAGTGGTTGTATCTATATAATTGCTAATTCTAAAAATTATGTTCAGATGAATAGTTTTTGGGGAGATGAAAGAACCAGTAAAGAAATATTTTCCCAATCTGATTGTTGGGCATTACGGAGAGGAAAATTAAACCTTTCATCGTCTCCTAATTCAGGACTAATATGCAATCATTTAATACATCCTGTTAGCGGTGCACATTTGTGTGTTCCATTGTTTGGACAAGGCGAAGTAGTTGGAATTTTACACATTTATGCGCTTGAAGAAATCAGTTTAGAAGATCAACAAATTACTGAGATTATTGCTAGAACCTTAGGCATTGCACTGAATAATCTATCGATAAAACAACGTCTAACCTATGATAACTTGCGGGATGGGATGACCCAACTATTCAATCAAAACTATCTGCAAACCATAACGGAACAGAGGCTAGCGGAAGCTGAACGGTTGAGACAATCTCTTAGTGTTATTTTCCTTGATATCGATAACTTCAAATCTTACAACTCGCGCTATGGGCATCTAACTGCCAACATTGTTCTCCAGGGATTAGCAAAGCTGCTGTTAAAATCTATTCGCTCTTTTGACATTGCTTGCAGATGGGGTGGTGAAGAATTTGTAATTGTGATGCCTAATATGACCCTGGAAACGCTCAGGAAGCGAGTAGAACAACTAAGAATAGATGTTGAACAAATGCAATTGAAGGACGGCGATCAGATCCTCGAAAGCATCACTGCTTCTTTTGGAATAGCTGTATCAGAACCAGGGATTACGGTTAAGGATTTTCTGAATCGGGCAAATCAAGCGATGCTTGAGGCAAAGCGAACAGGAAAGAATCGGGTTATGGAGTATGTAAATACTTATAATTAATAATTCATGGCACCACAAACGATGGAATGGGCAGCCCTTGAGTCGGCATCAAGCGTCATTTCCAGCATAGAAATCAGAAACTCATAAATTTACTATATAAAAAAAACTCCCTGAAGATGTGGGAGTTGTCATTTTGTATTCCAGCAGTTTTTCAACCGATTCAAAATGGAGCGATGCCTGCGGCAGGCTGCGCCTACGCCAAGCAGATGATAGCCAATATAGCAGCGATGACATAAAATACTCCAACCACTTGCAATTCTGACCAGCCAGTCAGTTCTAAATGATGGTGTAAGGGTGCCATTTTGAAGAGGCGCTTGCCTTTGCCATCAGGGCCTTTGGTGGCTTTGTAATAACTTACCTGTGCCATCACAGAAAGAGTTTCTATGAAGAAGATACCACTGAGAATGAACAAAGCTACTAAGGTGTTTGTCAATAATGCTACAGCAGCTAAAGCTCCTCCCAGTGCTAAAGAACCGGTATCTCCCATGAAAACGCGGGCTGGGTTACGATTATGGGCTAAGAAACCTAAGCACCCACCACTTAAAGCAGCACAGAAAACCATCAACCCAGGTGCTGTAGGTGCGACTAGGGCACCTAATGCCAAAAGTGCGATCGCGACTGTTCCTGCTGCCAAGCCATCAATACCATCTGTTAAATTAGTCGCATTACTTTCTGCAACTAACACAAAACCTGCTAAAGGCCAAAATAAGAATCCTAAAGGTAGTGTAAAGCTCACCCAAGGCAAAGCAATATTTGTAATATTAGAAGGTTGATTAAACATCAGCCATAGACAAAACACTGCCGCAAAACTCACCTGCAAAGCCAGTTTCGTTCCGGGAGATATACCTTTATTTGATTTCCGGCGCAGAATTTGCCAATCATCGAGCCAGCCAATCAATCCGTAGCTGATTGTCAATGCCGAAACTGCAAGCACCTCTGTAGCAAAGTTAGACAATATGCAGGCAATTATCACACCTACAGGTATAAAAAATATACCTCCCATTGTTGGGGTGCCTGCCTTTTTGAGATGAGCTTGGGGCCCATCTTCACGAATTATTTGTCCAGTTTTGAGTGCTTGAAGTAGGGGTATTACCCAATAGCCCACGACACCTGAAGCTAGCGCACATAACAGTAGTGGCAGAGTTAACGATATACTTTGCCAGGGTAGCCTGTTGGCCATCGAATCCAAGAAAAATGCTGTTGTACCTAGCCCTACAGCTAATAAAGAGGCTAAAGCGATTCCAGAAATATTTAATCCTTGCTCAGGAGATAATTTAGCGTCCACAGAAGTTTCCCTTCACTCCACACTTAACAAAATGAATACCAGTAACTAAGGATATTAGCAAGTCCCCAGCTTGAAAAGGCTAATCCTCAGCGATTCCTATATCGTCATCATCATCAAGGTCATAGCCAATTCCATCTTCTACACCCATTAGGGAGTCTATTTCTTCTTCGTCATCTTGAAAATCCGGTTCGTGAACGTCACGCGCGATGATCCGACCGTTGCTTTGCAACCAGTCCAACAAAGAGGACTCTGGCTTTAAGGGGATGATATCGGCTCGTTGGTTACGGGGTTCTTCACGTAATGGAGAGTTCAACATATCGAGGCGGACAAGAAAAGGTTTACCTAAGTTGACATTTAGAGTCTATCACTTGACACGGATTAATTTAGTTATCTTTTCAACCCTTTAGTTGATAAATCCGTATTCAGATAGAAATTTTTTATTTAATAGGCGTATGGCTTAGGTCAAGCGATTATTAGTAATTTTTATGGCTCTACACATAGGTAATGAATATCTTGTTTATGCTGATGGAAAGTGAGTAATTTTTGAGGTTACAGGCGATGATGGCAAAAGCGGCTTTTATAGATGCGATCGCTGGTACAAATCGCGGTCTACTGGCGACCCAAACACAGAAACAGGCTATCTTAGCAGCGATCGCCAATTTAGAAGACTTTAATCCTACACCACGTCCGGTGGAAGCTAATAATTTGCTAAATGGCAATTGGCGATTACTATACACCACTAGCAAGGCTCTTTTAAACTTAGATCGTTTACCTTTATGCAAACTGGGTCAAATCTATCAGTGTATCCGGGTAGAGACTACCAGCGTTTACAACATAGCTGAGATTTATGGCTTACCTTATTTGTCAGGATTAGTCAGCGTTGCTGCTAAATTTGAGCCAGTTTCAGATCGGCGTGTCCAAGTTAAATTTGAGCGGTCGATTATCGGCTTACAACGTTTAATAGAATACAATTCTCCGGTAACTTTTATCCAACAAATTGAAGCAGGTAGAAAATTTCCGGGGATTGATGTTGCAATAAACAGTGATAAACAGCAGGGCTGGTTAGATATCACTTATATAGATAACGATCTGCGGGTCGGCAGAGGTAACGAGGGGAGTGTGTTCGTATTGAGTAAAACATAAGTTTGTGCAAAAAGACTGTTTGCGAACGAAGGTACGCTATAAACTGTACCTTGTCAAGTAGTTTCTAATACAATTTTCCACTTGGGATGTGCTAAGGGGGTGGGAGACAAGGGGACAATGAGAATAACCATGCCCAATGATGCCAGCTGCTTCTCCTGTCGGAGACGCTCTTGCTAGCTTGCTTCCCCGTAGGGGTACAACGGGTAGCGTTCGCGTAGCCTCTCGTAGAGAAGCGGTAGCGAGTCTTAGAGCGTCGGGAACCTCCGCAACGCACTGGCTCCCCAATGCCTAATGCCTAATGCCCAATTCAGACAAATAACTTAACAAAGACTCTTGCTGCGACCTTCAGGTTGTAGAGTGAAATCAATTAGCCCTCTAGATTGGCGATTAATAACTAAAAGGGAAAATAATCATGGTTCAACGTGGTTCTAAAGTACGAATTCTCCGCCCTGAATCCTACTGGTTTCAGGATCTAGGAACTGTGGCTTCCATTGACCAAAGCGGCATCAAATACCCAGTAATTGTTCGCTTTGAAAAGGTAAATTACGCTGGTATCAATACCAACAACTTTGCCCAAGATGAATTAGTAGAGGTTGAAGCACCAAAGGCTAAACCGCCAAAAAAATAAGCAGCAAAGCTACAAGGGGGTTGTTTGATGCGATGATGAAGGGAAGTCTTAAGTATGAAGTGCTGAAGTATAAAACTTTCAGTTCTTTTATCCTTCATCCTAGCCTACCCTAATCTACTAAAAGCCGCCCTGCGGGTATTTACGGTTTCTATTTGGTAGTACGACAAGCCACTTACAAGTGTTTAAAATACTACCTTATCTCTTCTTTATTCACCCCCTAAGTACATCAAAATTGCTTGCTTAATCAGTTTGAATGCCTGAACTGCCTGAAGTTGAAACAGTCCGGAGGGGTCTAAATCAATTGACCCTCAACCAAGAAATTACGGGTGGAGATGTGTTGCTTGATCGCACCATCGCCTACCCGTTTTCTATCGGTGAGTTTGTTGATGGAATTAAAAAGAATGCGATCGCCGCTTGGCATCGTCGTGGTAAATATCTCCTTGCCGAACTCGCTCCCTCATCCTCCTCTTCCCCTTCATCAACCAGCTGGCTAGGGGTTCATCTGCGAATGACTGGTCAACTACTATGGCTACATCGAGATGAACCATTACATAAGCACACGCGAGTCAAATTATTCTTTGGGGATCAGCAGGAATTGCGCTTTGTTGATCAGCGTACCTTCGGTAAAATCTGGTGGGTTCCGCCTAGTGTTGCTGTAGAAAGTATTATGACTGGTTTGGCAAAACTGGCAGCAGACCCATTTTCAGCCGAATTTACCAGCGAGTATCTAGCTCTTAAACTCCAAAACCGCCGCCGTCCGATTAAGACTGCGCTACTGGATCAGTCGGTGGTGGCGGGATTAGGTAACATATATGCTGATGAAGCCCTGTTTAAGAGTGGAATTTTACCTGAAACTTTGTGTATAGATTTGCAGCTAAAGCAAATTGAGCGTTTGCGAACAGCCATAATTCAAGTGTTAGAAACCAGCATAGAGGCTGGTGGTACGACTTTTAGTAATTTCTTGAGTGTTAAAGGTACTAACGGCAACTATGGTGGTGTAGCTTGGGTTTATAACCGCGCTGGAGAACCCTGTCGAGTTTGTGGCACAGAAATTCAACGGATTAGGTTAGCTGGGCGATCTAGTCACTTTTGCTCCCAGTGTCAAAGGCCAAGGAAGTTTGGAGTTTAGAGTTAGGAGTTTTTACTTCTAACTCCAAACTCTCTTAAAATGCAGATGAAACAAGTTACAAATTTGAGAGGGGAATTCATGGCAGTCAAAAAAGGAGATATGGTTCGCGCTGTGCGCGAGAAACTAGAAAACAGTCTGGAGGCAAAAGCCAGTGATACTCGTTTTCCTTCTTATTTGTTTGAAACCAAGGGCGAAATTGTAGATGTCAAAGGTGATTACGCTCTGATTAAGTTTGGGAAAGTGCCGACACCTAATATTTGGTTACGTATGGATCAACTCGAAGAGTTTAAATAACTTGAAATAGCAGCAAAAACAAAAGGCAGTAGGTTGAAATCCCGCTGCCTTATTTGTTAGTTATTCCAAAATTTCTCACCCTCTAAAAACCAACATCACAATATTAGTTTCGCGTTAACGGCGGTAATCCTGATCTGCGGGATCGCCGTAGGGGTCTTCGCTGGCTGGGCGGACGTCACCAAACTCCCCTTGGTCTGCGGGGTCGCCGTAAGGGTCTTCACTCGCTGGGCGAACATTGCCGTAAGATGCGATATCTGCGGGGTCGCCGTAAGGGTCTTCACTCGCTGGGCGAACATTGCCGTAAGATGCGATATCTGCGGGGTCGCCGTAAGGGTCTTGACTGGCTGGAGTCACGTTGCCATAAGATGCTGGATCTGCGGGGTCACCGTAGGGGTCTTCGCTGGCTGGACGTACATTGCGATCGCGGTATTGAGCATCTTCAGCTTGATCGCTGTTCGACCCCAAAAGGAAATCCTTCGCCTTTCGCAAAAAGTCATCTACCATGATCTGTCTCCTGATTTAAGTTCGTGTTTCCGACGTGCGCGATCGGCGTTATCCTCCGGGAAACCCGCTTTAGATTTACACACGCTTCGCTGATCTAAAGTGCCGGAGCTGCGGATGAAGTTATGCCACTTAGATCACGACCTGAAGAACTATTATTATAGCCTTGGAATTGCCGATACTGTTGCGCCTGAGATTCCGGCACTCGAATTCCTTCTGATGGTGGAGTTACCCAATGAGCGCGATGTTCAGCATCGCGGTAGTATACACGCCCATTCTTGGAAAGATAGTACTTACCCTGCGCTCCTTCCTGTGAAGCATTTTTATGCTGGTTGTAGAGATAGTAAAGTGCTGCTGCTCCTGCCAAAATTGCCACTTTTTGCCCCGTACCCAATCCCTTCTTAGCTTCAGGTTGGTTTTTTATGTTGCGATCGCTCACTGTTCTACCAACACTATCATCAACAGGTGGTGGCACAGAAGCAGTTCGGGAACCGCCTCCGCAGCTACTCAGCAACGGTACTGTTAGCAATGCCGAAAGCAGCACCGCAAGTAGACGAGAAACTACTATTTTACGTTCTTTAAATATTGTGATCATCGTATTTCACCATCACCTGTATTTGCTAAAAGCCTTGCTGTTGCAAAAACAAAGTTGGAATTCCTGTTATTTCGTCTGGAATTGAAAAAACATATACCACTCAATTTACAAATGCACAGCTACAGCGTTTCATTGTCATGGTCAGCGATTTTCTGAAGTATTTCATCCTGCCTTTGAGAGAAACTGCATTCATCCTAAGGAAATATCTTGTTGATTTTTGATTAATCAATTTAGCTAAAACGCCGAAATATTCAGCAATTTCTCGGTTATTTTTTATGCGTACATAAATTAAAAAGATACAGCAACTACGATAAGTATTGTCAACAAATATACTCAATATGACATCCAAAAATACAGCCCAAACTAGAACTCGTCTCTTTTTGGCTTTGTGGGATTTGGGAGGAATCCAGCAAGAAGTTAAGAAAGGTCAACTCAATAAGCGAATTGTATCCAAAAGCCATAACGTAGCAGATTATAATGATATATCCGAGGAATTACAGAAGCAAGGTACGATCGCAATCTCCAAAAAGGGATATTCTCTGACATCTGGCAAGGGTTTAGAGGTATTGGGTGAGGGTTTGAGAAGTTTTGATTTTAAGTTTGAGGGACGATTGTCGGAACTTGGGCGGCGAATGCTTTGGTGAATATGTCAAAATACTGACTGAGTACAGTAAATTTTAGTCAGACAGATATTAATTTAAGCCTAACTCTACATTTATTATTGAATATGACACAGCAGATTAAATTCATACAAGAAGAAATTTTCCACAGAGAAGAGGGAAAGTATGTTGAATTTAAGAGTGTAGAGTCTCAAAAGCCTGTTAATAAAATTGTAGATCATGCAGAGGAATACATAATAGGCTTTCTCAATGCTTCGGTAGAAGGAGATATTTATTTAGGTATAAATGATTCTGGTAACATAAAAGGGATTACTCTTAATCGAAGTCAAAGAGATGAAATTCAAAAAAAAATAACTGATAAACTAATGACTATAGATCCAGTTATTCCCCCATCTTTTTATGGTGTTAATATTTATTTTGTTCATGACTCAGAATACAAGCAAATTGAAGATTTATGCATTGTGCAAATAAAAGTTTCACAAGTAGAAGAAGATTATCTTTACAAAACATCAGGAGGAATACATTGGCTGTATGAAACAAACGGTGGAAGTAATTATTTTAAAAATGCATCAAGTTGTATAAAACTAAATAATCAGCAAATTGAAAAAGAGATTAAATATCGCCACCAAAAGCATTTAAGAAAAGAATTAAAAACTATTAATAATCAACTTTTAAAGTATCCAAACAATATTCAATTATTAATAAAAAAAGTTGAAATAGCTAAATTTATGAATGACATAGAGCTAATCGACGAAACATATAAGCAGCTAATTCTTCTAAAACCTGATAGTTCCAAAACACGAGTTGCTTATGCATCTGCACGTAAAAGTATTGGTGATTTTGAAGGTGCATTGTTAGTTCTTAATGATGCTTTACAAGTTAATAAACCTAATTCTGATATTTTAAAAGCACGGGGAGAAATACTTTTAATTTCAAAAAGAACTGATGAAGCGCTTAAATGTTATCAAGACGCGCTAAAGTTTAATCCAGATGATTACACTATTATGACTCAGATTGGTATTGCATTTCGGGAGTTAGGTAAATACAAAGAATCTATTATTTTTTTTAATTACGCTCTTTTAAAATCTCCAAGTTATAGAGCTGCAAAATATGAAAAGAAAAAGACATATTCCAAGATGTTTCAAGGAGGTATAGGAATTAATACAATTTCTTAAAAAAAATAAAAATTTCAATCGTTTTGTTTTACTGTTCTTTAGAGCCAACTTAAGGCTATTGCTTATTAGCCTTGTCATACTGTGTACTATGTTTAGGATTGGCTACTATCTGATTACCTGATTCAACAACAGATAAACCACATTGTTTTTATGACATTGTAGAAATTATATATATATTATGTTATAACTATCACATTACCTGCTTATGGGCATTTATTTCCGTTGACGATACTGCAACGGTGTATTCTTATGTTAGCCTTACGCTGTGTGACGGTTTATTATGTGTTACACAATGCATTAAGCGTGAATGTCCATAGTAGGTATTTTTTTAAGCTAGTAATATAACCAATTGTGAGCAAAGATATTTCCCATTCTTTACTACTATATGATAGTTGTGAAGAACTATTAGAAAAGTTTAAAAAATTAGAATCTCCACAAGATGTTGCACAACTTCTACAAGTACCGTACAACAACTTAATTTATTACATTTATAGAAAGTCTGAAGAGTCACGATATCAAACTTATATAGTACCTAAAAAATCTGGTGGTTCTAGAACTATTCATTCTCCCAATAAATCATTAGCAATCATTTAGAGGAAATTGAGCCAAGTTTTATATACTATTTATCGTCCTAGAGCATCTGTTCATGGGTTTGCTGCTAAACGAAGTATAGTTACTAATGCTAAGTCCCATATTAAAAAGAAATTTATTCTAAATGTCGACCTCAAAGATTTTTTTGATTCAATTAATTTTGGTCGAGTTAGAGGTGTTTTTATTGCAAAGCCCTACGAAGTAAATGAAAAAGTTGCCACTATCTTGGCTCAAATTTGCTGTTTTAATAATAAGCTGCCTCAAGGAGCGCCAAGCTCACCAATTATTTCAAATCTTATTTGTGCAAAAATGGATAGCGAATTGCAGAGATTCGCTGAAGAACATGGTTTATTTTACACTCGATATGCTGATGATATAACATTTTCTATCAACCGAGATGAGTTGCCATCTGCATTAGTTGATAGTTATAAGAAAGGATTACCTGATGTGGTTTTAGGAAAAGAGTTGAAGTCAATTATAGAGAAAAACGGATTTAAGATAAATGATGCAAAAGTAAGATTAGCTTATAAAACACAGAGACAGGCGGTTACTGGTTTAATTGTTAATAAATCTGTTAATGTTAATCGCAAATATATACGTAATATTTATGGTGCTCTTCATGCTTGGGAAAAATATGGTTTGGAAGAAACAGTGGAGACTTACATATTTAAATACGCAAAAAAACCAGTTTTGCCAGAAAAGGATATACCAGCTTTTCTTGATTCTTTGCGGGGAAAAATCGAATTTATAGGAAGTGTAAGAGGTAAAAATGATATTTTATATGAGAAATTACTCAGTATTTTTAATTATCTAAGAAGCAAAGAAGCTGATAAAGAAAGTATTGCCGTTGAATAGCGATCACTTTATCACTTTTACTTTATCCGCGATTTACCCATTAACTAAAGATAGTACAATATATCTCTTTTCTTCCCTCTGCGTTCTCTGCGCCTTGGCGGTTCCTTTCAAAATAACTGAAGTGCGAACGCAGTTATCCCAAAGTTAATATCCCAGCCTGATAATTAACTAGCAACGGTAGAATTTTTAGCCACTCTGAACCTAACAAAACTTCTGTAATTTCATCCCCTGCATAAACAGGAATCTCATATTCCCGTCGATCCAACAGCACCTTACCCAAATAGATATAAAATCTTGCTTCTCTTTGTGCAGTTCGCAATTCTTCCTGACGTATAAAAGACCAATCAAGACTGTCTAAATCTTGTTTACTAATTGCCATAAAGCCTGTAAAACCAGTATCTAACATGGCATTCACAGACAGATTTAATCCATCAGCAGTAATCAATTCAATTTCAAAAAATAGCTGCACCTCATTACCAAACGTACCCTAAATCATATTCTGCCTGTGGCTCCAGTCTCATTCAAACAAAACATACAATGTACAGCATTTGGATGCTTAGTGCGTGCCTTATGGCTAGCTATTTCTATATCTTCATCAATGAAATAATCTCCACTATCTGGCTCTACTGCAATATACCAGCCATAGTTTTTTTCGATATATTCTGGACGTACACGCTCAAAAATTGTCCGACAGCGCCGATAAAATACTTCATCTTCAGCTTTGCGTCTAGCAAGTTCTTCTGGTGATAAAGTGCGTTCTGGAAAATTCTACCCCGACGTGCAGGTTGTTTTGCAGTTGATTCAGTCATAGCATTAATCATACTTATTGCTGCTGCCTTAATTTTATTTTATGAGAAGCAATTACAAGCGATCGCACAGCCCGCCCCAATCGCTAGCATTCCCATGCGGAGCATAGGAATTCGTAATTAAGAGGATGTTTTAAAAGTCCTCCTAATTACGAATTACAAATTATACAGTGAAGCATCCTAGACGGAAGATACAGCAGATTGCAACTTCTCTACCTTGGGCTACGCCAAGGTGAGGTACAGATAATCGTAGGGGCACAACATGTTGTGCCCCTACCCGTGTACTTCATTTACCTGAAATACGCTGTATATCTTCTATCTAGGATGCTCCACAATAAAAAATTGTTGCTGATACAACAACTTTCGACAAAATGTGATATTCAGACTAGAGCTATCAGCTAGCAGAAACGGTTAAACTGCCGGGTTTGTGAAGATCACCTTGCAAAACTACACCTCGCTGATTGGCATAGAGATGACGCAAAATCTTGTAAATTGCCTCAACTTGCTCTGATGCGCCTGCCTTAGAAGCGAGTTCGTCAAGAGAAAGGGGAGTTTTTTCTTTTTGTAGCACTGCTACCACTCGTGTTTGTAAATCAAGAATGGTGGCGGCAGCTTTTTTGCCAGCTTCTACGCCTGGTTGATGGTAGGCGTTGACGTTGACCAAACTACCATATAAACCAACAGCACGCTCATACAAGGCAATTAATGCCCCAACAGTTCGGGGGTTAACTTGGGGAATGGTAACTGTAATCGAATCGCGGTGATTTTCATAAAGCGCTTGTCTGGTTCCTTGGAGAAAACCGGAAAGATAATCGCCTGTTGTAACTCCCGGATCTATTTCAGTGGATGGGCCCTGACGATCTTCCAACACTTCGATGAAGGTAGCAAAGAAATTCGCTACACCCTCACGCAACTGCTGGACATAAGCGTGTTGATCGGTTGAGCCTTTGTTGCCATAAACGGCGATGCCTTGATGGACAATGTTGCCGTCTAAGTCTTTTTCCTTGCCCAAGGATTCCATCACCAGCTGTTGCAAATAACGACTGAATAAAAATAAGCTGTCCTTGTAAGGTAGGACAACCATATCTTTTTCGCCCTTTCCATTGCCCGTAAAGTACCAAGACAAAGCAAGTAAGGCTGCTGGATTATTTTTCACATCTGGGACGCGGGTAGCGTCATCCATTTCTTTTGCGCCCTCTAGCATGGCACGAACATCAATCCCCTGTAATGCGGCTGGTACTAGCCCTACAGCAGACATTTCTGAGGTGCGTCCTCCTACCCAGTCATACATGGGAAATCTGGCCAGCCAACCTTCGTCTTTGGCCAGTTTATCGAGGTTGCTATCAACGCTGGTAATAGCTACCGCATACTGGGCAAATTCCAAATTGTGTCCGGCGTAGGCTTTTTTAACTTCAATCATGCCGTTGCGAGGTTCCGGTGTTCCCCCAGATTTGGAAATCACCAATACCAAAGTGCTGGCGAGGCTATTTCGTAGATAATTGATAACGCGATCAATACCTGCCGGATCGTTGTTATCGATAAAGTGAAGTTTCAGGGGCGGGAAATCAGGAGCAAGGGCTTCACCTACGAATTGGGGACCGAGGGCGGAACCACCAATTCCAATGGAGATAATATCCGTGAAGCGGTTTGCTCTAGGAGGATGAATAGCACCTGTTTGGACTTTTTCCGCAAAGGCTTCGATTTGTTCTAGGGTTTGGACAATTTCTTGTGTAAGTTCTGGAGTTGGCGCTAAATCAGGATTTCGCAGCCAGTAGTGTCCAACCATGCGGTTCTCGTCGGGATTTGCGATCGCACCCTTCTCCAGTTGAGCCATATCCGCAAACGCCTTGTCAAACTTCGGACGCAGTGAATCCACGAAGGCATCATCGAACCGGATTCGACTCACGTCTAAGTACAGTCCCAATCCCTCGTGGAAATATAACCAGTTTTGGTATCGTTGCCAAAGTGCCCTAGCATCCATAGGGAAATCTCAAATAAAGTGTTTTTCAAAACCAGTTTAATGTAAGGTTATAGCGATCCCTGCCTAGCCTTATACAGTTTACAGTTTTAAGTGTTCGCTTAACTCCTCTTTTTAAACATCTGGCATAGGGATGACACGCAGAAATTTCACAATTTCACCCCTGATTTCTATACCAATAAGATAATTATCGAGGGTGAAGCGGTGAAAAATGCCTTCACTATCAACCTGTCGTAGTTCTTTTAAATCACTCAGTTGCCACTTTTGGGCTAACTCAATAAAGACAAAATCGTGTACCCGTTCGTAGGCAGCAGGTTCTAAATTCTTCAGGTCTAGCAAAAAAGACCTTGCATAGCGCATTTCCAGACTCACTAGGCGTTACCTTAACCAAAACTTGAGGGCCACTGGCACTAGAAAAGAAAGCGCTGCTGAATCAGAAAAACATCAACAGTCTTACCGCTTCTTCATGGGTTAAGATATCCCACGGTTGCTGCGATCGCTTGACTTGTTGTATAGCTTTCAACATATAAAAGTCACAATGTAAAGCTTCGAGAACGTTCCAAATGTCTTGTAAATCGTCATCGGCTAACTGCTCGATTAAGTGATGCATTCTAAGTCGCAACAAATTCATACGTTAATTATTCCCTACTGGAAACACCAACAATAAATAGTATTCCCACAAAATTAGCTATGCTCAAGCTACGCTAAAATTTATTGCCTAGAGCATCGATTCACTAGTGAAAAAGCAGGGGGCAGGGGGAGATGAGGGAGACAAGGGAAACAAGCGGGAATTATTGAATAAGTCTCTCCCTTGTCTTCCCTCTCTTGTCTCTTCCCTATGCCCAATGCCCAAATAACTACTTAACATGGTTGACTATCTAATTTTCTTAGCAATTTCTACAGCACTTTTCGCTCTATTCGCTCTGGGACTCAACTTGCAGTGGGGCTTTACGGGGTTAATTAACTTTGGTCATATTGCTTTCATGACTCTGGGAGCATATACAACGGTATTGTTAAGCTTAAAGGGCGTCCCCTTACTAATATCGGCAGTAGCTGGGGCAATTGTCGCTGCCTTGTTGGGTTTGATAATTGGTTTTGCGACTCTGCGCTTGCGGGAAGATTACCTGGCAATTGTTACCATCGGTACGGGGGAACTAATTCGTCTAGTGGTAAATAATCAGGAATTACCTGTGGGTGACACCTGGATTTCTGGGGCATTTGGCGTCCAAAGTTATCGTATACCCTTATCCACAGAGCCGAATTTGTTTGTCAGATTTGTGATGATTGGGTTGTTAACGCTGCTGGCTGCTGTAACTTTTTTGACGTTGTGGCGGTGGATTCGGATCACCCAGATGTCTCGGACTACTGATTTAGGCCAAAGGAAGACTAGTAAGCAAGAATTTGCGTCGCGCTTGGGTGTGGGAATTGTGTTAGCAGTTTTGGCAGCAGCAATTTATATTTCTGGGGTAATTGGACTGTATAATTACAACCCAAAAGCAGGTTTAATGCTAGTGTTGCTGCTGGTTTTAGCATTTGTATACTGGCGCTTAGAAATTTTGGTGCGATCGCCTTGGGGTAGAATTCTCAAAGCCATCCGCGAAGATGAAGAAATTCCCAAGGCGTTGGGAAAAAATGTCTTTTGGTATAAATTACAATCTCTCATGCTTGGAGGTGCGATCGCAGGTATCGCTGGTGGTTTTTTCGCTTGGCAACTCAGCGCCATTTACCCTGATAATTTCCAACCCCAGATCACCTTTGACACTTGGATCATGGTGATTTTAGGTGGTTCTGGGAATAATGTTGGCACAATCTTAGGTGCGGTAATTTTCTTTGCTTATGATGCGCTAACGCGAGAAGTCTTACCCAGAATAGTCTCCCTTGATGAAGCACGTTTGGGTGCATTTCGGATCATGGTAATCGGACTAATTTTGATGATACTGATGATTTGGCGACCTCAAGGTATTTTAGGGAAAAAGGAGGAACTCACCCTTGGTAAATAACCAGTCATCGCCACTTCCTCTTTTGGTAGCCACTGGACTTTCTAAAAGCTTTGGTGGTGTCAAAGCAGTTAATGAGGCGAAAATCGAAGTTGCTAAAGGCAGCATTACGGGCTTGATTGGCCCCAATGGTGCTGGTAAAACTACTTTATTTAACTTACTCTCAAACTTCATTCGCCCAGATAAGGGACGAGTGATTTTTGACGGCGAACCTATTCACAATTTGCAACCATATCAAATCGCCCAGCAGGGAGTAATCCGTACTTTTCAGGTTGCACGAACTCTCTCGCGGTTGTCGGTATTAGAAAATATGCTGCTGGCGGCGCAAAAACAAACGGGTGAAAATTTTTGGCAAGTACAGTTGCAACCGCACGTTGTCGCTAAGGAAGAAAAGGAACTCCAAGAGCGGGCAATGTTTTTATTAGAATCAGTGGGTTTGGCAAAAAAAGCACACGATTACGCTGGTGGCTTGTCTGGTGGACAACGTAAGCTGTTGGAAATGGGGCGGGCGCTGATGACTAATCCCAAGTTAATTTTGTTGGATGAACCAGCGGCTGGGGTGAATCCGAAACTGATTGATGATATTTGCGATCGCATTATCACTTGGAACCGTCAAGATGGCATGACCTTTCTGATTATCGAACACAATATGGATGTGGTTATGTCATTGTGCGATCGTGTTTGGGTACTTGCCGAAGGGCAGAATTTGGCTGACGGTACACCCGCAGAAATTCAAACCAATCCCAAAGTTCTAGAGGCTTATTTGGGAAAATAAAGTGCTATAAACTTTCTGTTTATGCAATGTATTTAGTGATTTGACTTTGGACAAATAAAAGTAGATGAATACCGTTCCTTGTCCAAAGTCAAAGGGAATACTATTAATAGCATTTAGGTTCAACTAAATATTATGGGTATTACAGCTAGCTATAAACGCATTACGCCACAAAAGTTCGCAGAAATTCGGAATGATACTAAAGCAGCAGCATCTTTCTTTAAGCTTAATTTAGATGATTTAGTTTTTAATTTTAGTAATCCACAGGCAATGATTGCCCAACTACAAAAGCAACGAAGCGATGAACGTTACATTAGTCTTGAAAAAGATTGGCACGCACTACATTTTCTTCTCACTGGAGAGTCAAATTTAGGCGATACTCAAGCATCACTACCTCTTTGTAATGTAGTAATGGGAGGTACACCGACACAGTTTGAAGCAGGTTACGGATTTGTACGCTATCTCACACTTGAAGAGGTTCGAGATGTTGCCGATGCTTTAAGTCAAATCTCTGTTGAAGAATTGAAGAGTCGATTTAATTCTACTGTATTTAATGCAGCAGAAATTTACCCAAATCCTAGCCCTGGAGGATGGGACGAAGAGGAGATAGAGTCTTTGTTTGAACTATATCCGAAATTGGTAGAGTTTTTTCAGAATGCTGCAAAAGAAGGTGATATTGTTTTGCTGTCATCTGATTAATTTTTTTTAAATTTGGCTCTTGTTAAAATCGAGTTGTATATCTCAGTGGAAAAAGCTTTTTATGTCAATGATGACAGTCAGAGATTTAGAGCAAGTTCAAACTGCTTTTACCGAAGCAGGTTTAGATTACCAGCTGGAACTCGAAAATGGGAAAATTTCAATAATGGGCCCGTCAGATATTGTATCCAGCGAAATCAGTAGTCGTCTCATCGCTTTTCTCTTTGCTTGGGTAAGTCCTCGTCGCTGGGGAAGAGTGTTTGACTCCGCAGGCGGTTTCATCATGCCAGATACAAACCTCAAAGCACCCGATGTTTCCTTTGTTCGCGCTTCCCGACTTCTCCAAAGTCCTCGTTACTTTGGAGAACTTGTCCCTGACTTGGTGGTAGAAATTAAATCTCAGAGCGATAAAATTAAACTTATAGTAACTAAAATTCTGAAATTTATAGAACTAGGAGCGGTCGTCGGCATTCTGATTGACCCTGATGAAGAGACAGTTACAATTTATCGCTCTATAGGAGAACCGACAGTTTTAGAAAATGGTGGGATTTTAACTATACCAGAACTTTTTCCCGGTTGGGAATTGCCCGTTACTGAATTGTGGCCTCCTATCTTCACCGAGGAAGAAACACAAATTTAGTGAAGAACTTTGGTAGCTACTCGCTAAACAATTCCAAGCTAATTTTGTTGGATAAATCAGCCGCTGGGGTGAATCCGAGACTAATTGATGATATTTGCGATCGCATTATCACTTGGAACCGTCAAGATGGCATGACCTTTTTGATTATTGAACATAATATGGATGTGATTATGTCATTGTGCGATCGTGTTTGGGTGCTTGCCGAAGGGCAAAATTTGGCTGACGGTACGCCAGCGGAGATTCAAACTAATCCCAAAGTTCTAGAAGCTTATTTAGGCAAATAACAATCTCAAAAAAAGTTAACCACAATAGATACACACTTGCTTGTTCAAGTAAACAACAGCAGACACTATAACGTTAAATTGCTTAATACGTGCTAATAAAAGGGCACGACATCTACAATCTTTCGGTGCAGAAAATAATTTTATTCTTCGTTATTTTCTGCAAAATTGACTTGCTCGTAAAGGTCAGGCAATTCAATTTGAAAATCAACTGTTTGCAGTGATAAAGTTGCAAATTCATGTTCAAGTTCAGTAAATGACCATTGACTTTCCGCAGTTTTTACATACTGCATCACATGATACTGATATTGGTCAATTAAAATATATTCCTTGAATTCTGGAATAGAGCGATAATAAAGAAATTTATCGCCTTGGTCATAATTTTTAGTCGATTTAGATAAAACTTCAGCAATTAACATCGGGTTCATAACCGTTGTTGTGCTGGTTCCTGTATAAATAGGTTGTCCCTCAATCACCATCACATCAGGATACGTATGCTGCCGATAACGGGGTATCCACAAACGCACATCACCAATATAAATATCATAATTTTTACGCCTTAAAGCAATTTTTAAGGATGCAGCTAAATTCAAAGCAATTTTATTATGATTTGTAGTGCCACCCGTCATCTGTACAATTTCTCCATTCCGGTATTCACTTTTATATTCCGCTTTTTCTTCAATTTCTAAATACTCTTCAGGTGTGTAATAGAATTTTTGTGTTTCTAACTGCATAAAAATACAACCTATGATTGTGTGGTTATTGTGCGGCTAAAATTTTCGATGATATTACCATTTTAAAGTGCTGTCTGAAGTTAGTCGGCTACAAGTTTTATGTTTGGTGGGGAACGGCTTGGGGCTTAGGTCTAAGAGAAAGTCGCACACAGCGTCAAATCTTCGGAAATTTGGCTGGTGTCAAAATCGAATTTAATATTGTAGTTGATTGATGATATTTGCGATTGGATTATAGCGCTTCTCATTTGGATGCAAGGCTTTGAATCTTACTCCCCTTATCTTGTAGCGAAGGGGCTGTTCTTGTTAGGTCTATATTCCATGCAATTGCGATCGCATTATCGCTTGGAACCGTCAAGATGGCATGACCTTTTTGATTATTGAACATAATATGGATGTGATTATGTCATTGTGCGATCGCGTTTGGGTACTTGCCGAAGGACAGAATTTGGCTAACGGTACCTCAGCAGAAATTCAAACTAATCCAAAAGTTCTGGAAGCTTATTTAGGCTACTCAAAGACATATAAATATTCAGTTAAGGTGCCGTTTCATAAAAGTAGTAGTTAGAGCTATAGCTAACTGATAATTGAGAATTTCTATGAATTATGTCACATCCTGTAGTAGGCGCTTTACCTCCTACAGTATTTACCCGTTGGATGTATTTCACTTTGCTGAATATACCATTACCCTCATTTGATTTTGCTTCAAGGAGCAACCAAGGAATGGCACTCTGATTTGGTGAGTTGGCACGCGATTTCACTTGACCAACAACCTTGCTGCCATCATTTGCTTCCCAAGTAGGGCCAGCATAGTGCTTGCCGATTTTCTGCCCTTTGTTGTCGAATAGATCAGCCTGTGGTGCCTTGAAAGTCCACTCGAACTCGTAGAGATTGTCAGCCTTAGCCTGACACTGATAAATTTGCGTCCCTTTAGCACTTACCTTTTGCACAAGTGTCTGTCCTGTTGGTACTTTCAAGTTCTCAGGAACCTTTAGCTGCGATATCAGTTCTTTTTGTTGGTTTTGAGCAAATCTAGCCTGTGCCACCAATAACGGAAGTAGGACAAAATATCTATATCTAAACTTGTTGTTTATTTTCATACTTTAATATCCTTAGAGTAATCCACAAAAAAATTGATTTGATAGCTAAACTGACTTATCAAATATTTTAACAAACTACCTTTTAAAATTTTGAAAACGCTTTGGGCTATTTTTCAAAGAGTAACTAAATAAACTGTTTAGATAGCTACTCCTAATTCAGAGGTCATAATTACGAATTTGTAATTATGAATATTTTAGAAATCAAATATGAGTCTTATATCTATGTTGTCCGCCAATAAACCCCATTCTCTCGCTGCATTAACTGGGAAGCAATCAACTCCCGTCGCAGGGTGGCGCAATCAGGATGGTAGCGTTTGAGAATGTCATTTACCAGGCGCTCAGGGTAGTTGACTCCTACCTCAAACTGGTTTGCTAACCACTTGAGAATTACTAAACGCTTTTTGCGACTAGCAGGAATTTCTTTGAGAGATTCGCCCTCAAAATAATTTTTTAATACTTTGCTTTCCCAAGCTTCAGTATCTACATCCTCAATCAAAGATGCTATTTTCTCAGGCGTGAAAATTTCCTTACTGATGCTTTGCAAAGCCTCGCTATCCAATTGATACAGACGGCTATTACCATCAGGGCGCATTGTCACCAAATTTAGCTCCTTAAGTTTCGCTAAATGATGGGATACCGTCGGTTCCTTGAGTTGCAGTAGCACCGCCAATTCTTCAACGCTGCACTCTTGATTCGCCAAAATACCTACAATCTTCAATCGGCTATCATCCGCTAATGCCTTGAAAAAGCGCAGTAAGATGTTAAATTGTTCTGGTTGCATAACTAACTTTTAATTAGACATCTATCTAATTAGAAGTATATCTAATTAAAAAGCTCAGATCCCCAACTTTTGGTGAGAAGTAGGGGATCTTGTTGTTCAGTTTAACTAAACTGCTCCCCTGCATCCAGGTTAAACAGCATTTGCAGAGTTTGCATACAGTGCCGTCTAGCTTCAACATCTTGCTGTGATCGCAACTGCACCATCGGGTCATGTAAAATTTTATTAACAATTCCTCGTGTTAAAGCTTCAATCACCTCTTGATGTTTTTCAGCAAATTCTGAACCTAATCTCGATAAAGCTTTTTCTAGTTCTTGTTCGCGGATAGTTTCGACTTTATTTCGCAGACAGCTAATAGTGGTAACAGTTTCAAGAGAGCGCCACCAAACATCAAAAGCTTCCACTTCTTCCTCTAAAAGTCGCTCGGCTTCCTGTGCAATCTTTCGACGGCTTTCATAGTTTTGCGCTACTACTGCTTTCAAATCATCCACATTAAACGCCTGCACATTTGCCAGTTCATTCACATCTGCATGAATATTACGCGGCACAGAAATATCAAATAACATTAGAGAGCGCTGAACTTCTAAAACCATTTCCAACTTGGCACGGTCAAGTATCGGCTCTGTTGCCGAAGTACTTGTAAACACTAAATCACTATCGGCAATTACTGCCATCATTTCTGATAGTGGATGAATTTGAATAAGTTGTTGAGGGAACTGCTTTGCTAATTCTTGGGCACGTTCGCGAGAGCGATTTAGAATACTAATTTGTACAGCACCCTTAGAAAGTAGGTGTTGTACCAGCAACCGCGACATTTTACCAGCACCCAGAATTACGACTCGGCAAGCAGCTAAATTTGCTACTTTTATCTGCGCTAACTCTACAGCTGCCGAACTGATAGAGACAGCGCCAGTACCAATACTAGTTTCAGTGCGAACCCGCTTACCAGCTGTCAGCGCTTGTTTAAATAATCGATTCAAAATGGTTTTTATACCGTTATATTGCTGCCCCAGTTTGTGAGTAGTCTTCACCTGAGCCAGAATTTGACCTTCTCCAAGTACCAGACTATCTAAACCACCTGCTACCCGCATGATATGCATCACTGCATCATCATGTAACAGCATAAATAAGTGTTGTCGCAGAGAAAGCACGGGCAATTTGCTGTGTTCTGCAAGAAACTGAGTTACTTCTCGGATACCTTGGTCTGTTTCACTGGTAACAATGTAGATTTCCAGGCGGTTACAAGTGCTAAGAATTGCAACTTCTTCAATATGAGGATAGCTGGTTAGATGAGCGATCGCACTTTCGAGTTGTGGTTCTGGAATGCTCAGTTTTTCCCGGACTTCTACTGGGGCTGTTTTATGGCTTAACCCCACCACTGCTATATTCATTTGCTAAATCGTAGTTACTAGTTGGTAGTTAGAAATAGAGTATTGAGTGAGAATCGGGAATGGGGAATTTTTGTTTATTGGTTGGTAGTTTTTCCCAGCAACAAACAACAAATAATCACTTAACTACTAACTACTAACTACTGTAAGGGTAAAGCATTTTGGTGACTATTTTTCCGTTTTATCGAAAGATTTTTTTCCAAATGCTTTACCCTACTTTTACCATTCCCCATTCCCTAAAAATTAGTTCAGTTGGAGAGTCTTGGGTTCACCAAACATGTGAATTGTATCAACAAATCGAGCTGTTTTCGACTGGTTGGAAATTACCAAGCTTTGAGTTCTGGCTCCGCCCTTAAAGAAACGCACACCTTCCATCAGATTACCACTGGTAATGCCGCTAGCAGCGAACAGAACAGTTTGACCAGATGCCAGTTCATGAGCATCATAGACCTTATCGGGGTCATTGATATTCATAGACTTTAAACGATCAAGGTTAGCTTCTTTGCTTTCTCCAATCAGACCTGTTTTAACTATTGCAGGATCATAGATCAGTTGACCTTGGAAGTGTCCACCCATAGCACGCATTGCTGCTGCCGAGATTACACCTTCAGGAGCCGCACCGATACCCATCAGCGCGTGGATATTAGTTCCAGCAAAACCACAGCTTATGGCTGCACCCACATCACCATCTGAAATTAGTTGTACTCTAGCTCCAGCCTCACGGATTTCTTTAATTAAATCGTTGTGGCGTTCGCGCTTCATGACCACGATCACAAGCTCTTCAATAGAGCGCTCTAGACACTCAGCGAGAATCTTCAGGTTTTCCGTTGCTGACTTGTTGATGTCTACCTTGCCTTTAGCCGCGGGAGGTGCTGCTAACTTCTTCATGTAAAAGTCAGGAGCAGCAAATAATCCCCCCTTCTCAGAAATTGCCAAGACAGCCATCGAACCAGGTTGTCCATATGCTACCAAGTTCGTACCTTCACAAGGGTCAACGGCGATGTCAATTTCGATTAATTCGTCAGGGTTACAGAAATTTTTGGCATCTGGTTGGGTACAAATACCAACTTCTTCCCCGATGTATAGCATCGGCGCGTCGTCGCGTTCGCCTTCCCCAATCACAATGCGACCCCGCATATAGATTTTATTCATCCGCTCCCGCATAGCTTCCACTGCTACCTGGTCAGCAGTGTTTTTCTCGCCTTTACCCATCCACTTTGCGGATGCGATCGCCGCTTGCTCTACTACTTCAATAATCTCTAACCCAAGTGTATTTTCCACAGAGTCTGCCCTCTCAGCTGCTTGAATTTGCGTCGTTTCATCTGGCTATTTCAGTCTTTAAGTCTACCAAAGGGCGGTTACGAAATTTCGATTACAAATGTTAACGAAGTGTCAATTCCAGATTTATTGACACTATTCTCAATAATTTTCATTATTTAAGGAGTATTTAGGAGGATCTACAACTATGGCGGTTCTCGTTTGAGTGCAGTACAGTTTTGACCTCTCTCCAAACCTCTCTCCTAAGAGGAGAGAGGCTTTGAATCTTACTCCTCTTCCCTGCTAGGGAAGCAGGGTGGTTTCATACAAGCAGAGAAAAATTAAAACTGGGTTTCAAAGCCTCTCCCCCCGTGGGGGAGAGGTTTGGAGAGAGGGAAAAAGCCATGTCACAAAACAATAAATCAAGACTTATGTATTTTTCTTTTTTCGTATGAAACCACCCTGCCCTTCCCTGCTAGGGTAGGGGTTGGGGGTTAGGTCTGTATTCGACTCAACTGCAAACCGCTATATTTTGGTTTTGTAGAGAGATGTGTGTACACTGTAGATGTTTTATACACATAAAAAGTAAAGACTGTCAGAGGCGTTGTGTAGTATTAAGTTTTAAGAATGGTGTTATGAGTCGCCAACCGAGAAATTTTCAACCAGGATTCTCTTATCACGTTACTACTCGCTGCAACAACCGCGAGTTTAACCTGCAAGAGCGAGAATGTCGGGAGGTCTTTTTGTATGCTATCAAGAAGGCTTTGGACAAATATGGTTTTAAGCTTTATGCTTTGTACATTCTGTCAAACCACGTACACTATCTCATAGAACCAGTTGCCCATCAAGACTTGCCCAAAATCATGCATTTCTTGAACTGGTACAGCCCCTTTGGGGAATTCAAAAATCAAAAGTCAAAAAATAGGTACTTTCATCTCGTAGTGTGATGATATTTTTGCTAGATTATGTTTTTAATATGAATAATCACATACCAATTTCTGATAGAACATTTGAGTTTGCTGTTAGAATAAGCAAACTTTGTTTTTATCTAGATAAGCAACCAGGAACACCCCTTCTCTGCGAGACGCTACGCGTAGCTTGCTTCCCCGGAGGGGTAAGGGGAAGTCAAAAGTATCAATTCAAAAGTCAAAATTAATAATCCTAAAAATAAATATGAGGATTTATAATCGGGACATAGTATTTCTTGTACCACGGAGTTTTTTATTTTTTGACTTTTGACTTTTGACTTTTGAATTTTGAATTTGAGCGAAGCGAGTCACGCCCCGAACTAGCACTTCTTGGTACAGAAATTCGTCCAAGCTTTCTCGAGGTTGTAGGTTTGATGTGCGGGTGTGAGATAATGGGAACGGGCTCGATTTAATTGGAAAAATTGGGAATTTCTGCTGATTGAGATAAGGAGACTAAGGCTTCGGAGCCCTGAATATCCTGAGGAGTAAAGAGCTGAAATTCAACTACTAGAGAGGAGCCCCCTACTACTTGGCTGGTTTCAGAATCTGATAGTTCCTCGAATAGAGGAGCTTGCAGGTTTTGAAGTTTGTCGGCTTGAGGAGCTTTGATTTTCCGCAAGAAATGTTGACGCTTATTCATGAGAAAAGCAACTGTGAAATAGACTGCATACTTAATGTATCAAGCTAGAGACAGGATAATCAAGGGTTCATACAAAACATCCTACTTTTCCCACTTTTCCTACTATGGGAATCATCTTAATACGCTTGAGTTGGTGAGCTACAATCCAGAAAAGCTCTTCAAGAGGTGAATCGTGTTTATCGACTACATCACCCAAATGTTAATCAACATGGTAGCTGGATTATTTCTACTCGCTGACTATGTGTATCGTGGGGAAAGATATTTCTAATCAAAAACAGTGGATTCCTGGGTTTGGAATTACGGGTGCAAAGACGCGTTGGCGCAGCCTCAAGAAGAGAAGCGGCTTGTCGCCAGACATCGCCCTAACAACTGGTTTACACATGAGCTGAACCTGGCCAGTAATTGGTAGCTATAACATTGCCTTCGGTGAAACAAGTATCTTAATTTGGGTTGCGGCGGCGTAGGCGTAGCCCGTCGTAGACATCGCCCTAGCTCAAGGTTGGGATTTATTCACAATAGCAATTTACGGCTTTTTTGCGGGTGCAGTTGCGATCGTAGTCGGTATCCGCATCCTCAACTTGAATTTGACAAAGCAACCGTTTTTATCAGGGATCGGCTTTATTTTAACTGGATTAGGTGGTATTTTTGCAGCCCCAACTCTTTATTGGAAAACCAATCGAACTTGGCGACTAATTGGCGTAGCAGTGCTAATAGTAGCCGCTCTAATTTGGGCATTAACTGGATATTTGGCTTACTGGAGTCATTTAGAGGGTTTCCAAAAGTGGGTTCCAGCCCGAATGCGGTAAGCAATGATCTAGGCTAGAGACATTGTTATGAGTCACCAACCGAGAAATTTTCAACCAGGATTCTCTTACCACGTTACTACTTGCTGCAACAACCGCGAGTTTAACCCGCAAGAGCAAAAAGCTTTTTTACAACTGGGCAAAAGATTGGATGAATATGCCAAAAAGTATTGTGGGTTTTGCCAAAGGTATAAACCGAAATTAAAAACAGCCAAGCTTTCCTACTGGGGTAGTAAGCTGCTGGCTGGTCAACCCCCTTTGGGGGAATTCAAAAGTCAAAAGTCAAAAGTCAAAATGAAAAGTCTTTTTTTTGACTTTTGAATTTTAACTTTTGAATTTGAGCCAAGCGAGTCACGCCCCGAACTAGCACTTATTGGTACAGAAATTCGTCCAAGCAAATCGAGGTTGTAGGTTTGATGTGCGGGTGTGAGATATTATGAATTTACCCACCATTCTTTCTTTTCAGTACTGACTCAACTCTTTTTTCCAATGCTGTCAATCTAGTCTCGAGATGTTGCACTACAGCAGGATTTGTTGCTGTTGAATCACCCAGACCACCGACGACTCTATCTGTCTCTTCGTCTGATAATTCCGAGAATAGAGGAGCTTGCAGGTTTTCTTGTTTGTCGACTGTTAGAGCTTTGATTTTCCTTGAGAAGTATTTTTTAGTCATATCGTATCGGTTAGCTAGCTATTGACTGCATACTAATATACCTAGCTGGAGACAGGATAATCAAGGGTTCATACAAAACATCCTACTTTCCCCACCTTTTTTACGATGCGTTACTCTCATAGGAACGGAATAAATACGCTGTTTGTTGTGAGCTAGGTTTTTGGAATCTTGTTTGTGGCAGCTGCGTAGGCGTAGCCCGTCGTAGACATCGCTCTAGCTCAAGGTTGGGATTTATTCACAATCGCAGTTTACGGCTTCTTTGCTGGTGCAGTTGCGATCGTAGTGGGTATCCGCATCCTCAACTTGAATTTGACAAAGCAACCGCTTTTATCGGGAATCGGCTTTATTTTAACTGGATTAGGTGGTATTTTTGCAGCCCCAACTCTTTATTGGAAAACCAACCGAACTTGGCGGTTAATTGGCGTAGCTGTGCTGATAGTAGCTGCTCTAATTTGGGCATTGACTGGATATTTGGCTTATTGGGATCATTTAGAGATTTTTCAAAAGTGGGTTCCAGTCCCAAGACAGTAGGCAATGCCAGCAATGATCTAGGCTAGAGATATAGTTAAAACCTTGCTTAAAAAAATATGCTGGACTTTCTTAATCCCCTCTTAAATCGGCATCCAGAGCGAGTCAAAGCCAACGTCGAACTTTACACATGGCAAACTTGTCCTTACTGTATCCGTGCCAAGATGCTGCTGTGGTGGAAAGGTGTAAATTTTACTGAATATAAAATCGATGGCGACGAAACAGCCAGAGCTAAAATGGCAGAACGCGCTAACGGACGCCGTAGTGTACCGCAAATTTTTATCAATAACCAGCACATTGGTGGCTGCGATGACCTCTATCAGCTAGACACACAAAGTCAACTCGATTCCCTTTTAGCCCAAGCCGCTATTTAGAAATCAAATTAACCCCCAACGGTTGACTTGGTGATATTATGTTGGGCAATTTTGGATTTTTACCGTCAGACTTCTAGAACACCAATTCAGTAATCTTGAAAGAACCTCTCCCCCAACCCCTCGACCTTGGCGTAAGTCTGCCTAACGGCATAGCAAAGAGGGGAGTTTTGCTCCCCCTTACCACGTAAGCGGGAAAATTCAAAGCCTCTCTTTTAAAAGGAGAGGATTTGAAGAGAGGTAAGAATATTAAGTTGTACATCGCGTATTGATAAGAATATGCTAACTAAGTACACAGAATATGTTATACATAAACAATGGATGAGTTGTGCCCTAAAATTAGCACAAACAGCAGGTGATGCAGGTGAAGTCCCTGTAGGTGCTGTTATCATTGATTCAACTGGCAAATTACTGGCACAAGGAGAAAACAGAAAAGAGCGCGACAAAGATCCTACCGCTCATGCGGAAATTCTTGCTCTTAAGACAGCTGCAACAACTTTAGAAAATTGGCATCTTAATGAATGCACCCTCTACGTAACTCTCGAACCTTGCCCAATGTGTGCAGGTGCTATTGTACAAGCGCGTCTAGGACTACTTGTATATGGAGTAGACGATACAAAAACTGGCGCAATTCGTACAGTTATTAACATACCCGATAGCGCTGCTTCTAATCACCGACTCCAGGTAATCGGAGGCATTCTAGAGTCAGCTTGTCGTCAACAGTTACAGGCTTGGTTTGCTACTAAGCGGCGTAGGGGAAACTAACGGACAGAGGTAAAACTGTCCATCTAGTAGAAGACAACTCACGCAAGAGAATCTACGGTGTAACTAATCAGGCTTTTCGTTAAATTTTACCCGTCAATCAGTTGCATTCGTCATGATGGAATTTTCCTCTTCATCCGATACGTGCCAGCACACAGCAGCAAATCCTCAGGTAGATATTACTACCTCAAGGGTTTCTCCTTGGTTAAGTCCTCTGGCATATTTATTAGGGCGTCACTGCCTATTACCATTATTCTTTGGGCAAATTAGCATAACCGGACAAAAAAATATCCCCACAACTGGGCCTGTGATCCTCGCGCCTACCCATCGGGCGCGTTGGGATGCATTGCTCGTACCCTACGCTACCGCTGATTGTCTGAGAGAACAAGACTTGCGGTTTATGGTAACTATTGACGAATGCCAAGGTTTGCAAGGCTGGTTTGTCCGACGTTTGGGGGGGTTTCCTGTAAATTCTAAGCATCCGTCAATCCGCACGCTGCGACATGGAGTTGAGCTACTTCAGCAGAAAAAAACCCTGGTGATTTTTCCAGAAGGTAACATTTTTCGTGATGGTCAAATTCACCAGTTGAAGCCAGGAATTGCTCGTCTTGCTTTAAGTGCTGAATCTAGTTATCCCGGACTGGGAGTGAAAATTATACCCATAGGCATTAATTACAGCCAACCTTATCCAAATTGGGGTACAGATGTGAGTATTCACATTGGCTCCCCAATCAGAGTAACGGATTACATGAGTGGCTGTATAAAACAAGATGCTAAAAGCATCACAACTGATTTAGCAAAGGCACTTCAACAATTAACCCATCAAGAAACAAAAATTACTAATCACGCATTTGCAGAAATTACTAATTCTTGATCTCGTTAAACGTACTCTCTAGTTTTACCCTTTTAAGTGCTTTTAGTTTCTAGCATCTTTACTTTCTCAACTAATGTTACTATGGTCTTCTGCTGCTCTTTCATTACTTTAGTTAGTACAGCGATAATATCCATTGAACTTACTGCCTTTCTGTCAAAAGTTGACTTTATTTTTCAAAAAAATCAAGCTATATTAAACTCCAAAAACTAAAAAATAACTGCGGTATACTCTACTTTCAAAAATAAAAGTCGAGGACGATTTGGCACTTTTTTGGGAAAACAGTTAATTTCTGTCTGCAAACAACTCAATTGCTTGGTGGTAAATATTTTCAATCCAAAAAGCGAAGTTGCAATGCTTGCTGACAAGGCGTTCCACCCTAAGCAAGCTACGCGCAGCGTCCTATTCTTAAGCAGAAGTTATGATTTTAGGAAGCCTGAAGCTTCTGACTTCTTTTCTCGTCTACGTTAGTTGAGACTGGGAAGCATAGTATTTATGATGTGGCTCACTAGAGTTTTAGTCTTGCTTTGAGAAAACTATACTGTCAAATATCCAACCTAACTTGAGATAATTATTGGGGAAGAAAGTCGGTAGCCGTAAGGACGGACAGTTGGGAACTCGATTAAACGGATTTTCAGTCTAAATCAGAGATACTTAGGATGTAGCTTTGCTTTGTCCAAGACCAAAACAGAGTTAAGATACCCGAAGTTTCCATAACTTTTCCGTATAGTCGTTGCACTAATTGATCCCATGAACACTGCTGCCGCTGTTACCTTGATGCACCGTACTGTTTTATCAGTCATAGCAGTCCTCAGCCTGCTATCACCTGTGAATGCTCAGGTATCACAGTCACCAGGCACTACCAGCCAACCACAACCGATTGACCCCAACGCTCCCAATAACCTTCATCCCATAACCCAAAATAACAGCCTTTTGAGCATTGAAGGCGGCGATCGCCTCATGAAAGAGGCAAACCAAGCCGTTTCTGCTCAAAACTATCCCTTAGCTGCTAAGAAGCTGCAAGAAGCACGTCAGGTTTATAATCAGCTATCTAATTTTTATCAAGAGTTAAACGCTAGCTTTTCGGGAATTGATAATAGAGTTTCTGATTCTCAGCGTCAAAAAGCTCTAGTAACAGCCCAAAAGCGAGATGAAGCGACCTTTCAGCTAGCATTGGTACATCGAGCACAAAATCAGCCAGAATTAGCTGTACCATTGTTGATTCAAATAATTAAAAGTCAAAACCCGACGCGGGATTTAGGCAAGAAAGCTTATAAACAGTTGTTTGAATTGGGTTTTGTAGATTCTCCCTATCCCAGAGAAGGTGGTGGTTCATCTTCCTCATCCCAAAAAAAATAAATTAAATTGGCGTTGCCTGTTTTTCCTTATCTTCCCCATCTTTCACATCCTTCTCTCCCTGAGCAGCACCTTGGAACGCCCCAGTGCTAGGATAGGACTATCTGCCGTAGCTTTGACCCAGCGCTCTCAAAAATCGACCTCAGAGACGCATTTATCCCCAGCCTTGCCAAAACCTGAAGTTGGCACAGGTATTTGCTCTATATCTGTTAATAATAGAAAAGTAAGTTTTTTCAGGAATAGCGATGATTAGTCCGCAGCAGGTTGAGGCAATGATCAAGGCGGAACTGCCAGACGCCCAGGTTCAGGTGCAAGACTTGACTGGTGGCGGTGACCACTATCAGGTAACAGTAGTTTCATCGCACTTTGCAGGTAAGGGACTAGTGCAACAGCACCAGTTAGTTTATGGTGCTTTGGGGCAAGCTATGTCAACTGAAGCGATTCATGCTTTGGCAGTAAAAACATATACTCCCGAAACTTGGCAAGCAACAGCAAGTTCCTAAAGTTATGAGTTATGAGTTAGAAGTTATGAATTTTTAACTCTTCACTCCTCACTCTATTAATGCAACATAGGAAACACAAATACCATGACGCCAGAACTCAAAGAGAAAATTGATAACTTGCTACAACAGAACAAGATTTTAGTTTTCATGAAGGGAAACAAGTTAATGCCCCAATGTGGTTTCTCCAACAACGTTGTGCAGATTCTCAATACCTTGGGAGTTCCCTTCGAGACAGTTGATGTTTTATCAGACTCTGAAATCCGTCAAGGAATTAAAGAATACTCTAACTGGCCGACAATTCCCCAAGTGTATATCAATGGTGAATTCCTTGGCGGTTCTGACATCTTGATTGAACTCTACCAAAAAGGTGAATTGCAGGAAAAGGTAGAAGTAGCACTGGCCTCGTAATATCTCTTTACGCAAACCAGAGGATATGCTGCTGAATTTGCGCTTCGCAATCAAGGCAATGTGCCGTTTTTAATGTCCTTGAAAGGGGAGATACTATTTCTCTCCCCTTTTAAGGGTTTTTTAATAGGTTTTTCACAAAAACACTTGACCTGTCTTGGAATTGATTTCAGGGTTAGTCAAAAATCCCCTCAGTCGAATTGGCAAGACCAATATAGAACTGAGGGGATGCGTTTTCTCAATACAATATCTCCAAAATCTCACACCACAGCAACCCATTGACGAATACAGATAATATGCTATAATCATCTGCGGTAATTAACGGTTACTATCAATGGCTAGGTAAATGGTACTTAGTAGTAATCGTGTTGTGGCTGTGGTTGCGGCACTGCAAAATTTGATCCATCGTACAAGTAGCGGCTGGCTTCCTCTTCTAAGCGATGAATCAGAAAAGGTTCAATGATGTTGCCATGTCGCAGTGCGGCTAGATATCCATCCAAATACATCCGCATATCATCCGTGCGATAACCGCGATTCCATAACTCGACGAAGGCGTCGGTGAGTCTTTGGTAATAGCGGATGGTTTGTGTGTCTTGGAGCATAACTGCTGTATTAATCTCTTTGGAATGAGAATTGTAAATGATTCACGCTCAAATGTGAAGTGTAATTTCACTTTGGCATCAACTCAAAGTAAACACATCTACTTTGGGCATTACCCTCATAGCAGCTACAAGTTACTTTAATCCTATTCCAGAAAATATCGATTTTAGTTATCTGCTAAGTTATTTTTATAATTTTCATACTCAATAGCCCAATTGTATTGGTGTTATGTTCATGGATGTGGGCATTAATTTTTGCGAATAAAATCTACTTTTACCATCAGGTTGAAAAGCTGTTGTAGTAACGGTTAGCTGGTTAGGTTATAGATATTTGCCAGATTACACCCATCTCAAAGCAGAATGTTAAGCTAAAAGAACTTTTGATAAGTTTAACAACACTTTCGATAAACTTAATAAAAATTTAATAATATTTCTAATTGCCTTCCGGCAAGGCATAAATTAAAGATATTGCTACTCTTTTTATGAGGAAATGTAAAGCTAATCGCAACTGAAGTAACAAAGGCTACAAAACCTTAGACATGGGCTTGTTACTTTGAAAGTCATCGACGCTAAGGGATCTTGCCACCGTGGGTTCGGTTTGTATAGAAATCATTGAAGGGAATCCCCATCTGAGGTCGTTGCTGGGTTGGCATTTGCAACAACTGGAATACCGTGTGCATCAAGCTGCCAGCATTTATCAAGCAAGGGAAGTATTTTTAAGCCATCAACCAACACTAGTCGTCTTAGATGCAGACCTGCCTGATGGTGATGGCATTGAGTTTTGTCGTTGGTTGCATCGTCAGCAGCAGCCTCTAATCTTAATGCTATCTGCCCGTAATAGTGAAGGTGATATCGTCGCAGGTTTAAAGGCGGGTGCAGATGATTATCTGAGCAAACCTTTTGGGATGCAAGAGTTTTTAGCACGGGTAGAGGCACTGATTCGCCGGAAGCGCACACCTACTGCACCAGCTTATTTGGATTATGGCACTTTGCAAATCGATTTAGTTCAGCGCCGTGTTCGCTTCCAAGGGGAGTTCATCGACTTAACGCCCCAAGAATTCAGTTTGCTGTACGTCTTGGCACAAGCTGGGGGAGTGCCTCTGAGTAGGTCGGAATTGTTGCGTCGTGCTTGGCCTGACGCTATCGATAACCCTCGTACCATTGATACTCACGTTTTGTCGCTGCGGAAAAAGGTTGAACTTGATCCCCGGCAACCCAACTTGATTCAAACTATCCGCAATGTAGGATACCGTTTTAACATGGAAATTTTGAATACCAATATTTCACAGTCACAAACAACAAAGTTAGCTAGAGAGAGATTTAGTAATCAACGTTCAACACTTAGTAGTAGTCAAGTGTGAATCGGGCATTGGGCATTGGGCATTGAGCATTGGGCATGGGGTGAGGGGGAGTAAGAAAACAACTCGTGATTCCTGTCACCTGACTCATTCAAAATTTAAAATTCAAAATCGTCTTGAGCTTCTGCTTTAATCAAGCTTTCTTGTAATTCAACCCAGTTTATCTCAGAGACTCTTTGATTTGCGAATAAATGACCTTGTTGTAAGTGTAATAACCGAGTGCAAAACATCTGGGCTAGTTCCAGTTGGTGATTTACCATCAGAATCGTGGTTTGATGAGTTTGACTCAACTGGGTTAAGACTTGCATTAGATGAGAAGCTGTACCAGCATCTAGGGCAGAGGTTGGCTCGTCTAATAATAATATTTTAGGCTGGATGACTAAGGCACGAGCGATCGCTATTAGTTGTCGTTGTCCAGCAGAAAGTTGTACCTCTGTTCGCCCTAACCATTCATTGGGAATGTGCAGTTGTTCTGTCCATTGACTGACTCGTTGCTGAATTATCTGTTTGGACAAACCACGCAAAACTAAAGGATAAGCCAAGGCTTGCTGAACTGTCATTCCCAACAGTTTTGATTCTTGCAATACAAGTACAAGCATCTGGCGTAGCTGGATGACAGGAATTTGGCGATATTCTTGATTTTCTAGATAGATTTTGCCACTAGTGGGTTCAATTAGGCGGTTAAGGAGGCGTAATAACGAAGTTTTACCAGCACCAACTGGCCCCAAAATAGCAATGCGATCGCCCTGAAATACCTCCAAAGAAATATCCTGTAATATGGGGTATCCCTGCTGATTACCGGGAAGTTGGGTTTTCAGCTTTGTAAACAGATTAACTTGCTCTAGCCTAAGAGTGGCTTTTGCTATGACATTATCCAAGGTGAGTGGGGAGTGGGGAGAGCAGGGGAGGCATGGGAGGTGGGGAAAAGAAGAACTATTGATTCTTGATCAATGCCCAATCCCCCAAGCCCAATGCCCAGTTCTAAGTTAATTGTCCAGTAGTAAAGGCTGTGGCGATCGCCCAGCCATCGACCAATAGTAGCAGAAGCGTGAATCCCAGTAAAATCAAGTACATCCACGGCTGTGCTAAAGGGCGAATATCTGTAGTATCAATGCCTGTCTTTGCTTGCACAACTTGCACAAAACGGGCAAACCCGGCTACACGCATTGGTAGTAAATAAGCTTTCTCATCCTGGCTGAGAAAATAATAAACCAGCCCTCCTTGACCAGTGGTGCGGGGTTTTAACTCTTTCACCTCTGACCAAGGTAAAAACCAGCCTTTACGAAAAAAGCGAGGCACCCAAGCGGGGTAAGTAACCTGAATTCCCTGGTCATCTACCATTACTTGTTCAGTCAATACCGCGTACAAGGCAACTAAGCCGATGCTAATCCCTATCCACAATAATTCTGGGGGTACGGGTGCAGCTGTTACCTGCGATAAGAAGGGTAATGGAACTGTGAGTGCTATGTATAAACTCAACAGCGTTATCCGAATCAAAGGAGACAGACGAAAAACAGAAGCTGAAATATTGGCTGAGTTTGCTGTCACGGCTCAATTACAATGCTTTTCTTCATTGTAGGGTAGGTCTATGTCTTAGCTGGACTGTTGCACATAAGCTATCTCACTTTCAAAGGGCAAATTATCCTTCATGGTAAATACTTTTGCACTACAATCCAACCAGTAAGGGATACCCAGGCAAATCCTACAAACAAAATTATATTTACGCCGATGTGTAAGGGTCTAGCCCAAGGTCGTCTGGTACTGATTTGCGTGGCACTGAAAGCAGACAGTAAAACTAATGCTACCACTATCAATCCAGCAACTAAGTGTGACGAGTGACCTAAGGAACCAAAGTGACCGAAAGTGCCAATAATACCGATTGCCAGCAATAGTAGCACTAAACTTACCATGCTGATGCCCATTGTATAGTGGAGCGATCGCACCTCCCTATTTCCGCCCAGAAATGGGATAATAAAAGGGAATTGCTGCGACGTTCTCGCCTGAAACATCCATACGCCGGTAACTGCTAACATCAGATATGCCAGCAGGGACAACCCCATCGACCAGGCGGCTATTTTCCACAACCAAAGAAATGAAGGCAGATTCATAAGAATGATTGTAGATGGAGAGTGAGGGAGATGGAGGAGTAGGGGAGCAGTTCTTGAGCAGTTCTTGAGCAGGGGAAGAATAACAATACTTTATGCCCTATGCCCCATAAATGATAAATAAAAAGGGCTGCTGAATTCAGCAACCCTCAAATTGAGCCAAATTATTTTTTTTAATCAACAGAAGCGAAACTACCCACTTGTAAAGGTTTTCTAGTATCTTCAGTTTTTGTATTAAGTAGCTGCAACATTGGTTTGGTATTAAAAGGGTCTTTTCCATCTGATGAGTCTGGATCAAACTCATCAGTGCTGGGTTCGTCGAGCATCAAGCGATCACACGGAATCTTATCGGATAAAATTGCACTTGCCATCATCCCTGTATGAATCTCCAGTTGACCTTTTCGCGGAGTTTCAAACACTAAACGCTGTCCAGGGAAAACAACCCTTTCAAAGTACCAGTTGGGAATATTGGAGATGCGGGCTACCTGTATTTTGCTCGTGGCATTAATGTAGCAGCAGAGAATTTTTCCCGATTGCTTAGGTGGTAGAGGATCTAATATTTGAGCCATAACTGCTAAGAAGCTTTACGCCACAATTTGACATTACACTAGTCAAGCCTAGCATTGCCTGATCCCCAGTTGTTGTAGCTCCGACTACCAACTGAACTCTTTCTAGATTATTTCTATCTAAAGATATATCGTAGTTTATAAAAATTTTGTAAATATTTATGCTTTCTCTACAATTTTACACTATGTGAATATCTTTGATTTTTTAATCTCTGGCAAAAAAGCTTTAACTTCTTTAGGGCAGATAATTATCAGGTAGGTATAGCGAAGATCCCCTTAGCTTGAGGCTAGTTCAGGAGTGTATTTTTATGTTTCATCTATCCCACGATTAAAACCCTGGGATCATCGCTTAATGAATAAACTCAATGTTATCGTAAAGCTATATGAAAAATGTCTTCATAAAGCCTCTCTTGATAAAATGCCATGCATTTGGTATGCAAAGTAATTTTATTGATTTTTACATCTGTGAACAAAAGTTTCCTATATATCAACAATCGGCTTCAATGTCAAGCAAGATTGTAAGAGATTAAGAGCAGTCAAAACAAAAACACGCCTTAAAACTGGAATTTATCTCGCTTTCCCCAAAGATTGGCAAGATGGAAGTCAAAACACCCATGATGGAAAATCGAATTCTTTACGTTCGCCTTCCTTGTAACCCTATCTTTCCCATTGGGGTTGTCTACTTGAGCGATCACGTCCACAAACAGTTTCCTAATATTGAACAGCGCATTTTTGATTTGGGAACAGTGCCACCTTTAGATTACACTTTTGCCTTGGATCGCTGTATCGATGAATTTAAACCGACACTGCTAGTATTTTCTTGGCGGGATATTCAAATTTATGCCCCAGTTGGGGGACGTGGTGGCAACCCGTTGCAAAACGCTTTTGAATTTTACTACGCTAAGAATCCTCTATTGAAACTACGCGGGGGATTGGGCGGTTTGCGAATCTTCATCGCTTATTATGTAGAGTTGTGGCGAAATCAAGGCTTAATCAAACGCGGTTTAAAACGTGCCCAAAAATATCATTCTGATGCTCGTGTAATTGTAGGTGGTGGTGCAGTCAGCGTATTTTACGAACAATTGGGTAAAAGCTTACCCCAAGGGACAATTATTTCTGTGGGTGAAGGGGAAACCCTGCTGGAAAAACTTTTAAGTGGCAGAGATTTTCGAGATGAACGCTGTTACGTTGCAGGAGAAACTCAACCACGAAAACGGTTAATTCACGAACAACCCACCCCACTCGAAAAAACAGCTTGTAACTACGACTATATCGAAAGCATCTGGCCGGAATTTAACTTTTACCTGCAAGAGCAAGATTTTTATATAGGGGTACAAACTAAACGTGGTTGTCCTCACAACTGTTGTTATTGCGTCTACACTGTTGTCGAAGGCAAACAAGTACGGATCAACCCAGCAGATGAAGTAGTTGCTGAGATGCGACAATTATATAATTGCGGCATTCGCAACTTCTGGTTTACCGATGCCCAATTTATCCCAGCGAGAAAATTTATCGACGATGCCATAGAACTCTTGCAAAAAATTGTCGATTCTGGTATGACAGACATCCACTGGGCAGCTTACATTAGAGCCGACAATTTGACACCAGAGTTGTGCGACTTGATGGTGAAAACCGGGATGAACTACTTTGAAATTGGGATTACCAGTGGTTCTCAAGAACTTGTGCGGAAAATGCGGATGGGGTACAATCTGCGAACCGTCTTGCAAAACTGCCGTGATTTAAAAGCAGCTGGTTTCAAGGACTTAGTTTCCGTCAATTACTCCTTTAATGTCATTGACGAACGTCCCGAAACCATCCGCCAAACTATCGCCTACCACCGCGAACTAGAACGGATTTTTAGTGCTGATAAAGTCGAACCAGCCATCTTCTTTATTGGACTACAACCCCATACCCATTTAGAAGAATACGCTTTCAAAGAAGGCATCCTCAAACCAGGGTATGATCCAATGAGTTTGATGCCGTGGACAGCCAAAAAACTCCTTTGGAATCCCGAACCCCTTGGTTCATTCTTTGGAGAAGTCTGCTTGCAAGCTTGGCAACAAAACCCCAACGATTTCGGACGCGAAGTCATGAAAATTTTAGAAGAAAAACTGGGTTGTGCCGACTTAGAAGCAGCACTTTCTGCACCAATAGAGATAAAAGATAAACAGTTAGCAGCTGTTTGATAAAATTTGCAGAATCAGACAAGAGCAAATTTCATCTTCTTATCTCTCGCCTGCTCTCCTGCTCTACTCACTCCCCCTCTGCGGTTATTTTCACTCAATCCCATGTTAGAAGGTTCAATCCTACAACAGCTAGAAACAGCCCATCGCTACACCACCAGGCCAATTCGATTCGGTGTTTACTACAAAAATACCTTAGTTGCCCTGTGCCACGCTCTAGAAGACCATATCTTAACCGACGACGGTACACCGCTAGTTATCACAGCCTTCCAACAGGGTAAATGGTATCTACAAGAAGCTGGGCGATATGCAGACATCGCCCAGCGCAGCTGCCAAATTGCCATCATGGCTGCCGCTGAATCTGGCTTCGCTGAACATCCCACAAGCCTTTTACCCAATGTAGACTTAGTGGCATTAGATCCAATCGATCCAGTAGCGCAGGAGTGGCACTTAATTATTTTATCGCCTAAATACACAGCAATGGTAATTTGTCAAGAATTATCAGAGCTTGATTATGGCAGCGCTGGAGTGCCGACATCAGACTTAGAGCGAAAATTCTATGGTTTGTGGACATTTGAGCCAGAGTTAGTGCAAGAGACAGCAGAAATAGCGATCGCTCACATCAGAAAATACAACCCAGAATTGGCAGAAAAACTCACAGCCGATAAACAACAAATTGTACCGTCAATGGCGAGATCCGAAAATTTAGGTGCAGTTGTCTCCCGTGTAGTAGATTACCTCCAAACTGGGCAAGATAATTTATCCATCCCCACAGCCCTTCAGCAACAAACCCTAGATCGCAATTTGGTTTCTAACGAAATCCAAGCCTTTTTGCGAATGGCGCAACTGATGGATATGGCAGATGTCAACAATCAAATGGCAGCTGCGGAAGTAGTGGTACTTGCCGAGGCGATCGCCCAGCTTTTGGATCTTCCCGCATGGCAGATTAAAAGATTGCGGCTGGCGAGTTTGTTGCATCGCATAGATCCATTACAAAAAGCCGAAAGCGTTCTCACTGGCGGTATATCCACACGCTACCAAGAAGATGCCCCCAGTTCTCCCTTAACTTGTCCCTTAGTACCGGGGGCGCAAGTACTGCGAACCATGCCACGACTACGAGCAGTTGCCCAAATTATCACTCACCAAACCGAGTGGTGGAATGGCACAGGGGAACCAGCAGGTTTAGCTGGAGATGAAATACCCCTAGAGTCGAGAATTTTGGCATTATTGGCAGACTTTCAGTGGCGACTCAATCAGCGAAAATCGTTAAATCAAAGCCGGGAACAGATACTTACTCAAGCTTTAGATGAGTGCAGACAGCAACAATCTACCCGCTTTGACCCTAAACTTGTAGATACCCTAGCTTTATTAGTTATGGGTTTGCAACAAGGACTCGACTTACCCTTGATGACACCCAAAGTCAGCGCCGGCATCTGGATACTTGATTCCCAATGGGATAGCCACAGCAAGATAAGTGAGGAGATTGGTAGTTACTTTACATGAATATTGAAGCCATTAGATTAGGAAAACTCAAACAACTTCCAGGGGCAAATTTAGAAGACGAGGAACTCTCCCGACTGGATTTAAGCCGGATTAATCTTGCTGGCGCTACCCTTGTCGGCACTAATTTCGCTGTTTCCAAACTCGAAGGTGGGCATTTGGAGGGGGCGAATTTGATGGGAGCAAACCTTCAACAAACTGACTTGCGAGCGAGTTTGATGGGAGCAAATCTGATGCAAGCAGATTTAACAGGTGCTGACTTGCGGGGTAGTAATTTGCGTGGTGCTAACTTGATGGGAGCGAGACTCAGTGATGTGTCATTGGCGGGTGCTTTCTTGAGTGGTGCCAATTTGATGAACGTGAACTTACAAGGTGTGGACTTGCGCGGTGCTGACTTGCGCGGTGCAAACCTGACTGGGGCAAATCTCAAGGGTGCAGATTTGAGTCGCGCTGATTTGCAAGGGACGTTGTTGAGTGAAGCAAATCTTGAAGAAGCTGACTTGCGGGGGGCGAATTTGGCGGGGGCGAATTTAACGGGAGCGAATTTGTTGTGTGCAGAGTTAGAAGGTGCAAATTTGAACGGCGTTAATTTGAATAAGGCGTGTTTGGTGGGTACAGTTGTGGAGGGTGCGTTTTGAATATGGGTTAATGTTATGCAAACTGCAATAAATAATATACTAGACCACCCCAATGTATGCCCTCAAAGTAGCCAATTTTCTACACTTAAACCAGGTACGCGCTCAAATTCGCGGACATTTGCTGTAACAAGCGTCAGGTTAAGGGCTAGGGTATGGGCAGCAATCAGTAAGTCATTTGGGCCGATGGGTCTTCCTGTTTACTCTAGGTGTGTACGAATTACCGCATAGTGCTGATCCACGGGAGGCGATAGCGACAAAATAGGTAACACTTCAAGAATGCTTTCTAGTTGCTGAAGAAGACGGAGAGAGCCGCTTTTAGCTGCACCAAATCGCAATTCACACACCACAATAATGCTGGTACAAATGCAGTTTTCCTCTACGGCTGCGAGTCGCTGAAACACCAAACCTTGAGGATCTCTGACCAAATCTGAAATGATGTTGGTGTCTAGTAGGTATTGATAGGTCATTGGACAGGATTAAAGCACAATATCATCAAGTGGCAGTAACCCTTCATCTATGTTAGGAAAGTTTTCTGTAATGTCTTCCAAAGTGGCAAGCAGTGAAAGTAGAGAACCGGAAGAAATGGGTTCGATGATTAATCGATTACCTTCTTTGCGTAACAAAACTTCTGTGCTGGATAGAGCAAATTCATGAGGAATGGTTAGGACTTGATGTTGTCCATCCCGTAAGAGGTAAACATGGCATGAGTTTGGCATCAAGCAATCTCCTTAAAATTATAATTATAGCGGTTCCTGCTTGAGTGAAATACAGTATGGGATGATGGAGTATATTAACGTCAAAATACCTATGGAATGAAACCTTACTCCTGTGATCTGCGCCAAAAAGTGATCAACGCACATAACAATAAAGAAGGCTCTCAACGACAATTGGCAATAAGATTTAGTGTCAGCTTGAGTAATGTTGCAAAGTTTACTCAGACGATATCGTAGCAGTGGGACAGTTGAGCCAAAGCCTCACGGTGGAGGTCAAATACCAAAGCTCAATAATGAGCAACTGGCATTGGTAAGGTTATTAGTAGAGTCGAATAATGATGCTACTTTAGTGGAATTGTGCGATCGCTTAGAACAACAGACTCAAGTAAAGATAAGTCGTTCCTCAATGGGCAGAATTACTCAAAAGCTGAATCTGACACGCAAAAAAAAACATTACATGCGAGCGAAAAGTATACAGAACGGGTGCAAAAACTGAGGGCAGAGTATTGGACAATCATTGGAGAAGTAAACTTAACAGATTTAATATTTATCGATGAGGCTGGAATAAATATTGCTATGACCAGACGCTTCGCTCGTTCGCCTCAAGGTAGTCGTGCTTATGGTAATTGTCCTGATGGTCGAGGGAAAAATGTGACGATGATTGGAGCGATGTCAACTGAAGGCATCATTGCCGCCATGACTTTTACTGGCGGTACTAATGCATCTGCTTTTGTTACCTATGTGAATCAAGTTTTGGTCCCAAATCTTTGGCCAGGCGCTTGTGTTGTCATGGATAACTTCAGTTCTCATAAAGTAACAGGTATCCGAGAAGCTATCGAAGCAGTTGGAGCCAGATTGGTATATTTATCACCTTATTCTCCTGATTTTTCACCAATCGAGAATTGTTGGTCGAAGGTAAAAGAGTTTTTACGTTCGCAAGCTGCTAGAACATATCAACACTTAGACGAGGCCATCACAAATGCCCTCAATGCAGTAACTAAAAAAGACATTATTGGATGGTTCACCCACTGCTGTTACTATATTGCACCCAACTGAGAAACGCTATATTTCGCCGCAGTGTATTACTTTACAATATCAGACCTTCCACAATTCTCTAGAACAACTCGACCATTTTCAGCATCTAGTTCGATGATCATTACCTGTAATTGCCGTACCCGTTCCCATGCTGTTCGCATCTCTAGTTTGCGAATTGAAAAAGAAACCGTTGGAGAATGCTCTTGAGAACATAAGAACCACTGAATCCTTGCTGATACCCCGCCTCCATGAACAGCACGAATTTTAGTGTGTACAATCAGATATTCTCTACTTATAGGATGACCACATTTTTTAGAAGCCAGATCCAATGCAACCTCGTACAAGCGATCGCTATCTTTCAATGTCTCAGGTGAACAATGCGAGAAGAAAATATCGTGTTCGCCATCGTATAATCATTTCCTTTGAGTCCCTTTGGGGTGCGTCGAGGATTTCCTCCTGCATCTAAATATCGCTGACGGGCGATCGCAAATAGTTTTAATATTCTTTGCGCTTGTTGCTGTTTAATGGTGTTAGATATGGTGTTAGATTGCGTCATCATTTTTATTCCCATCCGAAGGTCACTACTTCGCCGTTTGGTAATATCGTTGCCAAGGGTAAAACAGTGCTAGGAGTTTGAATATGCCAATACCCTGTGTCTTCATCATATAATCTTCAAACAAGTAAATTTAGAGCTTCTAGGGCATTTATTACCAAGTATTGCTCTTCTGTGGGTTCCACGAATGGTGAGTGTGTAATAAGCCAGTGCTTATTTTATCAGAAGGGCGATCGCTCAGTTTACTCTCGTATTCAAAAAGCTAGTATTTGTAGGGTGGGCAATGCCTACCACATCCTGGTTTAAGATTTTACTATTAGTGTTTAACCTGATTCTTCTCCTTGAGATTTACTTTATCAATAAATAGCTTCTCAAATTCCATTTGCTTCTTTAGAGAATTAAATCTATTAGGGAACTGTGTAAGCTCGTTATAAGAGGCTCTACGCCAATTAGTATGAGAATCGTAGATAACCTTCTGTAAATTAAGACTTGTTAAAGAAGCACTGCTCAGGTTAGCTCCACTTAAATTAGTATCTATAAGATAACCGCTCAGTTGAGCTCCTTGCAAATTGGCATTTATCAACTGTGTTTCTTGCAAGTTTGCACCTAAAAGTGAACTGTGATCTAAATTGGTATTTATAAGGTTAGCTTCTTTGAGATTTGCATCACCCAACCTACTAAAACTTAAATTTGCACCCTGTAAATTTGCCTTTTTTAAATTAGTATCATATAGTTCTGCTGATTCTAAGGAAGCACTATTTAAATTAGCTTCTTCTAAATTTACTTTATTGAGTTTTGCCGAGTTTAGTTTTGCATTAGTCAAATCAGCATCACTCAGATTGGCTTCGCTTAAATCCAAACCTGATAAGTCAGTTTGAATAAGTTTAGCTCCCTTCAAATTAGCTCTTTTTAATGAAGCCTCATAATTAACATTACAGTAATCATCACCAATTTCTGATATACCCATTTTCCCTTTGTCGCCAACATCATCTCGCCATCTTAGTTCAGCTTTAGTTAAATCAGCCCCTTGTAGATTGGCTCTGTCTAATTTCGCATTACTCAGTTCAGCTTCTCTTAAATCTGCTCCAGCTAAATCAGCATTTGTTAAATCAGCACCACCTAAATCACACTTGGGGCATTTTTTAATTGCTAGCAACTGCTTCACATGAGCAGGATTTGAAGTTTTTTTAGCCTGACAATCTTTACAACTAGAAAGAAAAGTAAGTAATAAAGCTGATACGATTAATATTTTTATTTTCATATATGACGCGAGCGCTCAGTTCGCCCTCTTATCCACAAAGCTAGTACACTCATCAACAACACCCCCATCACTCCTTGCAGGGGATTATTATTCACACCAGTTACCCAATCAGGAACCTGACCAGAATATTTCACTAATTTACCTACATTAATAATGTAGTAACCCCAAACTAAACCACCATGCAAACCAATTGGAAAACCCAAGCGTCCCCTCCGCCAACGCTTTCCCCATACCTGCGTTAACCCCAGCAGTACTAAAGCTGGAAATTGCGGCAGTGTATGAATAATTGCCTCCAAGGGTTTAATAAAGTGCAATGTAGCAAACGCAGTTGCATCTGTCCACAGTGCCACACGTGGACTGTAATCTCGTTGTAATTCATCTAGCAACCAGCCCCGGAATAACAATTCCTCAGCAAAACCAATACCTAAACCAACAACTAAACCCTCTAAAATTACTTTCAGCAAGAAAACTTTGGGTTGTTGCCATACCAACCAACCCAAAAAACTTTCTACCCCAAAAAGTATCAGAATATTAATTATCCCCATAGCCAAGCCACGCAGTAAATCCACACCGTTTTGCCGCGTGATTTCTAAGCCATAATGCCGCAGAATTTGGGGCTGCTGGTAGACATATTTACTCCATAGTCTCAGGAGAAAAATAAATACTGCATATAACGATACCAATGTCAATATACTTTCTAAGTTTGAATCATGCACTAGTAAGTATATTGGTGCAGCTAAGGGCAACCATAGCAGCAATAAAGTCACAATAAAAGCACCCAGCCTGATAGGGGCAGGGCGTTCAGCTAGACGGACAAGGTTTTTTTTCATACCAATGCAAGTCACTAATCACCAATCACGAATGACCAATGACCAATGACTATTCGTCAGGTTCAATCGTGCTACTTAAACCGTGACTTTTCAACGTTTCGCAATAGAACTCAGCGTGTTCCTGAGCACAAGTAATGACTAAAGCAAGCCCGTTAGTATGGGCTTCCATCATGATGCTAACAGCCTGGGGTTGGGTAAGGCTTGGCACAGTCGCTATTAGTGCCTGCACAACATGCTCCATAGGGTTGTAGTCGTCGTTATGGAGCAAAACGCGATACCGAGGCGCGAGCTTGCGGGATGTAGAACGCTTTTCAATAGTTTCAACTGACACGGCTCTTTGCTCTTTTCTCGTTAATTCACTACAACAAAATTTCTGTCTTGCGATCGCTCAACAGTCGTTTACCTATTCTATAGTATTTCTGCTCAGATACTATGCTAGGAAAACCCTTTGCTGCTAGGGATTGGTCGTATTAGTTTTGCGTAGCCACAAGTGAAGTAGATGTCTAAGACATCGCTGCCATAAGAGTGCTACCCTAATCTTACAGAAGCTTTCTTTAAACGTAGCGCATTTTCACTTTTAAGATTAAAGAAGTTGCCAGATAATCCTTGCCCCTGCTCAAACTGGATAATGATGGACATTAGCCTAGATTTTCTTCAACCAGGACAAATTGTGTCTTTAGAGCATGGCGACAGGAATCTGTATGCAGAAGTCATTCAATTTGTAGTTTCCCGCCAATTGTGCTGGGTGCGTCCTTTATTAATGGTTACTTTGATTCAAGAATCGCCGCTAATTACCGATTTGCGAGATGCCTCTGACCTGCTTTGGCCTGCCAATTTATTTCGACCAGCATTAGACACAGAAGTAATTAGCTTGTTGAGCCAAGTTTTAGCAAAAGAACCAAAAACTGAACTTGACTCAGCAGCCAAGCAGCAACTCAATCAGTTTATTCACCAACTGTGGCAAGCATATCAACAGGGATTGGGGATTGGGCATTAGTCTTTCTCCCCGCATCCTCAGTCCACAGCTTTAGGTATAGGCAATAGCGAATACCAGCATCTTTCATGCGTTACAGTATTACCAACAACAAAACTAACTTACTAAATTTACGATGTTTAAATTTTAGAAAATGGAATTGAATCAGACTTGCGTTCGATTATTTAATGCATGTTTGTCCCTTGCGCGTCTAGTAGAGTTGCTCCCGAATTAGAACGCGAGAATTATTCTATTTTTCCATTATCCTTGCATTAATTGACTTTTCAAGTAACTTGATTGCTAGGGTCAATCTAGAAGCTCTGCCTTTACTAAAACTTGTTTTACCTATTTTAAAGTTTTATTGCTTCAGTCTTAATCAAATTCACTTGATATAAACAACAAACCTCTATGCCTAAGCAATTAGGAATATCCTAAACTAGGAACCAACTGAATTCTACCAGCATCCATCTCTGCCATTAATAATTCTAGGGCTTCGTAATCAACGTCAGAAATGTAACCCAATTCCGTCAGTTCTGAATTGATTTCATTTTCTATCTCAGGAGTTAGTTTTTTAATGTCAAGAGCTTTTTCTACCAATTTACGAATAGCGTACTGAGTTCTCATAAGTAATAACCCAAGTGTATATCATACTAAATTATCCCAGATATATCTAGGTATAAAGAGTGAGCCAAATACTAACTTAATAGTGATCTATATCACTATTAAGTTAGTTAAATAGATAATTCGCAATGACTCTGTTGTATGCCATCAGCAACGCTAAAGTGGAAGATTTAACTTACCGTTAAGACTTAGGTAAATTAAGCTTTAGTTATAGACTAAGCAAGTTCTCTCAGCATAGTTACTGATGATTTGTCTGTTCTAGGGCTGTCTATGTTGATTGTTTTTGAATTGGAATAAAAAAAAAGTATACATAAACACATTTTCAACTGGAATTATGACAATCTTCAAACAGAGATACTAAAGCAATAAAGATTTAGCAAAGAGACTTAAGACATATGGTCGATGCAATAAAAAAGAGTTTATGTTCAAATATCCCTTAGCTTGACGCTTCAACAATTCTCAATAGGATGTAACTATGCAAGCAGTGCTTAATTATCCCAAGATTGCAGTTATTCGCCCCCAAGGCTGTTTGAATGCTGCAAACGCCTTGGAATTTGAACGAGATATGACCACAGCATTGGCACAAAATGGTATTTCCATCTTGGTAGTAGACCTAGCAGGAGTAGAATCGTTAGATAGCGCGGGGTTAATGGCATTGTTATCTACACACAAGCTGGCTCTTAGTTTAGAACGGGGTTTCCGACTTTGCGCTGTTGCTCCGTCAATTAGAATTATTTTTGAACTAACACAACTTGATCGAGTGTTTGAAATATTGAAGGATGAGGCCGAGTTGACTGCAACATAACTTTATGTAAAAGCACAAAGTTTGGGTAAGAAGTGGACTTTATGTAAAGGAGTTGTAAGTTGCAACGAGAAACTATGTTAGAAGACCTAATTCAATGCTAAGGTTGGGGTTGAGTAGCTGTAATTTAAGGTAGCTAGAATATAGCATAGTGGCTGTTGCAGTTGAAAAATTAATAACATCGGATATTTTAAAACCCGCGCGTTACCTGGGTAACGAGCGTTTAGCTGTACACAAACCTTGGAATACGGCAGCAATACGCTGGGTCTTAACCTACCCAGAAGTATATGAAGTCGGTGCATCCAATTTAGGGCACATCATCCTCTATAACATCTTGAATGCCCAACCGCGTCAATTGTGCGATCGCGCCTACTTACCAGGACAAGACCTGGCAGCCAAACTACGCGAAACTAATACGCCATTGTTTGCGGTAGAATCAAAGCGATCGCTCACAGAATTCGACATTTTAGGCTTTAGCCTCAGTTACGAACTGGGTGCAACTAATATTCTAGAAATGTTGGATTTGGCTGGAATTCCCTTGACGTGGCGAGAGAGGCAGGGGAGCAGAGGGGCAGGGGGGCAGGGGGGCAGGGGAGAATTTACCGATACCCAGTCCCAGTTTCCGTTGATTTTTGCTGGTGGGCAAACAGCGACATCGAATCCTGAGCCTTATGCCGACTTCTTCGACTTTATCGCCCTTGGAGATGGAGAAGAACTGCTGCCAGAAATTGGTTTGGTGTTGGAAGAAGGCAAACAAGCACTCTTAAGTAGGGAACATCTGTTACTAGATTTGGCACAGATACCAGGAGTATATGTTCCTCAGTTTTACGACATGGCAGAGGATGGCTCAGTTCATCCTCGTCGCTCAGACGTGCCAAAACGAATTCTGCGAAGGGTTGCAACTCCCATACCAGCATATTCCATTGGGTTAGTTCCCTACGTAGAAACGGTGCATGACCGCTTGACCATTGAGATTCGGCGGGGTTGCACTCGTGGCTGTCGCTTCTGTCAACCAGGAATGCTGACTCGACCAGCACGGGATGTAAAACCGGATAAGGTGGTAGAAGCGATTGAACAAGGTATGCGGGCCACTGGTTACAATGAGTTTTCCCTACTATCTCTGAGTTGTTCTGATTATTTGTCCTTACCAGCAGTGGGGATGGAAATCAAAAATCGCTTAAAAAATGAAAACATTTCTCTGACTCTACCAAGCCAACGTGTAGACAGATTTGATGAAAATATTGCCAACATCCTTGGAGGTACGCGGCAAGGTGGACTGACTTTTGCTCCAGAAGCTGGAACTCAGCGGATGCGAGATATCGTAAATAAGGGTTTGACAAATGAAGAATTATTGCGGGGGGTGAAAACCGCTTGGGAGCAAGGCTGGGATAAAATAAAGTTGTATTTTATGATTGGCTTGCCAGGTGAGACGGATGCTGACGTTTTGGGTATTGCGGAAACAGTAAGCTGGCTACAGCAAGAATGTCGGGGCAAGGGCAGAAAACCCCTAAACTTTAACCTGACAATTTCTAACTTTACGCCCAAGCCCCATACACCATTCCAGTGGCACTCAGTTTCTACAGCTGAATTTAAGCGTAAACAAAACCTGCTGCGGCAAGAATTCCGCCGGATAAAGGGAGTGAAGGTAAATTTTACCGATGTCCGCATTTCGGCAATGGAAGATTTTGTTGGACGAGGCGATCGCAGTTTGGGTAAGGTAGTGCGCCGTGCCTGGGAATTGGGTGCAGGTATGGATTCCTGGTATGAAAATTTAGATCAGGCTTTTAGTGCTTGGGGGTCTGCGATCGCCCAAGCCGATTTAGATTGGAAATACCGCCAAATAGAAAATGGCGAATGGAATTTGTTTCATATACAAGAGCAGAAGAGATTGGCAGATGCGGAAAATACCCAATTCCTAACTCCTGTACAGACGCGATTAATCGCGTCTCTCCCCAGCACAGACGCGATTAATCGCGTCTCTACTCCCCACTCCTTCGATATTCCCCTCCCTTGGGATCATATTGATACCGGAATTGACAAAAAGTGGCTCAAAGAAGACTTGCAACGCGCCCTAGAAGCCGCAATTGTACCTGACTGCTCTTTTGAAGGTTGTTCTCACTGTGGTGTCTGTGGCACCGACTTTGGGCATAACGTCGTGATTGAACCACCATGCATCCCAAAATTCGCTGGGGAGTTTGTCCCTAACACAACTAAGGCACAAAGACTGCGAGTTTGGTTTGGGAAACAGGGTAATATGGCTTTGATGAGCCATCTGGATTTAATCCGTTTGTTTGACCGAGTTGTGCGGCGAGCAGGCTTGCCGATCGCTTTCACTGGTGGGTTTCATCCAATGCCGCGAATTTCTCTAGCAACTGCTTTGGCTTTAGGGGCTACTAGCAGCGGTGAAATTGCGGATTTTGAGTTAACTGTGCCAATGGCAGTTGATACTTTTCGAGAACAGTTGGCTCGTGAAATGCCCACAGACATACCTATATATAATGTAGAGCAGATAGATCTAAAAGCTAAGGCAGCGACCCAACTGCTGGAGTCCGCAGAGTATTTGATTAATGTAGCAGTACTTAAAGAAGCAACACCTATACAATGGCAAGACTGGATTGATACAATCAAGGCGAAAGAGGAGCTTTGGTATGACCAAACAACTAAGTCAGGCAAGAGCCAGTTAATAAATCTGCGCGATCGCTTATTTGAACTGGAATTAGTAGAAACCCACAAAAGCATTGCAGAATCTATATCATCTGTGATCCGTTATCTAGGTAGCTATCGCCAGGACGGTTTGCTGTTGCGTCCAGAACAAATCCTGTATATGCTAGAGGCAGTGGCTAGTGTAGAATTTCAACTCCTGCATATCCACCGCAATCGGCTAATTTTAGGGGTATAATCCCTGTAGGGCAGCTTGTTAGTAGTTGTCCTAACATGGCATATCGTAGGAATTGATTTTTAGCAAGGTTGCGTTAGAATGGGATGAAGAGAAATTTTCTGGCGCTGCATTGAATTAGCTGGTTCACTACCCTGATATTTAGGGTGCGAAAGCATACATATTAGAGTGCAACTTCTAAGATTTTATCCCAGATAAACAAAAGGCAGATTAAAGAACGCACTCTCTCTATAGCTACCTTGTGAATCAGTAACTAACAGCAGGCTCGGTTAGCTTCTCTAAATCCATGCTTTTTAAACAACTGCTGAATGTCTAATCCACAGTAATGCCCAAGAGCTAGTGCATTACTCTTCTAGAGTTGTTCGCCTTTGGCGTTCCCGTACCCCTGCTCTTAAGCAAGCTACGCGTAGCGTCTCCCTCAGGAGAAGGGTAGCAACTGCCCTCGGTTAGCCAACTTGTAGACGTTCACGAGACGCAAAAAACGCGGCTTACCTAAGGCTAGAGCGGCTCAAGGTAGGGTAGCAACTGGCGTTGCTGAGTATAACCCTAAGGATAAATCCGGGGAATGGAAAATAGAAATAGTTTCTTTTTGTTAACGACTTCAGTAGGTTACTCTCAAAGAAAGCGTCCTGAGTTAAAATGCTCACTCAGGATTGAGAACTTTCAACTCAGAACTCTCTTGATTGAGAGTATTGCATCACGAATCAACCACTGACGGTTGATTTAATTGCTTAAACAATATGCAGCCGTTCTGGAATAATCAGCCGTGGAAACGCTCTTAAGAGCACCAATAGCTATTTAACTTAGAAGCTCAGGTTTGCGATTTTTATTAGCAGTAGCGCCTTTTAAGGGTTGTAGGAACAACAAAGGAAAACACAAACCTCCAGACCTATTGGTGCTGCCAGTTTTTGAGGAAATTGAATGCCAAAACAAATTATCATCGCGGAGCAGCACCAAATTGCTGCGGTTTTTTCTGAAGATCAAATACAGGAACTCGTTGTTGCTACGGGTCATCACCAAATAGGTGATATCTACTTAGGAGTAGTAGAAAACGTATTGCCTGGGATAGATGCAGCTTTTGTCAATATTGGTGACCCAGAGCGCAACGGTTTTATTCACGTCACCGACTTAGGGCCATTGAAGCTAAAACGTACCGCAGCGGCAATTACAGAACTACTAGCACCACAGCAGAAAGTTTTGGTGCAAGTAATGAAAGAGCCAACGGGGACAAAAGGGCCCAGGCTTACGGGTAATATAACCTTACCCGGACGCTATGTAGTACTGATGCCCTATGGTAGGGGTGTAAATTTATCCCGACGGATTAAAAGTGAAAGTGAGCGCAATCGCTTGCGGGCGCTGGCGATTTTGGTCAAACCGGCGGGAATGGGTTTGCTTGTGCGTACCGAAGCCGAAGGCAAACCAGAAGAAGCGATTATGGAAGATTTGGAGATTCTGCAAAAGCAATGGGAGGCTATTCAGCAGGAAGCGCATTCCACCCGTGCTCCAGCACTGCTCAACCGGGACGATGACTTTATCCAGCGCGTATTGCGGGATATGTACGGCGCGGATGTAAATCGGATTGTCGTGGATTCCAGTACTGGTTTGAAGCGCGTGAAGCAGTACTTGCAGAATTGGAGTGGAGGTCAAACACCGCAGGGATTGTTAATAGACCATCATCGCGATCGCTCTCCAATTTTAGAGTACTTCCGCATCAGTGCCGCGATTCGAGAAGCCCTAAAACCGAGAGTAGACCTACCTTCTGGAGGCTACATCATCATCGAGCCGACGGAGGCATTAACCGTAATTGATGTTAACTCAGGTTCCTTCACGCGATCGGCAACAGCTAGAGAAACAGTTTTGTGGACAAACTGCGAAGCTGCAACAGAAATTGCTCGCCAGTTGCGTCTGCGGAATATCGCCGGAGTGATCGTTGTTGATTTTATTGATATGGAATCGCGACGTGACCAATTGCAAGTTCTCGAACACTTTAATAAAGCACTCAAAGCAGACAAAGCTCGTCCCCAGATTGCCCAACTCACCGAACTGGGTTTAGTAGAACTGACCCGCAAGCGTCAGGGTCAAAACATTTACGAATTGTTTGGTGAAACTTGCCCCACCTGTGGTGGTTTAGGACATACCGTGCGTCTACCTGGAGAAATCGAAAACCGATTGCCAATACCAGCAGAGACACCAGAGCGTGAGCGTTTTGTATCCCTGCCTCACCGAGAACCACGTCAGCCATCTGCCCGCATCCCGGAACCACGAGAAACCTATGATGGATTTGGGGAAGCATTTGATAGTGACTTGGAATTGAGTAACCTAAATCTGATCAATCATCCTAGTTATCAAGAACTTAATGATAATAAGCGTCGTACCCGCACTCGCCGCAGTCGAATTGGCATCAATGGGTTAAACGGGAAAGATGAAGTTCGAGTTGTTGCCAATCCACTAGCTTTTGTTAACGAGCCAGACTTAGACCTTGATGTGGAACCAGAACTAGGAATTACACCAGAGCTCCCCTCACCAACCCTTGGTAAGCCAGGTTGGAGTGAAAGAGTAGAGCGCACTAAAGTTATCAAGGCAGAACCAGTTAAACCAGTGGTAGAACCACCGGAGATTAGAACTGTAGAAATGAGCCTCCAGGAACAGGATATGTTTGCCTTGATGGGAATATCTCCCTTGGTAAAGTTAGAGCAAGAGGTTAAAAATACCAAGTCTGTGATTATTAATGTGATTCAGCCTGGTCAACTGCCAATGACCCCAACTGAATCAACCTCAGAATCAACTATTGCCCAAAAAGCAACATCTGAAATAAGCGCAAGCAAGATAGCGACACCAAAAGTTATTGAGCCAGAACAAAAATCTTTGATAGAAGAGACAACTGAACCATCGCATCTGACTGCGAACCCTTCCGGGCGCTTGTCTGCGAAAGCCTCAGCCGCCAACGAGATCGCAGATGAAAGTGATGCGAACAGCGCCGCCACTGCCAGCCGTCGCCGTCGCCGTCGTTCCTCAGCGATCGAGGATAATTAATTTGCCTTATGGTAGAAACGTCGCCAGCACCCTTGGAAAAATCCAGTTGGCTGGAGTTTTCTACCTTGTCAGGGATTCCAGGGTTGGTTGCAGGTGTGGATGAAGTAGGGCGAGGTGCTCTATTTGGCCCTGTGGTGGCGGCAGCAGTGATCCTACCAGATCATGCTTTGCCAATACTGATGGCAGCTAAAATTAAAGACAGTAAAAAGTTGTCTAGCTCTCGTAGAACTCAGCTAGCGCAGCAAATTTGTGGGCTGGCTTTAGATTGGAAAATTGGGTTTGCTTCTACTGCTGAAATTGACAAGATAAATATTTTGCAAGCAACGTTGTTAGCAATGAAGCGGGCTGTGCTGAAGTTAAAGGTACAGCCTACACTCTGCTTGGTTGATGGCAATCAGTCAATCAAAGACTTGCTACTGCCGCAACAAACAATAGTCAAAGGGGACGAGCGATCGCTGGTTATTGCCTCTGCTAGTATTGTCGCTAAGGTTTGGCGTGATGACCTGGTATTGCGTCTAGCATTAAAATACCCTATGTATAACCTGGAGTGTAACAAGGGTTATGGTAGCCAGCGGCATAAGCTTGCTTTGCAACAATACGGGCCCTCGCCTTTGCATCGTCAGTCTTTTCGTCCTTGCCAAATCAAACGTATAAGTGTTGAGTGATTAAATAATTACTCAGCATTCAGGATTGGCAATTCAATACTGTCACCGTCAAGTCCTCTATCTTTAGTTTGTGATATCACCCAATAGCGATAATCCGCCAAAAGTTGATTTAATAACCGTTGCTTGACCGACAACAGCACGCTTTTGAGCAAACCATTGCCAGTAGCTTCTAAAATCGGCTTAGGAGTGAATGAAAATGGCAAAGGTAAATCCACCAGCACTTCTAAATCAGCTCTTCCTTCAAGACAAGTGCCAGTGCTAAACTCTTTGGGAGACAAATACCCTTTTAAATTGAGAGCAAAGCGCTGGTTAATATACTCGAAACCCAGGATTTCACAGCCTAGCGATCGCAAATAAATTATTCCATTTGATTCTGCCCAGACTCTCATGTCTACAGTAGGTTGAATACTCAGTGACATAAAAGTCAGCGGACGCATTTTCAAGCGAAATACCTCCTCAGAAAGCTGCTGAATCCGGCTATTGTCAACCAAAGCCTTAACCAGACGTTGAGGCTGACGCAAGTAGTGCTGAATAGGAATAGGCTGCTCTGGAACAGCAATTTCCACTGATTGGGAGGCAGTAAACTTGGTAGCCATGAATAGAAGGAAGTAATTGTTTGATACTTCTATTATTAATTAATTTATTATGTTTATTTTTTTTAATTTAGATTACATTGGACTAGCAATTTCAACAAGAATTCCATCCAAATCACGGACATAAGCCACTGTTTGTCCCCAAGGCTTAACTTTGGCATCTACAACAACCACAGCACCAGCTTCTATGGCACGCGACAAAGCTGCTGCTATATCGTCTGTTACAAAACCAACCTCAATACCAGCAGGTAGATTTAACAGACTGTTTTCTTGGAATCCTTGCGGGAGGTTAGATTTTGCAAATTCATTTGAGGCGAAAGCGAGAGTTGTTCCACCCGTTTGCATCTCGGCGTATTGTTTGCTCTCGTGAATAAACTGCTGTTTGAGTCCAAACGCCTTTTCATAAAAAGCGACCGATTGGGCAACATCCTTTACATAAAGAATTGTGTAGGAGAACTTCATAATCTTAATTTCTCACTAAAACAACGACTGAAATTAAGCTAGTACATTTGCTCTACCTAGTCAACCATCCACACTGTTGTACAGGTATAAACTGTATAATTACACTACCTAAAAAACTAATACATAATTGAATATCTCGGTCAATAAAGAAAGGCTGGGTTTACTCACTATATAATCTATAAATTGAACAGATATATTTATAAACACATGACTATATTGATTGCATATTTAGGGCCTCCCGGCACTTACACAGAACAAGCAGCTGTTTTTTATGTCAACTGGTTGAGTAAAAGTACGGAAATTGAAGCTATATTAAGCTCTTATCCCACCATCTCTCAATCACTGCACGCCGTTGCTGATGGTCAAGCTCACTTGGCTGTTGTGCCAGTGGAAAATTCTATTGAAGGGAGTGTGACTACAACACTGGATACACTATGGCAGTTGGACAGTTTGCAAATTCAGTTGGCTTTGGTATTACCCATTGCTCATATGTTAATTTCTTGCGCGTCTAGCTTAGATAGGATTAAAACTGTTTACTCTTACCCGAATGCTTTGGGACAATGCCAGGGATGGTTAGAGCGGTTTCTTCCGACTGTACAGATTATTCCCAGCAATTCCACAACCGAAGCGCTACAGGGATTGGATCAAGACACAACAACGGCAGCGATCGCTTCTAGTAGAGCAGCTCAACTCTACAACCTGCCCATACTTGCCAGTAACATCAATGACTATCCAGAAAACTTTACTCGTTTTTGGGTAGTAAGTCAGGGTGAGGCGGACGCTAGATACCAGACATCAACAACAAATGCCAGTCACACATCGCTGGCTTTTAGTATGCCTGCCAACACACCCGGAGCATTGGTCAAACCTTTGCAAATATTTGCTCAGTTAGGAATTAATCTCAGCCGGATTGAATCTCGTCCGACGAAGCGGTCGCTAGGCGAATACTTGTTTTTCATGGATTTAGAAGCAGATGCTAAGGAAGCACAAATGCAATCTGCTTTAGCAGAATTAACTATCCACACAGAAATTTTAAAAATTCTTGGTGCTTACAATGTTTTGCCCATCAGCACCCTCACTTAAGAAGTTAGGAGTTATCAGTTATCAATTATCAATTAATGACTAGAAATTATAAGTTGTCAATCTTTTATTTTTTGTTATTTCTTCTTAACTCCTCACTCATCACTTTTGATTAAACGTGTCTTTGAGAACAGCGCGAGCCGCCAAATGATTGCGAGTAGAAGTTAAAATTTCTGCTTCTCGCTCTAGACGAGTTGCAGTATCTTGCATTTCTAACAATAATTGCTGCTCTGCGGCGACACCGTAAAGATTACTGGCTACCCAATAAGATAGTTCTGTTGGTAGGTCAGGCAAATCTTCTGGCAGTTCGATATTTTGTTCGGTTAATTTAGCTGATAGACGTACAACATCTCGCAGTAGTTGTTCTACCTCAGAAGACAAAGGTCGCAAATCTTTAGTCGGTGGTTGGTCTTCAATCCATTCAACTAAACCAACGCGGTATGGCTTTTCACGAACATACTCTAATACACGAAATCTTTGCTGCCCTAAAGTCAACATCTTGATTCGATCATCTGGCAGCCGCTGGTGATGAACGATTTCCGCACAGCAACCAGTGTTTGCAATTGTACCTTTAACAGGATCGACCATCAAAACACCGAATCTACGATCGCTCTCCAAAATCGTGTTCATCATGATTCGATAGCGAAATTCAAAGATGTGCAGAGGCAATGGCCTGGTAGGAAACAGAACTACTTCGGGTAACAGGAACAGCGGTAGTTCGCGAACTGCAATTTTAGAAGATGATGTCATTGTTACCTTGGTATAAACTTAAATCTTTAAAATTTGTTTTTCTCTGCTTTTCCCGTACTTTGTCTACATTCTATCATTTGTTTCGTAGCTAAATAAAAGCCCTGAGATATATTTCTTCAGGGCTATCTAAATATTCATACTAATGTCATTTGTCATTTGTCCTATGGCCTCTCTTACAAAGTTCTGATGCCTTCTCTAAGAGACGATACGCGTAGCTTGCTTCGACCTAGGAGTACGGCAGGCTGCGCCAACGGATAGCGCAGCCTCTTCTCTACGAGAGGCTACGTCAACGAGTCCGCGTTCGCGCAGCGTCTCGTAGAGAGCGTTGGAAACCTCCGCTCAACGCCAGTTCCTTTAAGTGGGGGAACCCCACCAACGGACTGGCTCGACTTTGCGCTTTGTCCTTTGCCTGAGTACTAATGACTAATCAAAGTTTAACTTCGATATCTACACCTGATGGTAGATCCAATTTCATTAGAGCATCAATAGTCTTAGAAGAGGGCTGGTAAATATCAATAATCCGGCGATGAGTACGGGTTTCAAAGTGTTCCCGTGAATCTTTATCTACGTGAGGCGATCGCAGCACACAATAGATTCGGCGTTTTGTTGGTAAAGGAATTGGGCCTATGGCTGTAGCGTTGGTGCGGTTAGCGGTGTCTACAATCTTCTCGCAAGATGTATCTAATAGGCGTCGGTCAAAAGCCTGTAAGCGAATTCTAATCTTCTGCTGCTGTAGAGTTGCCATCTTTAATTGTCCAGGTTCTGCGTAATTAGGGGAGTAGTTACAAAGTAAAGGTTACAAGTTATAGGTTACAGAAAACTATCACCTGTCTCCTGTAACCTATTACCTTATTTATAGAGGGAAGAGAAAGGAGCAGAGAGGCATTATACCATCCCTACTCCTTTGTTATGAGCAAAAAGGTGCTACTTGAGAATTTTAGAGACGACACCAGCACCGATGGTGCGACCACCTTCGCGGATAGCGAAGCGCATTCCTTGTTCAATAGCGATCGCGTTGATCAATTCTACTGTCATTTTGATGCGATCACCTGGCATCACCATTTCGGCTTCACTGCCATCATCAGAGGTGAAGGCTTTGATGGTACCAGTTACATCAGTTGTCCGCACGTAGAACTGAGGGCGGTAGCCGGAGAAAAATGGAGTCTTACGACCACCTTCTTTTTCCGTTAAGACGTATACTTCACCTTCAAATTGAGTGTGAGGTGTAATCGAACCCGGTTTGGCGATTACCATGCCCCGTTCAATATCAGCCTTCTGGATACCCCGCAGGAGTACGCCAGCGTTGTCCCCAGCCATACCCTGGTCAAGACTCTTCTTGAACATTTCAATACCAGTGACGGTAGTGGCGCGAGTATTTCTAATACCCACTAGTTCAACGTTATCGCCAACTTTGACTACACCCCGCTCAATCCGACCAGTGGCAACAGTACCACGACCTGTGATTGAGAATACGTCTTCTACAGCCATCAGGAAGGGCTTATCAACATCCCGCTCAGGAGTGGGGATGAAAGAATCTACAGCATCCATCAATTCGTAGATTTTGTCTACCCAAGGATTTTCACCTCTTTTGGTCTTAGGATTCTTGGTCATTGCTTCAAGAGCTTGCAGACCAGAGCCTTTGATAATGGGGATATCATCACCAGGGAAATCATAGCTGCTAAGAAGTTCTCGAAGTTCTAATTCTACTAGTTCTAAGAGTTCTGGGTCATCCATCAAATCTTCTTTGTTCAAGAAGACAACCAGACTGGGAACGCCTACCTGTTTTGCCAGTAGGATGTGTTCGCGGGTTTGGGGCATGGGGCCATCGGTAGCAGCTACTACCAGAATGCCACCATCCATCTGGGCAGCGCCAGTGATCATGTTCTTCACATAGTCAGCGTGTCCTGGACAGTCTACGTGAGCATAGTGCCGATTTTCGGTTTCATACTCAACGTGAGCGGTATTGATGGTAATACCCCGTGCCTTTTCTTCTGGCGCGTTATCAATTTGATCGTAGCCTTTAGCTATAGCTTGACCAAGAGCCGCCAAGGTCAGGGTGATGGCTGCTGTTAACGTGGTTTTACCGTGGTCAACGTGGCCAATGGTACCGATATTGATGTGGGGTTTATTCCTTTCAAACTTTGCGCGTGCCATGAATGCTCATTTCCTTATTTTAACTTAAGCGTTCCCTTTGCCTTTAGCAATGATTGCCTCAGCCACGTTGCGAGGTACTTCTTCGTAGCGGCTAAACTCCATTGAGAAGATGCCCCGACCTTGGGTCTTCGACCGGATATCAGTAGCGTAACCAAACATGGTCGCCAGTGGGACTTGGGATGTCACCTTAGCGAGTCCCTGTTCAGTGCTTTGATTTTCAATCTGTCCCCGTCGGGCAATCAGGTCGCCAATGACATTCCCGATATAGTCTTCGGGAACTTCCACCTCAACTTTCATCATAGGCTCTAAGAGGACGGGTGCAGCTTTCAGCACAGCCTCTTTCATCGCCATTGAACCAGCGATTTTGAAAGCCATTTCTGAAGAGTCTACATCGTGATATGACCCATCTATTAGCGTCGCTTTGACGTCAATCAACGGATATCCAGCTAGAACACCGGATTCGCAGCTTTCTTTCATTCCTTGTTCTGCTGGGCCGATATACTCTTTAGGTACTGTACCGCCGACAATTTTGGAGACGAATTCAAAACCAGTACCGGGTTGTCCAGGCTCCAAATCGATCACAACGTGACCGTATTGACCTTTACCACCACTTTGGCGGATGAATTTGCCCTCAATTTTGTTCACAGCTTTCCGAATCGTTTCCCGGTAAGCTACTTGCGGCGCCCCAACATTCGCTTCCACCTTGAATTCTCGTAACATCCGGTCTACTAGAATTTCTAAGTGTAGCTCTCCCATCCCTGCGATCACGGTTTGGTTGGTTTCCGGATCGACGTGGACACGGAAGGTGGGGTCTTCTTCTGAGAGAGATTGCAGAGCCTTGGATAGTTTATCCATGTCGTTCTTGGTTTTGGGTTCAACCGCCACCGAGATTACAGGCTCAGGAATGAATAGGGATTCCAGAATTACTGGCGATCCTTCATCACAGATCGTGTCACCTGTCAAGGTGTCTTTCAATCCCAGTGCTGCTCCCAAATCACCCGCTCGCAGTTCATCGACATCTTGTCGGTCATCTGCCTTCATCAGAACTAGGCGGGAAATCCGTTCTTTTTTATTTTTACTAGCGTTAAGGACGTAGCTACCCTTTTTCAGTACACCAGAATAAACGCGAACAAATGTCAGGCGACCGTAAGGGTCAGCCATAATCTTGAATGCCAGAGCCGCTAGGGGTTCCTTGTCATCAGCCCGCCGCTCAACAGTATCGCCATTTGCCAGTAGTCCTTGAATTGGCGGCACTTCACTTGGCGCTGGCAGGTAATCTACAACGGCATCCAGCATCAACTGCACGCCTTTGTTTTTAAATGCCGAGCCACAAAGTACTGGTACGATTGTGCCAGCAATTGTGCCTTTACGCAGGGCAACAGCGATTTCCTCTGCTGTCAGTTCTTCGCCCTCGAAGTACTTAGCCATCAGAGTGTCATCAGTTTCTGCCACTGCTTCCACTAGCTTGACGCGGTATTCATCTACCTGCGCTTGTAATTCTGTGGGGATATCCGTTTCCTGGATATCGGTTCCTTGGTCATTGGCGTAAATATACGCACGTTGCCGTACTAGGTCGATGATCCCTTGGAATTCGGTTTCACTACCAATTGGTAATTGAATGGCAATCGCATTCGCCCGCAGGCGATCGCGCATCTGCTCGTGAACTTTATAGAAGTTCGCTCCAGTACGATCCATCTTGTTGATGAAGGCGATCCGAGGAACTTTGTAGCGGTCTGCTTGCCGCCACACTGTCTCAGACTGCGGTTGCACGCCGCCCACAGAACAAAATACTGCGATTACACCATCCAACACGCGCATGGAACGCTCAACTTCAATCGTGAAGTCTACGTGACCCGGAGTATCGATAATGTTAATTTGATGATCATTCCAACTGGTACTGATAGCAGCGGCAGTAATGGTAATTCCCCGCTCCCGCTCCTGCTCCATCCAGTCGGTGACGGCAGTTCCTTCATGAACTTCGCCAATCTTATGAATTATCCCAGAGTAAAACAATATTCTCTCTGTTGTTGTTGTTTTGCCCGCATCTATATGCGCCGCAATACCGATGTTGCGTACTTTCTCTAGCGGGATCGTGCGTGCCACAATTACCTCCTATAGTTTTTGCCTCATGATATCTTGTATATTACTCTTTGTTAAGATTCTATACTTTTACGGAAAACCGCCTTTTTTTTGTAAATCTACGATATACCGCTTCAATAAGGCGATATATCGCTTTTCTACTTAGTAACGATAGTGTGCAAATGCTTTGTTAGCTTCCGCCATCCGGTGCGTTTCTTCTCGTTTCCGAATCGCATTTCCAGTTTCGTTGGCAGCATCCATTAACTCATTTGCCAATTTGCTTGCCATCGTCCGGCCTGGTCTAGACCGAGAATATTGCACTAACCAACGCAATGCTAGGGTAGTGCCCCGTTCTGAACGCACTTCCATTGGTACTTGGTAGGTTGCTCCACCAACTCGCCGAGCTTTTACTTCTACTAAAGGCGTGGCATTTCGCACTGCTCTTTCAAAGGTTTCCAAGGCAGCGCTACCAGTGCGTTCTTCAATAGTTTTCAATGCATCATAAACAATGCGTGCGGCAAGTGATTTCTTGCCATGACGCATGATTCGCCTGATAATCATGCTCACAAGGCGACTATTATATACGGAGTCAGACGGAACTGGGCGCCTTTGAATAACACCACGACGAGACATACTTCACCTTTAATTCGGAATTGGCAACGAAATTATATGCTATCAGACAGCGGAAACTAAAAGCGGTGGAACCCAACCCTCAGACTTCCTCAATTTTTTTCGACCGTTGCAGCAAGGCTGACTTAATTGACTGCGAATTTTGGATTTTGGTCGCACCTTTGGTGCGCTTCCAGCGCAACTTGGATTTTTGGATTAAGAGTTTTCGCTAGATGTTTCGACCACACGGGTCGGAAAAAATCAAAAGTCTGTAAGCCTGATCCCCTTGTGGGTTCGACTAATCCAAAAGACGCTCGTTCGCCCTTGCGTCTTCCCTTCTCCCAAAGGGAAAGGCTAGCGCCTGCCGTATAATGCCCGAACGCGAACAATGTCTCTTGTCTTGAGAAGGGCTATAGGGAGAAGACTTGCTTCAAGCGTTGGCGCAGCCTCTCGTAGAGAAGCTATGCCGTATCCCTACTCAAAAGCCAGCTAACAAGAGCGTCTCCATTAGGAGAAAGCTTTACGCTACGCTATCGCAAATCTAAAATCTAAAATTCATTGACTTGCTATCTGCAACTAAATACTCAAAGTGACAAGACTATAAACCTTAATGTCCAGATTAGAATTTTGCTGTTGGTTACAGCATTCTCTTCAGAACTTGTACACTTGCTCGCTTAGTGTAGGTGTAGCTTGCTTGATTTTTTGAAACAGACATAACAGCCTTGATAACTGCTGTTAGAACACAAACAGCGATCATTATTTTTGTCTTTCAGCGCTTCTCAGGTAGACGATTAATCGTGTTGGATGCGATTAATCGCCTAATCCTATTTTTTAGCTTCTTTGGGAAGCTTGGTTCCATATTTGGAACGGCCTTGCTTGCGGTCTTTGACTCCGGCTGTATCAAGGGTGCCACGGATAATGTGGTATCTCACGCCTGGTAGATCCTTAACCCGACCGCCGCGAATCATCACAACTGAGTGTTCTTGTAAGTTGTGACCAATGCCTGGAATGTAAGCTGTGACTTCAAATCCAGAGGTAAGTCTTACTCTTGCTACTTTGCGTAAAGCTGAGTTAGGCTTTTTTGGTGTAGTCGTGTATACTCTGGTACAAACTCCCCGACGTTGGGGACATTGTTTCAGAGCAGGGGACTTGGTTTTCTGACGCGCTTGTTCGCGTTCATTACGTATTAGCTGCTGTATTGTTGGCATGTGTTACAGCGCGTAAAGCTGCTTATGGTCTAAGTTTTAACAAATCCTGATTATATCGTTTTTTCCGGTTTTATGTCAATTGTGATTTTTCCTTAATTTATTGATACTTTGTTATTGGCAAATGATCTTTAATTAAGAACTATTGACTAGTTATGGAGAAGGAATTGCCACAGCCACAGGTAGCGGTCGCCTGAGGGTTATGGAAGCGAAAACCACCACCCATTAAGTCTTCTGAATAATCTACCCTCAAACCGTTGAGGTAATTTAAGCTTGCAGCGTCTATGACTACTTGAATCTCATCCAAGTCGAAAAGCTGGTCGCCAACTTTTATTGCTTCATCAAAGGACATATCATAAAAGAACCCGGAACAACCACCTGGTTTTACTGCCAATCTAAACAAGACATTTGATTGCTGCTTGGACTTGATTCGCCCAATCTCACTCACGGCTGCTTGACTCAGATGAATCATGGAACTTGTTTTTTGCAATTGAATACCCCATCTTCATTTTACAGATGGGTTGACCGTCGCCATCTCCCTGTGCCAAATTATCGAACCCATGAGCGCAATCGCTATTACTACATTTATAGCACTAACATGCTTCAGTCCCCACTTTAACTAGGTAGGGACTTCTGGGGTGCAGTGGTTACCAAAGACGGTTTGCACAAAAATACATTTAATTTTGGGATTAGAGCTTTAACAGCGTTATTTTGGTTTTAATCCTTAGTACGGGCATAGTCATCTTGGTAGCGAATAATATCATCTTCTCCCAAGTATTCGCCATTTTGCACTTCAATCAACACCAAGGGGATCACGCCAGGATTCTCTAAACGATGAGATGTACATTGGGGTACATAGGTTGATTCATTATTGCTCAGTAGAACTTCTTGCTCACCACAAACTACCCTAGCTGTACCAGAGACGACAATCCAATGTTCACTGCGGTGGTGGTGCATTTGTAGACTGAGGCGGTGTCCGGGCTTAACTTCGATGCGCTTAATTTTGTATCCGCGTCCTTCTTCCAAAACTGTAAAAGCACCCCAAGGACGTAACTCAGTTGCAGCAACGCCTCTGGAAGTGATGGCTGGAGCTAGGTGTAGAGTGTCAGTCTGTGTAGTTTCTTGATATCGAGCCATAGTTACCTCATTTGGAGACATAACAAACCGTTGGTACTCTTAACTATTGATCAAAAATCTGGCGCTATCTTGCAACGTTAAAAATCAGCAATTTTGTCGCACTTTGATAAACATAGCAAAATTAGACCTTATGGTGTAAATCATCACTACTAAAACTACTATGTCTACATCAAGTCTTCATCAAGCAAAATCGCAGCTTGTTTTAAACTTTAAAAATCTACTCCTGCGGTCTTTTTCCCAGCGTTTAGTTGATGTTATCCCAAAACGGGTGTCTGATTGCGCCCTGTTGAGAGCTTCACCCTCCAGAAACCGAGTCTGGTCAGTATGGGCAAGTGGGGAGTCACACCTGAGTCTGGTGGACAGGACTTGCACCTGCATTCCTCCGAGAGTTCAACCTTCTCATTAGAATTGGGGACTTCCAGAAAATAAATTATCCAGTTTACTCAGATAATATTTTTCTTTCTCCCCCTGCACCCTGCTCCCTGCCCCCCTGCCTACACAGCAATAGGATATTTTTTTAGTTGGAAGTCCCTTGGTTGGTATCGTTATGTACGAACTGAATACCGTGATTCACCTACAACGAATCGCACAGAAGACCACACTTTTCGCTCTGTCTGAAAATGTCTTTAATGCGTGAATTTTAAATTTTGAATTGTTAACGTGGTTGCAAGAAAATACCAATTCCGTTATGAACACGAGCAGCGGTACTAGGCGAACGGTTGAGTAGTTGCCCTCCTAAGTAAAGGCTGGTAGAACTACCGCCGTCCAAATTTAGGGCATCCACACAGCCCATGAGTTGCATCAATTGGGCATGTTCTGCCAAATTAGGCCCATAACCGCCGATACGATTATGTATGGCAGTAATCATCAGTGTGCCTGTTGCTGTTGTGCAAATACCGCTACGAATAGCCTTTTCTGCAATAAAGGCATTGCTGAATTTTTCGCCTTTGGCATCAAGGACAATTTGACGATTTTGGACTAATAGCGGTCCAGCTCCGATAATGTAGGGATAACGACTAAAATCAGTCGGAGCAGTGGCGCTGGAAATACTTACTGCGCTTCCAATCGGTAGCTGTGAAGCAGCACTAGCAGCGTTGGCGCGTAAGGTTAGGAGATAGCCATCTTGAGGAATCGGAACCGCCGTCCCACCAACTTTGCCGCCTGATAACTGTTGAGTAATTTGGTCTTTCTGTACCACGATGATGATTTCGTTGTCTGTCAAGGGCGTGTAAGTTGATCCCCAAGCTGGGGTGTAACGAGCAATGCCACTCTGGACGTAGCCGCTGTTGAGAAACAGAATTGGTAGGCGCTGGTCATTTGCTGTGATTAAAGTTTCTTCTAAGGTGAGACGACCGAAGTAAAATTGTCCAGAATCATTCCAAGCGATCGCACCCCGGTTCAGAATGGGGCCTGATAACCACTGACTATCCCGACGAATTGCACCCAATGGCAATCTGTTATTGCGGTTAAAATAACCACCGTTAATTCCAGCTACCGCTAAGTAACGTTGTGCTGTTTGAATTAAGGGAGCAGTGCCCGCAAGCCCATCAGGACTACTAGCCCACATGGGTTTCAACGTTAGCCCAAATTTCCGCAGATTAACCTCTAACCAGACCACCCCAAAGCGTTCTGTGCCTAAGTTGACATAATGCTGTCGCCAGCGCAATCCTGGGGCCCAAGTAATATCTCGTTCTTCTAAAGGATCGGGTCGAATATCGATAATCAGGCGATTAGGGTTAGCTACAGTACTAACTTGAGGCGATAAACCAAAGGGAACACTCAGAGAAATAATGGTTTGGTTTTTCACCACCTCCACTTGTTGAATCAGTGGTTCAGGGGCTGGGGCTGGGGCTGGTGCTGGTAGTATTGGTTGTGTTGGTGTAGCTGGTGATAATTGTTTGAGCAGGTTTGGCAGCAATATTGGTGGTGCTGCTGTTGGTGCTGGTAGCTGAGGGGTATAGCGTTCTATCAAAACGGGATCGGCTATTCCATCCAGGGTAATTGTCCACTCTCGATTTGGCGGTACAGTGGATTTTGCGGTTGGGATGTCTGGATCAGAAGATGGAGGTTGAATTTTTTTTACAGTTGACCCTTGTGTAACTTGCCAGGGAGTTGGACGATCTAAATCGACAAGAATGCGAACCTGTTGCAAAGGATTAACATTCGCGTCTAAAGATTGCTGACTCTGAATAATATTTGTGACTTGCGCCTTTGGGGTAGCAATTACCAAGGTGTTGCCATTGGCTTGGATTTGCCATCCAGATGTTTGAGCAAAATTAGTAATATCCAAATAGCGATATGCTCCTAATAGCCTGGTAGCTAAAACTAGTGGCGTTGTCACCGACGAAAACCACTGTATTGGTTGCCTTGCCCAATTACTACTGTTTAAGAAATTTACTCCAATTAATTGCCTGAATGCTCCGTCACTGAGATGAGTTGTGATCTGACCAGATTTTCCAGGTCGCTGCAACCAACTTCCTGGTAAGCTACGCCCATTGAGGGAAATTTGATTACCAGAGGATGCCACACCTGTTAAAGGAGGTACTGGTGACTGTGAGGTTAACCTGGGTGTTAATTTGGTGTTTATCGGGGACTCCTGGGCGTTGGTAGCACAGGTAGAAGTTAAGCACAGGGCTGTCAAAAGTATTGGTGACACAGTAGCCCGGAAAAATCTGCGAACGCCAATTACTGATTGGCAACAATTCGGCATTTTTACCATAATTTACTAGGTACTTTTGAAAAATATCACCCAAGGTATAAACTAACTAATTATTGAGAAATATAAAAAAACCATGAGTTTATTTTTGAAAAAACATGGTAATCTATATATTGGCTTGTTATCTCTTTTAGATATAAACAATCACTTTAGACATTAAAGCCACTGCAATCAAGTGTTTTAACTAGCACTAATTATAACCAGACTATACACGGTAGTCTTGGTTATCAAAACTGGATTATATTCAATCCTGACTGAAGATTGCTACTATTGCTACTTCAGTCAGGTCTAGTTAATAGAAAAACATGTGGTAAGTGGTAAGCAGTAAAACTCTAGACAACAACAAAAATATTTGGGAATTGTCAAATGGGTATATATTGTAATACGCTGAATTTATTGCCGGATCAGGATGAGTTTGGCTTTAAAACATCGGACAGCGTTCAGTTTTAGTTTTGTTTCAGGTGAGCCGAAATAGGCTCTATAAGTAGCTAACGTGCATCTGGAAAAAGGAAATTGAGAAAATACTTAGTTTCACAATATAAAAAAGAAACTGTCAGGGCAAAAATTATGTCTTGGCGGAGGTAGCTTGTCTTACATCGCATAAATACTTAAATAACACGCAAATATTTTAACACGGATGAACTAGTAAAGTAAAACCGAAGTTAAAATTTTTTTTCCCTAAATTTTCGGTGCTGATATATTTCTCAGATCGCTGAATTTAGAAATTTTTCCCACAAGTAGTGGCAAAATTGGTAACTCAATACTTCAGGAACAAGGTATGAATAATAAACCGATGAATCAAGACCAGAAAATCACGGCGGATATAATCTCAAGAGATACCTATCAGGGGCAAAAGTGGTTAGTAGAGGAACGAGATGCCTGTGGTGTCGGTTTTATTGCTCATCGTCAGAATCATACCAGCCATGAAATTGTAGAAAAAGCCTTAGCTGCTTTAACCTGTTTAGAGCACCGGGGAGGTTGTAGCGCTGATCAAGATTCTGGTGATGGTGCAGGAGTATTGACAGCCATACCTTGGGAGTTGTTCCAACAAGACTTTGCCCAAAAGGGGAAGGAATTTCCATCCACCAATAATATAGCTGTGGGGATGATTTTTCTACCACAAAACCAAGAAGCAGCACAAAAAGCTAGGACGACAGTTGAGCAAGTAGCTGCTGAAGAAAAATTGATTGTACTGGGTTGGCGAGTAGTGCCAGTACAACCTGATCTACTGGGGGTACAAGCAAGAGAAAATCAACCCCAGATTGAACAAGTTTTGCTAACTTCTGTTGACAAAAGTGGCGATGAATTGGAACGACAGTTGTATATTACCCGCCGCCGAATTAGTAAAGTTGCAAATAACATCTCAGAAGAATTTTATATCTGCTCCTTGTCAAGCCGCACAATTGTCTACAAAGGCATGGTGCGTTCCGCCGTATTGGGCAGCTTTTATCAAGATTTCAAAAATCCAGCTTACAAAAGCGCCTTTGCTGTCTATCACCGCCGCTTTAGTACTAACACGATGCCTAAGTGGCCCCTAGCTCAACCAATGCGGCTTTTGGGTCACAACGGCGAAATCAATACCTTGTTGGGTAACATCAACTGGATGATGGCACGAGAAGCTAGCCTGAATCATCCTGTATGGAGCGATCGCATCAACGAACTCAAGCCATTAGTTCATATTGATAACAGCGACTCAGCTACCCTAGACAACGTACTGGAATTGCTGGTGTGTTCTGGACGCAGCCCTTTGGAAGCTTTAATGATTATGGTTCCAGAGGCTTACCAAAATCAGCCTTCTTTACGTGACTCTCCAGAAATTACCGATTTCTACGAATATTACAGTGGTCTGCAAGAAGCGTGGGATGGGCCAGCACTTTTAGTATTCAGCGATGGCAAAAAAGTTGGTGCAACACTAGATCGTAATGGCTTAAGACCAGCTCGCTACGTGATCACCAAGGATGACTATATTGTTGTAGCTTCCGAAGCTGGTGTAGTGGACTTTCCAGAAACCAATATTGTCGAAAAAGGTAGACTCGGGCCAGGGCAAATGATTGCCGTAGATTTAGTAAAGCATGAAGTGCTTAAGAATTGGGAGATTAAGCAGCGTATCGCCAAGCAGCACCCATATGGAGAATGGCTGCAACAGTACCGTCAAGAACTCAAACAAATTGTCAGTAGTCAGTCGTCAGATGTGAATGGAAATGGACATCTGGCTGCTGAAAATGGTAAGGGGCATAGTACAACTGAGAAAATTGACAAGCAAACCTTGCTTCAGCGTCAAACTGCCTTTGGCTACACCACAGAAGATGTAGAAATGGTGATTCAGCCAATGGCGATCGCCGGTTCCGAGCCGACTTTCTGCATGGGGGATGATATTCCTTTAGCAGTGCTGTCACAAAAGCCCCACCTGCTTTATGACTATTTCAAACAGCGCTTTGCTCAGGTGACAAACCCGGCGATCGATCCCCTACGGGAAAAGCTAGTGATGTCTTTGAAAGTAGAATTGGGTGAACGGGGTAACTTATTAGAACCTAAGCCAGAGTATGCTCGGAGATTGAAGCTGGAATCGCCAGTGTTAACGGATGCTGAATTAGAGGCGATTAAGCTGTCAGGATTTGCCACAGCCGAGTTGTCAACCCTATTTGCGATCGCCAGCGGCCCTGAAGGATTGAAAGCCGCAGTCCAGTCTTTACAAGCACAAGCAGCCGAGTCAGTACGGTCAGGTGCAAAGATTTTAATATTAAGCGACCGCCCCCCAAGCTCTCTTAATAATGGGGAGATCAGCACAGAATATACCTACATTCCTCCCCTGTTAGCAGTGGGTGCTGTGCATCACCACCTGATTTGTGAAGGGTTGCGAATGAAAACATCCCTGATTGTCAATACTGCCCAATGCTGGAGTACTCATCACTTTGCTTGTCTGATTGGCTACGGTGCTGGTGCAGTTTGCCCCTATATGGCTTTGGACACGGTGCGTGATTGGTGTATTGATCCCAAAACCCAAAAATTAATGGCTGTGGAGAAAATTCCAGCCCTCACAGTAGAACAAGCTTTAGGAAACTATCGCAAAGCAGTAGAGTCAGGTTTACTAAAAATTCTCTCTAAGATGGGAATTTCTCTGCTTTCCAGCTATCAAGCAGCCCAAATCTTTGAAGCGATTGGCATCGGTGGGGATTTAATAGAACTGGGATTCCGTGGTACGACTTCCCGCATCGGTGGTTTGAGTGTGAGTGAACTCGCTGATGAAGTACTTTCCTTCCACAGCAAAGCTTTCCCGGAATTGACGACCAAAAAGTTAGAAAACCTGGGCTTTGTGCAATACCGTCCTGGCGGCGAGTATCACATGAATAGCCCAGAAATGGTTAAGGCACTGCATAAGGCTCTAGATGGTAAAAACTACGACCACTACGAAGTTTATAAAAAGCACCTCCAAGGCAGACCAGTAACGGCCTTGCGGGACTTGCTAGACTTCCAAGGCGATCGCACTCCAGTTCCTCTAGAAGAAGTGGAATCGGTAACTGAAATTGTCAAACGCTTCTGCACCGGTGGCATGTCTTTAGGGGCTTTGTCAAGAGAAGCCCATGAGACATTGGCGATCGCCATGAACCGGATTGGCGGTAAATCTAACTCTGGGGAAGGTGGCGAAGACCCAGTGCGCTATACAGTCCTGGATGATGTAGACGAGGCTGGTCACTCACCAACCCTACCTCATTTAAAAGGATTGCGGAATGGTGATAAAGCTTATAGTGCGATTAAGCAAGTTGCATCGGGACGCTTTGGTGTGACGCCAGAGTACCTAGTCAACGCCAAACAAATTGAAATCAAAATTGCCCAAGGCGCGAAGCCTGGGGAAGGTGGACAACTGCCAGGGCCGAAGGTGAGCCAATACATTGCAATGTTAAGGCGCTCCAAACCAGGCGTAACGCTGATATCGCCACCACCGCACCACGATATCTATTCCATTGAAGACTTAGCGCAACTGATTTTTGACCTACACCAAATTAATCCCAAAGCAAAGGTATCGGTGAAGCTAGTTGCAGAAGTTGGTATTGGCACGATCGCCGCTGGTGTGGCCAAAGCAAATGCTGATATCATCCAGATTTCTGGTCATGATGGTGGTACAGGTGCATCGCCACTAAGTTCGATTAAACACGCTGGTTCACCGTGGGAACTCGGTTTAACTGAAGTACATCGCGTCTTGATGGAAAATAGCTTGCGCGATCGCGTAATTTTACGCGTAGATGGCGGACTCAAGAGTGGTTGGGATGTGGTAATAGGTGCATTAATGGGTGGTGAAGAATTTGGTTTCGGCTCCATTGCCATGATTGCTGAAGGCTGTATTATGGCGCGAATTTGCCACTTGAATACCTGTCCTGTAGGTGTTACTACCCAAAAAGAAGAACTCCGCAAGCGGTTTACGGGAATGCCGGAACAAGTTGTCAACTTCTTCTACTTCATTGCCGAAGAAGTGCGTAGTTTGTTAGCACGGCTTGGCTACCGTTCTTTGTCAGAAATCATTGGACGTGCAGATTTGTTAAAACTGCGCCAAGAGGTAAAACTCACCAAAACGCAATCGCTTAATCTCAACTGTTTACTTCAGCTACCAAATAGCAAAGACAATCGTAGCTGGTTAGTGCATGAAGAAGTCCACAGCAACGGCGTGGTTTTAGATGACAAGTTCCTTGCCAACCCCGAAATTCAGGCTGCCATTAGGGATCAATCTACTGTCACCAAGACTTACCCAATTATCAATACTGACAGAACAGTGGGCACAAGATTAGCGGGTGCGATCGCTTCTCAATACGGTGACAGCGGCTTTGAAGGACAAATTAATCTTAACTTCACAGGTAGTGTTGGGCAAAGCTTTGGTGCATTCAATCTCCCTGGTATAATTCTGACCCTGGAAGGAGAGGCAAACGACTATGTAGGTAAAGGGATGCATGGTGGTGAAATCATCATCAAACCTCCAAGTGATGCTACCTATAACGCAGCACAAAACGTGATAGTTGGCAATACGTGCCTCTATGGTGCTACTGGTGGTATGTTATTTGCTAATGGCTTGGCAGGAGAACGCTTTGCTGTGAGAAACTCCAAAGGCATAGCAGTGATTGAAGGCGCTGGGGATCACTGCTGTGAATACATGACTGGTGGTGTGATTGTGGTTCTCGGCAAAGTAGGACGTAACGTAGCCGCTGGAATGACTGGTGGACTGGCATACTTTTTGGATGAAAACGACTCATTTCGTGAGTTAGTCAACCCAGAAATTTTCAAAATCCAGCGAGTGATTACAGAAGCAGGCGCAAAGCAGCTGCAAGAGTTAATCAAAACTCATGCAGAACGAACTGGTTCTCCAAAAGCGAAGAAGATTCTGCAACACTGGCAAGAATTCTTACCACAATTCTGGCAGTTAGTCCCGCTTTCTGAAGCTGATAGTCCAGAAACTAATCAGGAAAAAACAACTGAGTTGAGTTTAGTGACTAGTCATTAGTGACTATAATCATTCTCATACCCTCTGCCTTAGCCTCTTCTGCCATTGGCGACACGGCACAAACGTCTACTTTGTGAAAACCCCTTTGGATGCCTAACACAGTCACCTAAATTTACCCCTTAAAAATGGGTAAAAAGAAAAAATGTCCCCCTTTTTAAGGGGGGCATCTTCACTAACTGATTCACAAATAATGGATCTTAACCAGAAAATATAATTTTATTTTTTAGCCAATTACTATTGACCAATTACCCATAAATAATAATTATTGCTTTTTGTGAGCGAGCAACTTTTGGTCTGTATCTTCCATTTCTAAAAGTTCTGGAATAGTAACAAAACGATAGCCTTGCTTTCTAAAGTGGCTAATAATTTCTGGTAAAGCTTGTATAGTTCTGGAACGGTTACCACCACCATCATGCATTAGTACAATTCCACCAGGCTTTGAATCTTTAATCACGTTATTGATCAACCTTGGTACAGTTGGCAACTTGTAGTCTGTAGAGTCAGCCGACCAGATCACGATAGTATATTTCTGTCCTTTAGCATAAGCAGCTAATCCATTGTGCAGGATGCCTCCAGGCGGTCGGAACAGATTTGTTTTAGCACCTGTAACTTGATAAATTAGGTCTGTTGTGCGATCAATTTCAAACGCTGCTGCTTGTGGATTAAAGAAGTGATACCAGTGATGCCAAGTATGGTTGGCAATTACGTGACCTTGAGCTACAATTTGCTTTCCTATTTCTGGATAATTTTTTAGATTCTGCCCGACGACAAAAAACGTCCCTTTGATATTATTTGATTTCAGGATATCTAGTACTTGCTCTGTGGTCTGAGGCCAAGGACCATCATCAAAGGTGAGAGCAATCACTTTCTCACCCTGAGTGAGTTTTGCCGCGTTAATTATTGCCCCTTGAAAACGTGATGGTACAGAGTAGGCTAGTCCCTTTACTTGTGCTTCTTGCTGCCAACTTGTAAGCATCGCCGCCTTTAATTTTTCAATGCGCTGCTGAGTTCCTACGTTTGCAGCTACATCCTTGACATTTGTACTTTGTCTACTCTGAGCCTCCGAAGTATTTGGTCTTAGAAGCATCATGAAAGCAAGGCTAAAAACACCACATAAGGCAAGCAGCGCAATTAATATTCCTTCTGGCCACAGAAACGACTTATTATTTTCCACCTCATAGCTCCTTCAAAGATCGAACCATCAACCACGGTTATGACGGTACGTTATAGCACATTTTTTTAGATATCTTAGAGACCAGTTGCTTTCTGGTAATCCTGAAAATTGGAATTGGGACTAACGGAAATTTACAATCGAGAAGACAGACTATGTGGCTTTAACTGAATTCTAGATGCTCTAGATTTGAACGAACACTTATACAATACTTGGTACTGTTTAATGTCAACCCACTCATAAAAGGCAAGGTCTGCACTTCCACATTCTTACCCCTAGCTCCAAGAAGGAGCACAATCAGATAATTAACCACACCCCAAAATCCTCTTAATAGGAGTTCTCAATTAGTTACTGTCTTTCACTTCACCGCTAAGGCAGCATTATGCTTTCAAGTTTTATAGCTTTGCAAATAAGATGAGCCAAGCTGTTGCGCCTACAATTTCCACTTTTCATCGGCTGAAATTTTTATAGCAAGACTTTCTGACAGGAAAGTTGTATAATTTACAGCTTAGTGAATTATTTTATTAACATACAAAACTACTTGCAATAGACGGAGTATCTCTCAAATAACAGTATAATAAACTATTAGTTCTATTCTTGATAAAATATATTCTACTGCCTGCTGCCATTTATTCATTTTTAAGAAAAAGTTAAATTTTTAACTGACAGAATGTTGCCTTGTACTTTCTATGAAATAGACAGACGAAAATTGATTCAATATAGTTTATTATTGCCAAGGGGCACTTATTCGTTAATCTAGATACTTTTGACTCATTCAGCAAAAATAATTTTATTGGCAGTTTAGTTCTATTTTGGATGCTGAGACTTTAGCTTAAATTACTATAGCAATCCGAATTGAATTGTGATAAAATAGGGAGATTGAAAGTACGCATTTATAAGCTTTTCAGCCTTTTGCTCTCTCACAAATGATTTAGGATTGCTATAAAAGCTTTCTGTCTGTTAATGTTTTTCTCGATAATTAAAGAGATTTATCTTTTATTAATAGTACAATTTTATATGTATCGTCACCGTGTAATTACGGGATTTAATCGCATATATTAGGCAGGCAAGTCAAATAAATTGCAATAGTACGGTATCTATCTTCTGTATGGATTAGTACAGAAACCAACTTGCCTATAAATATACCTTTTGAGTCAAAATAATCAAGGTATTTGTTCCACTTCTGAAACTGGCTAGAAACTTTTATGATTCCTCAGGAAAGTGATGCAAAAAAAGAGCGTGCGTCGTTAAAAGTATGGCGTAGTTGGCAAGAAAATCTGATTTTAATTGCGATCGCATTGTGTTTGGCATTCCTGATCCGGACTTTTATCGCCGAACCCCGCTATATACCTTCTGATTCGATGTTGCCTACCTTACATACTGGCGATCGCTTGGTAGTTGAAAAAATCTCCTACCATTTTCACCCTCCCATAACTGGGGATATTATTGTTTTTCAGCCACCCCTAGAACTACAACGTCGAGGATATCCCAAAAACCAAGCCTTCATCAAGCGAGTTATTGGCAAGTCTGGTGAGGTAATTAGTGTTGCTTCTGGCAAAGTCTACCTCAACGGTCAACCCTTGGTAGAAGACTACATCGCTGAACCCCCAAATCAGCCATATCGACCAGTGAAAGTCCCAGAAGACGAATTTTTTGTCATGGGAGATAACCGCAACGATAGTAATGACTCTCGCTATTGGGGCTTTTTACCCAGAAAATATATCATCGGTCGGGCAACGTTTCGCTTTTGGCCTCTCAACCGCATTGGGTTCATTTAAATAGTTAGGAGTTAGGAGTTATAGCGCTTTTGTGTTGAGTCCAATAGATACCTAACCAATAACCCCTTCACTTATAGGAAAGAAAAGTAAGATTTAAAGCCTTTAATGCCACATGCAAGGCTCGTCGGCACGCAAGAGCGCAGTGGCTCCTCCTTTTAAGAGAGAGGAATGGAAGTGAGGTCAAAGTGTATTGCATACAAACGAGAAGCCCTATATTTTAAAACTTCTAACTTTTAACTTAAAACCTTAAATAATACATCAGTTGGGCGATCGCATCACCAGATAGCTCCAACCGCCGCCCAAAATCAGCCAGGTTACGGTAAGGCCCAGCTGATTGCCGATTTTGAACCACTGCTTGCGCTAAAGACAAATCTATAAATGGAATTTGTGTTAACTTTTCAACTGTTGCTGTATTCGGATTGACTTCAGGCGTAGGATTTTCTAGAGATTCGTGGTCATAATAAATAAAATTCAGTAGAGGCGTTAATGGCTCTAGCCGCTGCGCTGGCATACCCAAAGCCGCAGCGATATCTTCAATACAGTAAAATTTCACACCCGAATGTGAAAGTTCCACAAGCGATCGCGCTTGGTGAATTGACAAACCTGGTAGGCGTAACCAATCATCTACAGTGGCTTGATTAGCATCAATGCGAATACCTAATTTTGCCGCTATCTGAATTTCTTCCCCAGATTGTAGGCGATAGTAGGGATCGTTGAGGAGCTTGGCACGGAGTTTTTGCAGCCTGGGGTTCAAAGGGAGCCAGTTATTCATGGTTGTCGCTAACCTCAAGAAATCTGGTCTAGTAATTGGCGGCGCTTTTGCTCAAATTCATACTCTGAGATCAGTCCATCCTGGCGCAGAGCATCTAATTCACGCAAAGCCTCAGCGATCGCTCCTACCTGATTACTCACCTGTTGTGAGTTCCTTGCCACTGACTTGCCTAGATTAAAATTACGATCAAAAGCTTCTTCGTCTTGGGCTAAATACCAAACTCCCTCAATGGCACTAGCTACCTTGGGGATAGGCGTCCAGGAAAGCAACACATATAAAACACCCCACAACGGCTGTCCCAGATAAAATTTATGTAATCCTGAAATTGCCAGCGTGCCAGAAAAAGCTAAAACAGCGGCAACACTTCGGCTTTTGCGCTTAGTCAACATATTTCTAATAAATCTACCTATACCACAGTTCCTACAATAAGACAGCCAAAAGGCACAGAAACAATTCAAAACTCACTCATCACCGAAATTCAGTTCGTTGAAGACGTTGGCGGGCGAAGCCAGACGCTTGCGGACTCGCTCTAAGCGTTGGCGCAGCCTCTCGTAGGAAGGCTTTACGCTGCCCTATCGCTGGAAACCAACGCTCCAACTTCTCTCAAAATTTCAAATGTTTGCGTAGCGTCTCCTAGATAAGAAAAGTAATTGTAGTAAACATCCTGGCTATATTGCCAAATTTCTAATGACTAGTACAGCACGATCCAAATCCAGCCACCATCTCAAGACAAGGGGCTTAAGCCCCTTGTTAAGGTAGGCAAACTCCGGCACAGTGTACTAGTGGACATATAAATTCATTTTAGTCAACTACTTGCCCTTCGGACTTTTGGAATGGTAAGTGTCACGATTTAGTTTTTGAATAAATTTGAGTAAGTTTCACATGACTGTGCATTGAGCTTTAATGCTAATTTTAAGTTTTTAACGGATCTAGATTACTACGATGTCACAGACCTTCCTACCGTCAGAATGGCTTGAACAGCTTTGTGATCCTTACGCTGTGCTAGGAATTTCTGTGAGTGCTGATGATCGTCAGATTTTTAAACGCTATCACACTTTAGCGAAACTGCTACATCCCGATCACAATACCAAAAACCATAATTTAGACCAGAAATTAGCAACGGTAATATTTAGCCATTTAATCAATCCAGCTTATGAACAACTCAAACATCGAGACAAGCGCTTTATTGCCATAGCGATGCTGCGATCAGACGCAAGAGTGTTACAGCAGCAAGCTTTGTCTGTTCAAAGTGCCATAGCTGAGGAAATTATGAAAATGTCTGCACCCCAAGCAAAATTGTTTTACGAAGAAGCGATCGCCTTCTATGCAGAAGCTCAATACAAATCACTAGATAAATTTTTTCAGGTAACGCAACAAATCAGTATACTGAATTTAACTTACTTAAGATTGCACAAACCTGATTTGTTTCTGCCCCAAGTACCTATTCCGATAACCCCAGAGGTAGAAGTCAAGCCTGTTGAATTGACATTAGATGAAAAAACTAATGTCAAACCAGTTTTGACAAACTATGCTCAACGTCACTACCAGCGAGCTATTGAGTACGTCAGGCTAGCTAAATGGACTCTAGCCGTGCAAGAACTGCGCGATGCCATCAAGTTAGAGCCAAATAACAGCGACTATTATGCCTTATTAGGTTTGGTACATCTCCAACAGAAATTTATCGGGATGGCTAAGGTTTACATCCGTCAAGCATTAAAACTGAACCCGGAAAATTCACTAGCATTGAAATACGCTCCCAGACTGAAAATTCAACTGGATGAAAACATCAATCCTAAATCAATGGGTAAAGCTATAAGTATTGCGGCTTTATTAAGTCGGTTTAGCCAGAGGAAACGTTCTCAAGTCAAGTGTTGAAATTTCGGTAACAAACCGTACTAAAACCGAAGCTTCGTGACTAGATTACTCACCTAGACTAAAATAAAAATAGAAGTAAAACTATTAAGCTGCTGGGTCTGGGCGCTCAGTTTAATTTAAGCAATATGGGATTCTTCGATTCTGAGATAGTTCAGCAAGAAGCAAAACAGCTGTTTGAGGATTATCAAGCGCTGATCAAGCTTGGCAACGGTTACGGCAAATTTGACCGCGATGGTAAAAAGCTGTTTATTGAGCAAATGGAAGCTATGATGGATCGATATCGCATCTTTATGAAGCGCTTCGAGCTATCAGAAGATTTCATGGCACAAATGACAGTAGAACAACTGAAAACGCAATTAGGTCAGTTCGGTGTCACCCCGCAACAAATGTTTGACCAAATGCACCTCACTTTAGAAAGGATGAAAGCCGAGCTAGAAAAGCAGCCCTAACAAAAGTTAGAAGAGACGCGATTAATCGCGTCTGTACAGGAGTTAGGAGTTCTCAATAAACTCATAACTCATAACTCATAACTTTAATTTGACTTGGGGCGAGAAAACTGCGAAGGTGGCTTGAAGTTTTCTGCTGGTACGTTCTTAAGTGCCTTCTCCATAAAATCTTTCCAAATGGGAGCGACCATAGCACCACCTGTTGCATGGTCAGCTAATTGTCTGTTGTCGTCTCTCCCTACCCAGACAGCAGTTGTTAATTGTGGCACAGTGCCAACAAACCAAATATCCTTTTCTGATGATGTTGTTCCCGTCTTCCCTGCGGCTGGGCGACCTATAGCAGCACCTTTACCTGTACCTTCAGAGATTACCGATCGCATCACATCGATAATTGCTGCTGATGCCCAAGGATCGAGAACTAGCTGCGGTTTAGGGGTGTTATCTAGCAACACGTTACCACTACTATCGGTGACACGGGCAATTACAGTTGGTGGCGATTGCCAGCCATAATTAGCAAAGGTAGCATAGGCACTAGCCATTTCCAAAGGTGTGACACCAATTGCCCCAAGTGGTAAAGAAGTCACAGGTTCCATTGGACTCGTAATGCCCAAGGTACGGCAGGTTTCTATGACTCTATTCATCCCCACAGCCTTACCAACCTTGATCACGGGAATGTTGCGTGATTGGGCTAAAGCTGTGCGGATTGGCATCGCTCCCCTAAAACCGCCATCATAATTTCTGGGATAGTACCAACCGTTACCATCTCGATAGCTAACTGGGGCATCTACCACCGTTGAGTCTGGACTATACTTACCAGTAGAAAAAGCAGTATAGTATACAAATGGCTTAAAAGAAGATCCGGGCTGGCGTTGAGCTTGAGTTGCACGATTAAATTCACTGGTTTTAGGATCTATACCACCCACCAGTGCTTTGATAAAATGTGTGCGCGGATCAATTGCCACCAGGGCCATTTGATTCTTAGATAATCCTTGCCCCAAGAGTGTTTTATGCCACTTACTGACAGTTTCTTCTGCCATGATTTGGAAGTTGGCATCAACTGTAGTTTGCACCCGCATCCCGCCTTTGAGTAGTGTCTCACGCCCAAACTTCTTAGCCAACTCCTGCGCTACAGTATTGGTTACATAAGGTAGGGCACTACCTTGAAAAGATTTGATTTTACCAAGTTTGATTTCTTGCTTGAGGGCATTGTCATACTCTGACTGGTTGATCCAATTCAATTCCAGCATCCGTCCTAGCACTTCTTTTTGTTTTTGTTTTGCCAGCTTCATGCTCACAAACGGGCTGAATTCTTCTGGGGCTTGGATCAAACCCGCCATCATTGCTGACTCACCCAAGCTTAAATATTCTGCTGACTTATTAAAGTAACTGCGGGCCGCCGTTTGTACACCATAATTGTTATGACCCCAATAAACTTGATTGAGGTACATTTCTAAAATTTGGTCTTTAGTGAGAATTTGCTCTAAACGAATTGCTAGCACCGCCTCTGCTAACTTGCGGGTAAAGGCACGCTTGTGAGACAAAAACAGGTTTTTTACCAATTGCATGGTGATAGTAGAGCCACCCTCTCGGACTCCACCTGCTACAGCGTTAACTACTACAGCACGTCCAACACCACTGGGGTTAATACCGTGGTGATCGTAAAAGTGGCTATCTTCACTTGCCAATACCGCCCGTTTGAGATTAGGGGAAATTCTATCTAGGGGTACGACTTCCCGGTTGGCTTCTCCGTGGACACTGGCTAAGAGTTTACCCTTAACGTCATAGATGTAAGTCGTTTCTGAGGGAAAGAAGTTACGTAGCTGTCTCACATCTGGCAAATTACGGAAACTAATCGCTAAACCAACCAGTCCTCCGGCTACAATGGAACTTGCCAACATGGTGATTGAGAGGAGAGTTCCGCCAGTTACCTGACCGACTCCTTTCAAAAACTCAAAACCTGATGAAGCCCGACGCTGTGGTTGTTTATCTTCAAAAGTCCTAGTCGACGACACGGCGATTTCACTTCCTCACTTGTAAATTTAACTGTAATTGATTGGGCGAAGCAAGGCGGTTAATTTTTTGCAATTATAGTAGTTTGGCAGATCAGAAAGCGGATAAATTGCAAGTGTTTATAACCAACTTAACTTCTAATGTGCAAAACATAGCTAATAGTGGATTTTCTAGTATGACGCAAGATTTAGCTTGGCTGCGTCGTGGTGTAGTAGAAGTTTTCCCACAACCAGTTGATGTTAACAGTGAAAGTCTAGAAAAGCGCTTGGTAACTACAAATCAACCTTTGAGGATCAAATTGGGGATTGACCCGACGGGCACTGATATTCATCTCGGTCATAGCATACCAGTACGGAAGCTGCGAGCGTTTCAAGATGCAGGTCATATAGCAGTTCTGATTATTGGCGATTTTACCGCACGCATTGGCGATCCGACTGGTAAATCTGAAGTGCGTCGTCAGCTTACAGAAGCAGACGTAGCGCAAAATGCTCAGACTTATCTTGACCAAGTACGTCCTATCTTGGATTTTGACACACCAGGAAGGTTAGAGGTGCGTTATAACTCCGAATGGCTCTCTGGGTTAAACTTAGAGAAAATTTTAGAGTTACTCTCCACAATGACGGTGGGGCAGATGTTGGCTAAGGAAGGATTTGCCGATCGCTATAGAAAAGAGAATCCGATTTTTATCCATGAGTTCCTGTACCCGTTAATGCAAGGTTTTGATTCGGTTGCAGTTGAGGCAGATGTGGAATTAGGCGGCACTGATCAGAAATTTAACATTGCCGTGGGCAGAGATTTGCAGCGCCATTTTGGTCAAAAGCCCCAGTTTGGGATGCTGCTGCCAATTTTGATTGGCACAGATGGGGTGCAAAAAATGTCAAAGTCTTTAGGTAATTATATCGGATTGTCGGAACATCCCGGACAAAAGTATCAGAAGTTACAAGGAGTTCCAGATCATCTGCTGTCACAGTATTTTGAACTGTTGACGGATTTACCTTTGGACAAACTCCCAGAAAATCCCCGCGATCGCCAAACACTTCTAGCATGGGAAGTTGTTAAGCAATACCACGGCGAAGCAGCAGCCCAAGAAGCCAAAGAAGCAGCCCAAAGTGGCGGCAAGGAAGGTGCAGTTCCAGAATTTTCTCTAGCTGGGGTGCAGCAGTTTCCCGCTAAGTTAGCTTATATTCTCTGCGTCAGCGGCTTGTGCAAAAGTACGGGGGAAGGAAAGCGGAAAATTCAAGAGGGTGGAGTGCGTTTAGATGGCGATCGCATTACTGATGTTGATACCACTTTTGCTTCTGTGGCCGAGTTACAAGGTAAAGTTTTACAAGTTGGCAAAAATAAGTTTGTGCGTTTAGTGCCTTAAATGGGGAATGGGGAACTGCAAATGAAGGCAGAACAACGAATTATAGTGCCTTTGGATGTACCAGATGAGCAAAGTGCGATCGCTCTTGTAGATCAACTTCTGCAAGTGGTTTGGTGGAAAGTAGGCTTAGAATTATTTACCAGCACTGGGCCAAAAATTCTGGAAGTATTAAAGTCCCGGCAAAAGCGTATTTTCCTGGATTTAAAGTTTCACGATATCCCTAACACAGTCGCTGGTGCTTGTCGTAGTGCAGCTAGTTACGGAGTGGATTTATTGACAATTCATGCTGCATCTGGTATAGATGCTCTGAAAGCCACAACAGAGGCGGCACAGGAAGGGGCTGCACAAGCGGGTGTAAAACCGCCTAAGTTAATTGCTATTACTTTGTTAACGAGTATTTCTGCTAGACAACTGGCGTTTGATTTAAAGATTCCCCTAGAATTACCAGAATACGCCCTAGAAATGGCACTGCTGGCTCAAGAGGCAGGATTGGATGGGGCAGTCTGTTCGCCCCAAGAAGTGGCACAACTACGGCAAACTTGTGGAGATGACTTTTTGCTAGTTTGTCCGGGGGTTAGACCAACGTGGGCAGATAAAGGTGATCAAAAGCGATCGCTCACCCCAGCACAAGCAATCATTGCTGGTGCAGATTATCTAGTGATTGGGCGTCCCATTACTACTGCTACTGAGCCGGAGTTAGCCTGGAAGAGGATTTCTGAGGAGTTAACCACGGTGGCATGAAGCTAAAAGTCACTCGCTTCGCTCGAATTCAAAATTATATAATTCAAAATTAAAAATTAAAGACTTACGGATAAATCCGTGGGCTTGAAAAAGGACGCTTTGTTTTTCGGGCTTTGCCTCTCAAAACAATTTTTTGTTCTAAGTGGGCTTGATACCCACAACTAAAGTTTCTAATTAATGCGTGAATTTGGAATTTGGAATTGTTTTGTCAGTGAGAAGTTGGGGGATAGAGTGCAGGGTGTAAAAAAGAACAATCTTGTCTGTTCGCTCAGGAAGAAAAATTATAGTTGGCTTTTAGCTTGTGGCTTCTGGGTTTTAGGATCAAATAGCCTTGCTTACCCAGCGTTATCTATAAACCTCACCCCTAAACCCTCTGCGCTCGCAGAAAGGGAAAATGTCAACGGTGAGGCAAGGTCTTTGTGTTCTGAGCAAAATTTAGAAACATTTACTATACAGCTACTGGAAGATTTACCTAGTTATACCAATCGCGTTAGTCAACGCGCCCGCCGCCTCAGTAGAAGCAGTGATGTTTACAGTTATATGTTAGTGGCAGGAAGACCTGAGTTTACTCCTCTGCCCCTTAACCTTGAAGAATATAGTACAGACGCGCCTAAAAGCTCTGCATCAGGAGTTGAGCAAGTTTTCTTTACTACCTTAGAGCGGCAGTACATAGGAAAGAAAGCGGTAGAATTGGAGCAATTCTACTGGCTGTTGTTGACTAAAACTAAAACTGGTTGGCGTTTAGTGATGCTGTTTTCTCAAACTGGTTCCCATTTAGCACGGCAGCCACTGTCTTTGCCACGCGATAGTAGTAACGGCACTGTTGCCCAAGCGGTCGAAACTTGGTTACGCGATTGTCAAGCTGGAAGTGTACGACGGATGCGTGCTGTGAATATGGGAGACAAAATTGAACTTCGTCGAACTCACCTTAATATCAAAGCAGAATAGCTATGACTCGAACAAAAATGCTTCGCTTTGAAGATATTTGCTACATAACCTCTTAGTAACGTAGGGTACAGTTTTTAATAAGTAATTGTGTTCATTTGGCTGCGACGCCAAAAAAGCAAAATTGTTTATTGTTGCTCCGAGAAAGAACGCCTCCAAAATACTCTGATACTCATCGGGTAGTTGACGCACGCTTTGATAACCACTGAGGAACGATCTACGGTTTTCGGGAAACAGATGCAACAAGGTATGGGCAATGTCACAAAGGTAGTAGCCGAAGCCACAACAGGAAAAGTCGATGGGCTGCGCCTCACCTGCATTAAAGATGTAATTATTTTCATTCAAGTCTGCGTGAATCAAACCCCAATTGGTGCGTGTTTTTTCTAGTGCTGTCATCACATTATTAATTCGCTGAACCACATTCTCAAGCACAGGGAAATCAGTAACAGATATCGTGCCAGTATCTACTAGCGATCGCAGCTTCATGAGTGAGGTGTGTAGTTGCTCCCAGTCGTATTTTGGTCGCGTGAAGCCTGAAGGCAATTCCCAAAGGCTGGCGTGCTGGTGCAACTGAGCCATAAGTTTCCCGACTCGCCTAGCCTGCGTCGGTGTAGGTTCGCTGTTGAGGGGTGAACCATTGACCCAGTTTAGTAGCGTACAGTTAAGTGTTGTGCTGGTGTCATCAATTGCTACAGAGGTAATGAAAGTGCTACTGAGGTTCTGTAAGGGGTATGGGACGACCAAATTAGTATCTTGATGCAAAGCAGTCAGCCACATCAGTTCCGACTCAATGACCGCATGTTGTTGCCAGATGCGATCACGGAACTCAGCGATCGGATAATGGATACGGAGAAGAAATAACGCTTGCTCATCATATTCTCCAGATGTAGCAAAATTTTGATTATTCCGAGTGTCAACGCGAAACGTCACATTTTCGCTATGACCCAAGAATACCAATTGAACAACACTGACATTGTACTGAGCTAGTGCATTGAGAGCGAGGCCGTTCCAATCGATTTTGCTCTCCATCAATTTCTGAGCCAAATACTTATTTCAAACAAAATAAATTTACATCATCCAACTAGCTTGTATCAGTGTAATTGCGCCTATGTCTTTGGGAAGATTTTCAGGAAATATAGCTAAGAAACAGTTAAAAAAAGCAGACATTATTTAAAAACGGAGGCTGGCTTGAATTTAAGCGTTGTAACTCCCGTTTTTTGGCGATAACATGGAAATAAGTTTATTTCAAGTTATTTCAAGCTTCTCAAACCGCGTTTAGCGTCAGTTTTTTTATGGACATTCAGTTAATCAACATCGGTTTTGGTAACATCGTGTCTGCCAACCGAGTAGTTGCCATTGTCAGTCCAGAGTCTGCCCCAATTAAGCGGATTATTACCGATGCACGGGATAGAGGTCAACTGATTGATGCAACTTACGGTCGTCGAACTAGAGCTGTAATTATCACCGATTCTAGCCACGTAATTCTGTCAGCGATTCAGCCAGAAACGGTAGCGAATCGCTTTGTGATTTCCCGCGATCATCAGACTGTAGATAATTGACTAGCAGTGGTTTATTCCCACTCCTCTTTGCACCATATCGGTAGTACCATGTGAATTAGACAAGTTTTCTGTCACTCTTGCTACAAATTCTTTAGTCATTAGTGGACTAGGCCAGGAACACAAGACTAATGAATAATATCTATTGATTGATTCACAGGTTGAAGGAATGATGCCAGTTTTACCCATCCAGAATAGTGCTACTACCGAAGAATGCTTACATTTAGGCAGGTTAATTGTTTTAACTGGCCCCAGTGGGGTCGGTAAAGGCACTTTAATGCGATCGCTCCTACAACGTCATCCGGAACTATATTATTCCGTATCCGTGACAACTCGTTCTCCCCGTCCAGGGGAAATCGATGGCAAAAATTATTACTTTATCAACCGCAATAAGTTTGAACAATTAGTTGCTGAAGGTGAATTTTTGGAATGGGCAGAATTTGCTGGTAATTATTACGGCACTCCTCGTGAAGCTGTACTTAACCAAATTCATTTTGGTAAGTTGGTGGTGCTGGAAATTGAGCTAGAAGGGGCAAGACAAATTCGTGCTTCCTTCCCCAGTGCCTTCAGCATTTTTATTTTACCACCTTCTTTTGATGAATTGGAGAAACGGATACGCTCTCGTGCCCAAGACTCCCAAGAAGCGATCGCCCGTCGTTTGCTCCGTGCCCAAGAAGAAATTCAAGCCGCAAATGAATTTGATATTCAAATCGTTAATGACGATTTTGAAACTGCTTTAAATGATATTGAAGCTGTTTTGTTTAAATAAGTTAGGAGTTTAGAGTTAGAAGTTATGAATTTAAACTCCTAACTCCTAACTACTAACTCCTCATTTTTAAATTAACCAAATAGACCTTGAATTACTCCTAAATTGCCAGTCAAAAAGTAAGCGACTACTGCACCACCAATACCACCAATTAAGAAAGAACTGGCGAAGTTGTTCCAGCTTTCTTTAGAGTTAAAAGCATCTGCCGGAGGGTTGGGTACGGTAACACTAGGCAGTGCTTTAGGTGGATTGCTATTGGCATACAGGGATAAGGCACCGGTAAGAACAACAACCAGTCCGATGGCTCCTAGTAACCCAGCTAAGTTAGCACTACCTGTATCCCGCAGTGGGCCCAATTTGGCAAAGGGGCCAAATAGCCAGTAACCATGAGCCATGCCAACTTCTAAACCGCGTCTGGCAGGAGACAGACCTGGGCGATAGGCAGGTAAGTTATTAATGAACCACTTGCTTAAGGGAGAAGCATTAATCGGGGTTTCTAGGTTACCCACCTGTGGATCGCGGAATCCGGGAAAAACAACTTCACGATTTCTGGGATCGCTAGGGAGATTTTTTGATGCATCTACTGCTTGCGCCATATTTTATGTTCGCCTCTAAATTAAAATGGTGGCATTTTTATATTAATAATAATTGTAGCTAAATATGCTTTTTATTTAGGAAGTTTAGAAAAATTAATTTAGCTTATTTGAAAACTGTGAAACTCACAATCTTTCAACAGGATCACGAGTTTCAAAAAACTATTTTTGCTGCGTATTTTGGTGATAATTCTGCCTAACTAAGCTGAATACATCAACTACACAATATTAGGCAAAAAACAAGACATTCATTCAACTGTCCTAAATCCCATTTGACCAGCAATTTTAGATTTTAGATTTTGCGGAAAGTCTGAGCGCCAGAAATCGGCGTTCAGACTTTCCAAGACGGATTTTGGATTAAAAGAATTTTTTGATTCATGCCCAGTCCCTTGTGGGCGGAACCAATCTAAAAGACGCTCAAAGACTCGCTTTAAGCGTAAAGCCTGCGGCATAGCTTCGCTTAGGGCGCAGCCTAAGAAGAGTAGCCATGCCGTACCCCTACTCAAAAGCCAGCTAGCAAGAGCGTCTTTGTTAGGAGAAGGCTTTACGCTACGCTAGCGCAAATTTAAAATCCAAAATCTTTTGACACTTATGGCAGTGGATGGAAAAGTAGATCGGGGAAAAAGCGGTTGAATTCAATCAAGATACCTGCTGTGATGGTCAGCCATATCGTAGCTGCCACGGGCGCTGTGGAAATAAATTTAATCAAATAAGATGATTGGTCGCCTTTGTCTGCCATGAATTTAGTCTCCAAAACAAATAAATTAGTTAAGCTGATTTAGCGTGGGGAAATGGGGATTTCTGTATCCTTGGCTGCTAATTTCTCAGAGAGAAGTTCTTGAACTGCCGCTACTGGCCAAGCAAAGCCTGACGCTATTATGGGTAGTGCCAAACCAAGATCGATTTGGATTTCTTTTAGTTCAGTGTCAGATTGCTTTTTGATCGCTTGCAGATAGGCACGACCTACCCAACCAATCCAACCAGCAATATATAGAAACAGAATGCTAGGGATTAGGAAGTCACCAGCATGATCTAGACGACCATCAACAATCAAGTGGGGGTAACCCTCAGGACCACACAGTTCTTGAGAATAACGCTCAAATCGCTTTATCCCTGAATTGGGGTCAGCGGTGGTATTACGGGCATTAGCTGCTAGCTGTTGAAAAGCGGGATTGTCCTTGCACGGTGTCAAATTAGCCCCTAGAGCTTTTGCTGGGGGGGCAAAATTGAACCAAAGACAAATCGCTAAAATCAAAGCAAACAATCGTCGCATAGAGTTGTTTCCTTTTATTACAAAACAAAAAGTTTTATGTACAAAACGAAGCGGCTTGTACAGTTGTTTATTTGCATAACTAGGAAGTCATCATACTCTTGGGTGGGAGCCGAGTAAAGTTTAAGTAAATAAAAGTTAAAGCTTCTCAACCAAAATGAGTGCTATTAGCGGATAGCTATGGTTTAGCCCGTGCCCAGTTAGAGTGCTGAGTATTAAGAATTGTTGTAGTAGGGTAGTAAAGAAGTAAGATTTTGTCTCTATTACTCAAGACTAAGTACTCAGCACTCTCAATGGCAACCGTTTTAGCAATAGAAACCAGTTGTGATGAAACAGCCGTCGCAATTGTTAACAATCGTAAAGTTTGCAGCAGTATCGTAGCCTCGCAAATTCCAGTCCATCAGCAGTATGGCGGGGTAGTGCCAGAAGTAGCGTCTCGCCAACACTTAGAAACAATTAATGAAGCGATCGCTCAAGCCCTAGAGCAAGCCCAACTAAACTGGGAGAAAATTGACGCAATTGCCGCCACTTGTGCCCCTGGACTCGTAGGAGCACTGTTAGTGGGGTTAACTGCTGCCAAAACCCTAGCGATGGTACACAACAAACCATTTTTGGGAGTTCATCACCTTGAAGGTCACATTTACGCCACTTATTTGAGCGAACCAACTTTAAATCCCCCTTTCTTGAGTTTATTAGTTTCTGGCGGACATACAAGCTTGATTTATGTCAAAGATTGTGGTGTTTACGAAACACTGGGGCAAACCCGTGATGATGCAGCGGGTGAAGCCTTCGATAAAGTAGCGCGATTGTTAAAGCTGGGTTATCCGGGTGGTCCAGTGATTGACAAACTGGCACAAGAGGGCAATCCTCAAGCCTTTATCCTACCAGAAGGAAAAGTTTCTCTACCGGGCGGGGGGTTTCATCGTTATGATGCGAGTTTTAGTGGGTTAAAAACGGCTGTATTACGTTTAGTGCAGCAGTTAGAGAAAGATGGTGGACAAGTGCCAGTAGCAGATGTCGCAGCTAGCTTTCAGGAAACCGTAGCGCGATCGCTGACCAAAAGAGCGATCACCTGTGCCCTAGACTATGGTCTAGACACAATTGCCATTGGTGGCGGTGTTGCAGCTAATAGCGGGTTGAGAAAAAACCTCCAAGCCGCCGCCGTTGAACATAACTTACGCGTCCTATTCCCACCTTTAAAATTCTGTACCGATAACGCCGCCATGATTGGTTGTGCCGCCGCTGACCATCTATCCTCTGGTCATACATCCCCCCTGACACTGGGCGTTGAGTCTAGGTTAGGGCTTGCCCAGGTGATGAAGTTGTATCATCCTGAGTCGTGAGGGGCATGAGGGGCAGAGAGAGAAGAACAATGCCCAATGACGCCACTTGCTTTAAGTCGGCAGAGCCGCCCAACGCAGTGGCTCCCCAATGCCCTATAACTATAGACTTTTGACTATCGACCGGATGTGATCAGCCACTGCATCCGGCTGTTCCAACATAGCCAGGTGTCCGCAATCAGGAATTTCTAAAACATTGTCACCACAATATTGGAAAAGTCTGTGAAAGCTAGCTAAATGGCGTACATACTTGGGTTCCATAACCTTGTCTTCCGCGCCAGCCAAAAAATAAACTGGCTGCTTCAATTGGGATACTAGCTCAGGTAAACGATTAATTTCTTCTTCCGTTGTGGAGTCTAACAGAGTTCCCAGAGCTGCTTCTGGGTCAGCCACAACGAAATCAATCAGCCGCTGACGCGCCCAATAGCGCTCCAAAGGACGTACTACACTGGCTCTAGTAAACAGCAAATCAATCAAAGGCACTTGGGACAGCCAGCGCGGGCGGACTTGCAAAAATTTCTGACCCGCCGAGCGAAACTGCTCAAAGGCTTCTTTGAGGTAAATACCACCGCCAGCGTTGATACAGATAACTCCCTTAACACACTCAGGTATTTGATCTGCTCCCCAAAGAGCGATCGTCCCACCTAACGAGTGACCAATTAGCCAAGCACTGGTAATATTCAGCTGTTTTAGAAGAACTGCTAAATCATGAGTATAAGCAGCAGGAGTATAAAGAGAATCGAAAGGTGAGCCAACCGTACTACTGGAGATGGGCGTAAGACTCAGAGACATTTGTGCCCGACTAAAATCGGTTCTTACCTGAGATTGGGATTCACCAAAACCTCGCAAATCATAGGAAAGGCACTGCAAATCATCTGATAGGCGGGAAATCACAGGTTGCCAATATCCACGGCTATTGAGCCAACCGTGGATAAATACTAAAGCATGGGGGCAGGAAGTGGGAGCCGTTAGCTCGTATGCGTGTGGAATGCCTAAGATTTCGATAGTTGCCATACTTATATCGTACCCCTAAGGGCGAGTGCGACTAAATACGGAATGCGAAAAGTTAGAAGTAGAGACGCGATTAATCGCGTCTGTATAAGAGTTAGGAGTGAGAAATTGTTAATTTTTAACTCATAACTCATAACTCCTCACTTTTTTCATTTACCCAGCAACCGCTGTCGCACCCCTTCAGCAATTTTGTGACCGAGATATTCAGGAATGAGGCTTTCATTCGGTCCCAATAAGTAAAGAATTAGCCGTGTACGTCCGCGCCAAACCAGTAAATTGGCATTGACTACCAGCAGATCTTCCTGCCAGATGGCGTACATCACTTTGTAGAATAATCCTGGTTGATTATCGGCTTCAATCACTAGGGCAGGGAGATGAAAGACCGGATCGACATAGAACTCAGTTTGTACCTGCTCTAAGCCAGTGTCAAGATTGAATTCTACTGCTAGCATCTCTTCTACCTCAAACCGACCTCCTAAAGCCTCGCGAATGGCGCGACAGACATTTTCTGCGGTTTTCTCGGTCAAGGCTTTACTACCACGAGACACCAACAGTTTGATAAAAACTAACATCGGCGGACGGATCTGACCGTATAGACTCAGACCGTGGATAGTCAACCCATAAGCTGCTAGTACACCAAAAATATCGCTGAGGAGAAAAGACTGGTTGCGGTAAGCAAAATGCAAGGCACTTTTGCTACCTTCCGGTTTTAGCTCAATAACAGCGCGTCTAGTTTTATAGAGACGGTAGGCTAGGCGTAAATTTTGCAGTTGAATCTCACTGCTGACAAATTGCTCATAAAACTGGGGAAACGCTCGGTTAAAGCGCTTTAGGAGTTCCAGTGTTGAAGATTTTAAACCAGAAGCCATTGTTAAGGGTAGACTCGCTTGCTTTCGTCACCTAGGGACTAGGGGCTGGGTATTGGGGAACTCGTGGCCCCCTTGGAGGTAAGGGGCAATGGGGATTAGGGACTGGGAAGGATTTTCCCAAATACCCAATCTCTTGTACAGGAATCATATTTGATTTTTCAAATATACGTAGGGTGTGTTAGACAAAAGTACGGCACCGTCCAAAGGCTTTGGTGCGTTACGAACTCCGTCCTAACGCAACGCCAGTCCGCTCAAGTCGAGCCAGCCGCTTGCGTATTTTCCCCCCGTTGTGCGGACTGGCGTGGAAAACCCGCTGTTACAAAGCTGGCTCCCCTACATATACTTAGATTTTTTCACGCAATCAAATCAGATTAGTATATACAATTCACTCCTAAGCTAACGTGCATTTAAGTTCTATACGAGCAATTGCCAGGATTAGGTTTTTCCATTTTAAATGAGTGAATTTTGAGCGGAAGCTTCCGATCATCAAAATTCGATGTCCAATAGCGCAGCCTCTTCTTTACCCTGGCCTGCGCCAACGAATTCGCGTCCCTTGCGGGTCTGCACTCTTTGCATCTGGCTTTGCCAAGCAAGAGGGCGAACTGAACAGGGCGTAATTTTGAATGAGGAATTGTTTATATCCTTACCGTTTTGGCGAATTTCTCCTAGCCTTTACAACAAAATGCTAAAGTTGAAAATGATTGGTGTGAAACACGCTCTAACTGGCGTTGCCATTGTAAATCCCGAAAACAACTGAAAAAATTTGAGTGTAAGGGGTAGTAAATGGGGGTAGCTATGTTAAAGGTGAATCAACACTCTTGAGAGTGGAAACCATTTCAGTTATACTACCCGAACCACGTTGGCATGGGTTTTTGGAAAACTTGGTTTAGTACTCCTGAATCTGTAGCGACAACTAGGACAAACCCCTTTGAAGAGCATACAACGGAAACTGCGGGCAACTCCAACCCCAGCAGAATTAGCGAAGCTTCTTCAAAGGAGGCTCGCATCGTCTTCAGCACGGAGCGAGACATTGACCTGTATGAGCTAGAAGAACTCTGTGATGCAGTTGGTTGGTCGCGTCGTCCTCTAAGAAAAGTGAAAAAAGCTATTGAGCATAGTTTTCTTGTCGCCTCAATGTGGCAGGTGAGAGGAAACCAAAAGCGGCTCATTGGTTTTGCCCGTGCTACTTCAGATCACGCGTTTAATGCCACTATTTGGGATGTGGTGGTTCACCCAGACTTTCAAAGTCAAGGACTAGGCAAAGCGCTGATGAAATACGTTCTCAAAAAACTTAGGAGTGAAGAAATTAGTAATGTCACTCTCTTCGCCGACCCCCATGTTGTAGATTTCTACCGAACTATGGGGTTTATGGCTGATCCAGAAGGTATCAAAGGCATGTTCTGGTATCCTCACTAGCGCTCAATCAAAATCAAACCGGATTTGCACAATAAAATCAGGTATAGTAGTTAAAATCTATTATTTTTTTGATGTGGTTTTGCAAGGTTCAGCCGACGAACGCGCAAGTATATATCTTGTAAAACTAAGTCGGCAAAAAACCTTTATCAGTGTAACAATGTAATTTATCTTGCTTTGCAAAAGATGAAAAAGATTAGGCATAAGCCGTGTGATTTGATATAATTAATCTAATACTTTTGGTAAAGCGCGATCGCTTTGATGGTAAGTTAAAATCAAACCGCAAAAAGTAGATAAGTTTAACCGGGATGTAGCGCAGCTTGGTAGCGCGCCTGCTTTGGGAGCAGGATGCCGCAGGTTCAAATCCTGTCATCCCGATTTAATTAATATAATTTACAGTTAGGGCGGATTGACTAAAGTTTTCTTGCGAAGATGTGCAATTAAATTGTACAGTTTTATACAGAATATCAATTATGCTGTTCTACTGTTGGGTTGGCTGTTAAAGCCTAACAGGGAAATTTCGCTCTTAAGCAGTAAGATATTCCTGATACTGAGCTTTGTATAAATTTGAGAAGATATTAAACCAATCGCAGATGGAACGATTGATTAAGTAATAGCGTCACCCGATATTAGAAAAAGCCGAGAAAATGGCATTTATTATCTCCAAGGTTCCAGAGATGGAGAGACTTTTCATTGCTTGAGAAGACATATAATAGGCATCTACGGCATTTCGCGGTCAATAGCGAAGCGAAAGCGAGAAAAACACAACGTTAACACAGTCAATTTGTGAAAACGATACTATAGCAACCCTAAATAGTTTGAAAATATTGAATTTTGACCGTTGACGCTTAACACTCAACCTCAACGCGCACAATAAATTTTTTACAACTGAAATAGATTGCTATATAACTAAAGCTAGTTGGTGCTGTGCAAATCCAACCATTTGTTTAATTTAATTGGACTATTGATGCGAGGAGCAGTCATGAAATCATTTATTCGCTTGGGCGCAACATTGGGTATAGCTGGCAGTGTATTTTTAGCGGGACTTTCAGGAATAGGCAATCTAGAGGCGATGGCGTTGCCACAAGATCAAATAGTGAAAAAGCTCCAAGAAGTACCTGTATTCACGCTTACCAATCCTAAAGGCGAATTCGTAGTTCTTTCGCGGAAAAACGAATCCAAGACCATCTCACAAGTGGGATTTTTTATTAGCAAGCTAGATGCTCAAAAATTCCTTGACAATCGGCTCAAAAAAGAAAACCCCCAGTTAGCAAGCACCCTACAGGTGAGACCTTTGTCCTTGGCAGACTACTATAAAATAGTCCAAGAAAGCAAAAAGAAATCAGACTCTGTAATTTATACTTTGGTACCGACGCAACAACAAGTAGCTTCGGCAACAAGTATGTTGAATCAAAGTGGTAAAAAAGGGGAGCAATTCAATGGTATTCCCTTATTTGTACCCAAATTTAAAAAAGATAATAGCTATTTGACCATTCCCGTCCCCAAAAGCAACGAGCGGTACATCCCTTTCTTTTTTGAGAAAGAGCAAGCAGTGGCTCTGTTAGACGAATTCAAAAAAGCCGTGCCAAAGGAAGCAGCCAATACTGAAATTCAGGTGGTGGATTTATACGGTGTTATGGAGGCTCTGAATAGCAGCAACGATCCTGGTATAAATAAAATTGTTCTGTATCCATCGCGGGAGTCGATCAATTTTATTCGATCACTTGCGCCGAATCAATCACCAGCTGCCAGGCCTGCGGCTGCGCCCGCTCCGAAAAAATAATGGATATGCCTTCCAAGGTTGAGGCATGGGGGAGAAACATTTGATAGTTTCTGGTTTACAACTTTGGCAGTGGCGGAATGCAGCTCTTAAAGCCGCAGCAGCCACTCATGTCTCACCAATGGAGGTAGATTGGCTGCTCCAACAAGTAGCTGGGTTAGACCGCTTGGCACTGCGTTTGGAGTCTTTCAAAAACTGGCCGCAAATTCAGCTGCAATTGCCTCTAGAAGAATTAGACCAACTGTGGCAGAGACGATTAAATGAACGCTTACCAGTGCAGTACATTGCGGGAATTACACCTTGGCGTCAGTTTAAAATTGTGGTGTCGAGTGCGGTTTTGATTCCCAGACCAGAGACAGAGTGCTTAATTGATTTAGCTAAAGCATCTGCTAGCAATACTTCAGGACACTGGGCGGATTTAGGGACTGGGAGTGGAGCGATCGCTTTGGGACTAGCAGATGTCTTGCCAAAAGCAACAATTCATGCAGTTGATTACAGTTTAGAAGCTCTGGCGATCGCCCAAGCCAACGCCGATAATTTGGGTTTTGCCGACCGGATTAAATTTTATCAAGGTTCTTGGTGGGAGCCACTGGCATTCCTCAAAGGTCAGTTCAGTGGTATGGTGTCGAATCCCCCTTACATACCCACCAGTACCTTACCTACCCTGCAACCAGAAGTAGTTAACCATGAACCACATCTAGCTCTGGATGGTGGCGCTGATGGCTTAGATTGCATCCGCCATTTGATAAAAATCTCTCCTAGTTATTTGCGATCGGGTGGTGTGTGGCTGGTTGAGATGATGGCAGGACAGGCGGATGCAGTGCGAGAACTTTTGCAAAATCAAGGTAGCTATTGTAAGATTCAAATTCACGCGGATTTAGCTGGAATTGAACGCTTTGCCCTGGCCTATAAAAGTTAGGAGTGATAAGTTATGAGTTAGGAGTTATGAAATTCTTAACTCCTAACTTCGTAAACATGACACAAGTTTCCTTAACAAATCTAATAGCTGGCGCACGCGCTGGTCTTTTGGTGAGTTTTCCCACGGATACTGTTCCTGCACTTGCAGCTATACCAGAAAAAGCAGGATTAATTTTTGCGGCGAAGCAACGCAGTCAAGACAAACCTTTGATTTTGATGGCGGCTAGTGCTGAAGATTTGTGGCTGTATGTCAAAGGTAGTGAGAACGAGTATAAAGTTTGGCAAGAACTAGCAGATAAATATTGGCCAGGAGGGCTGACGTTAGTTTTGCCAGCGAGTGAGCGTGTGCCAAAAGTTATGAACCCCATTGATCCGACAACAATTGGTATCCGAGTCCCAAACAGTGCGATCGCCCAAACTATTTTGGCGCAAACAGGCCCTCTTGCTACTACTAGCGCCAATTTTTCTGGTCAGCCGCCTTTGCAAACGATGGCAGAAATTGAGGTTCAGTTTCCCAAGGTTCTGACTTTAGCAACAACAGAATACCAGGGTGAAATACCAGGGCTGGGTGTACCTTCTACCGTTGCTAAATGGACAGGGATAAATTGGCAAATTTTGCGGCAAGGTGCGATCAAGTTAGATTTATCAAGTGATAACTAGATATAAGTAGCTATAATATTGTTTTCCTGATTTTAACAATAGAGAAATTTGGAACTTTAGTTTGCGCTGTTGTGGTTAATTAACAAGTTAATAATTGCCAGATTATGAATTGGAGCAACTGGATATATCTAGGAGCAGGAATAGCACTAGGTATGGTTTTCCGTCAGTTCTTTGTGCGATGGCTACGCCCGCCGCAGGCATCGTCAAAGGTTTCATCTAGCTCATCCCCAGTAGCGCCATTAGTTCAAGAGGATATGCTACCAATATCGCAACAGCTACAGCAAACGCAGCTGGCATACCAAATGGCAAGGGAAATGAGCCAGTTTAAGGCTGGTTTTTTGGCACGGACTAGCCATGAATTGCGATCGCCCCTTAATGGTCTGATTGGCTTGCATCAGTTAATTTTGTCAGATTTGTGTGAAGATCCAGCTGAAGAACGAGAATTTATTGCCCAAGCTCAAGAGCGAACGTTGAAGCTGCTCAAGCTGATGGATGAAATTCTCAGCGTTGCCAGAACTGAACATGGTACCAATAAATTAGATATTCAGCCCAGACCGTTAGCCCAAATTTTACAGGAGGTTCATAACTTAACTTATATACTGGCGGCAAATCGCAATTTTCCCTTGCAATTGTTACCCGCCGATCCAGAAATTTATGTTTTGGCAGATTACCTCTGGCTCCGCCAAATATTGATAAGTTTAATAGACACTGCCATTACTCAAATGGAGGAAGGCAGCATCTGTATTTCCAGCAGCACCCTACCTACAAATAATTTTGTAAACATTTGGCTGGATGTACCAACCCATGCCATACCTTGGAGCGAGCCGATTGATTTGATTAAATCTGAAGACCAGCCGACCCAGATTGACCAAAATAAGACTGCTCTTTCTCCAGGAATGAGGCTATTAATCAATCAGACTTTAATGGAAGTTATGGGAGGAAAGCTGGAAATCTTGCCCTCGACCATTGCAAAGGAACTACCTCAGCAGCTTACCAGACTACAAATCTCTATCCCCGTAGTAATTACTGAAGCTGATCTTCTGTAGCAGGAACCAGAGCAAGGTTAGCTAGGTTGTGTAACACCATCGTAGTGGTGGTGTTGGGTTGAAAACCAATCTTTTCGTAGAAACCCTGCTGGTAAGTAGTCATCAGGTAAACGCGCTCAACCCACCTCATGCGAGGATGACTCAAAACGGTTTTCACTAAATTGCTTCCCAGCCCACTACTTTGATATTCTGGATGAATGACAACATCCCAAATCGTGGCGCGATATATACCATCAGATGTTGCCCTCGCAAAGCCAATGAGTTGATCGCGATCGCTGACGGAAATTACTGGCTCACTATTGGCAATAGCTATGCCTAAATCATCAATACTGCGACCTTTTGCCCAAAAAGCTGAAACGTTTAACAGTTCTTGGAGTTGGTAAAGGTCAATTTCAAATTTGCGTTCGCCTCCAGCGTAGCGGATATGTTCGCTAAATTGAATCTGAGACTTATTCATGTATGGCATCCACTTTTGGCAATATCTTTGTATGGTTAATTCATATTTTGCTAGAAATTGCTGTACGTGTATGTGTATATGTCAACGAGAAAGAAAAATTAATGACAAACCCACTTCCACAGAGGATGAGTTGCTCCCTGTTGACGTATCAGATAAACTTGTTTTTCTAAACGTTGTCTTTCCTGCTGTGGTAGTCCGAGTAAGATATTTCGGCTTTGCCAAACTAAAACAGCAGCGGTCATCCCGATACAAAAGGCTAAACCCAAGGTAGACAGTGGATGGTAGAAGAGTCCATATCTCACTGCTACCCAGGTAAAATATTGTTGCCACAGAGAAATTTCTGCACGTAGACCCCACAAGGAAACAGGCGCAATAGTGAGCCACAAACAGGCGACAAATAGCCACCTGCCATATACTGTCAGCTGATGTAACCTTTGGACTTGTTGAGCAAACAATGGGTCAGATTTCTCAAAGTCTGGGGCAGTAGTTAATGGTTCTTCCGGTTGATCCATAGGGGGATAAAATTGCAAAGCATAGATAAGCAATTCAAAATGCTTTAACTCAATTGTGAAATACACACAAGTTTAACTATCCTGGGAACTGGCAGATGTATCAATCGGTTCAGCGGTATTTCCCACCTGGGATTGACTTTTGCGCTCTCGCCACCAAGCTAAAAGAGAACCAGCAATGAAAATACTTGAATAAGCGCCCATGGTGAAGCCAATAATCAAAGCCAGAGAAAAGTTTCTCAGGGTTTCGCCGCCAAATAGGAATAGGGAAAATAATGTTAGTAAAACAGTAAACGTGGTATTAATTGATCGCGTTAAAGTTTGATTGATTGCATCATCGACAACTTTGTCAATGCGATCGTTAGGATGTAGTTTCAGTATTTCCCGAATGCGATCGTAAATGACCACGGTATCTGTTACCGAGAAACCAGTAATAGTCAAAATAGCAACGACGAAAAGGCTATCAACTTCAATACCTGCTACTAATCCCAAGATGGAGAAAACACCCAGCGTAATCAAAACATCATGGAACAAGGCAATAATTGCGATTACAGCATAGTCCAGCTGGAACCGTACACTCAAATAAATAACGATCGCAGCGAAGGAGACAACTAGAGCTAATAACCCTTGAGAAAATAGTTGACGACCAAGTGTCGGACCAACGGTGTCAATTTGGGTGGCTTTCGGGTCAAAGGCTCCAAGTTTTTGACTCAAAGCTGTTTGCAACTGAGTGCGTTGCTCAACATCTAATGTCTTTGTACGAATAGATATTCCCTGTTGGTTTTTACCAACAACTTGGATGCTACTATTATTTAGCTTCTGAGCGTCAACTACTTCCCTCACGTCAGAGGTTTCAATTGGTTGAGTGCAGTTGTTTGGTTGTGTACAATCGCGTTCAAATTGTAGTCGCGTACCACCAACAAAATCTAAACTGGGACGTAGCGGTGCGCCTAGTTGTTGCCAAGAAATCACCATTGCCACGATGCTAATGATTATTAAGGTGGCAGAAATTGCCCACCAAAGTCCCCGCTGTTTGACGACACTCAATTTCATGACTGCACCTCTGCACCAGACTTAATTGACGTTGAGAGATTGGGACAAAACAACTCTGGCTTACGCAAGTTGGGAAATTGCAATGATAGGAATAGCAGTGTGCGACTACAAGTAATGGCAGTAAACAAATTCACTCCTAACCCTAGCGCCAATGTCAAAGCAAAGCCTTTAACTAAACCTGCTCCTAAGAAAAACAGTGCTGCACAAGAAATTAATGATGTGACATGACTGTCTAAAATGCTAGACCAAGCTCGGTAGAATCCTGCCTCTACAGAACGATACAAAGTTTTACCAGCGCGTAGTTCTTCACGGGTGCGCTCAAAAATCAATACGTTAGCATCAACTGCCATGCCGATACTGAGGATAAACCCAGCAATACCGGGGAGAGTTAATGTAACGCCTAGCAAAGCGAAGGTGGCATAGGTCAATAGCGCATAGATAATCAAAGCAAAGTCGGCAATTAAGCCTGGTAGTCGGTAGTAAACTAACATGAAAATCAATACTAACAGCAATCCGCCACTACCAGCGTAAATACTGCGTTGAATACTATCTTTACCTAAAGTTGCTCCAACAGTGCGGTTTTCGACGATTTGCACTGGTACGGGTAAAGCACCTCCCCGTAGCTGCACACCTAAGTTGTTAGCTTCTTGTGCGGTAAACCTACCTGTAATCACAGCAGCACCACCACTAATACCACTAGCAGCAAATTCTGGTCCTACAGTCGGAGCGCTGATCAGTTCATTGTCTAGAAAAATGCCAATGCTGCGTCCTGTACCGGCAAGTTTTTTCGTCAATTCGGCAAACAGTTCACCACCCTTTTGGTCGAAGCGAATGGCAACATTCCAATTGTTGCCTTGAGTGGGTTCACCGGCTGCATTTTTGAGGAATTTCCCTGTGAGTGGGGGGTTTGTGCTTTCAAACAATTCGGTGATCGCTTGATTATTTTTTTGCAAATCTTGCTGATTTTTGACAATTGCTGCCTGATCGTTACTCTTTCTCAAATCTTGTTGCTTTACTTTTAATTCAGCTCGTGATCTTTGGAAAGCAAACAGTTGGGTTTCTGTACCAGGCTTTTGCGTGCGAAATTCTAACTGCGCTGTACCTCCTAGAACCCGTTCAGCTTGCTGTGGATCGCTCACTCCCGGTAACTGTACTAAAATTTGGTTGTTTCCTACAGTTTGCACCACTGGTTCAGAAACGCCAAGACCGTTAATGCGACCTTCAACTACTTTTTTCACGGCTTCCAATTCGCGTTCGGTGATTTGCTTTATCTCCGGTGTTGTTTTCACTTGAATTGTGAGCTGTGAGCCTCCGCGCAAGTCCAGTCCTAAGGGAATCGAAATTGTGGTAATCACCGCAATGGCGGCAATTACCAAGACTAAAATCAAGATTAATAGCGATCGCTGTCTTTGCATACCATAACTCGCAACTGACAAAGGCTATAATAGCGCTCTTTTATGGAGTTATGAGTAAATATCGGATACCGGGGATCAGGGATTGGGCATTGGAGAGGCAGTGCGGTCTTCTTCCATTCGTGAGAGGCTAGCGCCTGCCGTAGGATGCCCAAACGCGAACAGCGTCTCCTGTCTTGAGAAGGGCTGTAGAAGTTTCCCTAAGTGGAGCAACTACCGTCATGAATTATTCTCCTTATCCCTAGTGCCCAGTCCCCAATTTTTAGACTCGCAAAGCTACCATTTTTTCCACAGCTTCCACTATTTGCTCTGGTTGGATGATTGTTAGTCGTTCCAGATTGCCGTTGTAAGGCGTGGGGATATCTTGGGAAGAAAGTCGTAGTACTGGCGCATCTAATTCATCAAATAAGCGATCATTTATTGAGGCGATGACTTCTGCTCCAATACCCGCAGTTCGCATGGATTCTTCCACCACAATAACTTTATGGGTTTTACGTACTGATGCACCAATAGTATCAAAATCTAATGGTTTGAGGGAGATTAAATCAATAACTTCTGGATCGTAACCTTGTTTATCAAGTGTTTTTACCGCTTGCAGCACATGATGGCGCATCCGGGAATAAGTGATAATTGTGACATCTTTTCCTGGGCGCACAACTTCTGCTTTATCTAGGGGTAGTAAATATTCTTCTTCTGGTAAATCTTCTTTCAAGTTGTAAAGTAGAACGTGTTCAAAGAATAACACCGGGTTATCATCACGGATAGCAGATTTTAGTAGTCCTTTAGCGTTTCTTGGTGTGGAGCAAGCAACAATCTTCAACCCTGGTACAGCCTGGAAGTAAGTTTCTAGTCGCTGGGAATGTTCTGCACCTAGCTGCCGTCCGACACCCCCAGGACCGCGAATTACCATCGGAATTTTAAAATTACCGCCAGAAGTATAGCGCAGCATCCCAGCGTTATTGGATATTTGGTTGAAGGCGAGCAGTAAAAAGCCCATATTCATGCCTTCGATTATGGGACGCAACCCAGTCATCGCTGCTCCCACTGCCATTCCAGTAAAGCTGTTTTCGGCAATTGGCGTGTCTAGAATGCGGAGTTCGCCATATTTTTGGTACAGGTCTTTGGTAACTTTGTAGGAACCGCCGTAGTGTCCGACATCTTCACCGAGAACGAATACGCTGGAGTCACGCGCCATTTCTTCATCAATGGCTTCCCGTAAGGCGTTGAAGAATAATGTTTCTGCCATTTAGACCTTTTAGTACGATTATGGTTTTAGAATTTTATCGTGCTGCTGTCGCAAATACCGTGAGCGATCGCACTAGTTAGAGATTGTTTGTTTGCATGAACCGCCCCTAGTACAGAGCGAGTAATTGCCATAACTATATCAAAGCTATTTAATAATTTAGATTTTAGAGGTTTTATGAGCGATCGCCTTATCGTCTGGCAAATGCGGCTAAGTTTTTTTATGTAATAAAACTTAGAATAAATGTATAAAATGTATTTGAAAAAATTTTCCATTTGAAAGATACCAACTTAACTGAAGTCACACTAGAGTAAAAAATCTGTTGTAGCAATAATTTAAATATGCCTACTGTAGAACAATTGAAAACGTTGTTTATCTTAAGTTTTTGAGCTACTAAAATATATTTACCTGTGTTTTTAGTGCGAATCGATGAACGAACAAAAAACATTGTAATTCTTGCTGGTGAAGAAAATGAAATTATAATTTACCTAGACGGGAAATGGAGATATGTATGAGTAAGCTAGATTTTATGACAATGCCCCGTGCCCAATTGCGTCAATATATTCTTGACCACAGAGAAGATGATCAAGCTTTTCAAACTTATTTAGATCGATTCACCTGTGAAGACGCTGTAATCTTTCCTGCACCACAGTCAATAGATGATTTAGAAAACTTCCCAGAGTTGCATCAACAGAACCTAGAAAGACTACGAAAGCAAGCTTAAGCTTTCGCAACCCTCCAACAATATTTTATAACTTGGCGTTGATAACCAAAAAGAGTGCGATATCTTACGACAAGCCACTACGCATCTACGCACTCTTTTTCTACTTCATAACCCTAATTGTTGCTCTATTGGCAGACAACTAATATCATCTCCGGTAAATTAGTTGTGATTCCTGCATGACCTCTCAAGAGCAGCCCCTCCCCTACTAGGAGACTACAGTGTACACACAAGTCATTGAATTATCCAAAACAGGACTTACGCACAGATAATGGAAAATCGAACCACAGAGTACGCAGAGGGCACAGAGAAATAAGAGTTTCAGAGAGTTTTTGCGTAAGTCCTACAAAAATCTTGAAAAACCTTAAAGAGTCCTAACGGACATCCCTCTCCTTACCAAGAAGAGGAAAAGATTTACCCAAGGCTAAAGTGAAGGTGAGATTTTGATTTGTGAGTTGTAGAGTCAATTTGGATAGGTTTGCATCCACAGAAGTCTAAGCGCCGGAAGTCGGCGCTTAGACTTCTGCCTGCGTGAGACTTTACACTAAATTATTATTTAATAAGCCTAGCTTACTTTAACCATCGCGCCGCATCTTTGGCATGATAAGTCAAAATCAAGTCTGCGCCAGCCCGTTTAAACCCAGTTAAAGTTTCCATAACCACCCGCTCCTCATCAATCCAACCATTCAGAGCCGCAGCTTTCACCATCGCATACTCACCAGAAACATTGTAAGCTGCAACTGGTAAGTTACTAGCTTCCTTCACCCGCCAGATTATGTCCATGTATGCCAAGGCTGGCTTAACCATAAGCATATCAGCACCTTCAGCAATATCCAGTTCAATTTCTTTAAGGGCTTCGCGGGCATTACCTGGGTCCATTTGATAAGTTCTTCTGTCCCCAAATTGCGGTGTCGAGTCTGCTGCATCCCGAAATGGCCCATAATAACCCGAAGCATACTTAGCAGCATAAGACATAATCGGCGTGTCTTGAAATCCAGCTTCATCCAAACCTACACGAATTGCTTGGACAAAGCCATCCATCATTCCCGAAGGCGCGATGATATCAGCACCGGCTTTCGCTTGAGAAACCGCTGTTTTTTTCAACAATTCCAGAGTTGGGTCATTTAAAACTCGTCCTGTTAAATCACCAACTTGCAGATAACCACAATGACCGTGGCTAGTATACTCACATAAACAAGTATCAGCAATTACAATCAAATCTGGCACTGCTGCTTTTACCGCAGTCGCCGCTTTTTGAACGATACCGCAATCATGCCAAGCGCCAGTGGCATCCACATCTTTATCAGCCGGAATACCAAATAGAATAATCGAAGGAATTCCTAAGTGATAAACTTCTTTTGCCTCTTCGACAATTTTATCTACCGAAAGTTGGTAGACTCCAGGCATTGATTTCACCTCATTAGCGATTCCCTCACCTGGTACGGCAAATAGTGGGTAAATTAAATCGCTTGTTGTCAAAACAGTTTCACGAACCATCCGGCGCAGTTGGGGATGAGTACGCAGACGACGGGGGCGATGTATAGGAAACATAAAATTTTATAACAAAAAACAACGCAAATGGACACAAAACAAAGCGTCACAAAAGCAGGTTAAAACTTTCCTGCCGTCAGACAGACTACAAACAGTGCTTAACTGTCCTTTGCCCTACTCTTAATCAAGCTGTGGGGCAATTTTGTATTTTACAGCTTGGTTGCATCTATCCGACGGACTAGAAAAAAAACAACATAGATAGCAAATTCCACTAAATCAATTACAGAAATTGGCTAATGGGGAAAACATTTTTCTGAAGTTGGTAATTTTTAATTACCGAATACCATAATTTCTGCTAAAAAACTCGGAAAATGTAGGGATAACGGAAGGGTATATCAGGATTGTTGAAAACTCCGATGAGTGCCCAAATTGTTAATCCCCAATGCAATAGATATCCCAAACCGGCTAGTGGTCCCAGCAATAATAGAGGTAAGACTAACCAACCGAATAGAAAAAACAGCGCTCCCAGAATTCCTCCATAAAGCCAGACATTAAAGTGGAAATTGATGGATTCTTTGGCGTTTTCTTTAACAACAGGATCGTCAGATACAAACAGTATGGCGATAGGTATACCTACAGATACCAACGTTGTACTAAAAAAAATTGCTCCATGAGACAAGGCAGATAGAAGCTTTCGCTTGTCTGTGTTGTACATTGCTTTCTCCTATTTAGTCAGATTGTTGATTATATTACGACCCTATCACGAGCATCGTTGTCTTAAGATTAAAAGACTTGCCAGAGTCAAAAAAAATTAAGCTAATTAACAAACAAATACACTTATGTCTACTGAACTTCAGTCTGAACTTCTTCAAGCGGTTGAACTTCGCCGCAACTTTGCGATTATATCTCACCCTGATGCAGGTAAAACTACACTAACAGAAAAGCTACTGCTATACGGAGGTGCAATTCACGAAGCTGGGGCGGTCAAAGCGCGACGGGCACAGCGCAAAGCTACCTCGGACTGGATGGCTATGGAGCAACAACGGGGTATTTCCATTACCTCCACAGTGTTGCAATTTGAATACCGGGACTGTCAAATAAATTTATTGGATACTCCAGGACACCAAGACTTCAGTGAAGATACTTATCGCACCCTCGCCGCCGCCGATAATGCTGTGATGTTGATTGATGCGGCAAAAGGTTTGGAACCCCAAACGCGCAAATTGTTTGAAGTGTGTAAGTTGCGGGGGATTCCGATTTTTACATTTATCAACAAACTTGATCGCCCAGGTAGGGAACCTCTGGAACTGTTGGATGAAATTGAGCAAGAATTGGGATTGCAAACCTATGCGGTAAACTGGCCAATTGGGATGGGCGATCGCTTTAAAGGTGTTTTTGACCGACATATGCAACAAATTCACCTGTTTGAACGCAGCGCCCACGGTAGCCGAGAAGCCCGCGATACAACAGTGGAATTAGGCGATCCGAGAATAGAAGAGCAGCTAGAACAAGACCTTTACTACCAACTGAAGAATGATTTAGAACTGTTAGAAGGAGTTGGGCCAGAGCTAGATTTGCAGTTGGTACACCTCGGTAAAATGACGCCTGTGTTCTTTGGTAGCGCTATGACCAACTTTGGGGTAGAGTTATTCCTCAAGTACTTCCTCGACTATGCCCTAAAACCCGGTTCTCACTACAGCAGTGTTGGCGAAGTTCCCCCTACATACCCAGAGTTTTCGGGGTTTGTCTTCAAACTGCAAGCGAACATGGACCCGAAGCACCGCGATCGCGTTGCATTTATCCGGGTCTGCACTGGTAAGTTTGAAAAAGATATGATGGTGAATCACGCCCGCATTGGTAAACTCATCCGTCTGTCTCGCCCGCAAAAACTTTTTGCCCAAGAGCGAGAATCGATTGATGTGGCTTACCCTGGCGATGTGATCGGTTTAAACAATCCTGGTGTTTTTGCGATCGGGGATACAATTTACACGGGACAAAAGCTCGAATATGAGGGGATTCCGTATTTTTCGCCGGAACTGTTTGCGTCTCTGAGAAATCCCAACCCCTCGAAGTCTAAACAATTCCAAAAAGGTGTTGCAGAATTGCGAGAAGAAGGTGCTGTGCAAATTATGTATTCAACTGATGAAGCCAAGCGCGATCCAATTTTGGCGGCGGTGGGTCAGTTGCAATTCGAGGTAGTGCAGTTTCGCTTACAAAATGAATATGGCGTAGAAACCATATTAGAGTTATTGCCCTACAGTGTAGCCCGTTGGGTTGAAGGTGGTTGGGAAGCATTAGAACAGGTGGGACGGATATTCAATACCACTACAGTTAAAGACAGTATGGGACGCCCAGTGTTGCTATTCCGCAATGAATGGAATTGTCAACAGTTATTGGGCGACCATCCAGAGTTAAAATTAAGCGCGATTGCCCCAGTATTTTCTAGTCAACAACCAGTGGAGGAATAATTCACTTGATGTGGCTCTAACTGGGCGCGGTTGAGTTCCACGGCATCCGAGGTTCGCGCTTTTGCACAAACGTGGATCACCTAGAAGAGATTGGAGTGCCAGAATTTGTATGCCTTCACATGCCAAATCGTCTTTGGAGGCTGGTTTAGTTGCCCTCAAGCAGGGAAATTACCAAACAGCGATCGCTCAACTAGAACCGATTGCTAGCAGCCAAAGCAATGCGACTGCTAGCTTACAAGCCCAGGTTGGTTTAGTGATGGCTTATGCTCGCACTGGCGAAGCCTCCAAAGCGATCGCTATTTCCCAGAATCTCATTGAGAGTAACAATCCGCAAGTTCAAGAGTGGGCAACACGCGCTCTCGAACACCTGACAAAACGTAAAAAACCTGATCAAGAATCAAAAAATGTCGAAACTGGATTTGTTGCTTTTGAGAATTCAACCCCAGATTCTCCCGCAGTTACTCCCCCGGTGACTCCTACATTAGAGGAAAAGCCAAAAGATCAAGTAATAGAAACCAAGAGCGACGACACCCCGGCGATGGTGCCACTAGGTAGACTCAAAGCTACAGTAGCAACACCATCACCACCTGCTGCGCCCCTAAGCGGCTTCATGGGGTCTGTTACCCGCACCCAAGCCAAATTATTCGGCGTTATTTATTGGCGGCAAGCACAACGTGCCAAAGCATGGCAACCCCTACGTAAACCGAAATTAATACCTTTGCGGCTGCTGTCAGCAGGAACATTCATCGCCCTGTTTTGGGTGATGCGGGAAATGCTCAAGTTAGCACTGGGATTGATCAACCAGACTTTAGTCAAACTTCCCTATTTGGAGCCAGTGCAGCTTTTATACCGCGACCCTACTCAATTGTTGCTAATAGTATTGGTGATTTTGATCGGAGTATCACCTTGGTTGCTGGATCTGCTACTGACGAACTTGTATGGTCAGCGAGAATTTTCTAAAGATGTATTGAATGCCCATAGCCGTGAAGCAGTTCGGGTGCTACAACGTTGTTGCCAACAGCGGCACTGGCCGTTACCTAAACTGCGGATTTTACCAATGGCTGCACCAATTATCCTGACCTATGGTAGTTTACCACGTAATGCCAGGATTGTTGTGAGTCAGGGGCTATTAGAGCAACTGGCAGATGATGAAATCGCCTCTATCTACGCCACGCAGCTAGGGCATGTTGCTCACTGGGATTTTGCTGTGATGTCTTTGTTGCTACTGGTGACACTACCAACTTATAAGCTATATCAGCAAGTGTCGGAGTTGGGTAACAAAATATCAGGAATTTGGCGCTGGCCGCTGACAATTCTGGCTAGTCTCGTTTATGGAATTTGGTGTTTGCTGACTGGGACTGCATTGTGGTTGTCGCGGTTGCGGCTTTATTATAGCGATCGCGTCGCTGCTGAAATTACTGGTAATCCCAATGCCCTGATTCGCGCTTTACTCAAAATTGCTATTGGAATTGCAGCTGATATCCAAAAACAAGAACACACCAGTTGGCAATTAGAAAGCTTAAATCTCCTGACACCAGTCAGTCACCAACAGAGCTTATCTTTGGGCACTATTGCCAGTAATTTATCTTTTGAATCCTTTTTAAAGTGGGATAATGCCAATCCCTATTGCCGATGGTTTACGATTAATAATAGCCATCCTTTGATGGGCGATCGCATCGAACGCCTCTGCCAAATAGCCCGTCACTGGCATCTAGACACCGAATTACATTTTGCAAGCGTTCCATCAAAGGTTAAGCGTCAGTCTTTCTTATTACAAATCGCTCCCTGGTTGGGAATTCCTCTAGGGGTTGTGTTTGCAGCTTTGGTCTGGCTAACCTGGCAACTAGCATTCACACTCAAGTTTTTAAATCTAAAGTGGATATATGAAGATTGGTCTTTCATTACAGGCTGCCTTCTGATTGGCTTTAGCATCGGTACAGTGATGCGGATTAATTCTTTCTTCCCCGATATTAAACCTGCCACCGTGCAAACTGACGACTGCCTACCCAACCTGTTATCTGACCCTTCTGCCTTACCCATTGACAGCATCAGCGTGCGGATTGTAGGCAAACTATTAGGTCGTCAAGGCACTAGCAACTCCCTAGCGCAAGATTTAATCCTCGAATCCAGTGCGGGCTTGGTGAAGTTACACCACATTTCTTGGCTAGGACAGTCAGTCAATCACCAGGATTTGATCGGTCGGCAAATTATCGTCACAGGTTGGTTCCGACGAGGAGCAACACCTTGGATCGATATCCAAACCCTGGAAACTCAAAGTGGTAAAACCATTCATAGCCCTCATCCGATTTGGTCTATTTTTTTGGCAGTTGCAGCACAAGCTTGGGGCGCATACGTTTTTCTTACTGGTTAGTCATTGGTCATTGGTCGTTAGCAAAGGACAAAAAACAAAAGAAAAATCGGAATGTAAACAAATGTTGCAGTTTTTCTTTCAAAGTGTTACATTTATTTACACAAACCAGAGCAACCGACGTAACTCAGCATCACCGCTTAGTTCTGAATTCGGATGCTTTTTCCCCCACTTCATACCTTTTATCCTCCCAACACAGCAGCAAATAAACCAGCCACTGGCTGGTTTTTGTTTCTAAATATGCTCCCTTGACTAAAAAAATATGTTTTATGTTACGATGAAATATTACTAACGTCGGAAATGTATGCGCTTAACTAGCTACGTAGAAAATACCGTGGTAATGTAAGGAATGGTATTTGATTCTGCGAAAAAGGGCATGTAAGAAAGCGTGTACTTTAGCAGGCAATAGGCTATTAAATTTACAATTCTTAGAATTAAGGTGTTATTAGCTCACCATAGTGTGAGCCTTTGGATTAAACAAGCTTGATCCCGACGAAAAACTGTATTGTTGTAAAGGTTGACAGTTTCGAGCAAAAAAATTGGTTGATGGCAGTCTTGGTTAATAGCATCTATTTAAAAGCCAAAGCCAAGTAATTGTTTTCTTGCCTTGCCATGTTCATTCAACTCTGGAGGTATAGTTCATGTCCGTTCGCCTATATATAGGTAATTTGCCTAAAGAAGAAATAGATCGTCAAGATCTGCAAGCAGTTTTTGCAGCAGAAGGTGATGCTGTAACTACTAAATTAATTAAAGACCGCAAAACTGGCAAATGCCGTGGTTTCGGTTTTCTTACGGTCAATAACGACGAACAAGCTGACGAAATCATTGAAAAGTATAATGGTCAGATGTTCAAAGACACTGCCATTAAGCTAGAGAAGGCATTACCTAGAACAAAGGGTGATGAGGGCGAGGAGCAAGCTCCTAAAGCAGTTAATCTTGCTAGTAGCACCCCCACTCCTACCCCTAACAAAGAAGGTAGCCGTCGCGAGAAAGGCTCTAAGAAGCCTCGTCGTGGCGGTGGCGGTAGCGGTGGCGGTGGTTCTCGTGAAAGCACCACGACTACCGATTCAGACGCTATTCGTCCAGATCCTCGTTGGGCTTCGGAATTAGAAAAGCTGAAGCAGATGTTAGCTGCACAAACTACGAATTAATCCTTAAGGGAGAGAAATTAAAAATTAAAAATCAGAATTTTTTTTGATTTTTAATTTTTAATTATTACCTAGCTGCTTAGTTGAAGGCTAATTGCAGCTAATTTTATAAGTGCGTAGGCGCAGGCCGCCGTAAGCATCGCATTGCTAAATCGTGGAGAATTGAGGGTTAAATTTAAACGCTCTAGGGGCGTAGAGGTATGCAAAGAATTCGCTACCAAGTAATTATATTTTTTACTTATAAAAAATTAAGTTTTTGTAATTTAGACAGAAAAAAAAATCTGGTTGATACGAATGCGATCGCACTAATTGTCTAGATTTAACATATTATAGCTAGCTGATATGCCTTAGTAAAGGGGAGGCGCGTAGGCGCAGCCCGCCGTAGGCATCCCTCTCCAGATAATTTACACTCAAGGTAAGACCGATCGTTTGCAGCTTCTGTTATGTCCTCAACTCTAGATTCTTTGCCACCTGCGCTCGCTAAAATTGTCCAGCGCTTTCAACGCGCTTCCGAACCGAAGCGACGCTACGAACAGCTAATCTGGTATGCTCAGAAGCTTAATGAGTTCCCAGAAGCTGATAAATTACCCGAAAATAAAGTTCCTGGTTGCGTGTCTCAAGTTTATATCACCGCAGCTTTGGATGACGATAAGGTTGTGTTTCAGGGCGATTCCGATTCCCAATTAACCAAAGGATTAGTAGGGCTTTTGGTTGAAGGATTACATGGATTAACACCAAGTGAGATTGTCCAACTTACCCCAGATTTTATTCAAGAAACAGGTTTAAATGTTAGCCTGACACCTTCCCGCGCTAATGGATTTTACAACATTTTCAAAACCATGCAAAAAAAAGCGTTGGAATCTAAAATTAGTCATTAGTCATTGGTCATTGGTCATTAGTAAAGGACAAATGACAAATGACAAATAAGGTACAACTACCAAAATTTAATCTAATGTCAACAAATTTATTATCTACCTCTGCTGCTACTGGCTTTGGTGGAGTAGTTGAAGAATATCTCTGGAATTGGGAAAACCAGCAATTGCGCGTTGTTTATGAAACCCTCGGTAAAGGTTCACCGCTATTGCTACTACCAGCTTTCAGCAGTGTTTCGACGCGTTTGGAAATGGGCGAACTTGCCAGGTTACTAGCTCCCAATTTTCAACTTGTAGCCGTAGACTGGCCTGGATTTGGTGAATCTTCTCGCCCTAGTTTGAATTACCGACCGGAAATATATCAGCAATTTCTGGAAGATTTTGTCAAAGCTGTTTTTAATACTCCTATTACTGTGGTAGCGGCTGGTCATGCTGCTAGTTATGTTTTACAATTAGCTGTCAAACAGCAGGCTGCTTTTTCACGGATTGTGTTGTTAGCTCCTACTTGGCGTGGGCCTTTGCCGACAATGGGAGCAAGTCAGCAAATAGCTGGTATGGTGAGAGAATTGGTGCGATCGCCTATACTTGGTCAAGCTCTCTACAAACTCAACACTACTCAATCTTTCTTAAGTTTTATGTACCGCCGTCATGTCTTTACTGACGCGGCTAAAATTACACCCAGTTTCATTGAGAAAAAGTGGCACACGACTCAACAACCAGGAGCGCGATTTGCATCTGCTGCCTTTGTAACTGGTAATCTCGATGCTGTACACGAACAATCTGCTTTTTTGGAACTTGTGCAGTCTTTAACCGTACCGCTCATGGTAGTAATTGGGGAATCCAGCCCTCCCAAATCACGAGAAGAAATGAATGCTTTGGTAGCCTTACCAGGAGTGAGAAGCGTTGTTATTCCTGGTTCTCTGGGACTTCATGAAGAATACCCAGCAGTTGTTTTAGAAGCAGTTCAAGATTTTTTGTTATCCTCAGAAAATTAAATCCTCACTTATCCCTCAAAGTATAATTTTATTGTTTGCGCTCATTATTATCACATAGCGCTTCTCGTTTGTATGCAATATACTCTGACCTCTCTCTTAAAAGGAGAGAGGCTTTGAATTTTACAGGGTGATGTAGTAAATGGTGTGAAATTAGCGATCGCTACATTGCACTGCTATATCTGCCCCTATTTCCGTTTGAGTACGGATCTCAATTTAATCTTTTTTAGGTTAAAAAATGAGCGGAAATCAAAATTTTAAACATGAGTAACAATCAGAAATTCAAATATTTATCTCTAGCGTATTGTGCGTATCTTGCACTGACAATATATTGGGACTTTCACTATACTGGCCCAGTTAAATTTTTGGGAGAAATGCAGATGAGTCTGTTTGGTAAACAGTGGGAAGCTATAAATTTAATGAGCCTTAATCTTCCAGTTATATTGTTAGGGACTTATTTACGCAATCGAGTTCAAAGTCAAAATCCAGATAAAGAATTTTCTGCTAAGTGGAATGTAATTGATGATTTGACAAGTAACCGACTTCTAAAAAATGCCCTCATGCCGTTAATTATTTTAATTATCGGGTTGATTATGTTAAATATTACATTAACGCAATCATTCTGTAAAGATATCGGTACAATTAGCATTGCTCAACTAACTTCCGGCAAAATTGCTGAACACAGTTTTTATGCCAATATTTCAGGCTATCCAGATCCCAATGCGTTAGTAACACAAAAGGGCAATAGAATACCCAGAGTCTATATTGCATTGAGAGAGAATTCTCAGTCGAACACCCCGGTTCATTTGATTATTTCATTAGAGAAGGGTGATATTGAAGAGTATATTCACAAAGATCCAAAAAGTGAAACAGTAACGGTGAGTGGATTTGTGACTGAGGGTGGAGAAGGAGAAGTGAGAACGTGGTTAGAGAAGCAAGGAGTTGCGATTGCCGATAGTTACTGGACTATCATCCCTGGAGTTAATTTGAATAACCGTAGTAATGGGACATATTCTCAGATATTTATAGCTATTGCCTTTATTAGTTTTGCAACTTTTATCTTTTATAGAAATTGCAAAGAACAAACAGCATAGCTGAATGTGGCATTGTCAAGCCACTACCTGCGACTTTCGATAAGTCTGTAGAAGTTTATGTGGCTACTCTAAGAGTTCTCCAAAGTAGTAGTTTTGCTTGTATGCAATATTCCTGTCAGGCTACCCAATATGTGAATATTTATGACTTATTACAGATGCATAAAAATAAAATGTTTTTAGATTAAATTATGTGATGATTTTGCTGAAACCCAAAATAATAGCAAGTTAGCACAAAAATCTAAAAAGATTTATGATATGTGATAATGATTATCCACAAGGTGAGACAAGAGGAATTTAGAGTATGGTGGCTGACGTAATCAACAATTCAGTTCCCGTTACTGTTCTTACAGGCTATTTGGGAGCAGGTAAAACGACTCTACTAAATCACATCCTCACCTACGAACACGGCAAAAAAGTTGCTGTGATTGTCAATGAATTTGGGGAAGTGGGTATTGATAATCAATTGATTATCGATGCAGATGAAGAAATTTTTGAAATGAACAATGGCTGTATCTGTTGTACAGTGCGCGGCGATTTAATTCGGATCATTGGCAACTTGATGAAGCGGCGCGATAAATTTGACCATTTAGTAATTGAAACGACTGGATTAGCCGATCCAGCACCAGTGATTCAGACATTTTTTGTAGATGAAGATTTGCAAAGCCAACTGTCTCTAGATGCGGTAGTGACAGTTGTAGATGCCAAGCATATTTGGCAGCACTGGGATGCAGACGAAGCTCAAGAACAGATTGCCTTTGCTGATGTAATTTTACTTAATAAAACAGATTTAGTCGTGTCAGAAGAGTTGGACGAATTAGAAAAACGGATTCGGGCGATGAATGCGATCGCAAAAATCTACCGTACCCGCAATTCTGAACTAGGAATGGATGCTTTATTAGGTGTAAAAGCCTTTGATTTAGACCGTGCATTAGAAATTGATCCAGATTTCTTAGGCGAAGATGCCCACGTACACGATGAAACTGTCTTTTCTGTGGCTTTAGTAGAAGCAGGTGCAGTTGATGGAGAAAAATTAAACGCTTGGCTTTCCGAGTTACTGCGTACCCAAGGCCCAGATATTTTTCGGATGAAAGGCATTTTAAATATTGCTGGAGAAAATAATCGATTTGTGTTTCAAGGAGTGCATATGATATTTGATGGCAAACCCGATCGCCCCTGGAAACCAAGTGAAACTCCCAAAAATGAACTAGTCTTCATCGGTCGCAATCTTGATGCAGCCCAACTCAAGCAAGATTTTATCGCCTGTTTAGCTTAAAAAGCGAGTTAGGAGTTAAAAGTTAAAAATTCAAAACTCCTAACTCCTAACTTCTAACTCCTAACTTTTTTGCAAAGATTATGAACTCTACAATCAGCAAATCTAAGGAATTTGAACAACACTATTCGGGGACACTTTCAGATTATGTAACTGCGATCGCTTGGTCGCCACAAGGTAAAACTTTAGCAGCAACTTCCGCCGTCGGGGAAGTAGTTTTATGGAATGATGGCGAACTCACAACCTTACAAACTGGTAACGGGAAATCAGTAGACTGTCTGGCCTTTTCGCCAGATGGTAAATTTTTAGCCGTTGGTGGACAGGATGGACAGGTGAAAATTTGGCAGAATACTGAATTAATCGCCACTTTAGAAAATGCCCCTGCATGGGTTGACAAGCTAGCTTGGAATTACACCAGTAACCAACTGGCTTTTAGTTTAGGACGTTACGTCCAAGTCTGGAATGCAGATACTCATGAAATTGTCGTGACGCTGAATTTCGACAACTCTTCAGTATTGGGTATAGATTGGCGCATTGACGGACAATATTTAGCCATTAGTGGTTATAAAGGAGTCAAGATTTGGCATAGTCAAAACTGGGATGAAGAACCATACATCTTAGATATGACTACTGTCAGTTTAGCGATGGCTTGGTCGCCCGATGGCAAATTCCTGGCTTCTGGCAATATGGATCGTAGTGTCACCGTTTTGGAATGGAACAACCCCGACCCTTGGGTAATGCGTGGCTTCCCTGGTAAAATTCGCCAATTGGCATGGTCAGAAGCTACCACGAAAGTGGGTGCGCCAATACTGGCATCTTCCAGCGTTGAAGGTATTGTGGTCTGGGAAAAGCTAGAAGATGATTCCTTAGGTTGGGAAGCGCGAGTATTAACAAATCATGTGGATGTGATCAATGCGATCGCCTTTGCACCTAAAAGCTTCCTTCTCGCTTCTGCTGCTGCTGACGGCTGGTTGTGTTTGTGGAACCAAGCCAAGGAAGTATCCCAAATTATCACAGGTGTCTCAGGAGGATTTTCTAGCCTAGCTTGGCATCCCCAAGGCAAGTTACTGGCCGCAGGCGGTGAACAGGGCGAATTAGTTATTTGGTCAAAAGTTTTGCGGGGTCAAGGATTCGGGCATAGTTAAGCAATATCAATACTTAAAGTTGAAGGTGGGCAATTTATTGGCTATGCTGTATCAGCAAAGGTATGTTTATGTAAATTATGAAAATAGCCAAACTGATTTTACTTGCCTGTCCTGCGCTTCTAGCATTCATGCTGCTGGTAGTCAATCCAGCACACGCATCCAGTCTGAAATCTGCTTATGCTACACAAATTATAACGGTAGCATCTACACAACAAATTCCTGATCTGGCAGCACCAAAGTTGACTCAAACATCCAATCGGATTATTAATCAACTTGGTTGTAATTGTGCAAACTGTGTTCAGTCTAAATTTCAGTCGCTACAAGGCAAGCTGCCACCAGTCGCTTTTTAACAAACTTAGGAATTATGAATATTGTAGGGGCACAGCAATGCTGTGCCCTTATTAATTTTATAAGCTTTTTGTACCTAATTATCGCACTGGTTGCAGCATAATTATTGATGATATTCGCTGATGATCGCACCTGAAAAACGAGGTAGGAAAGCTGTTAGGTAAATTCCTAAATACTGAGAAAGCTGCTGGTAAGCCAGTGAAATTGGTGCAATCGCCATCTGCATCCAAGCTGTTAAGCTCTTGTTAAAAGAGCTAGTCCGGGGATTAGAAAACTTGCTAGAGTGAACGTAGAGTTAGCCTGAATGTCTAATCGCCAAAACCTATACATCTCATGGATTTTGCTAATATTGCATCCCAGCTAAACGCTGGAACGATTTTGCCAGAGGGGATTGTTATTCTCACCCTCTTGGGGGTTTTGATTGTTGATTTGATTTTGGGGCGTACATCTGCACGCTGGATTGGATATCTAGCGATTGCAGGTTTATTTGCTTCAATTATCGCCCTATATTTTCAATGGAACGCTCCTAATCCCATCTCTTTTAGCGGTGGCTTTAACGGTGACGACCTGAGTATTGTCTTTCGCGGTATTATCGCCTTGTCTGCGATTGTGACTATACTGATGTCAATTCGCTACGTTGAGCAGAGCGGCACCGCTTTAGGCGAATTCATCGCTATTTTGCTGAGTGCTACATTAGGAGGAATGTTTTTATCCGGGGCTAATGAGTTGGTGATGATTTTCATCTCCCTAGAAACCCTGAGTATTTCATCTTACTTGTTAACAGGTTATACTAAGCGTGACCCGCGCTCCAATGAAGCGGCGCTGAAATACTTGTTGATTGGGGCTTCCAGTACGGCAATATTTTTGTACGGTGTATCACTGCTGTATGGACTATCTGGAGGACAAACTGAACTTAGTGCGATCGCTAATGGCATTGCCATAGCTAAAGTCGGTCAATCTTTAGGTTTAGTGATTGCTCTGGTTTTTGCGATCGCAGGTATTGGCTTCAAAATCTCCGCTGCACCCTTCCACCAGTGGACACCAGACGTTTACGAAGGCGCTCCCACCCCAGTAATCGCCTTTTTATCTGTCGGTTCCAAAGCAGCTGGGTTTGCCCTAGCCATCCGCTTGCTGACAACAGCCTTCCCTCTTGTTGCTGACGAGTGGAGGTTTGTCTTCACTGCTCTGGCCGTTCTCAGTATGATCTTGGGTAACGTAGTCGCCCTAGCTCAAACCAGCATGAAACGGATGCTAGCTTATTCATCCATTGCCCAAGCTGGGTTTGTGATGATTGGCTTGATTGCTGGGACACAGGCAGGGTATGCCAGTATGATATTTTACCTACTGGTTTACTTGTTCATGAACCTGTGCGGCTTTACCTGCATCATTCTGTTTTCACTACGGACGGGAACCGACCAGATTGCCGAGTACTCTGGCTTATATCAAAAAGACCCACTCCTAACACTGGGGTTGAGTATCTCCCTGCTTTCCTTGGGTGGTATTCCACCATTGGCTGGGTTTTTCGGCAAGATTTACTTATTCTGGGCTGGTTGGCAAGCAGGTCTTTATTGGTTAGTCTTGCTGGGCTTAGTTACCAGCGTCGTCTCCATCTACTACTACATTCGCGTAGTCAAGATGATGGTAGTTAAAGAACCCCATGAAATGTCCGACGCGGTGAAGAATTATCCACAAGTGCGTTGGGATTTGCCTGGACTGAAACCTTTGCAGGTCGGGTTGGTGGTAACATTAATTGCCACTTCCATAGCAGGTATTTTGTCAAATCCACTGTTTACATTGGCTAACAATTCCATCTCCCATACTCCAATTTTGCAAGCAACAATCAACAGTAATGTAAAAGCACAAAATTTACTGCTTTTACCAAAGTTAGATGCGGTTAGTAAGTCTCAACCCTCAATTGATTCTACTGCTAAGATTTAACTAAGTCTCAACCAAACTTTGTACTTAAAGACACGCCTGTTTGCTCATTAGCAGACAGGCGTTTGTTAGAGCTTTTAGCTGTCACAACTCAGATAAGATTGCTAGAAATAAAACTATTACTAATAAATGAACGTTCTCTTTATTTTTGGCAAAAATACTAATAAAATTTTATGAGAAGGAGCTAATAGGTATCTTAATTACAAATTCTGCACCTTTTCCTGGAACAGAAAAACAGCTAATTTGTCCGTTATGCTTTTCAACTATAATCTGGTAGCTTATATATAGTCCTAGTCCAGTACCTTTGCCCACAGCTTTAGTTGTAAAAAACGGATCAAATAACTTTGAGTGAACTTGTTCATTTATCCCTAAACCATTATCAGCAATACTAACTGCTATCCATTTTTCATCGATTACCTCAGTTTTAATTTCAATTTGAGGATTATTCTTTGTAAGTGTTTGATTGTTATTAGTTTGTAGATTTACTGCTGACCCCTGACCATTAGCCGCCGATGCCTTTAGTGCATCGATCGCATTAGCAAGAATATTCATAAACACTTGGTTGAGTTGACCAGGGAAACAAGTTACATTTGGCAGTTGACTATATTTTTTAATGACTTTTATTTCTGGGTACTCATGTGTAGCTTGCAGGCGATGATCCAAAATCATTAAAGTACTATCAATTCCTTCATGGATATTAACTTGCTTAAGTTCTGCTTCATCAAGTCTGGAAAAGTTACGTAGTGATTTAACAATTTCCTGAATGCGTTCTGTTCCTACTGCCATTGACTGGAAGAGTTTAGTTATATCTTGAATCAGAAAATGTAAGTCTATTTCTTCTATTTGCTCTTGGATTTCTGGAGGAGGATTTGGACAAAATTGTTGATAAATTTGCACTAATTTCAGTAAATCCTGAGTGTATTGATGGGCGTGGTGAAGGTTCCCATAAATAAAACTCACGGGGTTATTAATTTCATGGGCAATACCAGCGACCATCTGTCCTAAACTAAACATTTTCTCAGCTTGGATAAGCTGAGTTTGAGTAAGTTGCAGTTCGTTTAGTGTTTCTTGTAAAGCAGTTGTACGTTCCTCAACCCGAATTTCTAGCTCTTGATTTGCTCTATTGAGTGCTTCTTCCGCTTGTTTACGTCTCTGAACTTCTTTTGCTAACTCATCGATTTTCTTGTTCAGGAGAACGAAATTACTGCTGGCTAAAGTTCTATTTTCTAAGCGTAAGAGAATTAAAGCTGAAGATTCAGGAGACCAAGGTTGAATAACGGCTCCTTGACTACGACATATTAACGTTTGTCCATCATTTTTTCGTAAAGTTAAGGAGCCAACAACCATTGCCCTGCTACTTGAACAGGCTTGCAGGTACTTTACAACATCGTTAGTAGACTCAGTTACAAGTTCAAAGAGCATTCTTCCCCGCAGTTCTTGACGGCGTAACCCCAGCATATCTGCTACTGGTTGATTAGTAGCTAACAACTGACCCTTTCCACTCACCAGGAGTAAAGGTTCTGGTAAAACTCTGGCAAGTTCAAGAAATTGTTCAGGAGTCATGGGGCTTCCAATTTCAGGGTTCAACTCTACTTTACATATCTGCACTCAAGTTTTTATCCGATTCTAGTTCCCTAAAGTATTCTCGACCTTTTGCATCTTCTGCTTCTTCTGTAAGTTTTAAATAAATAACAACTCTACATCCAGAAGAACCCTGTGCTATGGCCTCTTGCAATTCTACTTTCGCATATCCCAGATTATTAGCTGCGATCGTCCCAAAGACGTTTGAAGTCATCATGCACATGGCAGGGCGGTTCAGTACTTTGTCACCAAATGGGCAGACGCGATTGCCGAAGACAATTTTTTGATCATTCTGCTCAATGACATAAAAATCCCCCTGGATTCGTCTTTTTAAATCAACCAAGACATCAGCTACCTGCTTACGAGAAAGGTTGGAGACTTCCAGGGCAGATTTGTAATCTTGGTTGAGCTGCCTACCCATCCTTTCACCAACTACGCTAATAAATCCAGAAGCTTCTTCTAAGCCAACTACGTCCTGTAAAGTGCCAGATAATTCTCTGATTAATGTACGTAAAAATATATCGCGTTCAAAAGAAAGATTAAGCGTCGCTATTGAGTGGTTAAGTGCATTAGTCATAAATTTTGAGGAAACAATTTTGCAGCTACAGTTCTAGAGTTCCCTAAAATGCCTCTAAAGTAACTGCTTAACCTCTTTCTTCAAAAAATTTGATGCTTGTTGTATCTAATGCATGGAAATGGTGATCACAAATTCTAAACCTTGTCGTTGCGACAGTTACCGATTTTGCAAAGTCTCTTCTAGCTTACGTCCTCATTATCACCCCATGCATAAATCCGCTTGCTCGCAATCAGAATAAAAGTTTCCTGTTTTCCATAAATAAACTTTATTGCTTTGAAACCGTAATTCGTAATTAAAGGATACAGACCCCTTGATTCATCAATAAAGACATAAAAGCGCGTAGTATCATTCTCTTACAAAGTTCTGTTCGTCCTTGGCGTTAGCGAGTCCACATCCTTTGGGTGTTTCATAGAGAGCGTCATTATCAATTACGAATTATTTTCACCTGCTACCACATTGAATATTTATTTTTCCTAATATTAATTTTAATAATTGGTATATTTGCTACTTTAATAAATTGGAATGGTAATAATAAACTCAGAACCTTCTTTTAACACAGAGTTTACTTCTAGACTTCCTCTATGTTTTTGGACAATTATTTGATAGGCGATTGATAATCCTAATCCTGTTCCTTTTCCCACAGATTTGGTTGTGAATAAATGGTCAAACATTTTTTGCTGAACATCAGCCGATATTCCCACACCATTATCTTGAATCCGAATCGAGACATGATGATTATCTTCAGTTAAAGCAGTATGAATTGTAATTTGATTGGGATTTGCCTTAATTTCATTAAAACTCAGTCCAGAGTTAGACTCTTCTAAAGCATCAATGGCATTTGCCAATAGATTCATAAATACCTGATTCAGTTGTCCTGGGAGGCATTCTACTAAAGGAACTTCGCCGTAATTTTGAACTATTTCAATAGCAGGACGAATCTTATTAGCTTTTAAACGGTGCTTGAGAATCACGAGAGTGCTGTTAATACCTTCATGAAGATTAAACAGAACTTTTTGTTCTGTATCTGCTCTAGAGAAAGTTCGCAAGCTGTTGCTAATGTTGGAAATGCGATCTGTCCCTTCTTTCATCGAGAAAATGAGTTTAGGTAGATCCTCACGCACATACTCCAAGTCAATCATTTGGATTGTTTCTTGAATTTCCTGAGATGCTTTGGGATAAGTTTGCTGATAGAGGTCGATGAGATGTAACAAATTCTGAATATACTCTTGAGCCGGAGTCAGATTACCTGCTATAAACCCAACTGGGTTGTTAATCTCGTGAGCTACATCTGCAACAAGACTTCCCAAAGTAGACATTTTATTCTGCATTATCTGAAAATTAAGAAGCATAACTTCTAGTTCATGGCTTCTTTCTTCTAACTTATTTTGATATTGCTTTAATTCATCAATTACTTTCCTGAGTAAGCATTCTTTCTTTTTATTTATATCTTCGAGTTTGATCCGATCTGATTCCGAGCGATCCAATTTTTTTTGGAGAATTCTATTCGCTTTTTTTATTTCCTTTATTTCTTGTTTATCATCCACATTTTCCATCAGCTTTTACCGAGATCCTAAAATTAAAGTAACAAAAGTTTCATTATGAAATTGCGTCTGGCTAATTCGATCTACAGGAGCAATTTCTCCATAAGAATAAAACCCACAAGCAGGAAAATAGTTAGCCAAACCAAGTTTTGTATTTTGATACTCTTCTTGTGCTCTCGTACCGAGTATTTGCCGACGAGCTACACATGAAAAAAATAAAACAGCACTTGGTTCTGCACCTGGATAATTATCTAAGGCATTCATGAATGATGCTTTGGAAGCTGCCAGAATATCTTCATAAGCTGCTTCTGAAATTTGAATAACTGCTTGATCGGGAATATCCCCAAAAAAAGTTATACTACCAGATTCCTGATTGTAAGCAATAGGTGCTCTTATATAAAAATTTTCTCCATTATGATCAAAAACTGCTAGTGGATATTCCATTGAAGGAGGAAGCAAACCTAGATAATGATGATAAAATTCTAAGACTGAAGAAATTTCTCCGTCTGTTGTTCCACCAATCAACTCAATTCCTGGAAAAGCCTGATGAATTTGCTGCAAAATGAAAGAATGTTCAAAATCAATTGCAGCAAAAAGAATCCCAGCTTTTGGGATATCTCCCGCAAGAGAATTGGTACATTGCTGAAGAACTTCTTCAACTGCTGATAGAGAATCTGGATCGTTACTGTGACCTACTACTGCCTTGAACATATATTTACCTATTATGTTTATGAACCAACTTGCTATGATTATTAAATGGGAAGCTTAATGATAAACTCTGAACCTTGTCCTAGCGCTGAATTTACTTCCAGAGTTCCTCCATGTTTTTCGACTACAATTTGACGGGCGATTGATAATCCTAATCCTGTGCCTTGGCCCACAGCCTTGGTGGTGAATAAATGGTCAAAGATTTTTTGCTGAACATCAGCCGACATTCCCACGCCATTATCTTTAATCCGAATCAAGATGTGATTTTTATCTTCAGTAAGAGTAGTTTGAATCAAAACTTGATTAGGATTTGCTTCAATTTCAATATAGGTGCGTCCCACATTAGACTCCTCTAAAGCATCAATAGCATTAGCTAACAAATTCATAAATACCTGATTTAGTTGTCCGATAAAGCATTCTAATTCTGGTAAATTATCGTAATCTCTAATTACTTGAATATCGGGTCGATCCTCGGATGCTTTTAAGCGGTGTTTAAGGATCATGATTGTGCTGTCGATCCCATCATGAATGTTGCAATAAATTTTGCGATCGCTATCTGATCGAGAAAAGGTTCTCAGACTGGTACTAATGTTGCGAATGCGCTGAACACCCTCTTTCATTGAGGAAATTAAGTTAGGTAGATCAGAAAGCATATGCTTCAAATCTATCGCTGAAATTTCCTCTTGAATTTCTGGAACCGGATTAGGATAGTGCTGCTGATAGAGATCAATGAGGTTAATCATGTCTTGGAAATACACTGAAGCGTGTCCGAGATTGCCATGAATGAAACCAACTGGATTATTAATTTCATGAGCAACTCCTGCGACTAATTGACCAAGGGCAGACATTTTTTCTGTCTGTACAAGCTGAAGTTGAGACTCTTGTAAGTCTTTTAATGCCCTAGACAACGCTGCTGTCCTTTCTGCAACTCTTTTTTCTAAAGTTTTTGTGAGATTTCGTAATTGAAGATGGGTTTTAATTCTAGCTAATAATTCTTCTTGATGAAAGGGTTTTGTGATGTAATCAACTGCCCCTATATTTAGACCCTTTACTTTACTATTAGTATCAGAATAAGCTGTCATAAAAATAACTGGAATATCACAAGTTGCTAAATTCTCTTTCAACTTTTTACAGGTTTCAAATCCATCTATTCCCGGCATCATTACATCTAACAATATTAAATCAGGCAGTCTATATTCAACTTGCTTAAGTGCCCTTTCTCCATCATTTTCTGTAATAACTTCAAAGCCGACATTAGTTAATATTTCAAAGACAATTTTTAAATTTGTAGTAGTATCATCCACCACTAAAATTAAACTATCTTCTGGGACATTAAGCATTTTTATATCTGGCTTGTAATTCATGTATTTAAATTAATTTGACTCCTTGTTACTTGTTCACTATTCGCCTTGCGATCGCAGCTAAGTCACCTCTGTTTTATTGCCTGACTGACTGACAAATTTCCTGTCTGACAATCCTATAGTTCCCAAAAACTCTGATAACAGCAACATTCTCACGCTAAATTGCCCTATGCGACCACGGGAGCAATGGCTACAGGATGCAAATAACCACTAAGCTTCACTTTCACTAAAGTCGAATATCCTCTTTCATGAAGGCGATCACTCTAAAATTAGTTATTATTACCCTTGTCTTTTTGTAAAAATAACGCTATCCCAAAACAATGTTGTTGATACCATAAGTTAAGTTTTTCAGTTCGTCAACAGTATTTATTAGGCATTGATACAACCATAAGTATTTTTATAAAAAATTTATAGTCTAGGATATTTACGGTTATTATTTTTTCAAAAAATAATAAATAATTAAGTTTACATAAAACATTCCTATATATTTACCTGCTAGCAATAGGCAGTTAAAAATTATTTAAATACGCTGGAGAAAATCTGGGTTTATAGTTAATTTATATATTTGAAAAATTAATTCATGTTTTTTGCTTTAAACTAATACATTTTATATGCAGCAATTACTTTATCCTAGTTTATACTGCCCATTTCCATCTCATATTAATAAGTATGTTGATGTTCTAGAAGCTCACGCTCTTGAATGGGTACTTCGCTTCAATCTCCTGGCTAATGAATCAACTTATAAGCGTTTTTGCAAGTCCAAATTCTTTTTCTTAGCTGCATCTGTTTATCCTTACAGTAATATTGAACAACTGAAGATTGCACATGACTGGCTGAGTTGGCTATTTATTTGGGATGATCAATGCGATCTATCAGATTTAGGAAAAAAACCTGAAGTTCTAAAAGCTATTCACAAGAGATTTCTAGAAATATTGAACGGGGCAGAATTTACGAGCCACGATATACCTCTTAGTTGTGCTTTAAGTAACTTACGAGAGCGGATGCTTGAAAAAGTAAGCGTGAAATGGTTAAATTATTTTCTCTGCGGCTTTGAGAACTACTTACACGGTTGTTTTGAGGAAGCAAATAACCGTGTATATGGGATTGTACCCGATACTGACACTTATATTGCAATGCGTAGATTAAGCGCAGGCGCAGATGTTGCCTTGCCATTAATTGAACTTTGTGATCAGTTGATAATTCCTGATTTTTTACGAAAAGAGGATATTTTTAAACAACTTAATGAGATTGCAAATAATCTTCTTGGCTGGTCTAATGATATTTTTTCATTATCTAGGGAATTGGCAACGGGTCATGTTCATAATTTAGTATTTGTACTACATTATCAGCACAAACTTTCTTTAGAAGAAGCAATTAAGCGTGCTACAGAAATGCATGATCAGGAAATACGAAAATTGATAAGTTTAGAAGCAGATATTCCATCTTTTGGAGAAAAAATAGATGCTGAATTCGCAAAATATATATTAGGAATTAATGCTTGGATACGTGGCAACCTCGATTGGTATTCTTTCACGGATCGCTATAAAACTATAGAAATGCTGGAGCTAGCTAAATATTGATTAAAGAGTATGGCTTAAAAGCAAAAAAGTAAAGTTATATTAGCTCTATTGCTTTTTCATCAGTTCTAATAAATACAAGGTTTTTGTTAGCTATGTGATTATATTGATTGGGTTTTTAGGTTTTGAAGCTTCACTATAAAACCTTGATTTTAATGCCATAGCATAAAGAAGCAGTATAACCCTTATCTCATGATATCTCCTTACCCTTTCCATTAAATGCAACTACCTAATCCTCTAAAAACCCCCTGTTTTCTCCAAAAGCTCCAGTGGGTTATTGACCCTGTAAGCTATATGGAAAATGCAGCTCAGCAATATCCTGACATTTTCACAGGTAGGATAGTTGGTTTTGGGGATACTGTAGTATTCGTGAACCATCCCCAGGCAATCCAAGAAATTTTAAGCAATGATAGAAAAAAGTTTGTAGCGGTCGGCAAAATGAACAAAATTGGGGAACCCTTAGTAGGGGAATATTCAGTTGCCTTACTAGAGGGTACTCGTCACAAACAACAGCGACAACTTGTGATGCCTGCTTTTCATGGAGAGCGAATGCGAGCCTATGGTCAACTGATCTGTGATCTGTGTACAAAAGTTTTTAATCAGTTACCACTAAATCAGCACTTCTTGGCTCGGAACTTAACACAGGAGATAACCCTACAAGTCCTTTTACAGGTTGTCTTGGGCTTGAATGAGGGAGAAAAACTTCAAAAACTTAAGCATCTATTGCCGCAGATGTTGGATCTTTTTCGGTCACCTTTTAGTTCTAGTTTATTGTTTTTCTCATTCTTGCAAAAGGATTTAGGAGCTTGGAGTCCTTGGGGAAAATTCCTGTGCGATCGCCAGCAAATTGATAAATTGATCTATGCTGAAATTAGCGAACGCAGGGAGCAAAATGATTCAGACCGCATCGATATCTTATCCATGCTGATGTCGGCAACGGATGAGGCTGGTCAACCGATGACGAATCAAGAGTTGCGCGATCAGTTGATGACTCTAATGGTTGCCGGATATGAAACTACAGCAACGGCAATGGCTTGGGGATTGTATTGGATTCACCAAAAGCCCCTAGTCCGTGAAAAACTGCTCCAAGAACTGGACACTCTCGGTGATTCCCCAGATCCCATGAGCATTTACCGACTACCTTATCTCACAGCTGTTTGTAATGAAAGCTTGCGAATTTACCCCATTGTAATGTTCTCTTTCCCTAGAGTAGTGCAAGAACCTGTAGAACTGCTGGGACATCCTTTAGAGCCTGGGACTGTAACGCTTCCGAGTATTTATCTCACTCATCAGCGTGAAGATTTATATCCCCAACCGAAGGAGTTTCAACCAGAGCGCTTTTTAGAACGGCAATTTTCTCCCTATGAATTTCTGCCCTTTGGTGGTGGTGTCCGTCGTTGTATTGGCGAGGCTTTGGCTATATTTCAAATGAAGCTAGTATTAGCAACGGTCTTGTCACACTATCAGCTGGCGCTAGTTGATCAACGGATAGAACGGCCTCAGCGTCGAGGTTTTACCCTTGCGCCAGCCAGTGGAGTCAAGATGGTAATTACAGGACGACGTGCGCCTCAAGAGTCTTTAGTAAATATGACAACTACACCGGTCTAGTAGCTTGTCAAAGTTGTTTTGATGAGTCTTAGAAACCACCCAGTTTTTGTGACAAACTGGGTTTTTAGAATTGTATGTTGGGTAGAGCGGAGCAAAACTCGACAAACTTCCAAATGTTAGGTTTAACTTTGCTTAACCCAACTTTGTATTTTAAAAGAAGTGTTACTAGTCTAGATATCTGACTGTTGCATCGGGATCTCAATCACGAACACAGTCCCCTTTCCTAATGTGGAATCGCAGGTTAAACTACCCTTGTGTTTGTCCACAATAATCTGATAGCTAATCGACAACCCCAACCCCGTGCCACTTCCTACCGACTTGGTGGTAAAAAATGGGTCAAAGATTTTCTGCTGCACCGCTTTTGTCATACCAGAACCGTTATCGGCAATCCGAATTATCGCCGTCTTAAAATCTGTTAGTTCAGTAGAGATGTGAATTTGTCTTACTTTATGAGAAGCCGATGACGCGTCTATCTCCTTTGTTATTTGTTCTTTGTCATTTACCAGTGATGAATGACCAATGACAAATGTTTCTTCTAAAGCATCGATCGCATTACTCAAAATATTCATAAACACCTGATTAAGTTGTCCAGGGTAACAAATAACTTCCTGGAATTTTCCGTATTCTTTGATGACTTCAATTTCCGGAAAATTGCTCTTGTCTTTGAGTCGGTGTTGTAAAATCATTAAGGTGTTGTCTATTCCCTCATGAACATCTACAGGCTTCATTTCAGATTCATCTAGGCGAGAAAAGTTGCGTAAGCCTAAAACAATATTCCGAATACGCGAACTCCCCACTTTCATTGAATCTAGAATCTTTGGCAAGTCTTCTGCTAGGAAATCTATGTCAATCTCTTCAGCTTTCTCTTCAACTAAAGGCGAAGGACGGGGATATTCCTGCTGATAAACAACTACCAAATCCAGCAAGTCTTGGACATACTCACTAGCATGATTAATATTGCCATGAATAAAGTTAATGGGGTTATTGATCTCATGGGCAATTCCCGCCACCATTTGTCCCAAAGAAGACATTTTTTCACTTTGAATCAATTGGATCTGGGTACGTTGCAATTCCTGTAGAGCTTGTTGTAAACAGTAATTTTTGTCGTTGAGTTCCTGCGTTCTTTCCTGGACTTTTTCCTCTAGAGTATGGTTGTATTCCTCCAAGCTTTCTTTAGCTTGTGCCAAATTTTTGTAGAGGATAGCATTCTCTAGGGATATTGCTGCTTGAGTGGTGAGGAGTTTGAGGACTTCTACGCGATCACGTGTAAATGCCCCTGTAGTCAGATTATTTTCTAGGTAAAGAATCCCAATCAATTTGCCTTGATTGATAATAGGTGTAGACAACATGCTCTTGGGTGCTTCATTAATAATATAGCTATCATCTGCTACAAAGGAAGCAGCCATTGCATCATCAATAACCAAGATTTCTCTGGAGCGTTTAACGTAGTTAATCAAACTAATAGGAACATCATAGCTTGACTCTAGGGAAGTTGATGGAAACTCAGTGTAGGTCTGCTCAAAATTTGAACTTGAACAAACCGCCATGACAGTTAATGCTAAGTTATCACCTTCGCTCAAAATTAAAGCGCATTTAGAGGCTCCTGCATTCTCCATCACAACTTCCATCAAAGTAGAAAGTAATTCCTCAAGCTCGATTTTCCCAGAGAATGCTTGAGATGCTTTAATAAATGCGGCTAAATCCAGATAATCAGAAATACTTGTCTTCGAGCCAACAACAGTTTGTTGATTACTCAGGGTCGATAAAGATGATATAGATGTGTTATTGAAAGAAGTGCTTTCCTCGCTGGAATGGATACTCAATTTTTGTTGCTGGAATATAGGAGCGAGTAATTGGGGATAGCGTTTTGCCAAATCGTCAACTTTGGCGATCGCTCCCCAGTGAATGTAGCCATAGTAGGCATCAGTTAGGTAGGTTTGGGCAATCTTCTGTTTGCCCCATTCTAGATAAAATTTAGCAGCAAGTTCGTTAGCAAGAGCTTCTTCGTTGATATACTCATATTCTTTAGCAAAGGCGATCGCGCGATCGTAATTACCCATTGCCTCAATATATTGATCAAGAACTCGATGCCGCTCTGCCTCAACCAAATAAAACTTATGCAAATAATTCATCGGGGCATGATTTGCCCAGTGCTGCATCTTTTCCTGATTGACAACAACCTTGTTTAGGATTTGTTTTTGTTCAGATTCCTCGACATCAGAATAAACTGCCAGTCTAGCTAGTGAATCATAAAAATGGAAAATAGGAAAAACTAACTGTCCTATCCCGCCATGCAAATAATTTTCTGCCAAGCTAGCATTTTCAACCGCTTGAGAGTATTTCTGAAATAGGCAACACAGATGCAGTTTAGTTAGATACAAATATAACAGTCCCATGCCATCGTTTGCTTCAAGGTGAGTCGGCAACATTTTCTCTTCATCGTAGGCTTCACCAATTAAAAGATGCGGATTTTCCGCAGTACCTATCAAGTTCAAGACACTCTGCCGATAAATCGAGCTCCAGTTAAATACTGTTTCTTGCTTGATTTGACCGATCGCACTGTTGTAAATTGCCATCTCCCGTTCCAGTCCGGTCAGTTCTCTACCGATAAAATATGAACAGTAAGAATAAACATTAAGAGCATAGGCCGCATATTCTAAATCTCCCGTTTCTAGTCCAGCAGAGTATGCTTCCAGCAAAGGTTTTAAGTTTTCCTTGGCATGCTCCTTCCAATGCCGGATAGCAGCATTAAATACCTCTATGACCTTAGCTTTGACTTCTTTAGCATTAAAGCGAGTTAACAAACTTGCAGCCAGTTTACCAAATTGATAACCAAACTCAATATCTCCTACTACCCCGCAGAGTATTACCCCGTAAGCTACATAGGCATAGGCTGATAAGGAAGTGTTACCATATTTAAGCGATAAATTAATCTGTTTAAAAGCAAACAAGGGATAAATTACAGGAAAAGCTTGATAGGCATGACCAAGTGCACTCGATAGAATACGCATAGATGCTAAAGCTTGGGACTCTGTCATCTCAGGCAGGTCAATTAAATCCTCAATACGCCTGCGGTTAAGATTTGATGTTAACTCTGCCATTGCTAGCTGAACATCTGACTGGCTTGGATGCGAAGGAAACTCCACTCCCAAAACCTTCAAAAAGGCTAGTGCAGTATTGACGGCTTCTAGTGCTTGATTCTGCGCCCCATAAGCCTGAATTTTGACTTCATAAACTTTTACTTTTTCCAGTAGTGTTTCACGTGCCAACACCACCTTTGCTAATTGTTCCATCTGTTCAAAGTTGCCAGCTAGATATGCTGCCTCTGTCGCAGTCTCATATAAAGCCAGGCTAAGATGATGTTTCGTCTCCCAGCTATTACCTGCTAGCAGTTGGATGCCGATAGTTAAATACTTAACGGCAGCGGGATAAGCTGTTGATGCTAAAGCTTTACGTCCAGCAATTAGATTCATCTGGGCGAGTTCATCACGTTTAGCCTGATGGGAGATGAATTCTACTGCGATATTAAACTGATTGACAAGCTCAAAAATCTTTTCTCCTCGTTCTGCAACTGGGATATTGCTCAACAGCAGTAGTCCAATTTTTAAGTGAATTGGCTTTTTTTGTTCTTCAGGAATCAAAGAATAAGCGGCTTGCTGCACTCGGTCATGGACAAATTTATATTTAGGTAGCTGTAAATTAGAGATTGGGAATTGTGTAGATTCTATTCCATGAACAATGAATTCTTGATTACTATTATCTTTGGAAAAAATATTGTAATTTTCAGTCTGTGGTAAAACTAGCCCATCAAGTAATGCTTGCCACAAATCTGATGCTGTGTCTACTACAGATTTTTCATTTACGATCGCCAGAGTTTTTAAGTCAAATTGATTCCCAATACACGCAGCCAGCTTCAATACTTTTTGGGTATTTATTGGCAACTTTTCTATTTGCAGGGCGATAAATTCTACTACATCATCTGTGAGAGCTAATTCTTTGACTTTTGAAATATTATACTGCCAATAACCAACATCAAAATTTAATACAATTAGTCCGTCATCGTGTAAAGACTTAATAAATTGGACAGAAAAGAAGGGATTGCCTTTAGTTTTGGCAAATACCATCTGCGTGAGAGGAACAGCAATTAATTCAGGACAATGAAGGGTATCAGCAATTAGATGATTTAAATCGTCCTGATTTAAGGGTGTAAGGGTAATCGTATTAATGATAGCTTTTGCTTTTTTAATCTCCTGTAGTGTCAAATAAAGCGGATGTGCCTTTGAAACTTCATTATCTCGATACGAACCAATTAACAATAAACCACCCTTAGTTTCGCGCATCTGTTCTGTCTTTTCTGAAAGAGAAGACAACGTGCTTTCACAGATTAATAATTGAATTAATTTCAAAGATGCCGTATCTGCCCATTGCAAATCATCCAGAAAAATAACCAGGGGATGTTCTTTTGTGGTGAAGATTTTGATGAATTTTTTAAACAATAAATTGAAACGATTTTGGGCAGCACTCCCAGAGAGTTCTGTAACTGGAGGTTGCTTACCAATAATCTGTTCGAGTTCAGGAATTACATCAATAATCACCTGAGTTTGTGTACCCAATTCTTGCAAAAGTTTGGCTTTCCATTGTTGAATTTTGGCATCAGTTTCCGAGAGCAGTTGCCCGATTAAGTCCCGAAAAGCTTGCACCAATCCTGACAAGGGAATGTCACGTTGAAACTGGTCAAATTTTCCTTTGATGAAGTAACTACTCTGCCGTACAATAGGTTTGTGGACTTCATTGACCACAGCAGTTTTGCCAATGCCAGAGAAACCCGCGACTAATATCATTTCTGTTGCCCCCTCTGTCACACGCTCAAAAGCAGTGAGTAGAGTCTCAACTTCACTTTGGCGGCCATAGAGTTTTTCGGAGATTACGAAACGGTCTGAGATATCCCTGACGCCTAGTTCAAAGGGTGGAATATTTCCTGTTTCTTGCCACTGGCTTTGGCACACCTCCAAGTCATGCTTTAACCCCAAAGCACTCTGATAGCGGTCTTCGGCATTTTTTGCCATCAGTTTGCTAATAATGTCAGACAAAATTGGCGGAATATCGGAGTTAATCCGGCTGGCTTTTAGCGGTTGTTTGGCAATGTGAAAGTAAACTAACTCCATCGGATCTTTAGTGATGAAGGGTAACTGTCCGGTGAGGAGTTGAAAGAAGGTGACACCGAGGGAATAAAAATCAGTGCGGTAGTCAATACCTCGGTTCATTCTTCCGGTTTGTTCTGGAGAAATGTAAGCTAGAGTGCCTTCTAAAATGTTGGGATTCGTGAGAAATTGAATTTCTCTTGGCATAAGGGTGGCAATACTAAAATCGATGAGTTTTATTTCATTTGTGGTAGGGTTTATTAGGATGTTGGCAGGCTTGATGTCTTTGTGAATGATGCGTAGGCGTAGCCCGCCGTAGACATCGCGATGCAGTCCTTCAAGGGTAGAAGCAATTTTAATAGCAATGGGGAAAAACTCATTGAGGGAAAGCCAGTTTTCTTCCTTCTGCTTGTCCTCCAGTCGCCAGTCTTGGAGGGAAATGCCACCAAAATCTTCCATTACTAAGACGTAGCTGTTACGGTAGTTTTCTAAGCTATAGGTTTTGACTATGCCAGGAAGATCAAGGTTTTTGGTGATGATATATTGATTCCGGAACTGGGCAATTTCCGCGAACGTAGGATACTCATTCCGCATCAATTTGAGAATGACTGATTTTTGGTCTTGTTCTCTAATGCCCCGAAAAACTAGGGTTTTACTGCCTAAGTAGATTTGCTCAATGATGCGATAGCCAGGAAATGCATATAATGTATCTAATACTACTAACATTGCGGACTAGGCTGATAATTCTTGTTTCTATGGCTTAGTATTCCCGTGCGAAGACTATCAGTATCATGAAATAGGAAATTTTTTTGTTGAATTTTGATTTTAAAATCTAATTTTTTACTAAATATCTGATATGAAACTATGTAATTATGGAAATGCTAATTTTAGTATAAAGGCATAAAGTTTCCAAGGATATTGCTACCAAATTTATCTGGTAAATATTTGCTCTTGCTCTTTTCGATATGTGGACTATTTATCACGTTTTAATACAGATTTTGTATGTGTCAGACTAAATAAGAAAAAAGCCTGCCGTTCTCTTTAACTTAAGAGCAAACTGCGGCAGGTTTAATGTGTCTAGGGCTGCTTTGCTAGACTAACAACTGAGTTCAACTCCTTCTGCTGCAAAGACGCTATGCGTAACTTGCTTTTCCGTAGAAGTACGGCTAATTAAAAATTCAAAATTCAAAAATTATAGAGGTGGAGATAATCGCTAGTTATTTTTTCCTGTTTTTGAATTTTGTTGTCAACCCTGATTTGTCAACATAAGTGTTTTTGAACTAACTATTTTTACCCGCTTTTAATCGGACACCCATTATTCTAGACGGTGTATTTTCGGCTGCGATAATAATAACAGGCACAAAGACTACTTAATTTTTTGTTTAATAAAAGTCACAACCTGAGTTAGCTGTTTCTTCAAACCATCAATTTCTGCTTGCATTTTGATAATTTTCTCATTCAATGCATTAATTTCTGTGTCAGAGGCTCCTCTGGCACTAGGAGTTGCAATCGGAGTATTTGCAGCAATAGGAGTTGCGTTGCTTGCCGCCGTAGGCATCGCAGCATTGGCGACGCTAGGGGCTACTACCGTACCATTGGCGACACCAGAAGTTGCAATTGTGCCATTTTTGACAGCAACCCCGGCTGTTACTGGAACTAGTTCTGGGCGTGGCTGTTTTGCCTTGGTCATAGCTAATTTAATTGCGCTAATTAGTTGCTTCTGATCAAAAGGCTTGCCCAGAAATTCAAAATATTCAAAGGGTTCTGTGATTTTCTCGGTCACTTCTTCCTTGCGACCAGACATGATCACCAAAGGAATTTTTCTTAACTCTGGGTGAGCTTGAACTTGCTGGAAAACCTCCCAACCACTCATTTTAGGCAACAGGAAATCCAGCATAATCAGGCTGAGTTTTTCCTGAAGGATGAAATTTAGTCCTTCCACACCGTCTTTTGCTTCCAGTACCTCAAAATTGCCTGGAGGCAACATTTCTCGTACTTTTACCCTGACAACTGTAGTGTCATCGATAACTAAAATCTTGTTGCTTGCCACGACTGTTTGCTCTAACAGAAACTTTAAGTGTAAATAGCGGCTTTGCCGATTGTCCTTGAGAATTCTCCCACTATATACAAAATTTCTAGCAATTGGGGGATAGTATATTTCGGTATAAATGACATTGCTAGAGGTGTTTTACAAAACTTTTGCTTGCGCTCTTTTCAATTTGTGTCATGGTGATATTTAAGGCTTTAGCTTTGATCTAAGGCATAAGGGACATGAGGACACGGAGACATAGTGACACAAAGAACACGGTGACTTGATTAAGAGCGTTCCCGCGTCTCCCGCTCCCTGCCTCTATTCTTATTTATCATTTGTTAATTGACAGACCACTACTCTATATCCGCATCTTGCTTGGATGTCTATGATTTCATCACAACAAGCCGAACTAAAGTCTGAAATTACGGCAATGCCTAGCTGGTTACGTCGCCCGATTGGCAAAGCCAGTGAAATCTCTACCGTACAACGCATTATTAAGCAGCGCCAAATTCACACGATTTGCGAAGAAGGACGCTGTCCCAACCGGGGAGAGTGCTACGCCCAAAAAACTGCAACTTTCTTACTAATGGGGCCTACTTGCACACGCTCTTGTGCTTTCTGTCAAGTAGATAAAGGTCATGCACCAATGCCTCTTGATTTAGAGGAACCCCAAAAGGTAGCACAGGCGGTGCAGCTTTTGGGATTACGTTATGTGGTGCTGACTTCTGTAGCCCGTGATGACTTGCCCGATCAGGGTGCAGGGCACTTTGTGAAGACGATCGCGACTATCCGCCAGTTAAACCCAGAGACTCAAATTGAAGTGCTGACCCCAGATTTTTGGGGTGGTGCTGGTGTTGGAGAGTCAGGTCAACGCCAGCGGATAGCTATGATTGTAAAAGCCAAACCAGCTTGTTTCAATCACAATATTGAGACAGTGCAACGGTTAACTGGGCCAGTGCGCCGGGGAGCCAAGTACGATCGCTCGCTCTCGGTACTGGCTATGGTCAAAGAAATCGATTCGACAATTTCCACCAAATCAGGTTTGATGCTGGGACACGGAGAAACTGTCGATGAAGTCGTTGAAGCAATGGCTGATCTTAGGGCTGTAGGGTGCGATCGCTTGACTATCGGGCAGTATATGCGTCCTTCTCTAGAACATCTGCCAGTCCAAAAATATTGGACTCCAGAGGAATTCGATCAACTCGGCAGATTAGCATGGGATATGGGATTTAACCATGTTCGTTCTGGACCTCTGGTTCGCAGTTCCTACCATGCTGGAGAGGAGGGAGTAGAGAGTGGGGAGCAGGGGGAGCAGGGGGAGCAGGGGAAGAAAAAATAACCAATGCCCAATGATGCCAGTTGCTTCTCCTGTCGGAGACGCTGCGCGAACAACGGAGGAAACCTCCGCAACGCACTGGCTCCCCAATGCCCAATGCCCAATTTTCAACTTCACACAAATATTCTTAAAGAATTTGGATATTTGGTACACCAGTTTGGTATTTCTTAAAAAGTCCTGACATTAGGAGAACCGCATTATGACTGCTAAAGCTAAGAATTCCCCAGTTGCCGACAGTGGAGCTAAACCTCCCTACGCCTATCGCACAGGCTGGGCACTGTTCTTGTTAGCTATCAATTTCCTGGTAGCAGCCTGGTATTTCCACATTATTGAATAATTAGAAGTGGAGTGGTGCTGCTCAAATCGTTCCTTTGAATAAACCTTTGGGACGAATGAGCAGCACCAAAATCATAATCAATAGTGCTACACCTTGTTTATACTGTGAACCCAACCAAGGAGTGCTGACTTCTTGGACGATGCCAATAATAAAAGCTGCCGCGATCGCACCGTAAGGGTTGCCAATTCCACCCAGAATTACTGAGGCAAATAATGGTAAAATTAAAAACCATCCCATATTCGGGCGCACGGCTGTAATTAACCCATACATACTACCGCCCAAGGACGTAAGAGTGCCAGCAATTAGCCAAGTCCAGAAAATTACTCGGTCAACATTGATACCTGAAACCCTGGCTAAGTCCAGATCGTCGGCAACTGCTCGCATCGCCTTACCAATTTTGGTATTTTGCAGCAGGTAATGCAGCGCCAAAATTGCTAGCACCGCCAATCCCAATACCAATAATTGATTTTGCGGCACCTTTAAACCCAAAATATCTAAAGCTGGGGTAACAGGTAAATTATAATTTTGGTTCTTGCCACCCCAGATAAAAATAATGCCATTGCGAAGAAATAAGGCAAGTCCGATAGAAATTATAATCAGCGTAGTGGAAGTAGCACGGATAGAGCGCATCTTTGACCAGAGTAATTTTTCCGATAACAGCATTGCTGCTACTGTTCCCGCCGCCGCCAGGATCATCGACAGCCAAATATTGACTCCAATAGTGTTTATCAGCCAAGTCAGATAGGCTCCTAAAGTTAAAAAGTCACCATGAGCAAAGTTAGATAGCCGTAAAATTCCATAGGTAAGAGTGAGTCCGACTGCGGCTAGAGCAATAATGCTCCCTACTGCAATCCCATTAACGATTAGTTGGGCGAATTGTGTATCCATAAGTCTTAAGTTGCTTTTAAAAAATTTTAGGTCAGTAGTTCATAGAATAATTTTTTTGGTCTAGCTGCGAAATACGACATCATAAGTTATGGTTAATAACAACATAAGTTATGGTTTATAAATAAAAAAGAATTGTCCGCTAATATACATAGAATCCTGTTCGGATTTTTATGCGAAGCTAAACTCGTTCAGCGGTCTAGTTGACCATGCAGCAGTATTCAAGCTTACCAAACCAGAATTCACACATAGATACAACGCCAAAATTTTTGACAACAATTGAGCAACTTCGCGCACAGCTGTGGCTGGAGAGCAGCTTGAACCAGTTGCAAAGTCGCCTTAATGATTGCCTGCTTTCTGCTTGTAATACAATCCCACAGGCAGAAGCCGCACAAGCGGAAATTTTCCAAACTGTGGTCAATGAGATTAACAGTGCTGTTTATAGCAGTAATCTGGCGCTTACAGATTGTGCCGTAGGCATTGCTCTATTTCAACCACAAGAAACTGTTGCCACAGTTTGCTATGTTTGTTCTCCATCCCTAAACCCACAACCTCTATTTCTAGAAGTGCTAACAGCAGAAAAAAAGCTGCTGTTGAGATTGCAAGAGGTTATAGAACTCGAAGATTTGCAGCAGCTTGAGAATCAACAACCACCGAGCGCTTGGCGGTTAGCTGATGATTCTGGCAGCCTTATGGGCTGGCTAATTATTGCCGCAGCACCCCTAAGCTTGGATCGTGAGTCGCTCATAGAATCACAAGCTCAACTCAGATCACAATTGATGACAAGGTCTGCTAAGCAATGTACTACAGCCTTGCTACAACTTAGACACATCTTATCTTGGCAGCAACAGTATCAACAGTTAAGCAACTCTAATCAAGAATTGGAGCGCACTAATCAACTCAAAAATCAGTTTCTGGCAAACACCAGCCATGAAATTCGCACACCGCTTAGTTCCATTACTGGGTTTACCCACCTGCTTTTAGCCCCAGGGTTTGAACCAACTAAAGAACGCCAGCAAGAGTATTTAAATATTATTCAGTCTAGCGGCAAGCACTTGCTAGCTCTGATTAATGATATTTTGGATCTCTCTAAAATTGAAGCAAATCAGCTGGAAGTGCAGTGGGAAACAGTAGATGTGCCACTGCTGTGTAGCAATGTTTTGGCACTGGTGAAAGAGAAAGCCGCTAATAAGGGTTTGCAACTGTGCCTAGAACTTGAACCCGATATTACAACCTTAGTAGCCGACTCCTTACGACTCAAGCAAATGCTGTTGAATTTACTCTTCAATGCCCTAAAGTTTACTAGTAAAGGAAGTGTTGGCTTACAAGTTGCTCCCAAAGGTGTATTTGTGCATTTTACAGTTTGGGATACTGGTACTGGCATTTCCCAAGAAGACCAAGCTCAACTATTTGAACCCTATTTCCAAATTGCCAAGGCCGTAGCTGGTGGTGTTGAAGGTACTGGTTTAGGTTTAACAGTGACTCGGAAACTCGCCGAAATTCACGGTGGTTCTGTGAAAGTGGAATCTGAAGTAGATCGCGGCTCCCGTTTTACCCTTGTACTTCCCCTTAAGCAAGAGGCCGGAGTGGGGGGAGCAGGGGAAGCAGGGGAAGCAAAATTTTCCTCATCTCCTCTGCCTTTAACCCCTAGTTCCTCTGTAGACATTTTGCTGGTAGAAAACGACTTATCCAACGCTGATATGATGCAAATTTATTTACGTAAATTGGGATATCAGGTGACTTGGGTTAAAAATGCTGCCGAGATGTGGGAAGCTCTAACACAGTTAGACCCGGCGGTGATTTTAATGGATGTTTATCTAGCAGATGGAAATGGTCTTAACTTGGTGCAACAACTGCGAGAAAATGAGCAATATCGGACGATTCCGGTAATAGTTCAAACAGCAATGGCGATGAAAGGCGATCGCGAAACTTGTCTAGCAGCTGGAGTAGATGACTATATTTCTAAACCGATTGATTTACCACTTTTAGCCAGTCTGGTGGCCAAGTACAGCAAACCATCAATAGGGGAAACAGGGGAGTAGGGGAGGCAGTGCGGTCTTCTCTACGAGACGCTACGCGAAAGGGGTTTCCCCCAGGAGCAACTGCCGTCGAGCACAGAGAAATGACTACAATAGAAATTGTTGGGTGCTATAGGGTTTTGGCAGGATTGGGAAATGATGCTAACAGAAAAATTTGAGCAATTAAGAGCCTTATTTCTAGAAATGGAGCAGGCGTTGATTGCCTACTCTGGGGGCGTTGATAGCACTTTGGTTGCCAAAATTGCTTATGATGTGTTGGGCGATCGCGCTTTGGCTGTCACTGCTGTTTCTCCTTCGCTGTTGCCAGAAGAGTTGGAAGATGCCAAAATTCAAGCCGCAACTATTGGGATTCCTCATAAAATCGTCCAGACTCACGAGATGGAAAATCCTAATTACACCTCTAATCCTGTTAACCGCTGTTATTTCTGTAAAAGTGAGTTGCACGATACTCTCAAACCTTTAGCTTTACAGTTAGGTTATCCCTATGTAGTGGATGGGGTGAATGCTGATGATTTGCATGATTATCGCCCAGGAATTCAGGCGGCTAAGGAAAGAGGTGCGCGATCGCCTTTAGCAGAAATTAGTCTCACCAAAGTTGAAGTTCGCCAACTTTCCCAACAACTCGGTTTACCTTGGTGGGATAAACCTGCTCAACCTTGCCTCAGTTCCCGCTTTCCTTACGGTGAAGAGATTACTGTCGCTAAGTTACAACGAGTCGGCAGAGCAGAAATTTTCTTAAGAAAGCTAGGTTGGCAGAATTTGCGCGTGCGTTCAGAAGCTGATATAGCACGCATTGAATTACCACCAGAACAAATTAAAGAGTTTGTGTTGACTAACGATTTACAAACATTAGTTTCCGCATTTCAAGATTTTGGATTTATCTACGTAACCTTAGATTTAGAAGGTTATCGCAGTGGTAAGTTGAATCAGGTTTTGAATTGGAATGTCTTGGGCGTTAAACTATAGGATTTTAGTTATATAGAGATAGAGTTTATATTTATTTACCTTCTATAGAAACTAGAAAGCAACCGTTAATCTTCCAGATATTATCTGGCTGTTTTTCCATAAAATATAAAGCCCTCAAGGGAACTCCATCAGGAGCAAGTAGCAGCACTGGTTGAGTTATGTTTCCCTGGATGGTTGTTATCTTCTCAAAAAAGACAGAACGAGGACGGTATACTGCTGGGTAGGTTGTCTTCACCATCTGCATAAAATTTTCTGGGGTTCCGAATTGCGCTTGAATTGCCGGACTAGCGAAGGTAAAAGCGCCTTGGGCATCATCCTTTTTAAAGGCTGCCAATTGGTGCTCAATTACAGAACGTATATTGATGAAATCGCTATCAGTAACTTCCATAAATCTAAAAATTGCGTAGGCGCAGCCCGTCGTAGACATCGCGGTCGCCCCAAGTGTCGGCACGATCGCTCAATTCTGGTGCTGAGTGAGCTTGTATTCTATCTGCTGTAGTGCCAATCGCCACACATCATAACCTTCTTGAGACAGGTGCAACCCATCTGTGGTTAACTCTGGGCGCAAATTGCCTTCTATATCCGTAAACCAGCTATAAATATTTAGATAATTAGCGCCTTCTTGTTTGGCAATCAGGGTTAGTTGTATGTTGATGTGACGAATGCGGCTATTGGAAAGTTTTGGTAAGCGAGTAGGCAAAATTGATTGGACAATGATTTGAGCTTGTGGGTGAGTCTGTCGTAAACGACGGACAATTCGGCGATAATTACGCAAAATTGTTTCATCACTAGCGCCTTTTCGTAAGTCGTTAATCCCAGCCATGATGTAAATCACATCCGGCCGCGTTGCCGAAAATGCCCCCAATCTTTTTAAAACGCCATTGGAAGTATCTCCAGATATGCCTTGATTCAGCCACAATTTCCCAGCAGGCAGTTTTTCTCTAGGAAACCACATGCTTAAAGAATCACCAACTAAGATACTCAGATGATTTGCACCTTGACCTTGAGCGATCGCTCTAGCTTCTAAAGCTAATAAACTTTTCCAGTCGTCATAAGTTAGTTGACGTTTCTTGATCGACTCCCACAAAGATTGCAAATTATCACTATCTACGCGTGTATAAATCTGACCTGTTTTCAGAGCCGCCAATCTTTGGTAGTAAAGTTGATTGCCAGATGTCAGTGAGAGACCAGCTGCTTGGGCACTGGGGTTGAGTGATGACTCTGTTGGGGCTGGTAATCCTTGACTGCTGAATTCTGGTACGCTAGGGACGTTTTTCTCACCTACTGTTGGCTGCGAACTTTTTAGGGGTTGGAACGCTTGGCCGCTGAGTTCTGGTAAGGAGAGATCAACGCTCTTGATAATTTTCGTACTGACTATTGTCTGCGAACCCTGTTTTAAATCCCACAGGAATCTAGAACTTTCTGGGAGGACAATTGACAGATGTGGAAGAGCCGATGCTGGTATTGCTAATCCTGTTAACAAGCCTGCTGCCAACAGATAAGGGTCCCTCATCGCTTTCTCTCTCCTCTACTCACTGCTTTTCCCTATCACAGCATTAGTTGCCTGTATTCAGGAAAATTTTACTTCGCTTAAGTTATTATTCTTATTTACACTCTGTAGTTGTGTAAAGCGTGTTTACGAGATTATATTTGACAATTTACGATCTCTTTAAAGTACAGTTTTTCTGGTGGTATACAAGTCTGATTTGTGAGGATACTTTTAGTGAAAGCACTATTTTCACGAGCCAACTACTTTCCATGACTCAGTTGTCACAAATATTGTAAGTGTGTGCGAACTCGGCGATTAGTGGGCAATTTTTGAGTATCTCAGAACAGAGGTTTTTGTTTTTGACATTGCTAATATGGTGAATAACCATTTGATTTCAGATTTCCAGATTTTAATAAATTGTGGCGATCGCATTAGAGTTTGCTAGAGCAAGAGCCGATGTCTGACGATAAGCCGTTTCTCTACGAAACTAAGGCGTAGCTTGCTTCTTTGCAGGAGTACACGTCTACCCTTTTTAATTTCTCATATGAAATTGAGCGGTGCAGATGCATCAGTTCTCAAATATGGGATTAGTTAGATTAAAGATTTGAAAATTAGTACAACATAAAGGATGGACACTAAAAGAAGTTTCTGACCCTTCTGGGGGAATTTACAGCACAGTTAGAAGTTATGCCCGTCGTCCAGGAATGACAACGGTTGACTTGACTACCATTCACAAATTAGTTCACACCTTTGATGTGACGATTGAAGACTTAGTAGAAATTCTAGAGGAATAGACAAAAGTTTAATTGTTGAGAATATTGATATCATAGGATGGTATGCCCTCAATCAGCAAGTATTAAGTTTGCCATACTGAGAATTTGAGAATTCACTCAAAAAAGAGGTTAGACCCTCAATCAAATAGGTTTAGAATAACCTGGGGTCATTTATAGCACTGTTAGACACTATATCTGTATGGTGGAATGACAAAAGTTAAATTTATTTTCATCCAAAACTAGGCTCTTACGTTTGATACCATGATTGAGGGTTTGATATAGATTGTCTAGTAGTATGACAATGCCCTGCACTTAGAACAGGTGTTCTATATATACGTAATTTAAAATTTATGTTTACTGATTGAAGTATGAGTTGAAACACATTTAAATTAAGTTTTAACTCTAAAGAATAACCTCATTGGAAGTGCTAAGATTTAGGCTAAATCATTAGTGTTTTCTTTTTCTTCTGTGGCAAGAGCTAGTACAGCGATTGGTGTCAGTCCCATTATTAAGGAGATTGTGCAAAAACAGGCACATTCGACACGTTTAACCCTGAAAGAAGTTATTCTCATGGGAATGTTAGCTATTGACAAACTAGATGATCAAGGTCGTCAAGAGCTAGCAGATCAAGTCCATCAAATGCAGGTGAATGGAGAAATTTAATTGAGTAGTTATGAGTTACGAGTTATGAGTTATAAATTTTAACTCCTCACTCCTAACTCCTGACTCTTCACTTAATTTGGTTATTGGCTAAATCGATAACGACTTCCCATTACATAATTCTCATTAATTTCAAAAGATATCCATCGGCGTTGCAGAGTCTGTGCAACAAAGCCGATTGTATTAGAACCTGCAAATGGATCTAATATCATATCACCTTCATCAGTTAATAATTTGATGAAAAACTAGGCTAATCCTTGCGGAAAACATGCTGGATGGGCCCTAATTTATGCTGTTTTGCAGCGTCGTAAATAAGCGCTATTAGATTCAATATTAGCAATTTATAATAACTTAACTTTTGTATTAATAGAGATTCAAAAGTTCCATCAGGAGCATACTTATCCTGTACCACTTTTAATTCATTTCTTAAAGTAGGAATTTTATATTCTTGCGGTGCTTGTCTAATCAATTTTGCGTGGTCGTAATATATAGTAGATATTTTTTCAGCGTGTCCTCCTACAATAGTAATATAGCGGAAAGCAAAGCGTTCTAGAATGTCTATGATTTCTATAAATTCCTTTTCCGAAAGACAGTGATAAACACTAAGTAAGAGTGGTATACAAAGTGTATGCCTTAATACTTTTATCAAACATTGTTGTCTTTCCTGTTGCCAATCTGAAGCAGTAGCATTTCGATAAGGCCACCGTAGTTCTGATATTTCTATAAAAACTTGTTGTTCATTTTTTATATCAGAAATAGTATAAGATACTTTTTTAGCTTCCTCAGTATCAGCAATCTCTAATACCAGTCCAGATGGAAACTTAAATATATCATCTCGAAATGTGTCTGCCAAATTTCTCTTAGCTGCACCCTTACCCTGATGAGATGCATAGTAATTTCTAAAGAATTGCTCTACATCTGTAGCTGGATAACTAAGTATTGTATCCCAGTTATCTTCTGCAAGTATTTGTTCTCTCTCGTGTTTTTCTAGTAATTCAAGAGTATCTGAGCGAAGCTTATTTCCATCACTCAACTCTCTTCCTCTATCATTTAGTACGGCAAATAACCTGTAAGCTTCACTTCTGTCCTCACTAACTATATAAATTACATAACAGTCTTCTATAACTGATTTTCGTAATTGTAGAAGAGAATTAAGTTTATCAGAGACACTTGATTTACTAATATCATTGAGAATTTTATTAATAAGCTTTGTCCTAATAGAATCCCATGCAGTCTGTAATTTTTTATGAGAATCTCGTGACGATTTAGGACTACGACCATTTATCAAGTCTTCAAAAAAGACATAATCTGCTTTTGACAGAGTAAGACGAAGACGTGGCTGTAATTGGTTATTTATTACTTCTTTGTATTCCAAGTATTCATCTTTTGTTGTACTCGCATAAGATTTAGCTGCTTGCGAGGTTTCTGTATCTTTTTCAACTTCAGCTTCATTAGCAAGTGACTCGAATGCCTTAACAAGGGAGGCAATTGTCATTGTGAAAGTTGCTAGCCTTTGCTGGCCATCAACTAAATCGTAAAGATTTCCTGTATAACTGTTGGGTATATGCTGTTTGATACTAACTAAGCCACCAAAAAAATGTTTTCTTGGCTGGCTAAGATCAATTTTTCTTGCATTATATAGCACCAGTAAATCTTTGATAAAATCATCAATTTCTTCTTGCTCCCAATCAAAAGCTCTTTGATATTTTGGTACTTTAAAAGGAATTCGACGACAAAACAAATCTCCTAAAGATGTACTTTCAGGCTGCATAGTCATAGTTTTTATACAAAGTTTGTATCTTCTTTCATTAATGTAACAAACGAGACGAAAGGTTGTATGTAGTCATTGACTAAGTAATAAAAATCCCCCACCTTGCAGCAGGGGATTTTTATTACTTACCTACAAAACTAGCAGCCCAATTAACCGAACTTACCAGCAGTAGAAGCAATCAAGAATGCTGCATAAGTTACGACGTAGCCAACTGTGAAGTGAGCTAGACCAACTACACGAGCTTGAACAATAGACAGAGCCACGGGCTTGTCTTTCCAGCGAACTAGGTTAGCCAGAGGAGTGCGTTCGTGTGCCCAAACAAGGGTTTCAATCAACTCTTGCCAGTAACCTCTCCAGGAGATTAAGAACATGAAGCCAGTAGCCCAAACTAAGTGTCCAAACAGGAACATCCAAGCCCAGACAGACAGGTTATTCACGCCGTAGGGGTTGTAACCGTTAATCAACTGAGCGGAGTTAGCCCAGAGGTAATCGCGGAACCAGCCCATGAGGTATGTAGAGTTCTCATTGAACTGAGCTACGTTGCCTTGCCAAATGCCTAGATGCTTCCAATGCCAGTAGAAGGTCAACCAACCGATGGTGTTGAGCATCCAGAAGGTAGCGAGGTAGAAAGAATCCCAAGCGGAGATGTCGCAAGTACCGCCACGACCGGGACCGTCGCAAGGGAAGGCATAACCGAAGTCCTTTTTATCGGGCATCAGCTTAGAACCACGGGCATCCAAAGCACCTTTGACCAAGATCAAGGTGGTGGTGTGCAGACCTAAGGCGATCGCATGGTGTACCAAGAAGTCGCCAGGGCCAATTGTTAAGAACAGGGAGTTAGTACCAGCATTGATCGCATCTAGCCAGCCTGGTAACCAGACGTTAGCGTAGTTGGGCCATGCTGTGTAAGCAATACTATCTGGGTTAGATAGCAAGGTGTCTAAACCGTACAGTACCTTACCGTTAGCAGCTTGGACGAATTGAGCAAACACTGGCTCAATCAGGATTTGCTTTTCAGGAGTGCCGAAAGCAACTACTACGTCGTTGTGTACGTACAGACCAAGAGTGTGGAAGCCCAAGAAAAGGGATACCCAGCTGAGGTGGGAGATAATCGCTTCTTTGTGCTTCAACACGCGCTCAAGGACGTTGCCCTTATTTTGCTCTGGGTCGTAATCACGTACCCAGAATATTGCTCCGTGGGCAAAAGCACCAAGCATCAGGAATCCAGCAATATACTGGTGATGCGTGTACAACGCTGCCTGGGTTGTATAGTCCTTCGCAATAAATGCGTAGGAAGGCATGGAGTACATGTGCTGTGCTACCCATGAAGTAACAACACCTAATGCTGCTAAGTGCCACCCCAACTGGAAGTGCAGGGAGTTGTTGTAGGTGTCGTAGATACCTTGGTGAGGTAGGTTAAAAGGACCTTCAACAGGAATACCAAAGAAATTCTTGGCATTCAAGGCTTCTTTGAGACTGTGACCTATCCCAAAGTTTGTCCGGTACATATGACCAGCGACGATGAATAGGACTGCGATCGCTAGGTGATGGTGAGCTATGTCAGTCAGCCATAAAGCTTCTGTCTGAGGATGGAAGCCACCTAAGAAACTCAGAATCGCAGTTCCTGCGCCTTGCGATGTCCCGAATATATGTCCAGGAGTGTCAGGGTTTTGAGAGTAAACACCCCAGTTGCCTGTAAAGAATGGTGTCAAACCTGCTGGGTGGGGTGGGGTAGATAGGAAGTTATCCCAACCTACGTGCTGACCGCGAGATTCGGGGACAGCAACGTGAATTAAGTGACCAGCCCACGCCAAAGAACTAACACCAAACAAACCTGCTAGGTGGTGGTTTAGCCGATGTTCAGCGCTCTTAAACCATGCCAAGCTAGGACGGTATTTGGGTTGCAAGTGCAGCCAACCAGCGAACAATAATATCGCCGCGAATAGCAGCAAGAACACTGAACCGTTGTACAGTTCGCCGTTCGTCCGCATTCCGATGGTATACCACCAATGGTAGAGACCAGAGTAGGTAATGTTTACCGGATTGCTAGCGCCAGCTTGGGTAAAAGCTTCGATCGCTGGTTTACCAAAATGGGGGTCCCAAATCGCGTGGGCGATGGGACGGATATGAAGGGGATCTTTAATCCACTGTTCAAAGTTACCTTGCCAGGCTACGTGGAACAGGAGGCTGGATGCCCACAGGAAGATGATTGCCAAGTGACCGAAGTGAGTTGCGAAAATCTTTTGGTAAAGATTTTCTTCCGTCATGCCATCATGGGTTTCAAAATCGTTGCCTGTAGCGATCGCATACCATATCCGACGAGTCGTCGGGTCCTGTGCGAGATCCTGGCTAAATTTGGGAAATTTTGTTGCCATAGGTTTAATAAATCCTCTGACCTTTAGCCATCAAGTACCTGTTGGGATAGTTAGGAGTTATGAGTTGTAAGTTATGAGTTTTAAATTTTTATTTCTAGCTCCTAACTTCTAACTCCTGTACAGACGCGATTAATCGCGTCTCTACTCCATAACTCCTAAGTTTTAGAAAGTTGATTGCTACCCTATTGAAAGGATGTGTGCATGGAAGAACGCCCAAGTAGTGGCAATCCCTCCCAAAAGGTAGTGAGCTACCCCTACAGCACGACCCTGAATGATACTCAGAGCACGAGGCTGAATTGCTGGTGCTACTTTCAGTTTATTATGCGCCCAAACTATAGACTCAATTAGTTCTTGCCAGTAGCCGCGACCACTGAACAGGAACATTAAGCTGAATGCCCAAACAAAGTGAGCGCCTAAGAACATGAGTCCATAGGCAGATAGCGCACTGCCATAGGAATTGATGACTTGCGTAGCTTGCGCCCACAAGAAGTCACGCAACCAACCGTTAATGGTGATGGCACTTTGGGTAAAGTTATCACCAGTTATGTGAGTCACGACACCATCTGCATCTACGGTTCCCCAGACATCTGATTGCATCTTCCAGCTGAAGTGGAAAATTACAATCGACAGGGAGTTGTACATCCAGAATAGTCCGAGGAATACGTGATCCCAACCAGACACTTGACAGGTACCGCCACGACCAGGACCATCGCAGGGGAAGCGGAAGCCCAAGTTTGCTTTGTCTGGAATCAGACGAGAGCTACGGGCATATAGCACACCTTTGAGCAGAATTAGAACAGTGACGTGAATGGTGAAGGCGTGAATGTGGTGAATTAGGAAGTCCGCTGTACCCAAAGCAATGGGTGCAGCTGCCACTTTACCGCCAACAGCCAAAATACCGCCGCCAAAGACATAGCTAACTGGTTCTAGGGCATTGGGTGCAGTTGTACCAGGAGCCAAGGCATGGATATTTTGTATCCACTGAGCAAATACTGGCTGCAACTGAATTGCCGTATCAGAGAACATGTCTTGAGGACGACCCAATGCACGCATTGTGTCGTTGTGGATGTAAAGTCCAAAGCTATGGAAGCCCAGGAAAATACACACCCAGTTTAGATGAGAAATAATCGCATCCCGGTGACGAATTACCCGATCCAGTAAGTTGTTTTGGTTCACAACTGGATCGTAATCCCGCACCATGAAGATAGCAGCGTGAGCCGCTCCACCAACGATTAAGAAGCCACCGATCCAAATATGGTGAGTGAATATGCACAACTGCGTAGCGTAGTCAGTTGCCAAATATGGATAGGGAGGCATCGCGTACATGTGATGCGCGATGATAATGGTCAGCGAACCCAAGAAGGCTAGGTTAGTAGCCAACTGAGCGTGCCAAGATGAGGTCATGTTTTCGTAGAGACCTTTGTGACCTTCACCGGTGAAAGGACCTTTATGGTTTTCCAGGATCTCTTTAATGCTGTGACCAATACCCCAGTTGGTACGGTACTGGTGACCAGCAATGATGAACACGACTGCGATCGCCAAGTGGTGATGAGCAATGTCAGTCATCCACAAGCCACCTGTTACCGGGTTTAGACCGCCCTTGAAGGTGAGGAAGTCAGCATACTGACCCCAATTCAAGGTGAAGAAAGGTGCTAAACCAGCAGCAAAGCCGGGATACAACTCGGTCAACAAGTCTTTGTTCAAGATGAACTCGTGGGGCAGGGGTATATCTTTGAGAGCAACACCTGCATCCAAAAGCTTGTTGGTCGGTGCGGACACGTGGATTATATGACCTGCCCATCCTAAGGAACCACAACCTAGCAATACTTGCAAGTGGTGATTCAGCATCGACTCCACATTCTGGAACCATTCCAGTTTGGGAGCGCGTTTGTGGTAGTGGAACCAGCCGGCAAATAGGAACAAGCCTGCTAATACCAATCCACCGATCGCTGTGCAGTAAAGTTGGAAGGAGTTTGTAATCCCCCAGCCACGCCATACTTGGAACAAACCGGAGGTGATTTGAATCCCGTGGAAACCACCGCCTACATCACCGTTTAAAATGTCTTGTCCCACAATAGGCCAAACGACCTGAGCACTGGGCTTAACGTTTAACGGGTCGGTTAGCCAAGCTTCGTAGTTAGAAAACTTCGCGCCGTGGAAAATCATCCCGCTCAACCATATTGTCACTACGGCGAGGTGGCCGAAGTGGGCTGAGAATATCTTGCGGGAAATGTCTTCTAAATCGCTTGTATGTGTATCAAAATCATGGGCGAGTGCGTGCAGGTTCCAAATCCATGTGGTGGTTTTGGGACCTCTGGCTAAGGTTCTGTCAAAGTGCCCAGGTTGTGACCATCTCTCGAAAGAGGTTGGAACCGGGTCGTTATCGACGATTACTCTTGCCTTTTTTTCCTCTCGCTCCGGAGGACTTATTGTCATTCGACCTCCTCTCTTGATCAGGAATGAGGAATCATGAATACCACAAAATCTACAATTACCGCATACTCCAGAATTTTTTTTACTGAAGCCGCGATGAAGACCCTATGTGGAGAGTTGTTTCTCGTTGAATTATAAAGTCTTCACTTGTACATTGTTAGAGATATTTTAACAATAATTCAAACTTGTGCAAATCTTGCTGAAATTCCTGCCTTCTCTGGCTTTTAACTTCAAACTAGTTGTCCAAAAGTCAATAGATTATTCATTTAATTTACAAAGGATAACAATTCGTAAAATTTAGGGTTTGGCTGTATGTAGCTGTTCCTCGTAAATATTTGTGTCATGTTTCAATTGTTACAAGTAAAATGCTGTAAGGAATATGACTTCTTTTAAAATTTCCTGAGATATACAGAAAAACTATGGTAGGTGAAGCAGATTTCACCTTTTGGGCTATAGTTCCCTATGGACAGTTTGAGCCAAAATAATCTGTCAATTCTTGAAGACTATCACTGGGTGCAACGCATGAACTCGTGGCAAAAAAGGGTGTTAGAGAAGCTCCTCCCTAAGAGGTTGCCGATTTTCAGGTGGGTAATGACATTGGTGCTGGTATTAAGCTTGATTAGTTGTGGCGAGAAAGTCGGTAGCCAGGAAGTATCTACTGACTATAGAGAAAACTCTTCACAGATTTCTCAAATTTCAAAGCAATTTTCGGAAGTTTCCCCACTATCTGTTATCCAAGAACTGCGGACAATTTTGGAAGTTTATCAACCACAGGTGACAATTGTTACTCCACAAACTGATGAAGTTTTCCAAGACAACAAAGTCATAGCCAGTTTTCAGGTTAAGGATCTACCAATATTTAAAGACCCACAATTACAACTAGGACCCCATTTACACGTAATTCTGGATAACCAACCTTATATACCTGTTTATGACCTGAATCAGCCCTTGGTTTTGCCAGACTTGTCTCCAGGTACTCATACCCTGCGCGTCTTTGCCTCCCGTCCTTGGCATGAAAGCTTCAAAAATGAAGGCGCTTTTGCCCAGACAACATTTCACGTCTTCACCAAAACCGACGACAACAACCCAGATCGCAAATTACCCCTGCTAACTTACAGCCGTCCTCAAAGTAGCTACGGAGCAGAACCAATTTTACTCGACTTTTACCTAACTAACGCTCCTCTGCACCTCGTCGGCAAGGAAAACGCTAACGACGAATTCAGTGATTGGCGCATCCGCTCCACAATTAATGGTGAAAGCTTTATTTTTGATCGCTGGCAAGCAGTTTATCTTAAAGGCTTTCGTCCAGGAAAAAACTGGGTAAAACTGGAATTTCTCGATAACCAGGGAAATTCTCTTAAAAATGCCTTTAATACCACAGTTAGACTGATTGACTACCAGCCAAAGGGGAAAGACACTTTGTCGAGAATTATCAGAGGAGAACTTACAGCAGATGAGGTGCGCCCCATTGTAGATCCGAATTATAAACTTGTACCTAAACCTACACCCACGCCTTCTGTTGAAAAAACACCCCAAATACAACCGGAGGTAGAAAAACAGCCCATTCCTGAAACTGAAATTCCCAAAGAATCCAAAACACAGCCAGAACAACCAAAATTAGAAGTTCCAACGGCTGCACCATCTCCCACCATATCCCCGACACCACCAGAAATAATTACGCCAGCACCAGAACCACAGCCAGAAGTAACGCCAACTCCTGAATCAACGCCGTTACCAGAAAAAGTTATACCTCAGCCAACAAAACCTAGATTTGGCGGATTTTTTAACCGTCGGGCGGGCAAAATCCCCACTCCACAAGCACCAGTTGCACCATCTCCGAGTTTGCCACCGACGCTGCCAGAGATTATTGAGTCTCCAGCACCAGAAACAATTGCGCCAACACCAGAACCACAGCCAGAGGTAACACCAACTCCTGAATCAGCACCGTTACCCGAAAAAGTTATACCTCAGCCAACAAAATCTAGATTTGGCGGATTTTTTAACCGTCGGGCAGGCAAGATGCCCACTCCACAAGCACCAGCTGCACCATCTCCTAGTTTGCCACCGACGTTGCCAGAGATTATTGAGTCTCCAGCACCGGAAACAATTACGCCAACACCAGAACTACAGCCAACAGTAACGCCAACTCCTGAATCAACGCTATTACCTAAAAAAATCGCTCCCGATCCAGAAAAACCAGAATTAAAAAGATATTTCAACCCGCGTCAGTTCCCAAATGCGACACCATCTCCCGATTTGCCAGCTACACCTACCCCAGCAGTTCCAGAAACTACATTAGAAGAGAAGTAAAAAATAATGATTAGCTTAACCAAAAACACTCAACTGTAACTCTTGCGCTAAAACCTCAACAAATGCGATCGCTGCTACAGGATTACCTATATTATCCACCCCAGGACTGTAACAAGCGATCGCTCCCTCACCTGGTACTATTGCTACAAGCCCACCACCAATCCCTGATTTCATTGGTAAACCAATTTTGACTGCAAACTCGGCAGAAACTTCGTATAGTCCACAAGTTAACATCACAGCGTTGACAATGCGGCGGTTTTGTGATAGCAAATAGCTATTTTCACAAGCTAGCAGTTTTCCTAACAGGGCTAAATCTTCAACTCGTCCAGATAAACAGCATATTTGTTCGTAAGTGTCAAGTGCTGTATTAATATTTTCTAGATGACCGCTTTGGGCGAGATAATTAGTGATCGCTTGATTGGCTGTTGAACGGGTTAATCGCACTGAAGCCAGCATTACCTCATTTAAGCTTAGTTGACAACCTGCTAATTGGTTGAGCCATTGACAAAATAAGAGAGTACGTTGGCTAGCGTCCTTTCCTGGTAATTTATCAGACAGGGTAATTGCCCCACTATTAATCATCGGGTTGCGAGGATGACCGCGATCGCTAACTAATTGTTCTAAAGAATTGAAGGGTGCATCCGAAGGTTCAACCCCAACCCACGCAAAAACCGTTTCTGCACCAAAATGTTCTAGTAGATAAAGTAGAGAAAATGTCTTAATAACGCTCATTAGCGGGAAAATACAAGCTGTATCCCCAAAGCTGATGATTTTCTCCGATTCACAGCAGATATGAACTGCAAACCAACCAGGATCAGCCAAAGCTAATTGAGGAATGCGATCGCTAACTCGTCCTCGTTCAGCTTGAGTTTTGGCTAGTTGCACCCAAGCTGACAACTTCGTAGTAGTTAGTTTCTCAAGTCCTTTCAAAATGTAAATTTTCTAAAAGTTCATTTATTAAATAGTAACTAACAATATACTCAAATGTTGATCAAGGCTTTGTAATATGCAGAAATACGAGATCAAGGAGAAAAAACTTGTGAAACTATCAGATAGGGTAATTGCTGCACTATTAATCATCGGGTTACGGGGATGACCGCGATCGGCAATGAGTTGTTCTAAAGAATTGAAGGGTGCATCCGAAGGTTCAACCCCAACCCACCCAAAAACTGTTTCTGCTCCTAGATGTTCTAGTAGAAAAAGTAGTGAAAATGTCTTAATAACGCTCATCAGTGGAAATACACAAGCCCTATCTCCAAAGCTAATAGTTTTCCCCAATTCACAGCAGATATGAACTGCAAACCAACCACGATCAGCCAAAGCCAATTGCGGAATGCGATCGCTAACTCGTCCTGGGTCAGCTTGGGTTTTGGTTAGTTGCACCCAAGCTGACAACTTCGTAGTAGTTAGTTTGTCAAGTCCTTTCAAAGTGTAAATTTTTTAAAAGTTCATTTATTCAGTAAGAATTAACAGTGTACTCTGATGTTAATCAATACTGACTTAACTGCTAAGTGGTTATGTAAAATTACTGATATAATTGCAAACTAAATAAAATGTAGCGATCACGATAGCGTTTGGTAAATAAGGAATCCTAAACCGCAAGGGAATTGCTTGATTTTGCTTCTCTACGAGATGCTCCGCGAACGCTTCATTCACAATGACAAATGTATATAGCGTTTCCTAAGTAACTGAAGTACACCTAAATCTTTTCTAGGAAAATAAGCAGCTTTAAAAACGTACCTCACCAGGTCGGGAACCCCTATATTTAATTTTGCACTACTAATTACCGCACCTCAGTACTCTATTATAGACAACAGAAGTTTATTGGAGGTAGGTTTGTGAAATTATTTAAACTCTCAAAAATTCTAGGTTTAACAACAGCATTTGCAATTTCATCACAAGCTGCGTTGCTTATTCAACAAAACAAGGCTCTAGCGGGTACTAGTACATCTATCCTTTATGCAGGCGAATACTTATTCGCTAATCAATACTTGATTTCACCTAATGGGAAATATAAAGTTATACAGCAATCTGATGGAAACTTTGTTCTTTATGATTATAGCACTTTTCTGTGGAAATCAAACACTTACAACAGACCAGCTTTCTCCACCCACATGCAATCCGACTGCAATTTAGTCAATTATACATATAATGGAACCCCTGTGTGGGCAAGTCGTACAGATGGGCGTGGTTCTAATTGTCGTCTGCAACTTCAAGATGATGGAAACTTGGTAATTTATACAGGTAATAATGTTCCTGTATGGCAAACGCGTACCTATAGAAGATAAGCTGCCTTCTTAATCCGATAAATGCATTGCTGTATCTGGATATCTTGGTACAGCTAATGGTACGCCATTGGTACTTTCTGATTGTGAAGTATCTGGATTTAGCATAAACCTTATCAGATCAGAGGTGGCGGTGGCAACCAAGTTTTTAAGGGATTAAGGGGAGCCAGTGCGGTCTTCTCCCAAAGGGGAGGCTAGGGCGTGTTTTCAAACTATAACCATAATAAAATGGAGGCGATGGCTGCGCCAACGTCTTCGACGAACGTAATCATAGCTGTATAATTTAC
>NZ_JBALGC010000107.1:0-124496 GCF_036916575.1 Nostoc sp.
AAGCGAGAACCAGTGTCGCGGTAAAATGACAATGCGGTATCGTAGCGTTGTAAAGCTTCCTCACGTCGGTCAAGGAACTGCAAAACATCGCCAATAGCTCTTAATGTATTAGCTTCCCCCAAGCGAGAACCAGTGTCGCGGTAAAATGACAATGCGGTATCGTAGCGTTGTAAAGCTTCCTCACGTCGGTCAAGGAACTGCAAAACATCGCCAATCGCTTTTAATGTATTAGCTTCCCCCAAGCGAGAACCAGTGTCGCGGTAAAATGACAATGCGGTATCGTAGCGTTGTAATGCTTCCTCACGTCGGTCAAGGAACTGCAAAACATCGCCGTACAGCTTGAGTAAATCACTGTAGAATTTTAATTCATCTGAATTTTCTGGCTGTTTCCACTCTTGATATAAACGCTCATATAATGTCAGACGGGCTGGATAGTAGTAATTTTTTCTTAAAAATTCGTCGCAGTTATCATGATTGTTTGCAGGATAATAAACGCTAGAAAAAGCCTGAACATATTCCCCAAGTTCACAGTGATGATGAAAAATTTCTAAATATTCCGCCACCTCATCCAGTTTATCTGTGGATAAAAGTTCCGGTTTCCGGTGTTGTTCGTAATAGGCGATGGTGCAACGATGCGCTTTTGGTGAAGAAGAGTTTTGCAAATAGCTTTGAATTAACGGTTGAAAATAAAACTTCCACACCCCTTGCTGTTTCTTCTCTTGTAACAGAGAACGTTTTGCTAGTTGTCGCAGTTCTACTTCTACCTGACTCTTCAGCTCATCTGGAAAAGAAGAGGCGAAACCTAACCCCCCAGTCTCCTTCCCTACTTGCGTTGGAGGAGAATTCAAAGCCTCTCTCCTCTTAGGAGAGAGGTTTGGAGAGAGGTTTTCCAAATCCTGTAAAGACATCGCCAGTGCTGCTGAACAGTCAAAGGGTAAGCGATATACACTTAAATCCCGCAACAGAGTTTGTAACCTGGGTTCTAGACGCTGAATACTGGCATCTAAAATTTTAGCAATACTCGCCTCTGGGTCATCTCGGTGCAAACCTAATATCTCGAAAATATCCTGTTTTAAAACACTAATATTCGCCTCTTCTCCCTCCTCAGCTTTCAGCAACCCCGCCACCAGCTTCAGCAACAAAGGATGTCCATCTACACCCTTGACAAATTCTGCTAAATTTGTATCTGAACCTGGAATTTCCAAAGCTTGCAACAACGCCACCCCTGCATCTGTGGAAAGTCCATCCAGTCGTAACCATTTACTTTGGTTTAGGGTATTGCTTGGTAGCGTCGGTTGTTCGCGGCTTGTCATTAAAATCTTACTTTCACTGCGAGAACCGAACCAACGCCTTAAAAAATCAGAATAAGCCTGATCCTGCCATTGTCCATCATCTTGCAGCAAAGTTTCCAGGTTATCCAACACCAGCAAATATCGTTCTGTTTGCAAACAATCACAAACCGCAATTAATAAATCTTCTGGTTTTTCCGGCGCTGGTTTCTCCAACTTATCCAATAGCCAGCGTCCCCACATAGCAAAAGGATAGGCATCACTAAAAGTTGCCCAAATCTGTTGGGGAAAACTCGCTGCTACTGTTTGAGATAATTTAGCAACTAACGCCGACTTTCCATAACCACCCGTAGCCGTTACACCAATTAAACGCAGATTATCTGAATGTAACCATTGCTGCATTTGGTCAAGTTCATGATTCCGTCCTTGCCAATAGCTAGTTTCTGGACGCAGTGAGTTAATAATCGGACTGTTAGCATTTGAATTTATCCGTTGCTCTACGGACGACTCCAGTCAAGACGGTGGTGAATTGTTATAATAGTTATTAGTTGTACTATTGCCAAATTGATTAGTATTGTTCTCACCTGTTTTAGTTTGATAATTCTGTCCACCATAGTTGTACTGATTCTGGCTGCTGTTATCTTCCAGACGATGAATATTGATTTCATCAGCAATTTTTTGGACATCTGTGGCAAAGTTACCGTCAGCGTTCATTACATCCAAAAGATAAATCGCTACTCGCTGTAACGCTTCTTGATTACCTTGTTCCACATCAGCTAAAGCATGATTAGCGCCACGATTACCACTGAGTTTTCTCCGAATTGTCTGATACAATTCGTCAATCTTCTTCAGTCCCGTCTCAGTAAACTTCTCGCCTAACTTACCTACACTCGACTCAAAGAACTTGCTAAAGGCAACATTTGCGATCGCTTGCGCCGCTGTTAAAGTAATAAGACCAACCATATCTGGTAAATCCTCAGACAATAGCTATATTTTATAGCGGCTCCCATTCAGAAACGGTACAACATTATATCGCCATGTGTAGGGGCACGGCAGTGCCGTGCCCTTACGGGTGTACCTCACGTAAACGAGAACCGCTATATATTTCGTTCTAAGAGTTTGATTACAGTTTTAAGTATCTAAATTCCCCAAACTTTTTAACACAAACGATAAAGACAAGGGGAATAACTACAGACCATTGCTCAAACTATTTATCTCTACGTACCAGCATTTGATAAGTTAGTACATAATCTGAAACAATAACAGTTAATACAAAGAGGGGATCACGTTGAGTCAAAATTCAGATGCTATAGCCCCCCACGGTGGACAGTTGGTTAACCGGATCGCCACACCAGAACAAAGAGCAGAGTTTCTCTCAAAAGCTGACTTTTTGCCGCGAGTGCAACTTGACGATCGCGCCGTTTCTGATGTAGAAATGATTGCGATCGGTGCTTTTAGTCCACTAACGGGTTTTATGAACCAGGAAGACTATGATCGCACTGTTACAGAAATGCGATTAGCTAACGGTCTTGTCTGGTCAATCCCGATTACACTATCAGTCAGCGAAGAAATAGCTTCTCGCCTGAAAGAAGACGACTTGATCCGTCTGGATAACCCCGCCGGTCGGTTTATCGGGGTTTTGCAACTCACGCAAAAATACCACTACGACAAAACCCGCGAAGCAATAAAGGTCTACCGCACTGATGATGCCAATCATCCAGGTGTACAGGTACTCTATAACCAAGGTAATGTACATCTTGCTGGCGATATTTGGCTACTGCAACGCCAACCTCATCCCCAGTTTCCCACCTACCAAATAGATCCGGCTGTCTCACGGCAAATGTTTCGAGAAAATGGTTGGAAAACCATTGTTGGTTTCCAAACTCGCAACCCCATTCATCGCGCTCATGAATATATTCAAAAGTGCGCCTTGGAAACAGTAGATGCGCTATTTTTGCACCCATTGGTAGGGGCTACAAAAGATGATGACATTGCCGCCGATGTACGGATGCGCTGCTATGAAATTTTGCTGGAACACTACTACCCTGATGACCGGGTGATTTTGGCAATTAATCCAGCCGCAATGCGTTATGCTGGGCCTCGTGAGGCAATTTTCCATGCTTTAGTCCGCAAAAACTACGGCTGTACTCACTTTATCGTCGGACGGGATCATGCCGGCGTTGGCGACTATTACGGCACTTACGATGCTCAGTATATCTTTGACGAGTTTGAGCCAAGTGAATTGGGCATTGTGCCGATGAAATTTGAACACGCTTTTTACTGCACGCGCACTAAGCAGATGGCAACGACTAAAACCAGTCCCAGTAAGCCAGAGGAACGTATTCATCTGTCGGGGACAAAAGTTCGGGAAATGCTGCGGCGCGGTGAGTTACCTCCACCAGAATTTTCTCGTCCTGAGGTCGCAGCAGAGTTGGCGCGGGCAATGCGAATACAAGTACCGGCTTAGGGCATTGGCATTGGGCATTGGGCATTAGTCATTAGTTATTAATTCTTCTCCCTTACTGCCTTACTCCCTCATCTCCCTCTGTCCCCTTGTCCTCACTCTTTGATCAACAAGCAAACAGCATAAACTGTAACTTTACAATACAGAGTTCAGGCCTGTAAGCTGCTAGCTAATGGGCTGAGGGCTGATAGCTAATTATGAAACGGCGCAGGTTTTTACACAGAATTGGCTCAATACTCGCGGTATTGGGGGTAACTGAAGCTGAGTGGTTGTCTTTGGGAAATCGCTATTATCAGGCTTTGGCACAACCCAGTCCGCGCAAGTTGGCATTGTTAATAGGTATCAACCAATACCCTAAAATTTCAGCCCTCAGTGGTTGTCTGACGGATGTGGAACTACAAAGAGAACTTTTGATTCATCGCTTTGGTTTCCAAGGGTCAGATATTTTAACCTTAACTGAGGAAGAAGCCAGCAGGGAATTCATTGAGGCGGCTTTTTTGGATCACCTGGGCAAGCAAGCTAAACCCGGTGATCTGGTTGTCTTCCACTTTAGCGGCTATGGCAGCCGTGTCAAATTGGAAACATCGCCAGATACAATGCAAAATGCTCTGGTGGCAGCCAATGTCAGTAAAAAATCACAAGATGAGAAAATAGTCAACTATATATTAGAAGAAACTATATTGCTATTATTGCGATCGCTCACCACAGACCGAGTAACAGCAGTATTGGATACTAGCTATTACGCTTTGAGCACAGTCTTAGGATTAAAAATTCGTGCCCTTCAGGAGTCAGTAGCAAAGCTAGCAACAGAGGAACTCGACTTGCTCAAACAACTTAAAACTCAGAAGTTACCCAGCACTCCGATTGTTTTAGCAGCTACCTCAAATCCAATGCAGTCGGCGAGGGAAGGACTCTTTTCTGGTTTTAGTGCTGGGTTATTTACCTATGCCTTGACGCAGTATTTGTGGGAATTCACCCCAGCCACCACAATTCAAGTCACCCTCTCTCATGTGGAAAATTCTTTAAACAAATTGGGTAGCAAACAGCAACCAGCATTATTAACTAATAAGAAAAATCAACATATAACGTCTCTAATGCCAGACGGTATCATTGGTGCAGAAGGCGCAGTTACAGCTATTGAAGAAGACGGCAAAACAGTCCATCTGTGGTTGGCAGGATTACCTCCACAAGTGCTGCTATACTACGGAGTGAATTCTCGATTAACCTTAGCAACAACAGAGCAATTAGTATTGCGATCGCGGACTGGGTTAACAGCAAAAGCGCAAATTTCCAAAATTGATAGTACAAATCCTCTACAAGTCGGGCAACTCGTCCAAGAAGCAGTCCGAGTTTTACCCCGAAATATTAATTTAACAATAGCTCTGGATACTGGATTGGAAAGAATTGAGCGGGTAGACGCTACAAGTGCCTTTGCCGCATTTCCTCGTGTGTCTACCGTAGTAGCAGGAGAAAAACCAGCTGATTATATATTTGCCAAGCTAGAGGAAATTGCTAGTCGTTATGGTCTATTTTCTCTTGGTGGCGAGCTAATTCCCAATACCACGGGGGAAGTAGGAGAAGCAGTCAAGTTAACAGTCCAAAGGTTAGCGCCAAAATTATCAACTCTGCTTGCAGCCAAGTTATGGCGACTTACAGAAAATCAAGGTTCTTCCCGCTTAGCTTTGAAGGCAACCTTAGAAATAATTAGTGACATATCGCCTCGCGTCGTCATGCAGCGCGAAACAGTACGAACTCTCAAAACTGAAACTTCAATTAAAAAATCACTCCCGACTGCGATTGTACCTATCGGTAGTCGAATGCAATATCGAGTGGAAAATCAAAGCGATCGCCCAGCATATTTAATCTTGCTAGGATTAAAAAATAATCAGACAGCAGTTGCTTTCCACTCTGAGGAAACCACCCAAGAACCAAACACTGCCGATACCAAGTCCCTCCTCAAAGAAGTCGTTATCCCCCCAGGTGAAACCCTCACCTTACCCCAAACTAATGCTGCTTTTGAATGGGTGATTTCAGAGCCAGCTTTCTTTTACGAACAACAACTAATTGTTGCTACATCTCCCTTTAGCGGAACTATTGCCGCCTTGAACACTGCTAAGTATTCCACAGCTGAACAAGGGCCGATTGGTCCATTGTTGAATTCCTTAGACGTTGCACAAGCCTTGTTACAAGACCTGCATAACGCCAGCGCCCTCAAAACGGAGATGAACGGCACAGCAGCCGATTCATATATTTTGAATGTAAATAATTGGGCAAGTCTTAGCTTTAGTTTTCAAGTAGTTTGATATTCTCCCACGGCTTGAAGACGTGGGATTCCCATAATCACTTATTGGGCTTCCTCTTCTTGCAACTCGGCTTATACCATTTTGGATTTTGGATTTTGCAGAAAGTCTGTAGACGCTTCTGCGGCTTCAGACGCCACTTGCTTCTCCCTACAGCCTTTTGGGCATCCTACGGCAGGCACTAGCCTCTCACGAATGGCAGAAGGAAAGACGCGCAAAAGGACAAGCCGGAAGACCCTTGACGCTCGATTACTCGCTACCGCTACGCTAACGGCAGTTCCTCATGGGGGAAACCCCCAGACGCTCGATGACTCGCTAACGCTGCGCTATCGCCTTTGGCGTCTCCCTTTGGGAGAAGACCGGATTGCCGACGCTCCTACGTCGCTCTAAGCGTACCCCTGCTCTTAAGCAAGCTACGCGCAGCGTTTCGTAAAGAAGCTATGCCGTAGGCTTTACGCTGCGCTAACACCAACGCAGTAGCTCAACTTTCCAAAACGGATTTTCGATTGGGAATTGCCTTGTGTGTCTAAGTTATGGTAGTCTAGTTGTCGCACTCTTTTTTCAAATTGGTATTACTTGGAGGGATTTCTCCACCCATGCAGAGGTCGATGTCTCCAGAGGCGAAAAACGCGTTACTAAAAGTATGAATTATAAACTATAAAATATCTCAATTAAATTCAGTCGTTAGCGGGAGGAGACTGAGAACAATATTTTTTATATTAGTAAATAAACCTTATCAACAACCTGCAAACAGCGTATGCCTCTTCATAAACTTGAACATTTTGACCCCAGTTATCGAGAAACTTTTGCTGGAGACGACATTAAAGCGCTAGAGCTTTATACTGAGGGAGGACAGAGAGTTGGCTCAGTGGCTGATGTTTTAGTTGATGACGATGGTCGTTTCCGGTATTTAATTATTGATACAAGCTTAGATTTTATTAGTAAGAAAATATTACTACCTATTGGTCTTTCCCGGATTGATTATTCTGCAAAACGCGTCTATGTTGATGGGTTAAGCAAGCAGCAAGTGGAAAATTTACCTGACCACAAAGAAGACGCGATCGTTGATAATGATTATGAAGAAAAGGTACGTAGTGTATTTCGTTCTTCAATCAGCAGTATGACTTATGATCGCGATACATACAATTACCAGCAAGAACCAGCTTTATACGGGTTGAATGAGCAAGATCATCAAACTTTTAAACTCTATGAAGAACGATTAATAGCTAACAAACAGCGCATCAAAACCGGTGAAGTAACGGTTGGTAAGCACATTGAAACAGAAACTGCACGCATTACAGTACCTATTCAAAAAGAACGAGTTTTGATTGAGCGAGTTGTGCCAACAGAAGCAGGAAAGGTTGTAGCTCCCAATGAACTTCAGTTCCAAGAAGGGGAAGTAGCACGCATAGAAGTGTACGAAGAAACGCCTGAGATACATAAAGAAGCGTTTGTGCGTGAAGAAGTGCGAGTTAAGAAAGTAGTAGAACGGGACACTGTGGAAGTACAAGATAGCATTCGTCGAGAAGAGTTAGATGTTGATACTGTTGGTAATTTATATCTGCAAGAAAATGATCCCACTACAGACGAAGCTGTTTAAGTAGCTGGTCAATAAATTTGTTTGATACATTTATCTGAAATAACTATGCAGGCAAAGTTAATTTTTATCTTTCTGTGCCTGTGTTTTTTTTCTTCAACAACAAGATTCCCGACTTCTTATAGAAGTCGGGAATCTCAGACTTTAAAAAATTTACATCTTCATAAACCGTGTAGAGATGCAAGATTTTGCGTTAACTCATCCCCCGGCTTCAAGCCGGGGGATTTCGAGTCATTAGTCATTAGTTATTAGTCATTAGTTGTTATACTTAATTTTTCGTGTTTAGTAATACTAATGACTAAGCGCAAAGTCTGAGCGGAGGTTTCCTCCGTTGACGTAGCCCGCCGTAGGCATCAGAACTTTGTAAGAGATTACCATTAACTAATGACCAAGACGACAAAGCGACAATTCCTCCCCTACCGTGAAGGAATGGGGCAACCGCAGTCGTCTTTTTGTGAGCATTTTAATATATCTGGCGAATTTCATGTACCAAGACGAGACATATTTTTACAATTTTTACAAAAGTGAGATTTTCCCAATTTCGCGTCTTTAGTTAGCCATATTCTTTTATATGCCATAGATAAAAAATATCTATAACTTTTGATTATTTAAGTTTGTCAATAATTCATTCGCCAGATGGAGGTAAAAAAGTCAATAAATGTCTAGTTTAGTTATTGGGAGATGACAAGAAAATTTTTGAGGTTAAATAAATATAATGGTTCTCTACAAACTAGAAGATTTTGAGCCTAGCTACCGCGATACGTTTGAAGGTCAAGATATTAAAGGGCTTGGGGTTTATACACAAGGAACTGATGAGAAAGTTGGCACTGTCAGCGATGTTTTAGTTGATGAGGAAGGTCATTTTCGCTATTTAGTTGTTGACTTAGGCTTCTGGATTTTTGGTAAAAAAGTATTACTACCAATTGGTCGTGCCCGTATTGATTATAATGTTGATCGCGTCTACACAATTGGCTTGACTAGAGAGCAAGCAGAAAATTTACCTGAGTTCGATGAACGCCAAACCCTTGATTACGACTATGAAGAACGGGTACGTGGAGTATATCGCCAACCCACAGACTACCCCCTACCTTTAAATACATCATTAGATGCATCATTACCATTGGAAGCGACAGCACCAGTGGATACAACTTATCAGCAGCCGGTTACGCCTACTTACGCCCGTGATAATTATACTTACGAAAATGAGCCTTCTTTATACGGGTTAAATGAGCAAGATAATCAAACTCTGAAATTGTATGAAGAACGGCTGATTGCCAGTAAACGACGCCAAAAAACTGGAGAAGTATCGATTGGTAAGCGTGTTGAGACTGATACTGCACGGGTTGCAGTGCCATTAGAAAAAGAACGAGTTGTGATTGAGCGTGTAACTCCAGCAGATGCAGGTACTGTCGCTTCTGGTCGCGAAGCAGATTTCCGTGAAGGCGAAGTTACTCGCATAGAACTCCATGAAGAAACTGCTGATGTTCGCAAAGAAGCATTTTTGCGTGAAGAAGTCAGAGTTAAAAAAGTGGTAGATCAAGAGACAGTTGAAACTCAAGAAACCGTGCGTCGTGAAGAGTTAGATGTGAATTCTGGTAATCTTCCGATTGAAGAACGCTAACCAACATATAGGACTCCTGTCTGATTCCTGAACAATATTTCAAATGAAACACTGAGAAAAAGGGGTTTTCAGTTTCAGTATGTTTTCAAAAATCAAATCGGAGTCCTATAGTTATTAGCTAAGAACTAATAACTAATTTGACAGAGTACAGGTGGGGCTGTTTAATTGGCTTTGCCTGTGCTTTTAAAAGCTCAAAATGAACAATACTTTTAATATAGCTAACTAGAAAGCAGTTCAGAAATTTTGCATGCATATGAATAGCCAACCGATGACAAAAAACATTGGACAGGCAAGTACGAAGACTCGCACTAGCACCTCACTGGCAGATTTGAAAGAGAAGGTGAAGAATTTTGTTGTCATCGATAGGCAAGGTCAGCTAGTAGGAATGGTTCATGATTTAATTGTTGATGCTAATCGTCGGCTAAACTTAGTTATATCTAACCAGGCGAATCAAGAAACTGTAGAATATGGTCAGCAGTTAGCCAATAAACATCCTTCTTTATTCCGATTGCAGAGCCAGAGAATAAAACAAATTCACAAGCCAACTAAATCTGTTTTCATAGACTTAAACAAATCAGAAATCGAGTATATGCCTGAATATTTAGAAACAGAAACACCAGGCGAGGGCACACTATCAGAAAGCTCAACTGAGCAACTAGCCAAGAATCAAACTACAAATAGTCCAGTTGAGCCAGTAAATTTAGAACAGGTTACCGAAGAACAGATTATTCGTCTAATAGAAGAACGACTGTTTGTTGAAAGCAGTAAGCGTAAAGTTGGTGAGGTGATTGTTCGCAAAGTAATTGAAACCCGGATGCTACAAGTTCCTGTCCGGCGTGAAAAGCTGATAGTTGAACAAATTAGCCCAGAACACAAACAACTCGCAGAAATTGATTTAGGACAAGGGGAAATTTCTGGCGTTGATTTGACCGAAGTAGAAAGACTTGAAGTTACACGTTTTGATAGCGGTTTAACGGTAAACGGCGAATTTAGCTCACCTAAAATTGCTAGTTTATTGTTAAATGCGATCGCACTAGAACAAAATCACGGATGTAAGCAGGTGCGAGTGACAATTGCAGTTGAAGATGAATCACGCCAGAAAAAATACCAAGAGTGGTTTGACCGCTGTTCTAAAGGTCAATCACTAAAGCCGGAAAAATAACTTTATAGAAGATAAATTAGTAGGGTGGGCATTGCCCACCCTATTTTTTTGCTAATTTAAGAAAAGAAAGTTGAAGTTTCCATTCCTTTGCGGGTAAGTGAAATGTCTCCAAAGCAACTTAATTTACAATACTAAGTACACGTCACCCTAAAAAAGGATCGGAAATTATGCGGCAATCGCGAGGTCACTTGGAGTAAGATTTTTGACGTCTTGGATCATTGAATCGTTACTGAGTTGGCTTGTTGCTCTATAGTAGTCAAAACTTCAAATCCGCTTTTAGTTGCAAAATTTACTGAGTGGTTGGGCGAGTTTGATTTCTGGGTGCTGTTGTAGATGATTAACCTGCGGGTCGGTTATTTCTGCTTCTCTGGGGGGAATTGGGGGTCAAAACTCCCACCGAATTGTGCCCTCTACCGAGAACGGCGCACCATAGTAAACGCTCCCACTATCGCCCTTTTCAAAATAATCAATATCAAATAGGTTTCTCACATTGAGGGCGGTGCGGAACTGACCCCATCTGTAAAAAATCGAGGCATCTGTCCGCAGATAGCCGGGGACTGTAAAAGTATTCTCTAAATCTGGTTGCCGTTCTCCCACGTAGAATAATCCCAAGCCTACGCCAAAGCCCTGCAACAAACCGCGCTGAAATTTATAGGTCGTCCACAGGTTAACGCTATTTTCAGGAGTATTAAATAGACGATTCCCCACCGGAAGAACATTGTCCTCGGTAAGTTTGGCATCGGTGTAGGCATAGCCTGCCAGAATGTTCCATCCCGGCAGAATCTCCCCAGCTACACTCAGTTCAATGCCTCAGCTGCGCTGCTCCCCAGTCTGAATCGAAAATGTATCTGGGGGTACACCTGGTCTGTTGTCAGGTGTCAACACTCCCGTACGAGTCAGGTTGTAGAAGGCAAGGGTTGCCGACAGACGGTACTAACAAGCTTGCGTCCCTACTTGATTGCTCTATTTCACCCAGGAGGGGAATTTTTCTAATTGTTCTTGATTGACTACTTACCGATACAATCGATTGGCTATGTTTCTCTTTTTTGGGTACTTCAGTCCCAGTGACACTGATTGTACCCCACAAACATATAGAACAAGTTACTAATATCAATTGCGATAAATGCTTTGGTTTCATTGGCTACTCCACACACTTGGCAAGACTAGAGAAATAATGCAGTTAATCTGAATGACAAATTGATTTAGCTTGTAGCTAATGAGGAAAACTTTTCAATATAGTTGAGAATACAGCATTTGAAAAAAATAGTGTTGTTGCAAACAGATTTGTTTTTGTTGCAAACGGATTTTTTTGTTTAAAACTGATTTTATATAGCAGTTGGGACATCAGTGAAAAAATAAATTATCAGAAAACCCTGACAAAACAATTCAAAATTCACTTAGGAAAAAATACTTAAAAACTTTAGTAAAAGGGACTAAAGACACTTCGAGTGAGCTTCAGTGCAGCGCTGGGGATTAGGTAATCAACTGAAAAATAATGTTCGGGGCTATTAAGCTGTTAAGCACCTAAGAAAGTACATTTAGACAGCAGGGAGTAGAGGGGCAGGGGAGAAGGATTGACGCTTTTTCTGCAAAATCAACGATATGCAAGTTAAATGGGTATTAGCTTACCCACAGCAAATTTTGGAATGTTTTCCCAGTTCCCAGGGAAAGGAGCGGCGTTCCTCCCTCCGCTAACGCTACGCTATCGCTCTTAGCGTCTCCCCTTGGGAGAAGACTCGCTACCGCTTCGCTAACGCCGCGACCAAGTTGAATCATGTCTGCAACACCGCCTAAAACTAATGACGGTAATTGCTCGGTGTCATGCCCACATGCCGCTTGAACGCATGGCAAAACTGACTTGGACTGGCATACCCCACACAATGGGCAACCTCTGCAATACTCAAATTGCGATCGCCTAACAATTGCTGGGCTTGCTGCATCCGACAAGTCTGCAAATAGCCAAACACTGTGGTGCCAAACAGGTGTCGAAAACCATGCTTGAGCTTGAAATCATTCAGCCCTACAAGTCTTGCCAACTCAAGCAACGAGGGAGGATGTTCAAGCGTTCGCTGAAGAATCGCTTTTGCTAGATGCAGTTTTTCAACATCCCTTGGGCGAAAGCTCAGGGTTGAAGAGGATAATTTTTCCTTCCCAAACAGTTGATGAAACTGCAACACTAGTAGTTCTAGTGCCTTACTTTCCAAATACATCCGCTTGAACGATCCTTGATACGGACAGTTAAGAATCTGCTGGAGTGCCTGTTGTATGGCTGGTGTGCTTTTATACAGAGTTTGATGAAAGCTTTGTGCTGACTTCCCCTCAATTAACAATTGCACTAGAGACGGGGCATTGTCCCAGGTCATCCCAAACGATCGCAACCGCTCTAAATTGATCTGAATTGATACATCCTTTAGGGGTTGTTCGGCTGGGAAATACTCAATTGATCGCGCCTCTTTGATGTAGCAAAGGCAAGTTTCACCCCTGGTTTCTGCTCGATCTTCTTCCAGCTCAATACCGGGGTTGATGATGCGGCGATCGCCCGCTAAATAGAAATTGGATAACAGCACCCCCTCGCCTATGCAATGATAGTCCAGATGCAGGGGTCGCCAATATTGACACATTGTAATGCTAATGCTTAGTCCCGGATGCAGATCGATTATCCGAGTCTCCCCCTGCCCCAGATGCTTCGGAATGGTCTGTCGTAGCTCAATATCATTGTACTGCCAAGAGACCTCACCGCACTCATCGGCTTCATCCCAGAGCGCATCATATTCTGTCTGAGCGATTGTCCGTGCTATGTCTAGTGGCATGGTGGCAATTTTACTAGGCAAAGGAAAATCAATTCAGTCGAATCATAGATTTTTTAATAAATATTTGCAATAACCATATTATTCGACACCGATTTCTTGGTGAGAAAGTTACGGTGAGTATTGTACTTTTAGCAGGCAGTTTAAAATTCAACTAGTAGCGATCGCTTGCTTCACATTCAGAGCGATCGCCGAAGGTCAAGATCATAAAAATCGATATCTAAGAAGCGATCGTCCACTAGTTCAACACCATCCACTTGTACTTGTCTAGTATTACTAGCAGCTACAGAAAAGTTGTTGCGAATCTGCCAGTTATCACTAAATTTGTGCGACTTGAATCGATTGGGGAATGCTCCTCTGTCACCACCAACTCAATCGGCTCATCCTGCTGTGCTGATGGTGTTTCACTTTGAATTTAAACTTCATTAATTTGATCACAGGTTTGACAGCTTATACTTATTTGCCGAAAAAACCATCTATTGATATTTACCCAAAAGACTTACCTGCATTACCTCCTGCCATTTTTTAGTTCCGTCGAACTCACGTTAAAATTATTGCCCGTACTGCGATTTGTGACTTGCAGTTGAGTCCCAAATGGAATCTCTAAAATTACCTCCACACCTTTAGGAGTGGGATTGGCTTTAACAGATGTTATTGGTACAACTTAAGTTGCTCTTCCTGGGATTGCTGCTGGCGACTGTACTAGCATTTGGGCGCTAGTGCTATGACGCTCTTGATCGCTAAGTTGGCGAATCTATCTAAGTACACGTCACCGCAAAAAGGGGTCGGAAATAGAGGAAGATATTTTTTATAGGGTGGCAGGAGAAAGCAGAATATGCTTTCTCCATATCTCAAGTATCCGGATTGAAATAACTGGAGGGCAACAAGAGATATTGAACAGTCAGTTGCGTAAGTCAACAACCCCTGTAGGTTTAGCAAAACGCGCCCGTGCAATATTAATGTTGGCATCAGGGGAAAGATTCAGTAAAACAAGTCTTTATCTAGGAATGGGAGAACGTCACCTGAGAAAGTGGGCAAGAAGGTTTAGAGAGCAAGGTATCGAAGGATTGTATGATGGCAAACGACCGGGAAGACCCCCGGTTTCTTTCCCCTCAAGTTGCATTGTACTTAGTCAAGATCGCCTGCGAGCGTGCTGATATGATGGAGCGTTCTTTAACGAGCGTGGGATTGTACAGAATTAGCGCGTCAAGTCATAACAGCTTCCATAGTTGTGGTATTTTCGCTTCTACTGTACGGCGAATTTTAAACAGCAATAAACTAAAACCTTGGCGGCATCATTTGTGGTTATCACCAAAAGCCCCAAGAGATGAAGCGTTTGTTAAAAGTATCAAAGAAATTAGTTCTTTATACACTCGACCATTGAAAGAGAATGAAATGGTATTGTAATGAAATTTCGACTGAAGAGACTTTTATCCAAGAAACGACAGCATCTGATCCCACCTGTTCAGATTCAAGTTCGAGATGGAAAGTTTGAGATTATGGGTATGGGTGCATGGCATTCCTACTGGCGCGATCCCTACCATCTGCTGCTAAGGATTCCCTGGATTGGCTTTCTGTTCCTAATTTGTGCTTTCTATGTAACTATTAATGCTCTATTTGCCCTAGCTTACTTGATAGGAGGAGATTGTATTGCCAACGCCCGACCTGGCTCTTTTTTAGATGTTTTTTTCTTTAGCGTGCAAACTCTAGCATCCATCGGCTATGGAGCAATGTATCCTAAAACAACTTACGCTAACATTATTGTCACGATTGAAGCAATGATCGGTTTGGTAGGAATTTCTGTGATGACGGGACTAGCGTTTGCTCGGTTCTCCCGACCCACAGCTCGTGTGCTCTTTAGCCGTGTAGCAGTTATTACATCTCATGAGGCGATGCCAACTCTCATATTTCGTACCGCTAATCAGCGTCGGAATATGATTCTGGAGGCGCAGATGCGAGTCTACTTGATGCGCGACGAAGTAACCCAAGAAGGGCAGTTTATGCGTCGGTTCTACGATCTCAAACTGCTAAGGAACCAAACACCTAGCTTCACGTTAAGCTGGTCAGTAATGCATGTCATTGATGAGTTTAGTCCTCTATATGGGATGACAGCAGAATCGTTAACCCAGACAAATACTATGCTGATCATCTCTTTGAGTGGCATTGATGAAACGGTTGCACAGGTCGTCAATGCCCGTCATAGCTATAGTGCTAATGAAATATTGTGGAACAATCAATTTGTCGATATCTTCCACCACACACCCGATGGAAATCGCTACATTGATTACAATCGCTTCCACGATGTTTTACCTTTAGATGAAATGCTTTGAATGCCTGAAAGTTACTCGGAAGTCTGATTGAGTGGTGGTTGTAAGGGTTTAACCACAACCCGACCATTTTCAACTACAGTGCAACTTTTAACCATGCTCTTGCTGTGGTTAACTGGCACATCCTGGCACTGCTTTTGGTGGGAGATATTTTGCTCTTGTTTTTGATTGAGGACGACAACACAACAGGGGCAGGAGGAGGAGGACATATAAAATATTTTGATCTCTATATCTATTATCGCCCTACTGTTGCTGTTTGGCTGAAAAATTTGCTACCCATGTGTTTTGATAATTCAGGACAATCAGTCTAGCATCCCGAAATTTAATTCAGTGCCGATTATTGCCTATGTGCGAAACTATGGATGTAAATACTTGCTTTATTGTGCTTGTAGCCTGTTTGATATATCTAAATTAAGTAAACAGGAAAGCGGTTATAGATCCCGCTCCGCTTTCCTCCCTGCCCAAACTTGTTTGGCAGGGTTAGACAGTGGGTTTTTCTAATGAAAAAATTTTTGAGATACTTGGGTTTAGGTTTGCTATCTACGTTTTTGACTGCTACTCCTGGATTGGGAGCTCAACGCATTAGCTTTTATTACCCTCCCTTCGGCGAATTCTACTTATCCGTGAACTCGCTAGAAACCTTTGCTAAAGAAGGCAAAATCGATAAAGACTTTTCATTTTATGCTAATCGTGCTAATCCTCAACAACTCGCTCAACTGCGGGATCTGCTCCAGCAACGCTTCAATGTCACTCCTACACTAGTATCTCAAGTTACCTACTCACCGATCGGAGAGGAGGTGGTGCAACAACTGGGAAAATTACTCCTCACTGAGTCTCGAAAAAATGGCTTCTATGCCATACGTGCCTCTTTGATTTTGGCTGCTGCTGATCAACAGGGTTTAACGGTTGTGAATTTGCTGCGGAAATTTCCTAGCAATACTATCCGGGTGAATTTTACAGAGGGGTTAAGGATAGTCGATGACTTGTCACAATTGATCAAAAAAAAGGATGAAGTTTTTGCCTCTCTTCAAAAAGAAGCGATCGCTCAAGCAGCCAATTCAACAATTGACTTCTCAAAACAGCCAGATTTGCGATCGCCAGGAAAATTCCGCTGGCAGAAAAAAAGCCTAGAGCTAAATGACATTTCTCGCAATCGCCGTCTACCCGTAGATATCTATCTGCCGCAAGCAGCTTCACCAAGTACTAAAGAACTGTCTTCGCCTCCCTTTCCCCTGATTGTAATTTCTCATGGTCTCGCCTCAGACCGCTCTACCTTTGTTTACCTAGCTGAACATCTAGCATCCTATGGTTTTGCTGTTGCTGTATTGGAACACCCTGGTAGTAATGCCCAACGCTTTCAGCTATACTTTGCAGGTTTGGCAGGGGCACCAGAACCAGCAGAATTTATCAACCGACCTTTGGATATCAAGTATCTCCTCAATGAACTCCAGCGTCTAGAAAAATCCGATCCTACCCTCCAAGGGAAACTCAATTTTCAGCAAATTGGGGCGATCGGTCAGTCCCTTGGTGGTTATACTGTTTTGACTCTAGCAGGAGCAAATATTAACTTTAGGCAACTACGTCAAGACTGTAATCCCAATAATTCATCCTTTAATTTGTCGCTCTTTTTGCAGTGTCAAGCAACTAAGTTACCACCAATAAATTACGAACTCAAAGACGATCGCATCAAGGTGATCATGGCGATTAATCCCATTGACAGCTCAATTTTGGGTAAAAGCGGAGTCAGTCAAATTAAAATTCCGGTAATGCTGGTAGCAGGTAGTCAAGATATTTTCGCCCCACCCGTATTTGAGCAAATTCGCCCTTTTACCTGGCTTTCTGACTCCAATAAGTATCTAGCTTTAATTGAAAACGCTACTCACTTTTCGGCGATCGGCGAACCTACTTCTCAAAATGATGTCTTACCTGTGCCATCTGCCTTGCTGGGCCCTGATCGGGCTGCTGTTTATTCCTATCTCAACGCCCTGAGTCTAGCTTTTATGGAAACCCATCTCCTCAATCGCTCTGAATACCGCTCCTATTTGCAGCCATCCTACGCCACATTTATCAGTAAACAGCCGCTTAATCTCAGTATTTTACAGTCGTTGTCAGCAGATCAATTCAATCAAATTTGGAATGGCTCAATTCCCCAGTCAGCCAAACCATCAAAACCTCAACCTACCCCTACCCCACCTTAGTTAGAGTGGTTCTCAATAGCATGGAATACAGAAAGGAGCCTACAAATCTGTTAGCAGCCTTGCTTTCGCGAAGCCAACAAGATTAAGGTTTAAGGTGAGCCATAGCCTAAGTCTAAATAACAATTAAGTAAGTGAGCAAAAATAAATCAAACTATGTTAGGCAATGTAAAAATTAATTTGGCTCGTAATAAGCGGCTCTAGCCATTAAGAACATAAAGGCGTCAATCGCCAGAATTCTCTTGCTTGTATTGGAGTGCGACTGGTGAGGGATGAAGTTGTTGCCTCTCTTCAAAAAGAAGCGATCGCTCAAGCAGTCAATTCAACAATTGACTTCTTAAAACAGCCAGATTTGCGATCGCTAGGAAAATTCCGCTGGCAGAAAAAAGCCTAGAACTAAATGACATTTCTCGCTCACGCCGTCTACCCGTGGATATCTATTTATCTGAAGCAGGTTCACAAAGCCAAGGAGAAGCGCCCTTTTCCCTGGTTGTACATTTCTCACGGTGTTGCTTCAGATTGCTCTACCTTTGTTTACCTGGTTGAACATCTAGCATCCTATGGTTTTGCCGTTGCTGTACTAGAATGCCCTGGTAGTAATGCCGAACGTCACTTCTTAGGTAAATTCAATTATCAAACGAGGTAATGAAAAGTTTGGTTTACCATCATGCCCAAGCGACCAAAACAAAACTCTGACCACACAAGGGGAAAACGTTGACTGTAACGCAGTTCGTGAACTTTTGTAAACAAAGGGTGTCTTCTGCGAAAAACTTATGAGCCGAACTGATAACTCAATAGACACTACGCTGTCCAATTATCAGGCAGGATTTTTTTATGAAGTTTTGTAAATATCTGGCTAGCTCTGCATAACACTTGTACGCCCAACGTAGAGTAAGCAGGTACTAGGTTGACGAACTTCAATAGTAAACAAGTAATAATTGTAGGTGAAAGTTCAACATGAAAAAAGTGTTTGCATTAATTGAAAAAGAATTAGCCAAATTTGCTCAATTATCCTTCTTTGAGTTTTTACGGAATAAAAGCATTAATCCTATACAAAGATTATCTTTTGCACTTTTTGTAATAGTATATGGAGATTTAAACAAGTTTGTTTGGTTAGAAGAACCAATAGTTAACCCAATTCAAGATATTGTTAACAAACAAATACCTGAAGAAGAGAATCATTGGATATGGTTTTTAAAAAATTTAGACTACTTAGATTTTAACCAATTTTTAAATTTCACTGACTCTTTAAAATTTAATTTGAGTGATCAGACACTGATTTTTAGACAAACAATTTATGAACTATATTGGCGAACTTTTCAAGTTAATCCCATTTACAAGCTAGTAGCTATTAAGTCGATAAAATCCATCTCGAATATTTTTTTCTCAATAACTGCACGAGTCACTCAAGAATTAAAAGTTTTTACTAATCGAGAGTATCCGTATTTTGGAAATCCTCATTTACTCGCTGAAAATGACCATAGTGTTCATTCTTATCAAAAAAAAGAATTTATTGCAAGTATGCATTTAGCAGAAGATATTCACAAGCAAGCCTGTGAATTAGTTAATAAAATTTTTGAATTATTTACAGCCTTGATAGATATGCTTGTTAATTTTGCTGAAGAATATAAGATTAAACAATTATTAACCAAGAGTTTCGGAGGCTCCGACTACGCTCAATTACCCCTTAGTGTTCTACTTATGTAACTCTCTTCTCTACGAGACGCTGCGCGTAGCTTGCTTCGACCTAGGAGTACAATGCATGAATTTTGAATTTGGAATTATTAAAGTAGTTCTCAATGGTGTGGAATACAGGAAGTAGCCTACAAATCTGTTAGCAGCCTTGCTTTTCTCAGAATAAATGTTAGTAGGGTTTCTTTTTTAGAAATGATTTCAGCTGTAACTTCCATCCCTGCTTGAATCGGATAGGATTTATCTCTCCTTTTTAAATAAAGTCTCTCTGCTTCAATTGTTACTTCATAGTAAGGCGGAGTTGGAATGTTGCTATTACTTTGAGAGGTAATGGCGTCGGCACTAATACCTCTAACAGCACCTTTGAGGATGCCATAATCTGGGTATGGATAGGCAGAAAGCCGCATTTGTACTTCCCCCTCTGGACATTTTGTTACTTGTACGACTTTACACACCTTCACTTTGCTAATATCAGCAGCAGCAACACGGGCTTTGATGACGAGAGGGGCATTGTTGGGAGCAATTTGAGCGATCACATCTCCAGGACGGACAACTTGCCCAGCATTTCTTAAATCTAGTTTAAGAATAGTACCTGCCTCTGAGGTACGAATTACAGTTTTTTGCAGTTCTGTAAAGACTTGTTTGAGTTCTTGTTGAGCGTTGCTAATTTGATTTTGGATTTCAACTTGACGCCTGATGATTTCCTCTTTCTCTTTGTTTAATTGAGCGAGGGTAGATTCGCCCTTTGTCAATTCTTGGGCAATGCGTTCTTGTGCGATCGCCACATTAGCATCACTGGGATTGAGTGCAGCTTTAGCGTTTTCGAGTCTAGCAGTAGCAGCTTTAAAAGCTTGTTCTTTTTCTTTAATTTCGAGATCAGCAATTGCTCCTGTATTTCCCAGCTGCTCATATCCCTTGAGTTGCTGTCTAGCTAATTCAACACTAGCTTCTAATTCTTGTACTTCTGTCTGAGTAGTGATTTTTTTATCTTTGTAGTCTCTTTGATTGCGACTGAAGTCTGCTTTTGCAGATGCGATCGCCTGTTGCATTGCATTGGACTCAGCACTCATTTGAACTTTTAGCGCTTTGAGTTGTGCATCGATTTGCGCTTGTTGTAACTTATTCTGCTGTATATTTCCGATTATTTGGCTTTTTTTACTTTGCAATTGAGAGTTGTCGAGCAGTGCGATCATATCTCCCTTTTTCACAATCTGATTTTCTTTCACCTTGATGTTTATAACTGTTCCCTCAGCTGCTGCTTGCACTAACCGTATTTCTCCGGTTGGACGGACGGTAGCATCAGCCTTCACTATTATGTTGTATTGAATGACACTAGCAAGACCGAAGCCAGCGCCAATACTTCCAATCAAAAATATCCCTCCCAACCTTGTCCATATGCTGACTGGCGGAAGATACTCGTCGTTTTCGACTAGGCGGAGAAAGTCTGGTTGAGGGTCAATGAGCATGAACGCTAAAAAACATTTTGGTTGTGTAAATAATCTAGCAAAAAAATCTACCTTGCGTTAGCGGAACGACCAAAATTTAGGGATATCCAAAAAATGAAAGCTCTCTTCTGTTTCAATGAGATTCTTTGCAAAAATCCCATAATTTTAGCGTTTTTGCCCTCCAGGGCAAAAGCGACAGCTTTTGCTTTTATTACTGATAAGTGCCTTAATGCATGTATTTTAGTATGTAAATACGAGGTTTCTATACAGTTAAGTATAAATAACAATTAGCGCATTTTAGTCGGAATACTAAATCTTTATAATTCTTATCTAAAATTTTATCTATTCTTTATTTTTTTATAAACATTTTGTATAATGAATGAAAGCTTTTTCCCCATTAATCAATAATTAAGCAATTTCAGCGTTTTTATATTAAAAGAAATTATATTTATTCAGATTGTTGCTGTATAAAATTATTTGAAACATTAGATTGCTACATAAAATTACTTATTCCCAAATGTAGAGTACGAATTTTGAGTTTTAGAAATTCATTTAAGTAGAATTTGTATAAAAATATAGTGTATTTGATTTTTTATATCTTTAATTACTAGCATTATCGTTACATTACCAGTATTAATACGTAATAAGTTTAACCTATAATTTATTTGACAAAATTCAGCTTTTAGATTGCCATATTTATATCAACATATATATTGACGCTTGCAATTTTTTGATAAATCAGAACTTACTTCTAATTAAATTTGTATAAAGAATAACTATGTAGTATCTGTACTCAAGAGATGTAATACATATTTCTTAAAAAATTAGTTGCTTGACCTGTAGAGCAAGAGTCGTATAATACTTTTAGCGGCACGGAAGAAGTAACTAAATATACTATTTATGTTTATATTTATTATATTTATATATTTTGAAGTGACGTGATAATCCCAACAATTAAGCGAGAACTAACGATTATGGAAAGCACATTGTTCACGACATTAACCCCCAACGAAGAAGCTAATCTCTCTGGTGGTAACGCCCCCAAGAAAGATCCCACCAATGTAACAGCGCTCTTGTTATTCCTGACCAAAAATACTGCCACAGCTACCAACACCGTTACTCAAACAGCCACTGGCGGTGCTGGCGGCAACGGTGGTGCTATCACTGTAGGCGGCGGCAAAGACTCACCAGTTGTACTCATTGGCGTCAAACTCAGCTCCAACGGTGGAAATGGTGGAAACGCAAGCAACACCTCGAATAATGCCGTAGGTGCATCAGCTGGTTAGGTATAATCTTATGTTGCGCTGCTCTAGCGCAGCTTGTTCTTTGTAACTATCAAACTAAGCCTAAGCGAGAACTAAATGGAAAGCACGTTGTTTACTACATTAACCCCCAACGAAGAAGCTAATCTCTCTGGTGGTAACGCCCCCAAGAAAAAAGATCCCATCAATGTAAAAGCGCTCTTGTTATTCCTGACCAAGAATACTGCCACAGCTAGCAACACCGTTAAGCAAACAGCCACTGGCGGTGCTGGCGGCAACGGTGGTGCTATCACTATAGGCGGCGGCAGTGACTCACCAGTTGTACTCATTGGCGTTAAAGTTAGCTCCAACGGTGGAAATGGTGGAGACGCAACCAACACCTCGAATAATGCCGTAGGTGCACAGGCGGGTTAGGTATACTCTTATGTTGCGCTGCTCTAGCGCAGCTTGTTTTTTGTAACTATCAAACTAAGCCTAAGCGAGAACTAAATGGAAAGCACGTTGTTTACTACATTAACCCCCAACGAAGAAGCTAATCTCTCTGGTGGTAACACCCCCAAGAAACCGGTGGTAGATCCCAAATACATATTGAGCTTCCTCTTCTTAACCAAAAATACTGCCAAAGCTAGCAACACCGTTAAGCAAACAGCCACTGGCGGTAAAGGCGGCAACGGTGGTGCTATCACTGTAGGCGGCGGCAGTGACTCACCAGTTGTACTCATTGGCGTTACAGTTAGCTCCAACGGTGGAAATGGTGGAGACGCAACCAACACCTCGAATAATGCCGTAGGTGCACAGGCGGGTTAGGTATACTCTTATCTTGCGCTGCTCTAGCGCAGCTTGTTTTTTGTAACTATCAAACTAAGCCTAAGCGAGAACTAAATGGAAAGCACGTTGTTTACTACATTAACCCCCAACGAAGAAGCTAATCTCTCTGGTGGTAACACCCCCAAGAAACCGGTGGTAGATCCCAAATACATATTGAGCTTCCTCTTCTTAACCAAAAATACTGCCAAAGCTAGCAACAGCGTTACTCAAACAGCCACTGGCGGTAAAGGCGGCAACGGTGGTCCTATCACAATAGGCGGCGGCAAAGACTCACCAGTTGTGATTATTAAATCTACAATTAGCTCGAACGGTGGAAATGGTGGGGACGCAACCAACACCTCGAATAATGCCGTAGGTGCATCAGCTGGTTAGGTATACTTTTATCTTGCGCTGCTCTAGCGCAGCTTGTTCTTTGTAACTATCAAACTAAACCTAAGCGAGAACTAAATGGAAAGCACGTTGTTTACTACATTAACCGCCAACGAAGAAGCTAATCTCTCTGGTGGTAACCCCAAAAAGGTGGATCCCAAAAAGATTAAGCTTGCCTTCGCCATTCTCAACCTTTTGAGTGCTAAAGCTAGCAACAGCGTTACTCAAACAGCCACTGGCGGTGCTGGCGGCAACGGTGGCCCTATCACTATAGGCGGCGGTAGTAACTCACCAGTTGTGATTATTAAATCTACAATTAGCTCGAACGGTGGAAATGGTGGAGACGCAAGCAACACCTCGAATAACGGCGTAGCTGCATCAACTTAGGTAAAGTTATGAGGTTTAGTAGAAGGGTAATAGTAAACATAAAGACACTTTAAGTGTGTCTTTCCCCGGATGAAACACCGCAAATTGAACAATTTACCCTCTTGATGCAGGTTAAGTTGCTTTTCTACGGGGCTAAATTGCTAATTGACTTATTGCTACAAGCCATTAGCAGATTCTTTGTTAAAACTGATCTTAACATACGTTTATTCCTACCCATCTACTTTTCTTCAATAAACTTAACGAAATTATATTGATGGTTGCTATTGGGCAATCATCAATATAATTATCAGTGGCGTTTTTCCTTAAGGATATTGTTCACCCTTGAGTAATCAAATAGGGAAACAAGCCTGCTAGTTGAGGAATCGACCATATCCATGTTTAATCACTCTCTACAGAGTAAAATCTAAAACCCTTTTCTATTTAGGGTTGTGCCTATTTTCCTTGGTTTTGGGGTTTCTATGAATATGCGATCATTAAATCCCTAGCTAAATCTGACTTTCGGCATTTATTTATGATTATTCTCATTTCAGAGTGATTAAAGAGGGATATTGATCACAATTTCCTTGTTTGGAAAAGATAAGGAAACTCTTTTTACAGAACTTACTCCAAACGAATTAGCAAATCTGTCTAAAGGTTTACATACCAAAATTACTCATGTTTTTCCTGTTGATAAGTAGCTCGATGGAGATAACCTTAATTATGTGATAAAAAGTACAATCAATCCCTTGCGATTGTTTCGGATTATTGGCAATTACATAATGTAGGTCATTTATAACTTTCTACTTATACAAAAGAGAGCCATTTTGGTACGTGCTAACTCTCGTTATCTGAGTTAAAGCAGCTCTGTATAAAGCTAAAAAGTCATAATTAGTAGCTGAGGTTAACTAGAATCATGCAAAGCACTCAAATCTCCTCAATGTTTATGTTCATAACTGAAACTGAAGAAGCAAGCGTGTGTGGTGGTGAAAGCACGGTGATTTCTAGTGGAGTTTATGATGGTGTTGTTAAAACCAAGGGATCACCTGGGAAACCAGGAGTAAAGAAACAAACAGTTGAATCAACATCAAGTACATCAAGTACAAAAGTTGTGAAAATTATCAATAAAGGAAAAATTCCGCAGAAAGAAGTATTAGACTTACTATCCTCCATATCCTCTATACTAAAACTTGATTTTTTTTAGTTGGTAGTGATAGTAGAATTAAACTATTGGTCAAATTTTTAACCACGCAGGGACGAAACCCTGCTATTTTTTTGGGTTTTGTGACGATGTTATTGGGTACTGGAGTATAAAATGAAATACCAAGTTGTTGCACAACATAGTGAAGAAGATTGTGGAGCTGCTTGTCTTGCTTCTATTGCCAAACATTATCGGCGTAATTTTACACTAAATCGTATCCGGGAAGCGGTAGGTACTGGGCAACTTGGAACAACGTTGTTGGGATTGAGGCGGGGAGCTGAGGCACTTGGTTTCAATGCGCGTTCGGTCAGGGCATCAAAAGAAATACTAGACCGAATGAACCAAGCACCACTGCCAGCAATCATTCACTGGAAAGGCTACCACTGGGTTGTTTTGTATGGTCAGAAAGGTAAAAAATATATAATTGCCGACCCAGCCTTTAACATCCGTTATGTCTCTAGAAAAGAATTAATCGAGGCTTGGTCAGATCAAGTGATGCTTTTACTAGAGCCAGATTCGGTTCGGTTTTATGCTCAACCGGATGATAAAGTCAACGGTCTTTGGCGCTTTGCGCGGCGTGCATTGCCTTATGGAGACATAATATTCGAGGCTTTTCTCTGCGCTCTAGTTATCGGTCTGCTTTCGTTAACGTCTCCTTTCCTGCTTCAAATTTTAACGGATGATGTATTAGTTCGAGGTGATACCAAGCTTCTTGCTGGTGTGATTATTGCAGTTGTGGTGATGAATTTGGTGTCAAGTAGTCTACAACTAGTTCAATCTAACCTGATTGCCCATTTTGCCCAACGGCTTGAATTAGGGCTAGTTCTGGAATTTGCCAGGTCAATCCTGCGGTTGCCTCTGACTTACTATGAATCACGTCGCAGTGGCGAGATTGTTAGTAGATTGCAAGATATTCAACAAATTAATCAGCTAGTTTCTCAAGCAGTTATCAGTCTGCCTAGCAGCTTGTTTATCGGAGTGATTTCTTTGGGTTTCATGGTGTTCTATAGCTGGAAACTCACCTTTGTTGCCGTCGTTGTTGCTATTTTCATGAGTTTATCGACGGTGGTTTTCCTGCCTACACTTCAGCAAAAAATCAGAAGAATATTGGTCTTAGACGCGGAAAACCAGGGCGTTCTGGTTGAAAGCTTTAAAGGAGCGCTGACACTCAAAACTACTACTGCTGCTCCTCAATTTTGGGAAGAATTTCAGAACAGATTTGGTCGACTCTCAAACCAAACATTTCGTACAATTCAGATTGGAATTATTAACAGCATCTTTTCTGGGTTAGTTTATGCTGTTGGCAGCGTTACTTTGATTGGTTTTGGCAGCACCCTAGTTATTAGTAAGGAACTCAGCATCGGTCAACTGCTGGCATTTAATGGGATGAATGGGAATTTTTTGGCATTCATCGGTGCTGTGCTTGGATTTATAGATGAATTCATGCGTGCCAAAACTGCCACGGAACGTTTAACAGAAGTTATCGATTCCACACCTGAAACTCAAGGCGATGATACTAGCAAACCCTTTGCTAAAATTCCTAGTAATGCAGATATTATTTGCACTAACCTAAACTTTCACTACGCTGGCAGGCTAGAGCTACTGGAAGATTTTTCTCTCAGGATTCCTGGCGGTAAAGTTATTGCCCTAATTGGTACATCCGGCTGTGGTAAAAGTTCTGTTGCTAAACTGATAGCCGGATTATATACACCTAATTCTGGCAATATTCGCTTTGGGATTTATAATTTGCAAGACCTAGCCCTCGATTGTTTGCGTCAACAAGTTGTTCTTGTTCCTCAAGATGCTCATTTTTGGAGTCGTTCAATTATTGAAAACTTCCGGTTAGGTTCTCCTCACGTCACCTTTGATCAAATTGTCAACGCTTGCCAAATTGCTGAGGCAGATGATTTTATTAGTAAATTACCTGAAAAATATCAAACTGTATTAGGTGAATTCGGGTCAAATATTTCTGGTGGACAACGGCAAAGACTGGCTTTAGCAAGAGCTATCGTTAACGATCCACCAGTCCTAATTTTAGACGAATCAACTGCTGGACTCGATCCAGTTAGTGAAGCTCAAGTTTTAGATCAACTGTTATTCCACCGCAAAGGTAAAACCACGATCCTGATTAGCCACCGTCCTAGAGTAATTACCCGTGCTGATTGGATCGTTTTGCTTAATCAAGGCAAGTTACAAATTCAGGGGACAGTAGAAGATTTACGTGCCCAACCAGGAAGCCATTTAGACTTTTTAACTCCTTAATTACTACCAGTTTTAACTAAAGTAATATTATTTGATTTGTGAAGATTGAAAGCCTTAGATCCCTGACTTCTTAGCAAAATCGGGGATCTTTATGTTCATAAATGATTTAAGTTTACTATACACCAGGAAAGCCTCAAGCATTCCTTTGATGAACTCAAAGCTAAAGCCAAACAAATTACCATTTGTCCTAAAGTTTTGGCAGATAAACATGCCGTTCTAATTTGCATTAAAGACAATAATTTAACTCTCTTCTATTCTTAAAAGATAGAAATCAAAAACCTTAATTTTTAATCAACCAGTAAATATACTGATTTCATTCTGCAAACTAGTTGATACACCTAAGTGTTGCAACCAGGAACTAAAACCTATATGTCTTTTTTATTTCTTAGCTATGACTTAGATATCACAATTTCCCAAAACAGGGGTTAATTGTCAGGAAATTGAGATATTTGTACTGAGGTATTTATAAAAACTTATTTAATAAAATATTTTCCATATATATACTTGTGTTAACAAGTATTAAGAAATTCTGATTAAAAAAGATTGCAATACCTTGATTTAATTGCTAACGTGTGTATGACAACGATGCTGATGAGCGCTCGGATCTAGGAGAAGTAAAATCTATGAGCTACATGCATTCAGCCAAGTATGTTAGGCTTTGACGGGTTAAAAACGAGATATTTCTGCCTCGTATAGACAATTATGAGGGATTGCAGATTAACCAAGAAATATCTCGTTGCTAAAGGCTTTGTTTGGGTTTGATTTTAATTGCAATTAATTATTTGTCTTACCTTGTGCCGACAAGCGAGTAGCTCTTGATTGTGTCGGTCAGCAACAACTAAGAGTTTGGTAAGACTTAGATTTTGGAGGATAAAACCAATGGAGATTCAAGGTAAAGTTGCCCTAATTACAGGGGCTTCCCGTGGGATTGGACGAGCGATCGCCCTCGAACTAGCGCAACAAGGCATCAAGCGGCTGATATTGGTAGCACGCGATCGCCAAAAGTTAGTCGAGGTAGCCAACGAAATCGAGGCGATGGGCACAGAAACTGCGATCGTGGCATTAGATTTGACGCAGACAATTGAAGTGAATATCGCTGTTGCCCAACTGTGGCGCAATTACGGACAGATTCACCTGCTGGTTAATTGTGCAGGAGTCGCATACCAAAGCTCGTTTCTGCAATCTAAACTGCCCCAAGTTCAAGAAGAACTCTCTGTGAACTTGTTAGGAATGTACAACCTTACTAGTCTGATTGCTCGACGCATGGTCAGCCAAAGGCAAGGGACAATTGTTAATGTGTCGAGCCTGATGGGGAAAGTTGCTGCACCGACGATGGCGACTTACTCAGCTACTAAGTTTGCAATCTTAGGATTTACCCAAGCCTTGCGCCAGGAACTAGCTGAACACAATATCCGAGTGATTGCATTACTACCTTCCCTCACAGACACAGACATGGTGCGCGACTTAAAATTATTTCGCTGGGTGATCCCCATGACTACCCAGGAAGTGGCGAAAGCATTTGTCGCCGGAATGCAAAGGGATGCACCAGAAATTTTAGTCGGATGGCAAAGTCATTTAGCTGTATTGTGTCAACGCCTTGCTCCTTGGCTGCTAGAGCTAATTTTAAGAATAGCAACTCCGCCAGCCCCAAGAAGACAACAGCCTCGTGAAAAACTGAGTTTTTTGGCTAAGATCCAGCGTTTTGGCGATTTGTTACTATTCAGAAAAACTCAATGTCAGGTCAAGTCGCTATAACTATTTATCCTAGCGTTAACACCTTGGATAGTATATCTACCATCAACTGCTGATTTTTTAGGGACTGGCGATTAAGTAATACTTCTGAGAGTTCCTGTCCCACATGGACAGGAATATAAAAATCTTCTCCATCAACTCGGATTATTTAGAGAATAATTTATTTTCTGGAAGTCCCTTAAGTCCTTTGGCTTTACCCTTTTGCAACAAAGTAACGCTCATAGTGCCAAGAAGCGCTAATAAGCTGAAAGTAGAACTAGATTCAGGAACAGACTTGGGATTCTCAATTTTGATAACTTGTCCAAGTCCAGGGCGATCGCCTCGGTTTGCTACGTAAATAGCACCATCAGCACCAATAGTCAAAGCAGTAGGAGACTCTAGTCCATTGCCACTAAGAATAGTTGTGCGAGTTCCATCAGTCGCTATTTTAATCACAGAACCATCTAGATTACCTTTCCAGAGTGACTGATTAGCGTACTGCAAAGCATACAAATTACCCTCAGGATCAAAAGCTAAGTCAGTAAGTTGGGTAAAGCCATCGGTATAAACTGTTGGTTTATCATCAGAACCAACTCGGTAGATTTTTGCTTTACCTTCGGGAAAAGGGAAACCAGTTAATTGGCTAATATAATAAGCACCATCTGGGCCTTTGGCGACATTTGTGGGTACTGCTTGGATTTCAAATGGTGATGACGATGCACCAGAGGGAAAAATTGGATTAGTTAATGTCTGCCGGGGAATTGTGGCGATCGCCTTTAAATTACTTCCATCAGTCCCTACATTGAGTAACTCATTAGCACCCGCATCAACTGCAACAATATTATTTCCATCTAAAAGAAGAGAGAAGGGATTGCTAATTAGATCGCCTCCATCGGGATTGTTTGCAAGTTCATAATTAGCTAAATCAGCCACACTAGTCCAGGAATTTGTATTGAAATTAGCAGTGATAATTTTTCCTAAATCAGTGTTACCTAATGTGGCGCGAGATGTGGGATTTGAACCATATCCAATTGCAATATAAGGCTTGCCAGTAGTATCAAATTTGATATCTTGAGGCCCAGAAGTATCAGTACCATCTGGTAGTGCTAAAGAAGGAAGTCCTGTAAGTATACGTTCTTGCGTACCATTTCCAATTTTTGTCACTGCACCAGTTGTGCCATAACATAAAGATTGACCTGCGGCACTCGGTGAAGGAACACAAGCTCCATTTCCGCCTGTTCCTGCCTCTGTGACATAGAGACTGCCGTCAGGGCCAAAAGTTAGACCCCGTGGATTATTAAGATAGTCGCCAATTACTGAAAATGATGTCGCTTCTGCTGCTTTCATTCCCGAAAAAGCAGCAATACAAACACTCAAAAATGTAATTCCAAATTGTTTTAGTTTCATTAAACATCTCCAGAAATTAAATTTGCGTAAAGATAGAATAGAAAATTTTCTCTTGATAAATCATAATATTTACTGTGTATAGTTTCTATGGATTTTACAACATAATAAATTGTGCCAAATCCTTATTTTTATGTCGACTGAAGACATCTGGTCAACCTTTAAAATCCTTGTACAGACTGAGTTATAACTTTCCGTACAAGTTTATTTTTTGCAAAATCAGCTAATTAAAAAAGTTTTCAAACTTTTTAATTGGTTAAGACTTATACCAATTCTCTAAAAGAGGACAACAGATTCAAACCCAGAAACTTATTCGAGTCGTATCATACCATTTTTAAAAATCTTTGCAACATAATGAATTAGCTGTAAAGGCGTACATTTGTATGCCTCTAGCAACAAATTAAAGAGATTGATGTATATTTTCACACATTTTTTCTATAAGTGGGATATCTAAACTGTTGAATTACACAGATATTGCAGGACTACAAAGCGATCGCAGTTTGCATCAATAAATAAAGTTGCAGTTTAAAAATTGCTGTGGGATCGCATAATTAGACATACCTTGTTTCGGAGCAACCAGAAATGCTTTCCTTCCCCACAACTTTCACTCCTTTGCCCGAAATCATTGATGGCTTACCGAATATTTCTGGTTGGGAAACAGAGGTTCTCTCTGTAGTTAACCACGATCAACCAGTATTTTTACCAACAACGAATATTCGCTTAGAAGACGTAAATGCTGTGTTTGCGATCGCCTTACACATGCACCAGCCAACTATACCTGCGGGAAATGGCGGTACACTCATCAGCAATCTGCAATATATGTTTGAACATCCTCATGAAGGGGATAACCATAATGCTGGGCCTTTTGCCTATTGTTACAGCCGCATGGGAGACTTGATCCCCGAACTTGTAAATCAAGGTTGCAATCCCCGTGTGATGTTGGATTACTCAGGTAATCTTCTGTGGGGACTGCGGCAAATGGGACGTGGTGATGTTCTTGATAATCTCAAACGTATTACTTGCGACCCAACCTATCAACCTTATGTCGAGTGGCTGGGTACAATGTGGAGTCATGCAGTTATTCCTTCCACACCTATAGCAGATATTAAATTACAGATAGTTGCATGGCAACATCACTTTGCGGCAATTTTCGGTTGGGAAGCACTAGCGCGAGTCAAAGGATTTTCGCCCCCAGAAATGCACCTACCAAATCACCCTGATGCTCTCTTTGAATTTGTGAAAGCCCTGAAAGAATGTGGATATCGCTGGCTACTCGTTCAAGAACATTCTGTAGAAACAATTAACGGTCAATCTCTTACTCACAAACATTTACCACATCGTCTGATTGCCCGCAATTCCCAAGGCGAAACAATTAGCATCACAGCCTTAATTAAAACCCAAGGTTCGGATACTAAATTAGTTGCACAAATGCAACCTTATTATGAAGCTAAAACCCTATCAAAACAACAAATTGGCAGTGTTTTTGTCCCACCAATAGTTAGCCAAATTGGAGATGGTGAAAATGGCGGCGTGATGATGAATGAATTTCCTAGCGCTTTTAAACAAGCTTGGTGGGATATGGTGAATAACGGGGGAGGAAAATCAGGTGTTGTTGCGATGTGTGGTACAGAATATTTAGAATTAATCGAAGCTGCTGGATGCAAACCTGAAGACTATCCAACTTGCCAGCCAGTGGGACAACATCAGATTTGGGAGCGAGTTTTACCAGATAATTGTCAACCTGAAGCTGTAGAGAATGCCATTCAAGAATTAAAGCAAATAAACTCTAATTTTCATATGGATGGAGCCTCGTGGACAAATCATATCAGTTGGGTGAAAGGATATGAAAATGTGTTGTCTCCCATGTATCAACTAAGCAGTTTATTTCATCAAAAGATTGATCCATTACTGCAAACTGACTCAGTAGAACCTGTTACCAGACAACCTCACTACCGTAACGTTCTCCTACATAACCTTTTGCTGCAAACCAGTTGTTTTCGTTATTGGGGACAAGGTGCTTGGACTGACTATGCACGGGAAATTTACCAACGTGGCGAAAGCTTGCTGCAAAATAAATTTTAAAAATTGGTGTTCTAGCCGTAACGCACCGCATTTATTGGTGCGTTACGCCCTGCTTTAACGCACTCTATAATTTAAGGCTTGCTGAATCTACCAAAATAAATACGCGATATACCCAAATGAAAAAGCAATCAAGCATTTTGAGAAAGCAATATGCTTTTTTGCTTGCTGAATCTACCGAAATGAGAAAGCAATATGCCTTTTTGCTTGCTAAATCTACCGAAATGAGAAAGCAATATGCCTTTTTGCTTGCTGAATCTACCGAAATGAGAAAGCATTTAAGCATTTTGAGAAAGCAATATGCCTTTTTGCTTGCTGAATCTACCGAAATGAGAAAGCATTTAAGCATTTTGAGAAAGCAATCAAGCATTTTAAGAAAGCATTTAAGTATTTTGCTTATTGAATCTAGTCAAAAAGCGAAGTTAAGGTGAAGTTATTGAAAGTATTCCTTATACAGCGTATTTCAGGTAAATGAAGTACACAAGTAGGGGCACAGCCATGTTCCCTACGATTATCTGTACCTCACTAAGTTGCAATCTGCTGTAAATTCGATGCCAAAGTATGAGTATTAACTACCATATTTTACAGAGCAACCGTAAGGCTGAGTGGTGGAATTAGCTACGTTCTGTCCTTTTAGTACACTATCTACAGCAGAACTAACATAGTTTTTCGCCGATTTGATATCAGCAGGATTCGTGCTAGGCTTGTCATCAATAGCACCTGCATACTTTAATATACCGTTACTATCAATAACAAACATATGAGGTGTAGTACGGGCTTGATAGAGACGACCGATTTGACCACTAGCATCTAAAAGTACAGCGGTAGGGCTAGCATTGCGGCTCTTTGTCAATTGATTTGCTTGTTGAGCGGTAACATACCCTTGTTGTCCTTGGGCTGACGAGATCACCGATAACCAGACTACACCTTTAGCAGTAGTTTCTTTTTGCAATTTTTGCATATTGTTGCTGTTGTAATGCTTTCGGACAAAAGGACATTGATAATTTGTCCATTCCAACACCACAACTTTACCCTTAAAGTCGCTAAGTCTGTGACTTTTACCATTACTATCAGTAGCAGTAAAATCTGGCGCAGGTGAACCAACGCGCACAGGAGTAGCAGCTTCAGCCGCATTCCTCGCAACATTAGGAGTATTCTGGCTCACTGTAGAGGGATTTTGGCAAGCAGTCAGCGTTAGGCTAAAAGCAAAGAAGGTAGCTGCAATAAGTTGATTTTTCATGGTTTTTTTGAGTTAAATTGTGAATTATTAATAGTTAATAGCTAATAGCTATTTACAAACTTTTTACCTTTTGTTGCACCTCTTGGGGAGAAAGAATCTGAGGTAAAATCTGCGGTGTAGCAGAATTAGCTGGGTATAGTAGGTACAAGGGTACGCCACTGCGCCCGAAAGCTGCTAGTGCTTGGGTTATTGCAGTGTCTCGGCTTGTCCAGTCAGCTTTAAGGAGAGCTACGTCTTTTGCTTGGAAAGCAGTTACGGTCTCAGGTTGGTTAAGAGCAACGCGTTCGTTTACTAGACAAGTAATACACCAAGCAGCAGAAAAGTTGACAAATACAGGTTTACCAGACTGGCGTACTTGAGTTAATCTTTCAGGAGTATAAGGTTGCCAATTTAGAGAAGTTGAAGTTGCTTGTTGAATGTTAGAGTTGGCAACGTTGAGAGCTATGCTACCTGGTAATTGTGCTAAGGCTAAGGCAAATCCCAGTACTACCAATGCAGTAATACTACCAAAGCGCCGTCCCCAACCGGAAATGATTTGAGTTTTTTGATGCAACCAAACGGCAAAACCTATAAGTACCAACCCAAATAAGACTGCGGCTACACCATCGCTTCCTGCTTGCTGCGATAATACCCACACTAACCAAGCGGTTGCTGTATACATTGGGAAAGCAAGAAGTTGGGCAAAAGTTTCCATCCATGCACCCGATTTAGGTAAGATTTTTTGTAAACCTGGAAGAAAACTGATGAGTAGATAAGGTAAAGCTAGACCAAAACCTAAGACTAGAAAAATAGCTAAGGCTACTATCGGTGTTTGTGTGAGCGCAACTCCAATAGCGGTTGCCATAAATGGTGCGGTACAAGGTGTAGCGACGACTGTGGCAAAAACCCCTGTGAAAAATTCACCCACATAACCGTTACGTGCTGCTAAACTTTGTCCCATTCCCATTAAGGAAGCACCAAAGATAAATACGCCTGACAAACTTAAGCCAACAGCAAACAGTAAATACGCCATTAAACTGACAAATACAGGCGACTGTAACTGAAACCCCCAACCAATTTGCTGTCCGAAACTACGTAATATTAAAAGTATCACCGCTAGGAATAGGAAACTTATTAATACTCCTGCGGTAAAGACAATTCCTCTCTGACGGACTTCCTGTTTGCTGAAGTTTGATTTTTGAAGAATGTTTAATGCCTTGAGAGATAACACGGGAAAAACGCAAGGCATAAGGTTGAGGACAATTCCACCCAGTAATGCTAATCCTAAAACCTGCCATAATCCTAAAGAAGCTATAGTACCAGGTTGTGTCGTTGTTGCTGCTCCTAGTTGAGTTTTGATCACAAATGCTTGAGTTGGAGTTTGCCCATCTAGGGCTTCTTGCAGTGCGAGTATACCACTGACTTGGTTAACATCACCGCGATTTCCTCTTTCTAGTAGGAGAGTTAACCCATCTTTGTCAAAGCTGGCTTTCTGGGGTGCAGCGTTATTGATAATACCATCTTCATTAGGGAAAAACGCAACTTCTTTAATCTGACTTGCTTGTAATTGCGGTGCATTAACCTTTAATATCAAGTTTTCTCCCTGAATATCAGCAGTACTTTGCCAAGGAGAATCTTGAGGTAGAGTAGCCCGTGTTTTCTCAAATTCCTTTGCCCACCGCGTGTTAACTGTAGGCGTACCTGTTGCAACAGGTAAGCTGAGACTAAAAGTACCATTTTCTGGGATACACTCTTTCTCACATACCAGCCAATCAGCCTTAGCAGTAAGTTGAATAGGCTCCTTAGTATTCACAGTTCCTGGAGTCGTAATTTGACTCAATAGCATCACCTGATTTTTGTAGCCAAAATTCATCAACCCACTAGCAGGTAGTCTCTCAGGGTAAGGATACACCAATTCTCCCGCCGAAAATCCCTGCGGTAACGTCCAAGCAATACTGGGAGCAATACCAGAGTCACCAGGGTTTTTCCAATAAGTATGCCATCCTGGTTTTATTTGGAAATGTAACCCGACCCAAAACGGTTTCCCTGGTTGAATACTACTGACTTCACTCACCAATTATGTTTGCACGTGTTCAGTCTTGACTGGGTTTGCCCAAGCAGTAAGAGGGAAAAGAATGATAAAACTGAGGATGAATGTAATTATTTTAATGGCTATTTGTGTCAATTTATGCATATGTTTAGCTCAAAGCCTCTTGTTTAAGGTAGGCAAACTTCCACCACAGTGTATTAGCTAGAGTTTAATCAAACTAAAGGCAATAAAATTTCAAATTTTGTACCTATACCAATCTGTGAATGAAAACTCAATTTTCCGCCATGTTTAGCAGTTATAATTCGATAACTTAATGCTAAACTAGTATTTTTACCAGTCTTTGTTTGAAGAGAAAAAGATTCCATAATTTGCTGTTGCAATTCTGGAGACATTCCATAACCATTGTCAGCAATGCGAATTAAGATCCAGCGAGAATCTGGTGCATCTGGGTTGCTTGCTTGTTGCGAAATAACTTTTGTCGTAATTTCAATTCGGGGTCTTTGAACAGTCTTTGTATCTTCTGGATGTAATTGCTGTCGCACTCCTTCATTGAGTAAAGTATCGGCAACTTCGCTGAAAATATTCATTAAAACCTGGTTTAACTGCCCCATAAAGCAATACACTGGGGGCAATTGACCGTAGTACTTAACAATTTCAATTTCTCCTTGTAAACGGCTATTAATTAGTAAAATAATACTATCTATGCAGGCGTTTAAATCTACTGGTTTAGGATAAAGCTCATCGATATGACAGAAGTTTTGTAAGCTGGTGACAAGTTTTTTTAATCTTTCAGCTCCAGTGCGGATACTAGCAAGCGATCGCGACAAATCTTGTTCTAAAAAATCAAATTCAATATCTTCTTTAATCTGATTAATTGCCTGGGAAGCTGATGGTAACTCTCGGTCGTAAGCCGCTATCAGCTTAAGTAAATCTTGGCTGTAGGTTGAGACATAAGTTATGTTACCCCAAATAAAACCCACTGGGTCTAAAATTTCGTGTGCTACTCCATCTACCAAACCTCCCAGATTTGCCATTTTATCATTTTGAATCATTTGGGCTTGGCTGCGTTCATACCGCACCAGAGTGTCGATTCCCCGAATTTGCCAAGAAATAATATTCAATTCTTGTACATCTAACAATCTATAAGCACCAGATTCTGTTTGTACTACAATTGGTTCTGCTAATAATTCTGGCGATCGCTTTAAGCTAAGTTGCATCGCAGTTAAAATCGATGTTGTATCAGCAAGCAGCAATATCGGTATCCGCGCATAGCTGTAGAGAACGGCTAATGGTTGCTGAACAAGTAACTCTTGTCCATAGGGGCGAATCAAAAATTCCAGCAGTCGTCGCCGCGAAATCATCCCAATGAATTTTCCCTGTTCTACCAAAATTACTCCTGGTAGCAGAGGGTATTTTTCTAAAAAATTAGCCACTTCTATACCAGTGCGGTTGATTTCCACTGGGAAGTTGTACATTGGTAGTTCTTGGAGGGTTGACTCTACATCAAGATCGCGATCGCTACCAACAGACAAAAATGGCGGTGAGATTTGGTAACTGAATTCTTCTGGCACTAGATACCCTGATTTTTACAAACACAGGTAAACAATAAGTTAATATTTTACATTCTGCCAATCTTTAAATTCGGTTTCGGTTTGGGTATCTACTAAGACTAGTACAGCGAGCGCGTAAATAGCGCAAAGTCGAGCCAGTCCGTTGGTGGGGTTCCCCCACTGTAAAGGAACTGGCGTTGAATTACGAATTACGTAGCTTGCTTCTCGCCGGAGGCGAGTATTACGAATTGAAAAGGGCTGGTGTTAAAGAGTCATCTGTGGCTTAATTTGTTTAGACACAAATTTTTCTGCTACCAGGGTAATCACGATGACAAATAGACCTCCTTCCGAACCAGAGTCATCCCGAAGAACTGCCCTTGGCTTTGATGAATTTATAGCCATTTTGGTTGCCTTCACCACTATCGGAGCGATTCTTTTTTGGTCATTGTCCCGCAGGGATTCTAGCTGGAACTTAAACGGGCTACTGTCGCCTTCCTCCACTCCGTCTTTTAGTGTTCAACCAAATCAAGTATTGCCCTCCCCTACTCCCAAGGTAGAACCAAATGCAGTCCCTAGATTCAACGTTTTGCCGTCATCTCCACCTGAGGCTGTTGTTGAACCTAAGACACCTTCATTCCCTACTAGCGCAACTCCTTCCCGCGCAGTGTTACCATCTGCTCAGGTAATCCCAACTCAATCCCCACAACCACAGACGCCTGTATCCTCTTCAGCAGGACTTGAGTCATCAATTACATCATTAGCATTGCCTTTAGTAACTCCGGCAAAACAAAAATCAATCATTCCGCCGCCAATTGCATTTAATGATGTGCCCAATAACTTCTGGGGTCGGCATTTTATAGATGTTCTTTCTTCCCGTGGTATTCTCAAGGGATTTCCTGATTATTCTTTTAGACCAAATCAGCCTGTAAACCGCGCCGAATTTGCTGCTATATTGCAAAAAGCCTTTGACCAAGAACCGTCTAAGACTGCGATCGCATTTCAAGATGTACCAGCAAAATTCTGGGCAACTCCAGCAATTGACCAAGCCATCAGTGCCGGATTTCTCAAAGGCTACCCAAAAAAAACCTTCAAACCACAACAAAATATTTCGCGAGTGCAAGTTTTAGTTGCCCTTGTTAGTGGGTTGAATTTGAAAGCACCCACTTCCCCAAATCAGATATTAAGTGTTTATAAAGATGCTAAAGATATTCCAACCTATGCTAGCAACAAAATAGCCGCTGCTACAGCCAATGGTCTAGTAGTTAACTATCCAAATCCACAAATTCTTGCTCCCAACAAAGTAGCTAGTCGGGCTGAAGTAGCGGCGATGATTCATCAAGCTTTAGTAAAACGGGGCAAGTTGGAGGGAATCCCATCTCAAAACATTGTGGGTAGGCGTAGCCTGCCGCAGGCATCGCGCAGGGTGTCTCCAGGACTTTCGCGCACTCCAAAGCAGAACCTAAAAGGTAACTTGTCCGCAGGAGGCTAGTTTCAATGAGCTTGGTAGGGAAAGTGTTCAACAAAAAGGCAGAGGTACGGGAACTTGTTGGCGCAGCCCAAGTAGAGAATAGGCTGCGCTATCGCCGGAAGCGGCCCTTAGACTTTATGCAAAATTAGAAATTCAAAAAAAAATTCTTAATTTTGAGAAAAGTCTGATCTAAGGAAGCCTTAGATCAGAACAGGGCGTGATTTTGAATTAAAGCATTCGCGTAGCGTCTTTGCAGGAGAAGGGATAGTCAGATATTAAGCTTCTGGAATTTCTTTACCCACCACTTGTGATTTAAGAGTGGTGATTTCACTAGTTAACTCTTTCCTGGTTGAGGCTTTGAGTAAATAGCGGTAAACAAACCAAGCAGAGTAACCAATACCAATCAACTCAAAAGTAGGTGCTACCAAGGGGATATCATTCAAAGCATCTAATATTGCCAAGAGTACTTTAACCCCAACAATTGATCCCACAATTAAACCAACAGTTACCAGGGGTTGCTTATATTGATTAAAGAAGCTTCCTAGATAGTCTGGCAATGTTGCTAAAAAGCTAGAAATTTGCTCACCGTATTTTAGCCATTCATCTTGAGACTGTGCGGGAGGTTGGAGTTTGGTGATAGTTCCCGTTTGGCTGTTGATCTCTGCCACTGTAGTCTCTTTAGATGCGGTATCCGTAAATTCTTGTTCTGGCATTTTCAGTCCTATAAATTTGACAGTTGAGTTTTTCTAATCTGATAATTACAACCAAAAGGCTGTTGATTAGGTAATGCACAAGTGCATCAGTACAATTGGGTGAAGGGCACAAAAGGGTTTTGTGTTCCATAACCATAATTGCCCCGTAATATCTACTGCATCAACTACAAGGTAGAAAGTCAGTAGGAGGATAAAACTCAGAAGGCAGCAGGATGTATTATAATCAGCTTTCTGAGTTTTTTTGAATCAACTGCAATCCTTGGGTTGTGATTATCCCATTTTGTGTCATTTGCTCATAATCGTACTAAATCTAAGTGCAAATCATGCAAAAATCAGTTCACCTCTCACTTATATAAGCCTAAAAGCCGATTTTATCTGATATTAAAGCTATCTTAAGCCGCCTTCGTCAATTAACGCATTCGTATTGATATTAATACGTAATAAAAGTTTTTGTGTATTCACATAGACTAGACTTTATCTCTTTTTTATGATATATGAGCCTGGAGATGAGGGAGCAGGGAGCAAGGGGGAAATAACAACGCCCAATGACGCTACTTGCTTTAAGTCGGCAGAGCCGACGCCAGTCGCTCATGGGAAGCCACTCCGTTGCGGGGGTTCCCCCCGTTGAAGGAAGTGGCATGGAAATCCCCTGTTCTAGGCGCTGGCTCCCTAACGTAGTGGCTCCCCAATGCCCAACGAATGTCAGAGCTTTTCTTTTTTTCCTGATTGTATTAATTTTATAAGGAAGCAGTAAGGTAGAGTAGTGACATACCTGATAGCAAGAACTCATTGCTATCAACTAGATATTGAGGAAAGTAGTGTGGTAAAAAGAAGACGGTCTTAGATCGGTCTTTAGTGCAGGAAATTATTCGTTACTGCTGAAAAAAGTGAATTATGTTCGCCCTGGTAAGTGTACTTAGCAACATTGCGATCAAAACCACTTATCCTATATAAGGTTATGCTAATTATCTAGTAAGCAATGATTTACTCTTGCTATAAAAGAAGACAATGTAAATGTTAATCACCAATTAAAGTGTTTGCACAAGCTAGAGTGATTTAGTTATTTTTGTGGGAAGGCAAGGAGGTTGGAGAAATGCCTCCTCAAAAGCCAATCCCTATCGACAACAGTTCAGAAAGCAAAAAAGTGTCAGCCGAAGAGCCATCGACAGACGAACTCCCGACTATAGAATTTCCCTCACGAGGGAAACTCAAAGCCAGTTCTTGGCGCATCCATCAAAAAATTGGCTATGGGTACTTTGTAGCTATCGGAATTGGCTTTTTTGGCTCACTGACTGGGTTAGTGATCGCCAACTACTACCGGGGAAGAGAAGTCAGGCAATTCAATCAAGCCTATGAACAAGGACAACTATTGAGTAATTATAAAGATGCAGTAGTAGGGGCGCAATTACATAGCTCTAACCTAGTTGCTGTATTAGAAAATTCACAACAGCTACAAAGCAAAAAAGCTGATTTTCTGAAGAATGTTGAAAAAGCCAAGGAACTAGAGTCAAAAATTGCCGGATTTATAGATAGTAAACCTAAAAGATTAGCAGCAACGAGTTCGACTTTACAGACGTTATTGCTGGATTACAAAACTAATTTAAAAGCTTACGTTGACCAAATCGAGGTCGTTTTAAAGAAAATTGACTCCCAACAAGTGCAGCAAAAGCAAATTTCTTCTGCGCGATCGCAGTTATTGACAATTATGCGTGGTGAAACAGCCATGCGGCTAGACCAGCTTTCTCAAAGCTTGACTAACATCCTGCAAACTGCTGAAGATCAAGAGCAAGAAAAGCAAAAAGCCGTTCAGCAGGCAAAAGTAGTTGAGCGATTCATTGTGATCATAAGTATGCTGGTTTCAGTAGCGATCGCAGCTATTGTAGCGTGGCGTACCAGTCGAGCGATCACTGAACCAGTCATCACTGTTACTCAAGTAGCTGAACAAGTTGCAAGAAAATCTAATTTCGATTTGCGAGCTCCCGTTACCACTGAAGATGAGATTGGCCTACTCGCCAAATCTCTAAATCGTCTGATTGAGCGAGTATCTGAGCGAACAAAAGAACTACAACAAGCTAAAGAATTAGCTGAAGCTGCTAGCAAGGCAAAAAGCGAATTTTTGGCAAATGTCAGCCACGAATTACGTACACCATTAAATGCTGTGATTGGCTTGAGCCAACTTTTAGAAGACGACGCTACCGATCTTGGTTTATCGGCAGACTTTATCACAGACTTAGAAACAATTAACTCTGCTGGTAAGCATCTACTGCACTTGATTAACGAAATCCTCGACTTGTCAAAAATTGAAGCGGGGAAAATGACCCTGTATCCAGAGACATTCGAGATTGCGACGCTGATTCATAACGTCGTCCTCACAGTCAAATCAGCTATAGAAAAAAATGCCAATGTTTTAGAAGTGGATTTTGATCAGCAACTTGGCACCATGTACGCCGATCAGACTAGGATGCGCCAGGTGTTGTTAAACTTACTAAGCAACGCCAGTAAATTCACTACAAACGGTAAGGTGACGCTGACAGTCAACAGAGAAAAGGATGAATTCCGACCGGAGGCTCCTTTGGGCATCATTACTTTTACTGTTACTGACACAGGTATAGGTATGTCTCACCGTCAACAGCAGCAGTTATTTCAACCTTTTACACAAGGAGATACTTCGACTACGAAAAAATACGGTGGTACGGGACTAGGGTTGGCAATTAGCCGCCACTTTTGCCAGATGATGGGTGGTGAAATTATTGTCAAAAGTCAGCCAGGAGTTGGCTCTACTTTCACCATTCGTCTGCCAATGACTGTGCAGGATTGAATGGGGCATTGAGGATTGGGGATTGGGCAGAGGCAGAAAAACTTACTGCAAGTTCTACCCTGCCCCTGTGCCCCTTATCTGGCAATCCTCTGGCAAATTAAGTAATTATATTTACTCTTCCTGTATCCAAATCGTAACGACCCCCGACAATTTTCAATTTGCCCGATTCCACTTGCTTAGTTAAAAGCTGCGATCGCTTCAATCGTTCAATTTGATATTGCACATTTGCAACCACAGCATTTTCAACCGCGTCACCCGGTTGACTCTCGACCTTTTTTACGACCGGCTTAATTGCCTTAACAAAAGTACCAATATCACCGAGTAACGATTCGTTTTGTACAGCTGCGGTTACTGCCCCACAACGCTCATGACCCATTACCATCAGCAGCGGAGAACCTAACAAGACAACCGCATATTCAATACTGCCGATCGCTTCAGGCGTGGCAATATTTCCGGCAATCCGAACATCAAAGATGTCTCCGATGCCCTGATCAAAAACAATTTCTGCGGGTACTCGTGAATCCGCACAACTAAGAATAGTTGCAAATGGATGTTGAGCTTGAGCAACTTCCTGCAACCGCAGCGCAGATTGATCGGGGTATTGGGGTTGATGCTGAACAAACCGCTGATTTCCCTCCATCAGCTTTTGCAACGCTGCATCGGGATTAAGGGATTCAGGGGAGGTTGAGGGTATTTCGGCAGCTTTCGCCTGTTCAACCTGCCAGAGGAAATCGCTGGTAGATAGCATCATCCCAAACGCCCCGGTCATTCCTAACTTCAAAAAGTCACGACGTTCCATGAAATGCTTCATTGAATTTATAACTCTCCTAAATCGACGCGACACATCTGACAGAGCGAATCTCCATCACATCCGAAACGTAGCAAGTACCTCCGAACTTATTCAGAAGTGGTCTGATATTTTCGACAACACCCTTGAGTTGTTCTGGCATACAAAAAGCGAGGATGTAAACATTATCAAGCATGGTCATGTCTAAATCTTCTGTGGTTCCTCGTAATCCTTTACCAGCAACATCTCTAATCACGGCATGGTTATGTACACCCGACTTGTTTAAACTATCTAAAATTTTGCCCAGCTCAAAGGAGTTGGCGATAATTTCTATCTTTTTAACTATGTGCATATTATTACCTCCAAAATAGGTTAATTCCGTAGAGATATAACGGAATTCCCACAATAATATTGAACGGGAATGTCACTGCTAGGGCAGTAGAAACATACAGGCTGGGATTTGCTTCTGGTACAGTCATCCGCATCGCCGCTGGGACAGCAATGTAAGAAGCACTGGCACACAATACAGCGAACAACAGTGAATCTCCACGAGGCATACTGATGAATTTGGCAATCGCTAACCCAATGCCTGCATTGAGTATTGGAATTAGTATGGCAAATAAAATCAGGAAAACTCCGGTTTTTTGCAAGTCTTTAATTCTTCTAGCAGCGACCAATCCCATGTCCAGTAAGAAGAAAGTCAGAACGCCATAAAACAACCCTTGAGTAAAGGGTTCTAATACATGCCAACCGTGTTCTCCTGTCAAGACACCTATTAATAGACTACCGACTAATAGAAAAACTGAACTATTAAGAAATGCTTCTTGCAAAACTTCCGGCCATGAAAACTCTCGCTTTCCATCGTTGGTGAATATATTCACCAAAATTAAACCAACTATAATCGCTGGAGATTCCATCAGAGCAAGGGCTGCCACCATGTAACCATCAAAAGTAATGCCAAGCTCAGTCAAAAAAGCGCTAGCTGTAATGAATGTAACAGCACTGATAGAACCGTAGGTGGCTGCGATCGCAGCCGCATCGTAAGTATCCAATTTCAACTTCAGGATAAAAAAGGTGTAAATTGGAACAACACAAGCCATCATCATCGCTGCCGCGAGTGTTAGAACTACTTCTTGATTTACACCGCTTTTGATTAGTTCTACCCCTCCTTTAAAACCAATCGCAAGCAGCAGATACAACGAAAAGAGTTTGGGCACTGGTGCGGGAATTTCTAGATCGGACTTGACAAAAACAGCACTCATGCCTAAAAAGAAAAACAAGACTGGCGGATTTAAAATGTTGGATACAATTAAGCTAAAATCCATATCCACCCCTCTTTGTATTGGTTAAACCTGAAATTAAAGAAATTTTTCATCTTTAAAAATTTAACGGTTGAATCATGATGTATCGTGTATTGCTACCCAATGTCAATTGGTACTCAAGGAGTGAATAGTCCTATTGGTGACAATACTCTCCGTTAGGTATTACAGCGTTTTTCAAGCAAATAAACCACGGGCTGGGGAACATTGCCGTATCCCTACGAAAATCTGTAGTTCAATAACTGAAAATAGCTGTAAGCGGTGTTGACAAAAGAACAAGTGAGAGCTTGCCCACCATGTTTTGATGTTTGATTCCCCGTCGCTGATTTTACGACAGAACGCGCAGGAATAACTCGTGGCTAACCTATCTACGTAGAAAAGTTAACGTATTGTCGGGACATGAGCCGGAGCAGCCGGGTGCAAACAAAGCCAGAACAGTTCAAACTGATAAAATGCTAGAAGACCCGGAAAAACAAAAGGAAATCTGGACTGATTATGTTTGGGCTGACACTGAAGCAGAAGCTATGCAAAAATGCCAAATAAAAGCACAAGAAGCGACTGTGGAAGGGAAAGCACTCGTGAAGTTAATTGGCTAACCCAAGAAAGTAGGTAAAGGAAAACGTTACGAATGCCAATTTGAGGGAGAGATTTATGACGCTTGAGCTTCCAGTCATTCCGAAACCTGGAGAAGTATTTTTAGCAGTAGAACTGACTGCTGTGCAAAATATGACTCTTGCACAAACCCTGAAGTTATTGGAAGATATGGGCTACAACCCGTCTTTGCGGTATCGGCAATCCCCAGATGGTAGGGTTTGTGTTTATGCTCTGCTCAGACATGATTTTGTTAATCCAGAAATCTTGCAAAATTCTGATTATCTTGGAGAACAACTAGACGCCTTAGCTGAGGTAATTGAACCTGCCGATGCTATTACATCACCTCGTGGCATTAGTAGCGCCAAAATACCTGCTGTTGTATAGAAGACATAAGAGTGAAAATGATTGTAGAGACGTAGCACTACTACCTATCTACGAGGGTTTCAGGCAACGAATAATTAATTTCACTCTTATGTCTAATGGTCATGCTGGTGTGCCAAGTCGCCAATATCTGTATCAACTGCACAGTTTTTAATCAACTGCCTCAGTTTATCCCAATCTGAGTCTTCTGGCGTTGCTGGCCCAGGTGTACGGTTTTCTTCAACAAACACAGATTATAACTGACTGCCCCTCATGCCCTTAAATTGGTTCGTTAGGATGAACCACACCGTTTTGGAATCTGCCTTTGACTGACAATATAGCTTTTTCTTGCTTCTACATAAATCATGATAGAGTCCCATTCTGGTTAAGAATATTGCCACACAATCTTTATTGACCAAGTTTCGTTAGGATGTTGTAACCTGGGCAATAGCGACTCTCTATTGATGTAACACCAGGCGTAGGCGTAGCCCGTCGTAGACATCGCTTTTTCACATCCATGACAACAACCATCGACGTTCTCAGTCACCTTAACCCTAGCCAACGTCAAGCTGTCGAACATTACTGCGGCCCGTTGCTAGTTGTTGCTGGCGCAGGTTCCGGTAAAACACGAGCGCTGACTTATCGCATTGCCAATCTAATTTTGAAACACCGCGTTGATCCAGAAAATATCCTGGCGGTTACTTTTACCAACAAAGCCGCACGGGAGATGAAAGAGCGGATTCAACGGCTGTTTGCCGAACAACTGGCTATGAAAGAATACGGTCAGCGGTTGGATTTGTTAACAGAATACCAACAAACGCAATTGCGATCGCAAGTTTACAAAAACACGATCAAAGACTTATGGTGTGGCACTTTTCACAGTCTATTTTCTCGCATTCTCCGCTTTGATATTGAAAAATATGTAGACGAAAAAGGACGCCGTTGGAATCGCAATTTCTCTATCTTTGATGAATCAGATGTAATGACTCTGATCAAAGAAATCGTCAACAAACAGTTAAATTTAGACGATAAGAAGTTTGACGCCCGCTCTGTCCGCTACGCTATTAGTAACGCTAAAAACCAAGGTTTATCACCCCAAGGATTTGAGCAAGAACAACCCAATTATCGCGGACGAGTAATTGCCCAAGTCTACAATTTATATCAAGATAAGTTAGCAGAAAACAACGCTCTCGACTTTGATGATCTAATTCTTGTACCTACTAGATTGTTTCAGCAAAATGAGCAAGTATTGGGTTACTGGCATCGGAAGTTTCGCCATATTCTTGTAGATGAATATCAAGATACCAACCGCACTCAGTATCAACTAATCCACTTATTAGTTACTAATGGCGAAACCAGAAAGAGCGAATGGGAATGGCAAAATCGCTCAGTTTTCGTTGTCGGCGATGCAGATCAATCAATTTACAGCTTTCGGATGGCAGATTTCACCATCTTGTTGGGATTTCAGGAAGACTTTGGTGATGGTTTGGTAGATGATGACACTCGGACGATGGTTAAGTTGGAAGAAAACTATCGTTCTTGTGAAAACATTCTGCAAGCGGCTAATGAACTGATTGAAAATAACACCCAACGGATTGATAAAGTCCTCAAACCAACGCGGGGGCCGGGTGAGCAGATTACTTGTTACAAAGCGGATGAAGAACTCGCAGAAGCCGCATTTGTAATCAATCAAATTCGGACTTTAGAACAGCAAAATCCAGAATTAAGCTGGGGCAGTTTTGCCATACTTTATCGGACAAACGCCCAATCTCGCCCCTTTGAAGAATTGTTGGTGAAATATCAAATTCCTTATACAGTTGTGGGGGGAATGAGATTTTACGATCGCAAAGAAATTAAAGATGTCATTGCTTATTTAAGAGCGATCGCTAACCCAGCTGATACAGTCAGTTTATTGCGAGTCATCAATACTCCCCGGCGGGGAATTGGCAAAACCACTATTGACGCTTTGGTAAACGCCTCTCAGCAACTAGGGACAACTCTGTGGGAAATACTCAGCGATGAAACATCAGTTAATACATTAGCTGGACGGGCGACAAAAGCTGTAAATAGCTTTGCCGAAATGATTAGCCGTTGGCAAGGACAAGTTGCTACGCTTTCGGTAACTGAGGTTTTGCAAGGAATATTAGAAGATTCTGGTTACGTTCAAGACTTGATGAATCAAGGCACAGATGAAGCCACAGATCGAGTAGAAAACGTCCAAGAACTTTACAACGCTGCACTGCAATTTCAAGAAGAAAACGAAGAGGTTTCCCTTCAAGACTTTCTAAATAGTGCTGCCCTCAGTTCCGATTTGGATAACTTAAAAGAAGGGCAAACAGCCGTTTCTTTAATGACTTTGCACGCTTCCAAAGGTTTGGAATTTCCTGTGGTGTTTCTAGTGGGATTAGAACAAGGGCTATTTCCCGGCTTTCGTTCCCTAAGCGATCCCGCATCTTTGGAAGAGGAACGTCGCTTGTGTTATGTGGGAATTACTCGCGCTCAAGAAAGGCTGTATTTATCACACGCGCGTGAACGCCGTTTGTATGGTTCTCGTGAACCTGCTGTGCGATCGCAATTTCTCGACGAATTACCAGAAGAATTATTAACTACTCAACGCCTGAGTCGTCAAACTTATACTAAAAGTGCCTCTACTCCTAGTGGAAAACAAGACACAAAGCAGAATTGGCAAGTAGGCGATCAAGTATTACATAAAACTTTTGGAATTGGTGAAATCACCCATGTTTTCGGAACAGGTAATAAGATGTCTGTGGCAATTAAATTTTCCAGCTTAGGACAAAAAATTGTTGACCCAAGAGTAGCGCAGTTGCAACGAGTAGAGTGATGCAGCCGCAGATCCCCGACTTCTTTGAGAAATTGGGGATCTTGTTTTTCATATTTCAATTTCTTCAAAGTGTTCAACAGTGGGAAATGGTTCATAAAAATGATGCAGAAGTTTTTTCCACTCTTGATACTTAGCAGAACTTCTAAATCCCACAGTATGAGATTCTAAACTTTCCCATCTGACAAGTAATAAGTATTTACCTTGGACTTCTATACATCTATGCAATTCATGGGATAAATATCCGTTCATAGAGAAAATAATTTTAGAAGCTTTTTTGAAAGCAGTCTCAAAATCAGATTCTAGACCAGGTTTAACATGAAGCATAACTGCCTCAAGAATCATAAAGTTTTGCGGTAATAATTAAGCTAATGTTATTTAGTATAAGGTGAATGAGATGTCTATGACAGGCTATGTCTACGCACAGTTTATTAAATCAAAAATAATTATTAAAAAAATAGCTAATAGCAGCACAAAACGGAGTATATTGACCGTTAGCATCTAGTTTTTCATAACCTTGAGCAAGTAGCTGTATTTCTGCTTCAGTTAAACCATCAGTAGCAAGCAATGCAGCGTCAATTGCTAGCCTACGCATATTTTGCAGCTTGCTGATATTGAGTCCAAGCTTCTCAATCGTTGTTTCAGCAGCAGCTTTTTTAGCTGGCTCATCTGTTGATTGAATTTCACCAGAAGGAAGATATTTAAAAAAATCAGTGCAGGTTATGTCTAGAGGTGAAACCATCAGATGATTGTCATACCACTTATCTTTTCTATGACCACAATGTACTGGTACTCGAGTTTGCTTTTCATCTTCACCTTGACATGACACCATGAGATTTGTATATTCATAAGTCAATTGTGTATAAATACTTTTGGGTTTCAAGTGTTCAATATGGCATTCATTCCTCATGATCGAAGCACCACAGTAGCAGCAGATATAACCTTGTTCACAGAGCAATGCCTCGAACACGTTATTTTTCACTGATTGTTTGAATTTTATCCAAGGAAGTATCTTACCGCCAAGCTTCTTATTCCATTTAGTTAAGCTAATCGGTTCTGCACCCTTTTTTATGTGTTTCATCGATTGATAATTTCCTTGCGCCGGATGAGTACATCTGCCTTTACAAACTCCGGCTCATCTGCTCCAATTTCATTGGCTAACTGTTGTCGTAATTGCCTAGCACCTTCCAGGTTTCCTGCATCAATTAATCGAAAAAGTTCTAAAAGACTTTCCTTAATTTCCTGTGGACGAGCTGGAACATCCATTAAGTCTTCTAGTATTCGATTGCTATCTCTCCCAAAGGAACTTTCTGGTCTTTTAGCAACAACACCTTCGTCTGTTTTTTCTAAAATGTAAATTCCTTCCGGCTTGACTTGGCTAATTACTTGAGGCGAATGGGTGGTGACAATAAATTGGCAATTGGGAAATGTTCTTGTCAAAGCCGGAATAATTTCTCGTTGCCATTTCGGGTGTAGATGTAGTTCAATTTCATCAATTAAAACAATACCACTACCTTGGAGGGGATCTGGTAAACCTGGGTTGGCTATTGCCAATCGTCTTGCTAAATCTCCCACCATTGCCAGCAAACATTTCTCTCCATCAGATAGCTGATTGACTATAAGTTCCTCACCTTTTTTTCTGACAGTCATTCGTAGAGGTGAACGTTCAACTCGCAAGTTAAAGAATTCCGGTATCAATGAAGAGATAGCTTGTCTTACTGCTTCTAATTGTTTGTCTCGATAATCAGGGTTATCCCTTCGTCTTTCATTCTCTAAGTCTTCTCGATTTCTAAACCATTCAAAAAATGTTTTGAAGTCTATTCTTCCTTCTGTGAGTGCCTGCTCATAAGCATCTACTTGTTTAAAAGAATATGCCTCTGAAATTTCTAGAGGCATATCAATAACAGCACGGTTAACGGGGTAATAAACTGCTAAAGGAACATTAGCATCAGGAATAGTTGCTAATTGATTGTTTAAGTTTTCAATAGCTGTTTTGATATCTTCTCTTAATCCGCTACGTATTGTAGTTGCTATTTCTGTACGAAGATTTTCACTTTCTATCAGAAAAGTCTCAAACTTAACATCTTTATAATTTTGTAGATTCTTTCTTATTTCTTTTTGTAAATCGGAAATTCTTTTGATATGAGCTTGAAAATCAATGTACTTACCATCATTATTTTTTACACCTTGATATTGAGATATTGACCAAGTTAATTCTTGTAATTCTATAAATACAGTAATTTCGTTATGTGTTCTTTCCCGTCCGTTTGTAACATCTTGTGTAATAAAAAAACGTAAAGACTCGAGTGAGTCTTGGATCTGTCCAGTAAACTGTGTTAGAAGAATAGCAAGACAGTCAAGAATACTCGATTTTCCCACACCGTTGATACCAATAAGTACTGTTGGGACTGTTTCATCAAACTCAAGCATCAAATCACCGATTCCACGGAAGGATTGCATTTTCAAGTGCTTGACTTTCATAATAATTACGCTGATTTTAATTGAATAATACCTTTATCAAAAACGCGATTATCAGTAGCGATCGCACCAACTTCTATTCTATCTTTATACACCTCATAATAGGCAAAACTTAAATCACTGGTGGAATACTCTGTCCACTCGGAACGTCCTACAGGACGATTACCAGCACCCGCGCCACAAATTAAATAAGTTGTCCCATCAATAGCACGGGTGCGTTCATAATTATGTTCGTGACCATTGATGTAAAGTTGAACACCGTATTTTTGAAATAGAGGAGTGAAAGTTTTAATAAAATCTGGATTACTCCCATACTGACCCGATGAATAAATTGGATGATGTCCAAACACCACTTTCCAAGGAGCATTACTAAGACTTAATTCTTTTTCTAACCAACTTAGCTGGTTTTTCCAATCAGTATTAATGTTAGTATCTAAAGCGAAAAATTGTACTTGATTCCGTTTAAATGTATAGTAACGTCCCTTCATATTAAAGCCGACATACTTGACTTGTGGTTCACCATTAGCAGTACGAATATCGTGATTACCTAAACAAGCCTGAAATTTCACACCTTGTTTGAGCAAAGCCTTATAAGGACGCTCAAAAACTGCACTAATTTTCTCAATTTCGCCGTTATTGTAAATGTTGTCTCCAGCTAAAACGACTAAATCATAAGGATTTTGTTTGTGATACGCATTCATTGCCCCAGCTACAGCATACTGTCCTTTAGCCCCAGTCCCCGTATCTGCTACAGACACAAAACGTAATAACAAGTCTTTTTTGAGTGGATTGGCGGCTATAGCTGTTGTTGAATCCGTAATATCAGCACTTTGATGATTTTGGTCAGCTAACATCCAGCCTAAAAATCCTGCACCAATGGCGCTGAGGCTACTTAAAAATAAAAATTGACGGCGTTTCAGGTTCATATATTCACCAAATTTAATAAATAAGTAGGTAGGCAGAAACAATGAGCAATGAAGTGATACATTAAGGCAAAAGAAGGCAGCACCACTAATAATGTACGTTGTTTGTCTTTGATTCGCTGCTTTTGGTGAAAGTTCCATGTCACAAGACAATCAGTCAAAACCGACAGATGAGCAGGTAACTCAACCTCCCCAAAAACCTTATCAGAGTGTTCAGCCAATTTGGAAGGCTAAAATTATCCAACTTCTCCGAGGGACGATTGGGGTTTTAGAAGTAACGGTGGAGAAACTGGAGACAGCACCCCCACCTGGTGCTAACGAAACACCCAATTTTTTCCAGCAGCTTCAGTTGCGATGGGGGGGATTGTTAAGGACAATCCGCTTGTTTTTACCATCAAATTTGTCAACAAAGTTATCAGATACAGCTTTGACAGGAATTGTTACTGGAATTGCTGTAATTATTGTTTGGACAACTGCGATTGTCTTTACTGGTAAACCTACTGAAGTAGCAACAGTTCCACCGATTAAGGAGGTTCCTGCACCGACACCAACGATAACTACTCCACCGGAGTCAGTCGTAACAGAACCACAACCGCTACAGCCACCAGAGGAAATTGCGCCGCCGCCAGAAGTACAAACTACCCCACCAACGCTGGAACTGGAACCAGAACCAATTCCCACGCCAACGCCAACCCCAACATCAACGCCGACACTAACCAGAGAATTGACACCTGAACAAGCCTTGATTGCGGCTATTGAAAATCAGGTAGCGGAAATTAGCGATCGCATTGCCTCTGGTCTGATAAAGTCAATTCAAGCCAACTTCCGCACGAGTAATCTTACAGTCAAAATTAGTGACGATTGGTACACTCTCAAGGAATCTCAGCAGGACAAACTAGCTGCGGAGATATTACAACGCTCTCAAGAACTTGATTTTACCCATTTAGAAATTATCGACTCCCAAAATAGGCTAATAGCGCGTAACCCAGTTGTCGGTACTCAGATAGTGATTTTTAAACGGCAAACAGCAAGTTAAAATAATTCGTAATTAAGTTTTGTAATAGGGATTTAGAAAAACCATACACTTTTTTCGATAAACGCGAAATGTGTGTCTAAAACATTTTTTAGCTCCTATCAAATTAGCAAAAAAGTGTTTCGTTATCTTGCAAATAGATGTATTTTATCAAATGGTTTTTTTAAAAGCATTAACAGAACATAATTTCAGACATCAGAAAACGCGTTGAATTGATAGATATAAATTCAACAAAAGTATGTATTCTGTAATAATTTATGTAAACACTTAATTTTGGCCTTTAACTTCAGGTATTTATGTTACAAAACATCTCGCTACTGCTCCAAGCTTGTAAAAACTTAAATATCAGCTATGAGATTCTTCATCCATCTGAAAACTTAATTAAAATAAAATTGAATAGTAAACAGCATTATTTTTGTAACTATAGCACTCCGTTACTTAATCAAGCAGTAGCACACCTCGTCAAAGACAAAGAATACACATATCATGTTTTAAATAAAAAAATTAAACTTCCTCGGACAGTAGGTTTTCTCTCGCCTTTTTGTGACAGCAAATATAAGATTTACTTAAAATTTCCAACTATTCAAGAGATTGTATTAGAAATCAAAGAAAATTTTGAAGCACCAGTAATTATTAAAAGAAATTCTGGTGCGAGCGGTCATAATGTCTTTTTATGTGAGAATATAAATGAAATTGAAATTGCTTTAAAAGAAATTTTTAATATAAATAATAAGTCTGATTACGTCGCTCTTGCTCAAGAATTTATTCATATCAAATCTGAATATAGAGCGGTTTTCTTAAATAAAGAGTTAGTTTTGCTTTATGAAAAAGATATAACTGATGCAAAATTTGTCGGTAATCTCAGTCCTCTACACTGGGATGGTGCGAAAGCCAAATATATCAATGATCCACAAATATTGTCAGAGATTGCTAATTTTGCTAAACCAGTTTTTAAAGAATTAGACCTTGATTATGGTGGTTTTGATATTGTATTAGATCAAGATAATCAATATTGGTTAATTGAAATTAATTCTCATCCAAACTTTAGTATTTTTATTAGAGACAATGGAGAGGATCATGTGTTGAAAATTTTTGAAAAAATGCTAATTAGCCTAGCCTCAAATTGAAGAAACAGATTAGGGAACAATTTTTGATTTTGGATTGAAGAAAAAATCTAAAATTTAAAGTCGAATGACTTATAACTCATTACCTCATTGCCTGAGTTGGTATCCATACAGTAAAAATTGAGCCAATACTTACAGTTGATTCTACTTCAATTCGACCTCGATGAAGTTCTATAAGTTGTTTAGTTAAAGCCAGTCCAAGTCCAGTGCCTTCGTAGCGGCGGCGATAGGGTGTATCGAGTTGCTGAAATTTCTCAAACAGTAATGGTAATTGTTCTTCAAGAATGCCGATTCCGGTGTCTTCCACTTGAAAAATAGCAGTATTATCTTCCACCCAAAGACGTAAGGTAACGCTGCCACTTTCAGGGGTGAATTTAATAGCATTAGTTAACAGATTCCAGAGAATTTGTTCTACTCGTTCGGCATCAGCGGTAAAGCGATCGCGCCTGGGATCGATTTGCAAATCAAGTTTGAGATTAATTTGTTCACTTGTTGCTTTTTTTTGCAGTGATTCTATAGCATTTTCGGCAACACTCGCTAAAGAAAATTCCGAAATATTTAAAGCTGTTCTACCAGCCTCGATTTGCGATAAATCGAGGATGTCATTAATCATGTTTAATAAATGTTCTCCACTATCGTGGATTGTTTGCAGATAATCCCGTTGTCGTTGACTCAATTCACCTAAGGGCCAGCGTAACAATGTAGAAGACATCCCAATAACATAAGTTAAAGGCGTAAGCAATTCGTGACTGATAGTAGCGAGAAATTCACTTTTGAGGCGGTTAGCAGCTTCGGCAGCGAGGAGGGCATCACGCAGTGCCCTGGTGCGCTCAATAACTCGTTGTTCGAGAGTTTGTTTTTCTTGGGTGAGCGTTTGCATTAACTCAGCTTGGTGAATAGCGATCGCTAATTGTTCTGCGATCGAAGTCAGCAAGTTTTTTTCACTATCAGTCCACTGGCGGGGATTATCGCACTGATGAGCAATCAGTAACCCCCACAGTTTTTCCTCAAACATAATCGGTGCCGCCAACTTAGCCCGAACTTGGCTTTCCCTTAAAAAATTCAATAAACACTCTTCCAGGGAATAAGTTTTTTCAACATCATCCACAGCTAAGGTAAAGCCTTGGCGATACTTTTCCCAACATTGAGAGGTTCGTATAAAGCAATTTTTATCCGTGTAATTCAACACCGATGTAATAGCATCTGTCGCCCGGACTTCATAGATAATATAACTACCATACTCTTGCTGGTCTTCTAGTAGGGGTTGATTATTAACTGACACAAAAGGCAAGTGTTTACCGTTATCATCGTGTATAGAAAAATAGATTCCAGAGGGTTCCCTAAGCGACAGTTCCATGCCTGTTGCCAGTGCCGTTTCATTCAGGGGAATAGTGTCAGGCTGGTATTGTTGAGTCTTGACTTTGGAGCCTTCAAATTTATAAATTACTAATCTGTCTAATTCCAGAAACTCACGTACCTGTGTAATTGCTGTTGCCATAATAACCGACAAATCAAGGCTTTTGCGGATCTGCGTTGTTACCTGATTCAACAGCCGCTCTTGGGAAATCTGTTTTTTCAAGGCATCTTCCACGGGTTGACAGATATAAACTGCCGGTCCAATTGAGCTTGGAGGTGCTATTATTTCTTGGTTTGGCTGAGTTAAAAGATATTCTAATAACAACAGCGTGAATTGACTTTGGAGAGTGGCATCATTAGGTCTAATAATTTGGCGATAGCGTTCGAGATTTTGGTGAGTATAAGAATCGCACTCAAACAAGTCTCTCAATTTGTAGATAAAGGAAGCGATCGCCTCTAAATTAAATGTCAACCTAGCATTGAGTCCTGAGTCCTGAGTGGGTAGTTGTTCTCCCTCATCTCCCTTGCTCCCCTGCTCCTCCTCAAAGTTCCCTACCAAGAGCGCACTAAACTGCTCAGAAACCACTAGTGTAAACCTTTGCCTTTGCCACTCCACAGGTATGCAAATCCGCACCAACACAGCTTCTGTCAGTACTAGAGCGGCACTTCCCACCCTTTGAGCCATCTGCTCCAACAATTCCCCAAGCTGATTAAATACAAGAATAGGCAAGGTTCGAGAAAAGCTCAAATCAGGAGAACTAAGCATTTTCAATCATTTTGGTAAGAGGGGCTGAATGCAGGGAAAAAAGTTTGTTTTGATTGTGTACTAACCAACAGTTTAAAACGGTAAAACAGAATTATGCATCGTATAAGTAGCACATCGGGTGGATGGAATCAGTCAGAGGGTTTAATTTTTTTAGAACAAACTCCAGCGCCTTTCGTGTTGATTACGGCTGCTGATACCGACATTCAAACTTTGGCAGCTGCGCTTGGGAAATTACCTGCAAGCTTTCCTGCATTAAGAGTCGCAAACCTGTTGCAGTTGCAGCAACAATTAAGTGTAGATACTTATGGAGAGCAAGTTTTGGAACTTGCCCAAGTAATTATTTTGCGCCTGTTAGGAGGACGCTCCTACTGGGGTTATGGCTTAGAAGTAGTGCAGGAAATTGTGCAACGTAATGGTAGAACCCTTATTGTAATGCCAGGGGACGACGCTTTTGATCCCGATTTAATTTCCCAGTCTACCGTGCCCTTGAGTATTGTTAACCAGGTATGGCAGTATTTTAGCGAAGGCGGCGTAGAAAATTTTGTTAATGCTCTCCAATTTATCTCTGACAGTTGCCTGTTAACTGCATACAATCCCCCGCTACCCCGGCCAATTCCGCGTGTGGGATTGTATGAATGGGGAGCAGGGAGCAGGGAGCAGGGAGCAGGGGAGCAGGGGAGCAGGGGAGCAGAGGAGCAGGGGAGCAGGGGAGTGTTAGAACTTGATTCATCCACCTTTGAACTGGATTCATCCACCTTTGATACTCGTTCATCCACCTTTGAACTGGATTCATCCACCTTTGATACTCGTTCATCCACCTTTGATACTTGTTCATCCACCTTTGAACTGGATTCATCTACCTTTGATACTCGTTCATCCACCTTTGATACTCGTTCATCTGCCTCAGAACTGGATTCATCCACCTTTGATACTCGTTCATCCACCTTTGATACTCGTTCATCCATCTCAGAACCTCAAAGCTTCCAATGCTCTATCCCCAAAGTCGGCATTCTTTTCTACCGCGCTCATTATTTAGCGGGAAACACTAAGGTAATTGATGCTTTATGCGAAGCTTTGGTACAGAAAAATTTACAACCAGTGCCAGTATTTGTTTCCTCATTGCGTGAACCCGATGTTCAGACTGAGTTGAGTGAATTTTTCCAACCCAAAGAAGCCGAATCAATCGCTGTGCTGCTGAATACCACCAGTTTTTCTCTAGCACGCTTGGAAACCGAAACACCCCAAATCGACCTGTGGCAAAAATTAGATGTACCTGTGTTGCAGGTAATCCTTAGTGGCGGGTCAATTGAGCAGTGGGAGTCACAGTTTCAAGGACTTTCTCCCCGCGATATTGGGATGAATGTAGCGCTACCAGAAGTAGATGGGCGGATTATTACTCGTGCTGTGTCTTTTAAAGCAGTGCAAACTCGTAATCCCCATCTAGAGACAGATGTGGTAATTTATGAACCAGTAAGCGATCGCATTGAGTTCGTTGCTAAACTAGCAGCCAATTGGGCGCGTCTGCGTGACAAACCCCCCCAAGAACGGCGAATTGCCCTAATTCTGGCAAACTATCCCAACCGGAATGGACGCCTTGCCAATGGTGTGGGACTAGACACCCCAGCTAGTTGTGTAGAAATCCTACAAGCTCTACATCTGGCTGGGTATGAAGTAGAAAATCCACCTGCTCAAGGAGATGAGTTGATTCAATGGCTAACAGCTGGCGTAACCAATGATCCGGAAGGTCGAGAATGGCTTCCAGTACAGCAAAGTGTCTCTTGGGAAGAGTATCAACAGTATTTTGCTTCCTTGCCGCCAGCAGTGCAGCAGGGTATTAGTGAGCGTTGGGGAGTGGGAGAGCAGGGGAGCAATCAAGAATTCTTCCCCTCTGCCCCTCTGCCCCCCTGCCCCTCTGCCTCTTTCCCCGTTCCCGGAATTCAACTGGGCAATATTTTCGTGGGAATTCAGCCACCAAGGGGTTATGATAATGACCCCAGTTTGAATTATCATGCGCCGGATTTAGAACCAACCCATGCTTATTTAGCTTTCTACTATTGGGTCAGGGAATGTTTTGGTGCTGATGCTCTAGTTCATGTGGGCAAACATGGAAATCTAGAATGGCTACCCGGTAAAAGTGTGGCTTTATCCAGTAATTGTTATCCAGAAGTGGCTCTCGGCGCACTTCCCCACCTGTACCCGTTTATTGTGAATGACCCTGGTGAAGGTTCCCAAGCCAAACGTCGCGCTCAAGCGGTGATTATAGATCATCTAACGCCGCCCATGACTCGTGCGGAACTCTACGGTTCTTTGCAACAGTTGGAAAATTTAATTGATGAGTATTATGAAGCGGAAAGTTTAGATCCTTCGCGTTTGCCAGTGATTCGCGATCGCATCCGCGAACTGGTAATTAAAGAAAATTTACACCAGGATTTGGGGATTCAAAACGAAGAAATTTTAAATTTTGAATTTTTAATTTTGAATTCCATAGGTGGCTATCTTTGTGAATTGAAAGAAGCTCAAATCCGCGATGGGTTGCACATTTTTGGGCAATGTCCCGAAGGACGCCAGCTGCGAGATTTAATAGTAGCGATCGCTCGCATACCCAATCGCTACTCTTCAGGTATTACCCGTGCCATAGCTCAAGATTGGGGACTAGATTTCGACCCCCTGACAGCAGATTTATCAATGCCTAGTGGTGAATACTCAATAGTCAATGGCACAGAATGCCGTACCCTCGGTGATCTCGTCGAAGTCTTAGAAGAACACGCCGCCCTTCTAGTAGAAAAACTAATAAATCAGGACTCTTGTACAGACGCGATTCATCGCGTCTCCCCCCCCAGCACAGACGCGATAAATCGCGTCTCTACCTGGATACGCGATCGCCTATTTCCAGCTTTACAACAAACCCCCGAAGAAATTACCCATTTATTACACGGACTCGATGGCGGTTACGTCCCAAGTGCCCCAGCAGGCGCACCCACGCGCGGCCGCCCGGAAGTTCTACCAACTGGGAGAAATTTTTATTCTGTCGATATTCGCGCCATTCCTACAGAGACAGCTTGGGATATCGGTAGAAAAGCCGCTGAAACCCTGGTTGAATATTACACTCAAGAGCATGGTGAATATCCCAAAACACTAGGCTTATCAATGTGGGGAACTGCCACCATGAGGACAGGCGGTGATGATATTGCCGAAGCCTTGGCATTACTTGGAGTTCAACCTGTGTGGGATGGTGCCGCACGGCGAGTAGTGGATTTTGAAATTTTGCCTTTGGCGATTTTGGGGCGTCCCCGTGTAGATGTTACCTTGCGAATTTCTGGATTCTTCCGAGATGCTTTTCCCAACTTAATTGACTTATTCGATCAAGCAGTGTCAGCAGTGGCAGATTTGGATGAACCGCCAGAACAAAATCCCCTCGCAGATGCAGTTCGCCAAGAAACTGATTTGTGGACAAGCCAAAAATTAACTTTAGAAGCAGCAGTGGTGCGATCGCGCTATCGCATCTTTGGTTCTCGTCCAGGTGCTTACGGCGCTGGACTTCAAGGTTTAATCGAATCGCAAAACTGGACAGATGACCAAGATTTAGCTCGCGCCTATATCAACTGGAGTTCTTACGCCTACTCCTCAGGAAGTGGGGCAGAGGGAGCAGGGGGAGCAGGGGGAGCAGGGGAGGATAAAATCTCCAATCCCGAATCCCCCATACCTAATCCCGAAGCCTTCAAGCAACGCTTAACGCAGATGCAAGTTGTGCTGCACAATCAAGATAATCGTGAACACGACCTACTTGATTCTGATGATTATTACCAATTTCAGGGTGGCTTAACAGCGGCGGTGCGTTCTCTACAGGGAAAAAATCCCCAAACCTATTTTGGTGATAATTCCATACCCGCCCAACCACGAGTCCGCCAACTGAAAGAAGAAATTGCACGCGTGTATCGTTCTCGCGTAATTAATCCTAAGTGGATTGCGGGAGTCATGCGCCACGGTTACAAAGGTGCGTTTGAAATGGCAGCGACGGTGGATTATCTATTTGCCTACGATGCTACAGCTAAATGTGTCGAAGATTATATGTATCAAGGCGTAGCAGAGGCTTACTTGCTCGATCCAGTTGTGTCAGAATTTATTCAGCAAAAGAACCCTTACGCTCTGCGTGATATTGCTGAAAAATTATTAGAAGCACACAAGCGCAATTTGTGGGAGAATGTAAATATAGGAACATTAGAAGCTTTGAGGAACCTAGTACATCAAGCTGAAGCAGTTATCGAAGAAAAATCAATGGTGTAGGAAATAAATATGGAGAATCTTGCGTATTTGCACCTAGCTTCCGCCTACGAAGACAGCACACCCAGTGAATTGGTCTCCCTCAGTTCTTTGTTTAAGGACGCAGTTGCACCAGACTGGAAACGGCTTTCAGGTAGGGCTTGGAAGTATATGTTGCCCCTTGCTCTGTCTTTATCCATTCTTGGTGCCCTCAGCAGCGTCATGGCACTGGAAAAAGGCGATCAAGGCCCTTCTGTCAGAAATCTACAACAAAAGTTGAAAACAGCAGGTTTTTACCAAGCTTCTGTTACCCAAGTATATGACGCATCCACACAAGAAGCTGTGCGACGCTTCCAAAAGTCCGCTGGTTTACCAGTGGACGGCATTGTTGGAACAAGCACCCTGCAAAAATTAGAAAGCTGGCAAGCTAAAAAGCCCAGTACTACAACTACACAAGCTAAAAAGCCCACTGCTGTAAGTACACAAGCCAAAAAGCCCAGCACTACTAGTTCAACTAGTTCAGCAACTAGTAAGCGCCACAATCCCAACTACCTTGCTAAGGGAGATGAAGGTGAAGATGTCAGGGTTTTGCAAGAACGCTTAAGAATTGCAGGCTTTTATTACGGGAACGCCACAGGAATATTTGGCCCGATTACCGAAGAATCTGTCAAGCAGTTCCAAGATTCTTACAAATTAAGCGTTGACGGAATTGTTGGTCCAGCAACATTACGTAAATTGCCGGGAATTGGCATCGGTGATGGAGAAGAGGCTCCCAAAAAGGTAGTCAATCGAGATAAACTCCGTGTAGGCGATCGCGGTGAGCCAGTTAGAATTGTTCAAGAACAATTGATCCAGGCAGGATATTTAGAGGGAGAGCCAAATGGCTACTATGGGCCCTATACTGCCGATGCTGTACGAAGATTTCAGGCAGCGAACTACTTGAGTGCAAGTGGCGTTGCTGGCCCAACTACCCGAGCTAAATTATATAGCTCAGTTAATACTACTAGCAAAAGCGAATTTAATACCCTAGAAATCCAAACCCGACTACGGGAGCGGGGTTTTTATAAAGGCAAGCTGAACGGTGTGATGGCAGCTGACACCAAAAAAGCGATTAAACAAGCCCAGGAATTCTACGGTATCAGTCTCAAGGATCTTAAGAGCGGACGCTTTTAGCATCCGCTTTGGTGTTGTTAGTATCAGTCCTCAACTGGTTGCTTGCCTCCAGTAACAGCAAATTACGAACTGCTCAAAATTCCACTTATTTGGTTAATTTGAGTAGTTTCGTCTTATTATCCACCCAAGTGCTAAAGCGGCATCAGTGCCCGTTGGCACTTAGGACACACTGCATGAATAGTCATTTGACAGTCAAGTAGGTGAAAACCTTCTTTTTGAGCCGTTTTAGCCCCAATTTTTAAAATTGAGTCGTTTTTAAACTCAATGGTTGAGTTGCATCTGACACAAATTAGGTGATGGTGATGATGGGGATAGGGCTGGTTGAGTTCATAATGCTTATGTCCCTCACCCAGTTCTAGTTCCCGTAAAATTCCCATTCTTGCCATCAACTTCAAAGTCCGATAAATAGTTGACAGACTGATCCCTTCACCATCAGTTTCTAGCCGATGATAAAGATCTTCCGCACTTAGATGTTCACCTTGCGGAAGTTCTTGAAAAATATGTAAAATTGTTTCGCGCTGGGGAGTTAAACGCCAGCCTCGGTCGTTCAGTTCTGCTTTGAGTGAAGTAGTTGTGTAGACAGTCATACTAATATTTCTCAACAAATATCGTTAATTGAGAATATAACAAATATTTAGAGCAATTTGCAACAATCATTGCTTATTGATAATATTTACTAAATACTTAAGAACAATTCATAAAATCTTGCTCAAAATTCAAGTAATAAGCTGTAGTGCATTGAATTTGCATACAACTAATAGTTAGGATACTTGTAACAATTGCATCCCTTGACTTGGAATTTTGTATGAGTGAATTTTGAATTGCTTAGTTGATCCCCACCTTCAACATATCTGAGCAAAGGTCTGGGGAAACTCTTGTACAATTAAATGCAAATTATTTGCTACAAGTCTTTAAGAGGCTTTTGACCTGGGGATCAAATCAGTCCTTTGTCCTTAGTCATTTGTCAAGCGCAGTTTTCTAATGACAAAGCGCAAAGTCTGAGCGTCGGTTTCCGGCGATCAGAACTTTGTAAGAGATGACTAATGACAAATGACTAACTTAGAGACTCCAAATAGTCGCGGATGAGGTTGCGTCGCTTGGGTTGACGTAGCTTTTGCAAAGCCTTGGATTCAATTTGTCGGACTCGTTCCCGCGATAAGTCAAGAGCGCGTCCAATTTCTGCTAAAGAATAAGGATGACCATCTGCCAAACCAAACCGCATCAAAATTACATCGCGCTCCCGACTAGTCAAATCTGACAGAAGATGATGCAAATCTCTTTGTAAAGATTCTCGCATTAACATCTCTTCTGGGGTTACACTGTCAGTTTCAAGTAATTCGCCTAACTCAGTGTCTTTATCCTTGCCTACCTTGGTTTCTAAAGAAACGGAGCGAGGAACCCGCAACAAAACTTCTCTTACTTGGGTCGGTGTCATCTCTAACTCAGTAGCTAAGTCTTCTAGAGTTGGGGTGCGACCTTTTTCTTGAGCAATTTTGCGTTGGGCCTTTTTGATTTTGTTTAACTTTTCGGTAATATGAACAGGTAGACGGATCGTGCGACTAGAAGTAGCGATCGCCCGTGTAATTCCCTGACGAATCCACCAGTAAGCATAGGTACTGAAGCGATAACCCTTAGTGGGGTCAAATTTTTCTACAGCCCGCTCCAAACCCAGTGTGCCTTCTTGGACTAAATCCAATAATTCTAAACCGCGATTTTGATACTTCTTAGCAACAGACACAACTAGGCGAAGATTAGCCTTGATCATGTGTTCTTTTGCTTGCAGTCCTTGGGACTGAATTTGCTCCAACTCTTCTACTGTCAACTTGGCAATTTCAGCCCAGCGACGTTTGCCATCTGCCAAAGTCGGTCTGAGATCCGGTACCATTATGCCAGCAGTGGCAGCCCATCTTTCCAAAGACGGGCGATGTCCTAGTTCGGAGGTCAGACGTTCTTGAACTTCAATTAACCGCAGATAGGGCGTAATCACTTCATCCCCTTGCTTTGCGGCATTAGCAAGCACTATCCGCATCCGCAAGTAGCGTTGGACTTTTTGAGCTTCTGAAACCTCTTCATCCCGCCCTAACAAGCGAACTCGACCAATTTCTTGAAGATATAGACGTACTAGGTCTGTACTACGACGGTTAGTGTTAGCAGCAAAGTTAGCATGGTCAACAGAAGCCATCTCCAGCTCCTGTAGGTCATCTACTGATAACTCACTTTCATCAACCGTGAGATCCGAGTCCAAAGCCTGGCGGGACTTTTTGGTATTATAGGGGGCGTCTGCATAAAAAGATGTTGCTGGCATAAAGATCGTCTCAATGGCTCCAGGTAACAATAGATTTCGGTCAGCTTAGATTACGGTCAGCTATTCAACTGTTGCTATTGTTCCCGTGATTCACGATGAACTAACACGGTTGAAGGTTCCATTACAATTTTTTTAGAAATGAACTGTAAAGGTTTTATTGGATACAGTATTACTGAACTTAATCTGCTGCTAAACTTTTAATTGAACCAATAGCTATTCAAATCCACAGCTAGGTTTTCAATATTTAAACTACTTAGTTAACATTTCAACCTTGATGCTTTCTGATAGTCATTTTTGTAACCCAGTATAAACATCCTTCAGTGAATGTCATCTTTATAATTGGCATAGTCACATTTACATGGCTATAAAAGTAATATCCTGACGATTTACCAATTTTTTCTCAGGATTATTCAGGTATAAGTAGAACTAATCAATATCGGGTAAGTGATTAGTATTAACGGCAAAAATTCTATCGACACGGATATAGAAGACCCAAAGAGTAAGTGACGCGTCCTCTTCCGTGTCAGTATTAACCCGTTAATTTCAACTTCACAGACTATTAACTAGTACAGCATGGCGTAAATAAACCACCCATTCCAAGTCAATGAAACACTTACGCTGTATACCTGTTTGAATTTTTAATTTTACGGAAAGTCTATAGCAAGATTCCGCAGGATGCGTTGGCTGACAGCGAACAGACGCCACTTGCTTCTCCCTACAGCCCTTTGGGCATCCTACGGCAGGCGCTAGCCTCTCCCAATAGTAAGAAGGGGAGTCACTGCGTTGCGTATTTTCCCCCAGTTGTAGCAAGTGGCGTGAGACGCGCAAGGGACAAGCCGGGAGACCCTTGACGCTCGATTACTCGCTACCGCTACGCTAACGGCAGTTCCTCATGGAGGAAACCCCCATCGCCTTTGGCGTCTCCCTTTGGGAGAAGACCGGACTGCCGACGCTGCTACGTCGCTCTAAGCGTACCCCTGCTCTTAAGCAAGCTACGCGCAGCGTCTCTAAGAATTGCTATGCCGTAGACTTTACGCTGCGCTAACACCAACGCAGTGGCTCAACTTTCCAAAACAAATTTTGAATTCCGCCTTGCGGTACTAGTAGTTGTACTCTGGCTTGATATCTCGCAGCATCAGTTCATCAAGTGCTTGTCGCGGTGTGACTTCACCTTGAAGTAACCGATAAACTTGCTCGGTAATCGGGACAACTATGTTTTGTTGCTTGGCTCGTTGCATCAAAACCCGACAAGTGTTTACTCCTTCAGCAGTTCCTTGTAAATTTGTGAGAGTTTCTGTAAGTGACTTACCACCAGCTAGCTGGTAGCCGACTTGATAATTGCGACTTAAAGGACTATTGCACGTTGCTAACAGATCTCCTAGACCCGATAAACCATAAAATGTTTCCGTCTTTGCACCCCAGTCATTGCCAATGCGAACCATTTCTGTAAGTCCACGGGTGACTAAAGCAGCTTTGGCATTGGTTCCCAGTTGTAAACCATCGCACACACCAGCTGCGATCGCAATGACATTTTTCAGTGTTCCCCCCAGTTCCACCCCCAAGGGATCGGGATTGGTATATACTCGAAAACGTTGAGAAGAAAATACTAACTGCACTACTTTAGCAGCCGTGGGAATATTACTGGCTACTACCGTTGCTGCTGGTAATTCTAGTTGAATTTCTTTAGATAAATTAGGTCCAGACAGGACAACCACTGCATGGTTAGGGAATACTGTTTGCCAAATTTGCGACGGCGTGCAGGTAGTTTGAGGGTCTAAGCCTTTCGTCGCTGTTACAAAAATTGTCTCTGGAGAAAGGGGGAAAGAGCGAACTTGGGAAGCAACATCCCTCACACCAATCATTGAGATAGCGGACAGGACTATTTGGACATCTTGTAGCACTACTTGGAGAGTTTGGGAACCTTGACGTGACCAGACGCGCACCCTATGACCATTCGCTGCGGCTAGATTTGCCAGAGATGCACCCCAAGCACCTGCACCCAGAATTGCTACGGAGAATTTTGAGTTGGAGTACATCTGCTCACTCATAACTCATAACTCATAACTCCTAACTCATCACTTTTGGAACGAGGGTAACGTTCCATTAATTCCCTGACTTGTTCTGCATGATATGAGCTTCTTGTCAATGGCGAAGAAACAACTTGTAAAAATCCGATTTCTTCGCCGAATGCCTTCCAAGCAGCAAATTGTTCTGGGTGGATAAATTCATTTACCTGTAAGTGTTTTTGACTCGGTTGGAGGTATTGCCCAATTGTCAAAATGTCGCAATCTACAGTTCGCAAGTCTTGCATGACTTGGCGGATTTCGGCATCAGTTTCACCGAGTCCAACCATGATCCCGGATTTAGTGTATGTGCTAGGAGAAACTTGGCGAGAGCGCTGCAATAATTCTAATGTGCGATCATAGTTTCCTTGGGGACGCACCCGGCGATATAGGCGTGGAACAGTTTCCGTATTGTGGTTTAATACCTCTGGCGCAGCTTGTAGAATCAACTCTAGAGCATTCAAATTACCGCACAAGTCAGGAATTAGTACCTCAATTGTCGTGTTGGGTGAAACAGAGCGAACCGCATGAATACACGCCATAAACTGAGATGCACCACCATCAAGCAAGTCATCTCGGTTTACAGAAGTGATTACCACATGATTAAGTTTCATGCGGTGAACAGCTTTTGCTAGTCGTGAAGGTTCGGTGGGGTCTAGTGGTTTGGGTTTTTTCTCAAAATCAATATCGCAGTAGGGACAAGCGCGTGTACAAGCCGGGCCCATAATCAAAAACGTGGCAGTCCCGGCGTTGAAGCATTCACCAATATTTGGACAGGACGCTTCCTCACAAACTGTATTGAGGGCTAAATCCCGCAAAACGTCTTTAACGTTACCGATGCGCTCACGCTGAGGTGCTTTCACCCGCAACCAGTCTGGTTTTACAGTCACAATCCGCTTTTACCACTAGAGTTATACAAATTTAATCGTAGCAAGCAAAGCCTTGGATAAAGTGATCATATATAGATGTAATTCTGTGATTTGGCACAGGTTGTGATATTCTTAATTCATAATGCCATTTTTATGGCGGGATGTGGCGCAGCTTGGTAGCGCACTTCGTTCGGGACGAAGGGGCCGCTGGTTCGAATCCAGTCATCCCGATTTGTCTGTAGAGCGACAAATTATTTGTCCGTGGCGACACATTGTTTGTCAAAAACCCTAAAACGACAAATAATGTGTCATACTCGTTCCAGAGATGATTTTCTTACTTAAAGTCGTATTCATCTCACTATAGTGGTTTTCATGTGGATGCAATACACCACTCTAGCCTAAGTCTTCCTATTCCTACAATACCTTCGCCAAAATTAGAGGGTTAGAGGGAGAGAAAAGAGCTCTGCTTTTCCAAATTTTCAGCATAATTTCTAATTGACAAAAATAATATTATCTTAACCTCTCACCGATGCCCTAACTCTGATTCACCAAAGGAGTTGGGTGCATTCTGTTTCTGAGCTTTGTGACGTTCATGAGATAGGCGTTGCTGTTGTTGTCGCTCGTGGTTGAGAAGATTGTAACGTTTGCCCAGTAGTTGTTTAACACTGCGATAAGTTAGAACTTTATTGTTAGCAGCATCTATCACAGCAACGGTTGCTGGTTTATCTAGTCCCAAGAATATATTTTTTCGTCATCATGCCAAATTTGCCAGTCTTGACAGAAGCGTTGAAAATAGTGAAGCTGGCGAGAATCACAATAAACCTCAAATAATGGTTCATTCATTCGTTTATTTATTCCATTAAATTTGACAAAGATACGACCTTTATCATTTGTCAACCAAGTTAGGTCTGTATTGGTTTCATAATCAACAGGATATGGCATATAGCTATTTCCTCTCAGGAGTCTAGCTTGCCAAGATTTAGCTTCATCTTCATTCTGAGGGATTTTATTAACCACCTCTGACAAAGTTTCTAGCCATTTTTCTCCTGTTAAATCTCGTCCTTTGGGTTTCCGACTTTTGATTTGATTTTTTAAGCGTTCAAGTTCTATTTCTTTTTTACGCCTAAGTAGAACGAGGTGGAAAAACCAAACTATGTAAAGATAAGTAAATACGTAGAATTTTCGATAAAGGTAACAGGGATATGGGCAGCCGTTTAAGGGTATTTCTGACTAGAGAGCAAGATAGAACTCTTTTTAACCTGAGAACAGCAGATGTACCGCAGAAGGTAAAAGACAGAGCAGAGGTAATTAGATTGAGCGCACATGGTTGGTATGTAGAGAAAATAGCGACTCACTTTAATTGGACTGCATAGACAGTACGAGAAGTTTTGCATAAATGGCGAGAGCTAGGAATAGAGGGACTTTGGGAAAAAGCAGGGCGCAAATGATTTGGAAACGAACGAGAAAAAGTCATAAAGGAAAGCAAGACCCAGTAATACAGCAAATCAAACAGGCAGACTTAGAAATGCTGGAATTATCTACTGCTGTTGGAGAAATAAATTTAAAGTATATGGATGAATCAGGCTTTTGTGCTTGGAGTGAACCAAGTTATAGCTATTACTTCCGAGGCGAACAAAAACGTTTAGAACAAAGCAAGCGTCGGGGTCGAAGGTTAACTATTATTGGCTTTCTTCAACCGTTAATTAGTTTCGTTTACGGTCTGGTAATTGGAGGCGTTTGACGCAAATCTTATATTCAGATGATCGAGGTTGAGGCTTCTGTTGCCCAAAAGTGTGGACGCATCAGAGTCATAGTGCAGGACAACGGGCCAATACATCGGTGTAAAGAAGTACAGCAGTTATGGTCAAAGTGGGAAGACATGGGTTTGTACATCTTCTTTTTACCCAAATATTGTTCTTGCCAACAGGTACCATTTTTTCTAATCTCAGTAGACCCACAGTATGGACATTGCACAGTAGAACACCTCAATTCATCTCTTTATTATGCAACACCAAAAAGTGTTCTCATCTCCAGCTTTACTATTGATAAAGGCGAGAAAGCGCGAAAATTATTCCAGGTACTTGCAGAACGTATGGATACTAACCCGGAACTATATGTACAAATGTTTCTTAACATCCAACGTCCACATCACAGTAAAGTAGCAGAGTCAGTTTTATTGAGAGAATTTGCACACACCTTTCGCCGCGATATCTGGACAGGAAACAGATTACCAGAAGTTTTTTATGATTCGCGCTCGCTAGCAGTGGATGTTAAGCAAAAGTCATCTTTGCACGCCAAGTGCATTGTTGTAGATGAGGAATTTGTGTTAATTACATCAGCTAATTTTACAGAAGCCGCCCACGAACGCAATATTGAAGCAGGTGTGTTGCTCACTGACTCAGCAACAGCTCAAGCGTTGCGCTTGCAGTTTGACAGTTTGGTGTCTCACAAAATCCTGCGTCCTATTCCTGGGATTTTATTGTTGTAGCGATCACTCTCAAACTATATCAACCTGAGAAACAACATTTTCTTCACCTTCATCTGATACATATTCCAACAGTTCCCCTGATTGACAATTCAAAGCTTTACAAATGCCATTCAATCGTTCCGGCGCTAATCTTGGCATTTCATCAACCTTACGTAATCTATAAACTGAGTTATAATTTATACTAAATATCTTGGCCAAGTCCTTATTTTTAACCCGCTTTCGCGCCATCACTTCATTTAATTTGCAGCGAATCACTTGATTCTCAGATATAGACTACATCACCAGTTTAGTCGCTGCTAGATGTAGATTTATTTACTCGTCAGTATTCTATTTAACAAGTAGATATATGACACTGTAAGTTTTATTAATCTACACTTAACGCAAATCTACGTGTCACGTAGATTAAATTGTAAACAAAAACAAAAGCGATCGCTCTCCGGGAAGAGGCTGCGATATAGCATCTAACTCATCATTTACTTGTTTCATTACATGAAATCTATCAGCAGTTACATTGGCGTTAGGCATTAATTCTTCTACTAAACTTTTATAAGGCGACCAGAGATCAATACTCACTTCTTGGATTTGTTCCAGCACCTTAACACCCCAACTTACAAGAACTTCCCGGATTTCTTCCATTCTTCTGGACTTCACTATTTCAATGGGTTTATGAGTATCCAAATCTCCTAACACTGCTAAATAATTTCCTTGACCTTTAACCAAGGCAATTTCATCTATGCCTAACCTTTTTAATTGAATGAAATTTATGTTTAATATTTGTGATACTTGTCCTTTTAACATTGATTCAACTTCTTCATCGCTTAAGTCATTTCTTTGGGCGACACGATGAATATTGCTATCTAATACTTGTTGAATTATGTCAGCCGCTAATCTTTTAGTATATCCTTTGCTTGGCTCTACAATGTTTAGCTTTTAAATAAAGACTTTTTTACATTTATTACATTTGAATTGACGACGATTTATTTTTAATATAACTGTTCTCTCACTCCAACATAAATCATGAATCATCCGCCAATGATTTTGATATATACTGTGAGTAATTTTTCTACACGAGGGACAAGTAAAATAATTCACAGATTTCTTTATTGCTATAACTATTCCCATGCCTTCAATTTCTTCTCTGCGAGACGCTACGCGAAGACAGTCTAACACTTTCATCTCTGGGAGATTAAGAATTTGAACTACGAGAAATTTCATAGCGAACGCATAAAATTATGAAAATTGGCTCAATTTTCATTCCTACCATAAAAGTTACGCAAGAACCGTAAATTTTACAATTCCAGTCCCACCACTTCATGAACAAAAGCGGATTGTAGCTATTTTGAATGAGGTGTTTGAGGGGATTGATAGAGCGATTGCCAACACCGAAAAGAACCTCACCAACTCCCGCGAACTCTTTGAAAGCTATCTAAACGCCATATTTACCCAAAAAGGCGATGGGTGGGTAGAGAAGAAGTTAGAGGATATTTGCTCTATAAAACATGGATTTGCTTTTAAAGGTGAGTTTTTTACTACTGATAAATCTGACTAGACTATATATTGTTAACACTAGGCTCTTTTTATGAGAGTGGTGGCTACCGCGATCAGGGCAATAAGACAAAATATTATATTAGAGAAATTCCAAATGGATTTATTCTGAAAAAAAGCGACTTTCTTTTTGCAATGACAGAACAAGCAGTTGGACTTCTTGGTAGTTCTCTAATTGTTCCAGAGTCAGATAAATTTTTACATAATCAACGTCTTGGTCTTGTGCAAATTACCAATGGTTTTGAATGGCACAATGATTTTTTCTTCCATCAGTTCAACACTAGGATATTTAGATCGGCGGTTCAAAGTAGTGCTTCTGGGGTAAAAGTCCGACATACATCTCCTAATGGGACTTAGACAAAAAATAGCCAGAAAAAACACTCAAATGTATATACAGAAAGACTTTGACATCATTTTGCCTATTTTATTGATATATCTGGGTTTCAAGCATTTTTAAGCTTTTGGTGTATTTTCCTTGTCCTATAAGGGTTTGAGGCTTGTTTCTGCTTCAAAAATGTTTAAGTCCCACTAAAAAATTAGGTATTATATCACTTTGCTTTCCACCAACTATTGCTAAACAAAAGATGGTTACTTATTTAGATGCGGTTGCGACACTATCTGCGAATCGCGACATTTAATTTGCGAATGTACACTTGTCTTAGCGAAATTCAATGACCAACGAAAATCAGGCTCTGGATTTGGTAGCAGGTTGCCAATAGTAATCCGAGAATTCTTTGTGTTATTAGTTTCTTTCTCGGCAGTTTTGCGTGTCTGTCGAGTCGAAAGTCCCATTTCTTTGAGCAAGCGGTTAATGTGGCAAGCACTAACTTTAATTCCCATCTCTTTTGCCAGATGCTTGCTTAACCATTGCCCTGTCCAGCGTTCAAATGGATAGCCATACTCACGCGGACTATGGCTTGCTAGTTGTTGCAAACGAGCGAGATATTGCTCATTAACAGCCTTGGGGCGACCCATTGCGCGATCGCTCCAATGGTGAGCTTGACCTGTTTGGGCGATCATAATCCAGTGCCGTGCCGTCTCCTGAGTGCATCCTAGAGCTTCACAAATTTGAGTCTGAGATTGGCCTACATCTGCCAACAACATAATTTCAATGCGACGGCGGTACTCTGGACGTAAATCTGTTTCTAGACTTTTCAATAGAAGCTTGCGCTGAAACGCTGTTAAGTATAGACCTTGCTTGTCCACAGCAATTCCTCCTGGTATAACTTGCAATGCCCAGATAGAAATTAATCTGGATCATCCTTGAGAACCTTTGTTACTTCTCTGAATCAAAACTCTGAGAATTCCACAACTCGTTACAAAACTTCACATAAATCGGGTGAACGGTCATAAGTGTGGCTTTTCAGGCTTTGGTAGTGTGACAAGGTAAAAACAGTACTATCTACAACAAAAACATAGTCTCAGTTTCAAATTAGATGATTTGGAGTAGTGACGCACTACTGCACTGTAGTTTTTCAGAGAAAAGTACTTTTATTTTTGAATATTAAATATTTGAATAATTAAAACATAACTCATTGAATAACTTATTACTGAGTTTACAAGATGGTCGCCAACTCCTCGTCAAACAGGAGCGTCACAATCAAGAAGGAAAAACAGCGGGTGAATTTTTGAGTGAATGGCGAATTCACCAGCTGCTTCAACAAACTCGTGAACTCAGTCACATCCACCTAATGCTTTCAGAGGCTTTATATTTTGATGCAAATCACTCAATTATCGTTTTTAACTACCTCAACAACTATTGTGATCTAGCTGATTTTTAGACAAAGAAAAATATTTTTCCAACAGCGATCGCCATTTACAACCTGCCGAGCAATTGGCATCTGTAGGCAACTTAGTCGCTATCCGTATGCCTTGTAATTTAGTTCAAAACGGATTTTACATGGCTGTTAGCGATGCCGGCCCAGACACTTATCCTCAGACAGTCAGAGTTTACTTTAACTTGACACCGTATGGTGCGATCGCACTCATGGAAAGCCTGACACGGGAACTGAATCAAATCAGAATTCCTTTCACCTTTAAAGTGCTATACAACCCTTCTGATTACGGACGCTATGACAGTGGAGTTCTCTACTTTGAGAAAAGTAACTATGAAGCAATCTGGCAAGTGCTAAGAAGTGTTTATCCAGAAAAGCGATGCCTACGGCGGGCTTCTCTACGAGACGCTACGCGAACGCCTACGCATTTTCGCACCGAAGTACCCCTATTTACAAAGTTACTTGCGCCTGGACTTGCTCTAGCAGAAGAACCAGATTGTAAATTTGCTGCTGTAGAGAGTTTTGGGATGAATCGCTGTCAAAGCCGAATTGACATCTACACACCGTTAGACCAATGAAACTAACTGATCTTGCATTGCCTAAAGTAGCCTCAGCTAGCGAAGTTAGTCATGTAACAAATAATTTCCCCGAGTGCGATTTACCGTTTTACCGCAAACTAGGGCGGGCTATTCTGCGTCGCCTTTTTTACCTACACTGTGTGAAATAGGTCTCAAGATAGTGTGTATCTCACCACAGAAGAACTTAAGCTTGGTGTATAAGTTTGGGGAAATAGTGATGAATAAGGAAACAGTTCCTAGTCAAGCAGAAAAGTCAAATCCAGAAGGCGAACCATCGCAATTAAGTCCAGAGGTACTGGACAAAATCAAACACCCTGCGAGAATAGACGATGTTATTCGGGAGCAATCACCAGAAGAACGTAGGAGTAACCCAGCTTTAGTACCAGAAATGATTGATGAACCAGATGATGAATTGAGTGGATTCACAAACGAGTAATCGAAAGGCTCAGATTCCTGACTTTTATAAAAAGTCGGGAATCTTGTTATTCATAAATCATTAAGTAGAGCGATTTATACAGTTAATACCATTTATTGATCTATTGAGATATTTATCCCACATATCATGCAGAACAAGCTGATCGAGATTAAGATGTGTCCACTGAGCTTGGCAATGATTAGCTAATTTATCAAAAATCCAGGAATATGATTCCAGAAAGGAAATTGAGTACGTTGTTCTATGTGTTCATCGGCTGTTAAACTATAGGTAAATCCATCCCAGGATAAAGCTAAGTAATCTTTGTCCACCTCAGCAATCACAGACCAGCGAATATAGCATTCATCTAATTGGCCAGCAGTTCCAGATTCTCGACGAACATAATCGACAATTCTATAAGTTCGGTCTTCCACCGCCACCGCCACCACAAATTTTAGCGTAGGCGCAGCCCGTCGTAGACATCGCACTCACAAGTTTACCAGCTTGCAAACCCTTTTTATTGATTTCACGACTAAAAGCTAAAGTTCCAACATAGTAATTCCCGATGCTCTCAAGGTTGCAGTAATTTGACTGTTACTAGCATAAGTAAAGTACAGTTGTTCGCCACTCTCAATCAATCTATTATTGTTGCTATCGTAATAGATGAATGCATTACCAATAGGCTTGAGTCATTCCACTCAAAAGCAAAGTAATATCATTTGTGCTGGTCAGGCGAATTTATAGTAATCAACTGGTGTGTACCTTACCACAGAAGAACTACGCTTGATATATAAGTTTGGGTAAATAGTGATGAATAAGGAAACAGTTCCTAGTCAAACAGAAAAGTCGAATGATAATTTGGCATAAACCTAAAGTTTGTTCACGAATATTTTGTCAGTGCGATCGCATATAATGCTATCTTAAATCTAAAATTACTGACTATCGTCATCTATAGTAGGTTAGATTCTACAACAATTAAATTTTATAAATAGGGTTGTATATACAGGAGTTGTCACAAAGCGATTTAAGATTCAAACTATTACCTATTGCTGATTATCTCATAATTAATACTTAAATATACTGAATCTATCTAAAGACAGAAATTTGAATAAGTATAAATTTTCCAAAGTTAACATAAAAAATAAGTAAATACCATGAATGCTCAACTTGAGTAAATCCTAAATAATTCTCTTAATTCCAGCAAAATTTCTCAAGTTTAATACCCAGAAGATTCATGTCTGGCGATAAACTATGACTCGAAATAAATTCAGGAATTACGCAAAATTACAAAATAACATAGACGCATTTACGGAGCGTCTCATTGACGCAGGCTCTCCAAGAGTTGAGAAGTGCCTTGCCGGAAAGTTCTTGCGTAAGGGCTAATATTGTGAAACGATAGCTTGTAACTTGCTGATACAGCTGCGACTAGTCTGTCTCTAGACTCACTCCAGAAAAAAGTACTAGTAACGATAACGATAATGAAGCACTTTCCAAATTCAGAAAATAATCAGAAACCATCTAACCGTCGTTTATGGCTCTTCATCTTAGGACGTACCAGTTTGGCTGTGGGTGGAGTTTTACTGGTTGGAATTGGAGTCGGTGCTTGGTGGGCTAGAAGCTATGTATATAAGGATTTAGCACCATTAGTGCAACAAAATCTTCAGCAATTGCTTGGGCGTCCAGTAAAAGTAGGGAATGTTGAACGTTTTTCGCTTTCTAGTCTAAGATTTAGCTCTCTTTCGATACTAGGAACTCTTAATGATCAAGATCAGGTCGTAGCAAAAGCTTTGGAGGTAGAGTTCTCGCCGTTGCAACTTCTCCTCACCCGAAAACTGCTATTAAATGTTATATTAGTTCAGCCCAATGTCTACATTCAACAGGATCAGGATGGTCGTTGGGTTACAGCCCAAGTTAAGGCTGGGGAGGGACAAGGCTTCATCCAAACTGAGTTGCAGACACTTCAAATTCAAGATGGTGATGTAGAGTTGATGCCATTCGCCGCACCAACTAAACCGAAAGGCTCAGTAATATTAGATCAAGTTGGTGGTGTTGCCCGATTTTCAGATCGAAATCAAAGAATCGCTTATGACATCAATGCTCAACTCACTAGGGGAGGCGGTGTTAAAATCGTTGGCGAAACACAACTGAAAGCTCAACAAACTAACCTCAAGCTGCAAGCACAAAATTTACAAGTATCAGAGGTTAGTCGATTAATTCAGTTGCCAATTGCCTTGCAAGCAGGGTATTTAAATGCTGACTTAGGGGTTCAGATTCCACCCAAACTGTCAGAAATAGCGATTACCGGAACAGCTACAGCTAATCAAGTCACTGCTAAAATTCAAAATATTCCTCAGCAGGTTTCTAATTTGAATGGGAGATTTATATTTCAGGGTCAGACAGTTGCTTTAGAAAATCTGAATACGAACTTTGGCAAAGTTCCGATTCTGGCAAATGGAACAATTAATACTCAAACTGGTTTTAATGTCGCAGCTCAGATAAAACCAGTTAGTGCGAAAAATATCTTAGACACCCTGAGAGTAAAATCGTCAGTCCCATCTGCTGGCGAAGTTCAAGCAAATATTCAGGTACTAGGTGCACTTCAGGAGCCAATCCTTAGCGGTACAGTAAGTAACACAAAACCTATTCAAGTTGATCGTGTTCAATTCCAAACCGTAAACACTGACTTTCGCTTAAATGTATCTAAAACTGCATCTCAAATTGCCGTCTCTAATCTGAAAATAGTCCCCGCAGCAGGTGGTCAAATCACTGGAGGTGGTCAAGCTAAACTTGGCCCCAAAGGCTCGGCAATATTTAATGCTCAAGTTGATGGTGTATCAGGGGATATACTAGCACGCAGCTATGGAGTGACTCTACCGATCGCAGTTGGGAATGTTTCAGCAAAAGCAAAAGTTTCTGGTTCACTTGGCAAACAGCCCTTGAAACTTGATATTACTAGTGTTCAAGTAACGCCGCCAGCCGGGGGGCAAATCACAGCCAATGGTCAAATTCAACTAGCTCCCCAAGGTCAGGTAGGCGTAAATATTCAAGCTCAAGGTTTACCAGGAAATGCGATCGCTCAAGGTTACGGCATCTCAACTCCGATTAATGTTGGTGGTATATCTGCAAACGCCAAAATTTCTGGCTCTCTAGGTACACCCTTAAATGTAAATGTTTCTCGCGTTCAGGCAAATCCAGAGGTAGGAGGGCAAGTCACAGCCAACGGTCAACTTCAGCTTGCACCCAAAGGCAGGGTATCATTTAATGTGCAAGCAAAAAATTTACCAGGGGATGCGATCGCTAAAGCATACAACTCCTCACCCTCGATCACCATTGGGAATGTATCGGCAAATGCCAATATTTCTGGCACTCTGAGCAACCTGCAAACAGTAGCGCGGGTGCAAGCGCCTACAGCCACCTATCCGATTACGGGTCAAGCTGTTATTGCTAAACAAGGGGAGAATATCCTTTTTCCGGATGCAGTTTTGAATGTGGCAGGCGGGACAATCAGGGCTAGAGGTCAAGTTGTACAACAACGCTGGCAAGCTTTTGTGAATACCCAAAAACTGCAATTGAGTCGTTTTGGACAGATACCACCCCAGTTTCAGGGAGTTTTAAGCAATGTCGCCTTGAATTTGTCAGGAAGCACTGCTTCTTTCCAACCCTCAACCATTCAAGCCACAGGACAAGCAAGGCTGAATGTAGCAGGAGGTACGGTTAATCTTAGGAATGTTAGCTTTAATCGTGGTCGCTGGCAAGTGCTTGCCAACACTTCCCAAATTCAACTCAACCGTTTCTCACCACAATTGGGAGGACGGCTCAATAGTAATATCCAATTCGCAGGCACAGCAAAATCTTTCCAGCTTGCAGATATTCGAGCCGCCGGACAAATCCGCCTATCTCAAGGGTTAGCGCTGCTAGCACAACCGCTGACAGCGCAAGTGCAGTGGAATGGACAGCAGATTATCGTTGAAAACGCAACTACCTCAGGACTGAGTGCTAATGGTGCGATCGCTGTTCAGACTCCACCAACTGGCGCACCCCAAATTACGGGATTTAATCTGAATGTATTGGCGCAGAATTTCAACCTCAAAAATACAGGCTTTAAAGTTCCTGGTGACGTAGCACTAGCAGGGCTACTTGATTTTAAGGGAAAAGTTACAGGCACTCCAGATGTACCTCAAGCTAATGGCAATATCAGGCTGCGGAATTTTCAGGTTAGTAATTTAGCGTTTGACCCAGTTTTAACTGGAAACGTGAATTTTCAGGGGGGACAGGGAGCAAGTCTGCAACTAGCTGGAAAGCAAGACAGGATTGCGCTTAACCTGGGTGCAGATTATCGCCCAACTTCATTTTTAGTCCAGCGCGATGAAGCAGTTACCACAGGTAGAACTGAAGGAGATAACTTGCTCATCAACGCCCAACAGTTTCCCATCGCTCTGATTGGGGGCTTTTTACCTAACAATCAACTGAAACCTCTGGCGGGGCAATTATCGGGAAATTTAGTTGTCAATCTGAATAATTATGCAGTTGCGGGAGACGTGGCGATCGCTCGGCCTCGTGTTGCTAGAGTTGCAGCAGATGAATTTCGCGGAACCATCAATTATGCCGATGGTACTGCTAGCTTGGCTAATGGTCAATTGCGGATTGCAGATAGCAATATCGCCCTGAGTGGAAATGTGCAAACAGGGAATGACCCGCAATTTCAAGTTCAAGCTAATTTAAACCAAATCAAAATTGAGAAACTCTTACAAGCGTTTAATATCTTTGACTTTAAAGACTTTGGTACCGGGTTGCAGCCTCCGAAATTAGCTGGAGCAGAAGTACTTAATACTGAGCCTGTCAGTTTGCCCAACGCAGATTTGAAAACACAGTTAGCATATTTCTCGAATATTGCAACATCAGTAGTAAAACAACAGCAGGCAGAAAGAAAAAAAGCCGCGTCTTTGCCCACCCTTGCAGAATTAACGGGTGCTTTGAGCGGAGGAATTACAGCTAATGGCTCATTGAAATCTGGGTTAAATGTCGGCTTTAATTTTCAAGGTGCTAATTGGCAATGGGGTGAATACTCGATTAATCAAGTCCTTGCTCAAGGTACTTTTGCTGATGGGATCGTCACACTTTCGCCGTTGAGTATTGGAATCAATCAAGGACTGGTAGCTTTTTCGGGACAGTTAGGAACTGAGCAACTATCTGGAAAGTTGAATGTAGCAAGTCTACCTCTATCACTTTTAGAGCCTTTTATCCAAAAATACCCCGTAGATATCACTGGGAAAGTGAATGCTGATGCCACCTTGGGAGGTAGTTTAAAAGACCCCAGAGTCCAAGGACAAGTGGCGCTGGCGAATGCAACTCTCAACAAGCAACCTGTGCAAACAGGAAAGGTGAACTTTGACTACAACAAAGCTCGCTTGAATTTTGACAGTACCTTGCTAGTCACAGGAACTCAGCCACTTGCAATTACAGGTAGTGTACCTGCTCCATTACCTTCTGCCGCAGTGCAGCCAGATAGCAATCAAATTAGCATCAACGCCAATCTGCAAAATGAAGGATTGGCACTGTTAAACGTGTTTACCAACAATCAACTCGCTTGGGTAGACGGTCAAGGAAAAGTAGATTTAAACGTTCAAGGGACTTTAAAGGAACCAATTATCAATGGAAACGCCACACTTAATAATGCAACTTTTCGCGCTCAAGCCTTATCTGATCCCCTAACAAATGTCACAGGGACAGCGCAATTTAATGGCAATACTGTGAGTGTTCAAGGTATCCAAGGCACGTACAATAAAGGGCAAGTGAGTGCATCAGGCATCCTGCCAATTTTTGATCCGCAGCAAGCCGCAGCAAATCCTCTAACAGTATCAATAGCAGACAAACTCAATTTTAAGCTTGCAGGACTGTATGAAGGCGGTGTTGGCGGCGATGTCGTAATTCGCGGAACAGCCCTAAAACCTGTAATTGGTGGAGAGATTAAACTGAGTGATGGTCAGGTGATTATTGGAAACTCGGCTGCTGCAAAGAAAAAATTAGCAGCGACAGCAGAGGCTAACGCTAACGTCATAAATAGAGAAGAGGTTAATGCTAACGTCACACCTACATCAGAGAATAGCACTAACCCAGTAGCTACACCAGAGAATAGCACTAACCCAGTGATTACAGCAAAGAGTAGCACTAGCGCAGTCACTCCACCCAATTTACCTATAGAGTTTGCAGATTTAAAGTTGACTTTAGACAAAGGTGTTCGTGTTACCACTCAATCTTTACTGAGCTTTGTACCAGGAGGAGCGGCATTGAGTCAGCCTCTATTGAGCTTTGACGCCAAAGGCGACTTGACCATTAATGGTACATTAGCCAAGCCGCTTCCTGAAGGAGTCATTCGTTTGACAGGAGGACGACTGAGCTTATTTTCCACTCAGTTTACCTTGGCGCGGGGCTATGAACAAACTGCGAGCTTTACTCCTAGTCAAGGACTTGACCCGACCCTAGATGTGCGACTTACCGCAATTGTACCGGAAGCATCGACAAGGAACAGTCAAATTTTGGAATCACCATTGTCTTCTGAAGTCAGCGATGTTTCTGTAAACAATTTTGGGACTTTAAATACCGTTACCGTTCAAGCCAGCGTAAACGGGCCAGCTAGTGAATTGAGCGAGAATCTAGAACTGACGAGTGAACCTAGCCGTAGTAAGGGAGAAATAGTTGCTCTGCTAGGTGGCTCGATTCTGGGTTCTTTCGGTCAAGCAAATGCAGGACAAGGGCTGACTGGTTTCGCTAGTTCGACCATTTTAGGTGGTTTACAAGGAACTATCACTGCGATCGGACAGGCTATTGGTTTCAGTGAGTTTCGGGTATTTCCTACCCCTACTACTAATACTAATAAAGCAGCGAACGGTTCAGTTCTTAATTTATCAGCAGAAGGTGTGTTTGACATCAATAAAAACGCATCTGTTTCTTTATCACACGCTCTTTCTAACAATGATGAGTCTTTCCGTTACAATGTGCTCTATCGACTCAATGACGAAATTTTGATGCGAGGCTCAACTAATTTGGGGGATGAAAATCAATTCCAAGTTGAGTATGAAAGCCGATTTTAGATCAATACAGTTAAATTAAGCATTTCTTCCTTATCTACGAGACGCTCCGCGAACGCTTGCAATTGACTTGTATTCAAGCGGACATGATATTAAGCCTTAACCCAAGTGTATTGAATTTTAGATTAGTGCATTAGCATTGCAGGTCGATACAATGGCATTGTCAGCCGATACATTGGCATTGTCAGCCGATACAATAGCATTGTCAGCCAATACAATCAGGACTTACGCAAAAATAACGTAATTTCGTCATTACGAGCGATAGCGTACTCCTAGGTCGAACCAAGCTACGCGGAGCGTCTCGTAGAGAAGTAATCCCCCCTGACGCTCTTATTGCTTCCCTACACTCCGTTTCGGTCGCAATGACAATATAGGCGTTGCGTAAGTCCTAACAATATAGGACTTACGCACAGTTAACGGAAAACGAACCACAGAGAACACAGAGAAGCCAGTGCGTTGGGCGGGTTCCCCGACTTGTTCGCTCTTAGCATTCCCGCTCTTTAGCAACTGGCGCGACACGGAGAAACGAGAGTTTGAGAGGGTTTTTGCGTAAGTCCTGCTGATATTAGTGCTATGAATAATCCTAAGTAAATATTACCTGTAACTGAACTAGCAATAAAACCAGCCACAGCCCCAACCAGCATCATTTCCTCAACACCCAGGTTTAACACCCCCGATTTCTCGGTCACTAATTCACCTAGCACTGCCAAAATTAGAGGTGTAGTTGCCCGTAGCGTATCACTGATGATTAAGCTGATTATTTGGATGTTCATCCTTTGTAACCGTAGGTGAAGCTACCTCCGCCAGATGTTGTTCTTGGGCTTGCATTTCCAAAAGTTGGGGAATCGTCACAAATCGATAGCCTTGAGCTTTCAAACCTGCGATAATTTTTGGTAAAGCCTTGACAGATTTAGAACGGTTGCCGCCCCCATCATGCATCAGTACAATTGCACCTGGTTTTACATATTTCAGCACATTTTCGACCTGCATTGGCACTTGAGGCGAACGACGTTCAGCATCTCCCGACTCTTCTGACCACATCATGACAGCGTACTTCTGGTTTTTGGCATATTCAGCTAGTCCATTATTCAGAAAGCCGCCAGGGGGGCGAAACAGAGTCGTTTTCTCTCCTGTCGTCTTGTAGATGATGTCTGCTGTGCGATCAATTTCACTAGCCGCAGTCGCTCCATCCATTTGAAAATACCAATGATGCCATGTATGGTTACCAATTACATGACCATCAGCAGCCACTTGCTTGGCGACTTGGGGAAAATATTTCACCATTTGTCCAATCATGAAGAATGTCGCCTTGATATGATTTGTCTTCAAAATTTCTAAAATCTGTGCCGTATTTTTGGGGCCAGGACCATCATCGAAGGTCAAGGCGATGACTTTATCGTTTGCTTTCAGTTTCGCTTGATAAACGATTGTTCCCTGAAAAGGCTTTGGTATTTCATTGATCTGGTTTGTTACTAGGCTGATATTCTGTGCAGATGCACTCGTCAGCTTGTCCTGACTCGCTTTACCACTCTCGCTTTTTGGCTTTATATTTCCCAACAAATGCTCAAATCCGCTTGTAGCTAAAAGCAAACTGATACCTAAACTACCAGCACCAGTAACCAATATAATAATTATTAGTTTCAGTAAAGATAATTTACGACTAGACACATTAAATCTCCTCAAATATTTAGTCATTAGTCATTAGTCATTTGTACTGAGCGACTTGTGCCGAGCGGAGCCGAGGTAAGCCGTTGGCGTAGCCTCTCGTAGAGAAGTATTAGTCAACTCTAATTCGCAATTCACTTTTTCTTACAGCAGTTTTCATGTATTTGAACCACATCTATCGTAGGAGCACAGCATTGCTGTGCCCGTAGGCCCGCGAAAATGCTTCCCCCAATAGCGCCGCCCAACATACAAGCTATCAGGCTAAGTAGCAGTAAACCATAGTTATTGATGTTAGGAAATGCTCAAGCAACCGCATTACTACAAATCGCTCCGATAGTAAACTATTCTTCTGCACCAATATTACACACCTGGGCTTGAAAACACACAGCTAAACCAACAGCAATTAATAACATAGGTGCTGCTTTAACAGTTAGTTCTGGGGAGCATCCCAATGCAAGCAAATTTACCAAGGATCGTTAGTTGTCATTGCGTTGGCATCAGCCTTTCCATAGGGTATGAAGCAGAGCGGAATGTTCACCTTGGTTTCCAAGAGTTGCAATCGCAACATCTAGACTTTACGATTGCTTTGCTTCTCTACGTTCCGCTCGCAATGACAAATTATGCTTTTTGCTTATAGACTTTCACGTTACACGCAGCACTTATAATGTTAGTCTTGAGACTCCTCAGATATAGGTTCCGATTCGATTTCAACTTCTTCTGTTTTGACTTTGGCTGGAGGTTTAACAGGTTTTGGGCCACGCGCTAGGGCAGGATTCACTGGCTGCCTGTTTTCATCCCCATAGGATGCTTTTTTCCCTGTGCCAGACGAACGATTACGGCTCGGTTTTGAGCTTTTGTGGTTGGATTCAATAGGAGCTATAGAATCCGAATTTTCGGAATTGTTGTCAGTGCTTCCTTGGGACTGACGCTCCGATTTCTTGATTGGGCGTTCTACCATTGTTGATTTTTGTAAATTTATTTGTATACTACATCGATTTGATTACTATCAAACTGTTGAGTAGCATTTTTCAAAGATTTTATCACAAAAGAATAAAGGCGTCAGTTGTCAGAATTCTCTTGCTTGTATTGAAGTCCGACTGGCGGATAGCGCAGCGGTAGCGAGTCCGCGAGCGTCTGAATAAATTATGAAACACTAAACTAAATCTACTCCTTGTCCTATGGTCGCCGCTGCACGGATCAAGACGCTGCACGAACGATAAACAAGCAAAAAAATTAGCGCCAAATGTGAAAATGAGTGCGTTATCGATAGCTGAACACACCCGACAACTATTCAACAAAACTAGGTCGTGCTTGTTGCCTTGATTTAAACTTTTCCTCTAAAACTGCCCAATTTTCTTGCTCAATTAAGTTAGTCAACTCATCGAGATTGTGACGATATTGTTGCAGCGATCGCAGCAATGCTTGACGATTATACCGCGCCATCATCACACCCAACTCTGGATTCCCACCACCCACACGACTCGTATCCCGAAAACCTGAACTAGCTAACCTTTGGGCTAATTGCAAAACATCGGAGTCAGTTTCACTCAAACAAGCAGCAATCAACGAGGAACTAACCATTACAGGTAAATGGGAAATCCAACTAACAGCGCGGTCATGTTGCTCAGGTTGACAATAGTAGATATTCGCTCCTAGCGATCGCACAATTTCTTCCATCACCGTAATTGCACTGTTTGGTGTTGTAGTTATCGGTGTCAATACATAAGGTTTATCGACAAATAAATGCCGTTGTGCAACTTCTATGCCACTGTCTGTTTTTCCCGCCATTGGGTGACCGCCGATAAAATTATCCCAAAGGGGAGAAATCGCCTTGACTATTTGTGCTTTCGCCGAACCCACATCAGTCACGACGGTAGCGACAGACAAATGAGCGATCAACTGCTCAAATTGGGGCACAATAAGGGCGAGAGGTGTACAAATAAATACAACTTCTGCGGCTGCCAATAGGCTCAGATCAACTGATGCTTGATCAACACTGCCGAGCGCAACAGCCTTTTGACAGGTGGCTTCACGGCGACTGACTCCTAAGATATGATGTCCTTGCGATCGCAAATCAAAACCCAAAGATCCGCCTATCAGTCCCAGTCCTAAAATCCCAATATTCATATTTGATTTTGACATTCCGTTTTTTATGAGTTTACCAACTATCAAAGTTGGCATCCAAGGGGTAGCATCAATGACTATAGAGGAATTACTAAAACAATATGCGACAGGAGTCTTAGACTTTAGTGGTATTGATCTGGCGGAAGCTAACCTGAGTGGGGTCAAACTCAGTGGTGTAAATTTTAGCGGTGCTAATTTGAGTATAGTCAACCTGAGTGGCGCGAATCTGAGTGAAGCTAACTTGAGTAATGCCAAGCTAAATGTAGCCAGATTGAGTGGCGCGAATCTATGCAGCGCCATTTTGAACAACGCCAGTCTCAACGTTGCTAATTTGATTCGAGCGGATTTGGGTCGCGCTCAACTAAGAGGAGCGTCGTTGATCCGCGCCGAGTTAATTCGGGCTGACCTCAGTCGCGCTGACCTGTCGGAAGCTGACCTCACCAGTGCTGATCTGCGAGAGGCGACACTCCGCCAAGCGAATCTCCGTCACGCTAACTTGAGTGAGACCGTCTTGAGAGGCGCTTTTTTGACGGGAGCCAACTTGGAGATGGCTAACTTAAATGCCAGTGACTTGAGTCGTTCTGACCTGAGCGGCGCAAATTTGCGAGATGCTGAACTCAGACAAGCCAATCTCAGCCATGCTAACCTGAGCGGGGCAGACTTGAGCAAAGCAAACCTCCGGTGGGCAGATTTGAGCAGCGCAAACCTCCGCTGGGCAGATTTGAGCGGCGCAAAATTGAGCGGGGCTAATTTAATTGGCGCAGATTTAAGCAATGCGAATTTAACGAATACAATTTTAATCCACGCCGATTTGACTCAGGCAAAATTAATTAGGGCGGAATGGATTGGTGCTGACTTAACAGGAGCAACTTTAACTGGGGCAAAACTTTATGCCACCTCCAGGTTTGGTTTAAAAACTGAAGGCATGACTTGTGAATGGGTTGATCTTAGCCCCACAGGCGATCGCTCCATTATCCAAAAGTTCCATTCCGAAGACTCACGAGATTTTTTTAACGAAACACCGCCAACAATCCGAATTATTGTTGATGCAGCCCTAGAACACGAAGCCAATTTTGCTCTTGCTGGCGCTTACTACCAAATTGCTCAGGAATACCGGGGGCTGAAACAACCCCCAAGCATCGAAAGTGGGCGTCGTCGAACTGTTTTCACCTTTCATCTAGATAGCGACGAAGCATTATTTTCCACTGCTTACATTGTGATTCTTCCCTTTCTAGATGTGGTATCTACCCAAAAGAATATTTCCAGTATTGTAGAAATAATTAACAATAAGGTTGTTGCGAACCAAGATTTAAAATTGTCCCATATGGTAAAACAATTAAATATTCTTGTAGAGCAAGCCATGAGTCAGGCTACAACAATTAAACAGATGAAAAAAAATATCGAAGTAGCCGCAAAGTTAAATTTTTGTAAAGCCCCAACCCAAATAGTTTTAACGAATTCCAGCGCCTACACTTTGATTGTCCATGACAATCCTAACTTTGGTAAAAGATTTATTAATCGCTCTGTCAATACTTCAGCTGATGATTATCTATCACATGAATCAACAAAATATATATTGCCTTCGTTAAATATGATTACGGATTTTGTCAAAGGATTTCACTATATTAGTCATTAGTCATGGGCATTAAGTCTTATTTATTGGACAAATGAAAAATGACAAAAAATAAATTTATGGAGGAAAAAATGCGCGATACCTTTAATAAAATGATCGGTCGAACTCGCTATGTAGTCTTTCGCCTATTTCTGCATTTAGGGGGAGGTGAGGTAGCACCAATTTTGGGAGTATTAAATAGTGCTGGACGGGATGCGATCGATGTTGATGGCGACTTAGAAGTTTTGGGAGAAGGATTGGTAGAAATTAGTCAAACCCTGCTGCAATACGATGAATATTGGCTTTCTGCTGCCAACGAAGGTGATGTATTTTGGGATGAAGGCGAGGCAGGAGATTATGTAAATGAATTATTTACTGACTCTGCCCAAAGATATCTCAGTGAACCAGATTACAATTCTGATGGATTGAATCAACCTTTATCTATACCTGTAACCCGCAACGTCATTGTGATGATTACAGTAGCTTATGAAGGAGAAGTACCAGAGTTAGAAACTGATCTTTCTAACTCTCAGGCACTTAAGGAAGGATTGAAAGCATTGATAAATTTGCATTATAAACATAGATTGAAGGCAATCCAAGTGCATTTCTCGCCAGCACAGTTAGGCGATGAACTCACTAGCGATCAACTGTTGCAATATTACCCAGAATTGATTCCTTTGTAATCTGTTGGGTAGTCCGTACTTACTACTCACATCAAGAAATTGTTAAGCTCAGAGATAGGACAATAATCCAATGATCATGACCATAGTACGTAGATTTACAGCCGTTTTTTTAGCTCTGAGTTTGTGTCTGACAACTGTCGCTTGTGGTGGGGAAAATCAAACCACTCCTCCAGCTAGGAACGTTAACCAAACCTCTAGTAGCACAAAACTGAGTAACGGAGAGTATCAAATACAACAAGCTACTTACGACGATGCAACTGGTGAGTACAGCCTGTTTTTACTTAATAATAATCCCCCAACCTTTGCAACCGAAAATTTGCAAATGGCACGCTTAACTGATGATGAAATCAAGCAGGGTAAGAAAACCTATCTAAAGGTAGAAAAAGGACAACCGATTTTATATCTGACGGAAGACTTTAAAATTGAGTATGTCCACAACGTTACCGAGAATAAAACTAATCCTCAAACAGGACAACAAGAGACGGTTGTAGTCCGTCGAGAAAATAGCTTCTGGGCACCATTTGCTGGGTCTGTGGCTGGTAGCTTGGCGGGTCAGGCAATTGGTAGTATGTTGTTTAGACCCCAGTATTATGTACCTCCTGCCTATTACCCAGGACAAGGATTAAGTGGCTTCGGTGGATATGGCACAAGCTATGGCCAAGCAGTTCAACACTACCAAACTCGCTACAATGCGCCACCCGCAGCCGTGACAAATCGCACTGCGTTCCGCAATACAGGGACAATTAGAAGGTCATATCCTGGAAATTCAACTATACGCAATACACCGCGTAGCACTACAGGTAATAACCGTCCTTCTGGTTCTGGTTTTGGTAGTAGTACCTTGCGACCCTCTGGTAACTCCAGCACTATCAGACGCAATTCTGGTAGTGGTTTTGGTAGTGGTCGTAGTACAGCACCACGCCGCTCAACTGGTTTTGGCAGCAGACGCCGTTAAGAAATTTCAAGTTTAATAAAAGACTGCCTAACAAGTAAAGGTAGTTGTACACAAAGAAGCCGGAGGGTAATAAGTCAAACCTCCGGCTTCTCTTTATATCGATGCTATTTGTGAGGAGGAATTATTAATCTTACATTCCGCACTTTCAACTGGCACATCAGGTAATTACCACGAAGCAACAGGAATCATAGCGAGCACCACTAAATATCTTCTCAAGAATTTAAGTTATTTGAGAATAGAGTTGAGTAGTTCAAGATTACCAAATCAGTTTGAAATACTTGTGTTGCCTAAGTGATGAGCTTAATTATTTGAGTGTGACACTTAAAGGGCGGAATGTGGGTGGGATTAATTATAGTGCCATTTAATTGGAGAATTTTTGAGAACAAAGGTCATGTGATTGATCTGTGCTTTGGAGGTAGAAGCAGTAATGTCTGCGATCGCAAATTTCTTGGTTACAAATGCTATACCAATTGGTAATAGCCTTTAGCAAATAGTGGATAAATCAAAATATTTTTACGTAAATTTATCAGTAAATAATGTGAAGAATATGCAAAGATGTGTCTGCAACCAAACACATCTAAGTAAATACGGTAGTATATGGTCAGTGTTGGGTTAAAGTATGCCAACAACATCAAATTTTAGGGGCGTTTGTGCCTGAAAACAGCACTAACGCGACTTAAACAATTTTGAGGCAGAAACAAGCTTTAAACCCATGCAAGGCAAGAAAAATACATATCCGCATATAAATTTTAGGCTTTTTTCTAGCTACTTTTTGTTTAAGTCCCATTAACAGCTCCATTCCAAACTGAAATTACTGAAAAAATCGATTGAGGTAGGTAAAAGTTATGGCAAGTATCATTGGAACGAAGGGTAACGATACCCTAAGCGGTGGCTACGACGACATCGACGACACCTTGACTGGTGGAGGCGGCAACGATATTTACGACTCTAGCTACAATAGTAGTGTTACTATCACCGATTTTGGTGGAGTAGGTAAAGGTGTAAACCCATCAGCAGCAGTCATTGCCGAAGTAGACACCCTGAATTTCGCTGGGGGTGACTATGGCTTAACTGCTCGAAATTTAGTGCTGACCCAGAATGGCAGCAATCTAGAAATCACCTTTGACGCAAAGGATAGTCCCAAACTCATCCTGCAAAACTTTGCTTTAGAAAACCTGGATAACCTAAGCTTATCTACAGGAGCAACTGTCAACTCGGGCAATATCCTGTTTTCTGGGCAAACTACCATTACAGACAGCTTTGATGTGTTCGATGCCAACTCCACTCAAAGTACTATCTTTAATAAGAATACAATCACCTTCCTTAACGACCTCTCCAATAATGTTAACGGCTTTGATAACTCAGATGATGTCATCAATGGTCAGGGGGGTGATGATCTTATTGACGGCAAAAGTGGCAATGATTTACTGCGAGGTGGCGCAGGTAACAATACTCTGATTGGTGGTGTGGGCAATGATACTTTAGATGTTAAATATTCAACAGGCAACAACATCCTCAACGGTGGCACTGATGACGATTACTTGAATGCTGGGGCAACATCCGGTAATAACCTGCTATCTGGTGGCGATGGTAATGATACTCTTTACACCTCTTCCATTTCTCAAAAACTTTATAATTATCCTTCTAATTATACAGCCTCATTAGGCAATAACACCCTCAACGGTGGTGCTGGTGAAGATTACTTGGATGCTGAATCTCCAAAAGGCAACAATCTGCTATCTGGTGGCAATGGCAATGATACTCTCTCCACTTCTGGTGTTTTTAATTATAGAGCAGATCCTAATTTTATCTCATCAGGCAATAATACCCTCAACGGTGGCGCTGGTAACGATTACTTGATGGCTGGGATTTCATCAGGCAATAACCTGCTATCAGGTGGCGATGGCAATGATTATCTTGATATCTCTAGTATTCCCACTTACAACGATGATGATATATTGTTGTCTACAGGCAATAATACTCTTAACGGTGGTGCTGGTGACGATACCTTGAATGCTGAGAATTCAACAGGAAATAACTTCCTGTTTGGGGACGATGGCAATGATTCCTTCTATGTAAATTTAGAGAATCAAACGGTAGATGGGGGTAAGGGTAACGATTTGTTGTCCGTTGATTACAGTTATTACAACGCTACTACAGAAGGGATTACAACAACTTACAATGCCACTACTAACACTGGCTCAATTAAGTCGGGTACGAATCAGGTTAATTATAAGAATATCGAACAATTAAATATCTCAGGTACAGACTACAATGACAACATTGTGGGGAACAGTGGCAACGATACCCTCTCCACGGGCAATGGTGGCAATGATACCATAGACGGAGGTGAGGGTGACGATTTACTGTCCGTCAATTACAATAATGCTACAGAGGGAATTACAACAACATTTAATCCTACTATTAGCATTGGCTCAATTAAAGCGGGTACGAATCAGGTTAGTTACAAGAATATTGAACAATTAAATATTTTAGGTACAGGTTACAATGATAACATTGTGGGGAACAGTGGCAACGATACCCTCTCCACAGGCTATGCTGGCAATGATACCATAGATGGGGGTGAGGGTGACGATGTACTGTCCGTCAATTATAACGGTGAAAACGACAGTAATGCGCCGATCGCAATAACTTACAATACCACTACTAACACTGGTTCAATTAGGTCGGGTACGAATCAGGTTAATTACAAGAATATCGAACGATTAAATATCTCAGGTACAGGTTACAATGACAACATTGTGGGGAACAGTGGCAACGATACGCTCTCCGGGGGTTTTGGTAATAATACTCTAACTGGTGGCGCTGGTAATGATGAATTTGTTTACAACGCTGACTTTTTTTACAGCAAAAATACTGATACTATTACCGATTTTGGTGGTGTGGGTAAAGGCTCAAATCCTTCAGCAATGGTGATTGCCTCCTTAGACACCTTGAAATTTACAAGTTATGAATTGACTCCTCAAAATCTGCAACTAACTCAAAATGGCAACAACTTAGAAATCACTTTTGAAAATTTTGCTGGCAAAGTCATTCTGCAAAACTTCCTCTTAGAAAACCTCGATAATTTGCCAGCAACTTCTTCACGATCTGCTATTGACAATATCCTCTTTTATGGTCAAACTAGTGTCACTGACAGTTTTGATGTGTTTGATGCAAATTCCACTCAAACGAACCTGTTCAATAAGAACACTGTTACTTTCCTGAATGACCTCGATAACAATATTACAGGTTTTGCCAACTCTAATGATGTCATTAATGGTCAAGGCGGTAATGACATTATCGACGGATTGAGTGGTAATGACATACTCAGAGGTGGTGCAGGCAATGATACTCTGATTGGCGGTGCAGGCAATGATTCTCTGATTGGCGGTGCAGGCAATAATATCCTTGACGGAGATGCTGGTGACGATATATTAAATGTTAGCGGTTCAAAAGGTAATAACACCCTAGAAGGAGGTGCCGGTGACGATCGCTTGAGTGCTGACGCTTCAAAAGGCGATAATCTGCTCTCTGGGGGTGATGGCAATGATTCTCTTGACATCTCTAGCAGCTACATTAACATATCTGGCTACTCCTTCAACTCTCTCTCCACAGGCAATAACACCCTACAAGGAGGTGCAGGTAACGATACCTTGTCTGATAACGGTTCATCAGGCAATAATCTGCTCTTTGGAGGCAATGGCAATGATTATCTTTACATCTCCGAAGATCCTCATTCCATAGATTTTAACACAGGCAATAACACCCTAGAAGGAGGTGCGGGTAACGATACCTTGGATGGTAACGGTTCAACAGGCAATAATCTGCTCTCTGGGGGCGATGGCAATGATTTTCTTTACATCCCTTACATTAACCCTACTCTTTCCATAGTTAATAACACCCTTAACGGTGGCGCTGGTGACGATACCTTGGAGGCTACCGGTGCAAGAGGTAATAACCTCCTTTCTGGGGGTGATGGCAATGATTTCTTCTATTTAGGCATCACATACTCAGATCATGTCCCCTCTGATTTAGCGACTCAAACGGTAAATGGAGGTAATGGTAACGATTTCTTGTCAATGTTTGACTCTGACAACTCTAGTACAAAAGGGATCACTTCAACTTATAATGCTACCACTAACACTGGATCGATTACGGCAGATAAGTATCTAGTTAATTACAACAATATTGAAAGATTAAATATCTCAGGTACAAACTACAATGACTTGATTGTGGGGAGCAATGGCAATGATACCCTGACAGGTGGAGAGGGTAATGACAGCCTAATTGGAGGGAATGGGACTGATACCTTTGTTTTCGATAATTACAATGAAGGTGTTGACAATCTTTATGACTTCAACGCCACTAATGACTTGATTCAGATATCAGCTTTTTATTTTGGTGGCGGGCTATCAATAGGTTCACTTTCAGCTAATCAGTTTACCCTGGGAACATCAGCAACGACAAGCAATCAACGATTTATCTATGACAACATTACAGGTGGACTGTACTTTGACCAAGATGGTAGTAAATCTGGGTTTAGTCAGGTAAAAATTGCCCAACTTTTGAGTGGATTGTCATTAACCAACAACAATTTTGTTGTTGTTGCTGGTTAATCGAAATTAACGCTCTGTTGTCATCAACCGCTACAGTTTGTGAGTAATTTACATGCGTTTGCCCTCGACCTAACAAGAACAGCCCCTTCCTTGCTAGTGTTGGGGAGTAAAGTCAAAGCCTCTCTCCTTTACAAGAGAAGTCAAAGTGTATTGTATACAAACGATAAGTGCTATAACTATTAAAGCAATAATTAAGCAGTCTTAAAAAATCGAATAATTTCGCGGACGTGATCGAGAAATTGCCCGTCAGTGGAAAGTTGGGCGATCACATTTCTGGCTTCTCTGGCCAAACGCTCATGTTCCGTTTGATTTGTCGCCCGTAATTCTTCTAAATTAGCCGCAATTTGAGCTAAATCTCTGCGAGTTTCTTCGGCAAAACGTTGTTGAGTTGTCGGTAAGGAATAAGGTTGTTCAGGGTTGAGTTGATCTTCCAATGACTGGATTTTTTGTGACAATATAGAGAAGCGATCGCGCAGTTCAACAATATCTTCGCGCGGATACTTCCATTCTTGGCGAATCATCGTTAACCGCGCATATAAATACTCATAAGCGCGAATCGCTGGACGCAGAATTGTTAATAACAAAGCTGCACCAGAACTTATATACCCTACCGTACTAATACCAGTGGCAGCAAGAGTATAAAGACCAACGGTTGAGAATAAGTGTAAAGCAATGGCAACCCAGAGCGATCGCTTTGCCAACACTGTGACATATTTCACTTGTTTCTCATCGACTGGAATTCCTTTCTCCTGGGATTGTGCTGCTTCTGCTAAGACTTCTTTGGCTTGAAAATGTACATTCCACGGTACAGTAACAATTACCAACAGCCACCAAAAACTTGCACCACCAATCACCCAATCAAGAAAGTTACCAGCAGGGATGTGCAACCATTGCAGTAAGCCAAAAGCCGTTAGCACTACAACCACAATTCCAGCAATAGAACTGATGAAAAAGTTAATATACATCTTGCCCTGTCTTTGGTGAAACTATCACCTCGATCCTGACTTGCCCTGGCAATTATACGGAAATACTTGTGATGGTTTTTATAGTAGCACATATCCCACTTTGCGGAATTCAAAGTTCCAAATTTTTGTATTCAGAATGCTTGTGATAGTTTTTCTAGTTGCACATATCCTACTGTGGAGAATTCAAACTTCAAAAATCTTTAATGTAGTTATTCTGCAACTTCGACAAAGTAGCGTAAATGCCTTAGCTTTATTTCTTGAACTTTTTAAGTGTTAATTACCGATAAAAAGTTTTTCCATCCGAAGAGTTTGTGGCATTGACTTTGGAACAATAGCCTCATACGATCACTTATCAGAATTTGCGAGAGGCGGCGCAGAACTTTCGCCCTCGTAAGGAGATTTGAATTCATCAAGCAAAATGTAGATAAAAAGCTGTGATTTAGTATTTTTATCAATTGTCAACTAGCTATTGGTAGATTGACAATTTTAAATTTTATAAGATAGTTTTACAAATAAGTATTTAAAGATACTTGCAAATTTAAATTAAACAGTAAAATAGCTGATTTTTTACTTGATACCTCACTTTCTGTTTGACTTCAGTAATTAACAATTTGTAAGAACTCTTATGTCAACCTTTTTGAGAAATCAGAAAATTCCTAAATTATTCACCAAATTATCAGTTGCAACTGCTAGAACTGCCTTCAGCTTAGTACTATTATTCAAAATTGATTCTGCTCAAGCTTTTGCATCGAAATTCAACATCGACCCCAGTGCAAGTTTTATTTCCTCATATACATTTAGTCCTGATAGCGTACCTTTTTCTCTAATAGATTTGGGAATTAATTCCGGGGACACAATTAAACTGGAACGGTTTGGCAGTTTTTCACCCTTTGGTGATCCGACTGACGAATACTTTGGTGCAATGTGGGCTACTTTCAGCACTGACAGTAGATTGCTACCAAGCAGTGGAGAGTATAATGGTGCAACGACTGATAGAGTTCCTGGTGCTATTAATGCAATTCATCCTAACGGTTGTCTTCCATTGCAGTGTTTAGATAATAGTATTTTTTATATCTCACGTGTAGATTTTAATGGGGCTATTGTACAAGTTCCCATTGATGCAAAATTTATATTTATTGGTGCTGCCGACAGCTCATTTGCTGATAATGTAGACTTGAATAAAGACTTTGCTGTAGGTATAAATTCTGTATCTACTACTAGTGTTCCCGAACCCAGTTTTCTTTCAGGTTTACTGGCATTTGGTGTTTGTGCTACTGGTTTACAATTCTTACGCAACCGTAAAAAAGTACCAGGTTTACTCAATTAAATAACTGCGCCAAGTTGGTTGAGTACTTTCACTACCTTTTTCTAGAATTAGCGATCGCCAGGTTTTGCCTTCTTGCTGAATTTGCAGGTAAACGTCAAAAGGTTTTTTTGGTTGCGTCAAGCGCCGTTTTGGTAGCTTTAGAATTAAATCGTAGGTTCCCCGAACGTGGAAAGCTGGTAAATTTTCAATCGTTAGGGGTTGTTCTTGGGTAATTGATAGCCGCTTGATTTCAAATCCTTGAAAATCTAGATCCAACTGCTGGCTAAGTTTTTGTTGAGTTTGCTCTAGCCCAAGTGCGATCGCTTTTTGCACTAACTCACTAGTTGGTAGCAGTCCAATACTGCCACAAGCTGTCACTAGCACTAGCAATATTGCTGTCAAAATTAACCGCACTATGTTATTCACTCTAGTCATTCGTCATTAGTTATTAGACAATGGACTTTTGTTAGCTTATTCGATCTGCTATTTTCATCCTTATCAGTTTAATCGGACGGACTGCTGCTTTTTCTGCATCGAGTAACTCTCTCAGCTTTTCACCTATATCATTAAACCAGTTATCAGTTACCACAGTTTGAGTTGGGGATAAATCAGTTACCAGTTACCAAAAAGAATCCGACTGTTCACTGGTCACTGTTGAAGTCGGGGACTTCAAAGAGCTTAGTGGGACTTAGACAAAAAACACCCAAAAAAGAGCCTCAAATCTATATACAGAAAGACTTTGACATCGTTAGGCTTAGTTGATTGATATATCTGGGTTTGGGTCATTTTTGAGTATTTGGTGTATTCCCCTTACCCTGTATGGGTTTGAGGTTTGTTTGTCCCGAAAAAATGTTTAAGTCCCGTTAGAAATACATCATTGATAACTGATAACTGGTCACTGGTCACTGTTAAAAACATATAGATATTAGTAAAGGCACGGTAGAACCGTGCCCTAATTCGCAAAAAGTATTATTTTTAGGACTTACGCACTCAAAACCTGAAACTTCGTTTGCGTAGCGTGCGCGAAGCGCACCCCCCTTTTTAAGGGGGATCTTAAAAGTCCCCTTTTTAAGGGGGTTGGGGGATCTCTTATGCGTAAGTCCTAATTTTGACAGGCTTTTGCTTTACAGTACTATTAATACTGGCGTAAAATTGCAGATAATGAACTATCTTTACGAAGATCCATCAAGTCTGCCAAAGGTTCTGTGGGCGTATCCAAGTGATGCTTGTGTTCTGCTGGTAGAACCGTCACCAGATGTTTTGTTTTAGCTTTGATCTGCATAATCGGCATCAGTTGTCGCTGTGGTACAAAAATTGGCTGGTTCTTGGGAAGGCGTGGTTCCAATCTTTGGTAATGGTTCTGTGGCAAGCGTGCCTGATGACGGTTAATCTGTTTTTGAACTTTTTGCGGTTGCGTTGTCCGGTTGAGCATTCGGAAAATCAGCAAGCAACCACTACTACAGCTGAGGACGATCGCAGCCACCATCCATAAAGGTGTAGGATTACTATTCTCAGAGGGCGCATTGATTGGTTCTTCAACTATAACTGGGATTTTTTCTGGTTCTTCTTGTGCTACCGGGCCAGCGTTACCTAAGCTATACAACGCAAAGGCTCCACCTCCCACAAACATGGCTAAAAACCCAGTTAACAATAGCCAAGGATGACGTGCAACCAGATATATCAAAACATTCGAGTTTTTCCTTAGTCTCGATCTCCTGTTTGTCAGCTCTGGAGTACCCCCTTTTAATTGGGTTGGCTCGCGCTGTACACTCTGACTTTTTTCCATGATTACTTTCAGATTTGTACCCCTCTAGTCAATAAATTGTACTGGAGGAGTCAAGCATCAGGTATCCGTAACAAAAGTCCAAATTTAAGTAACTTTTTTGTAAAATAAAGGCTACTAAATATGGCGAAATTTTGCCAAAATTCTGTATTTATTGTAACTTTTTACCGTAATAATCTGGAAATCAGTTCGCTTGTTTTCTGTGTCAGCTAGGAGAATGCCTTTCAAGAGCAAGTTGAATTAACCGATCAACTAATTCTGGAAAAGAGACTCCACTATGGGCCCAGAGTCGGGGATACATACTCGTCACAGTAAAGCCTGGCAACGTATTAATTTCGTTAATCAAAACTTCTTTTGTCGCTTCCACGTAGAAAAAATCTACCCTTGCCAACCCCGCAGCGTCAACAGCTGCAAAAGCTTGCAAAGCCATGTCCTGAATTTGACGAGCGATCGCATCTGGAAGCTGTGCAGGTATCAGTAAATCTGCTAGCCCCTCAGTATATTTAGTTTCATAATCATAAAAATCGCTGTCATATGTAATCTCTCCAATGACAGAGGCTTGGGGTTGATCATTACCTAAAACGGCACACTCGACTTCTCTAGCGACGACACCAGCTTCTACAACTAGTCGGCGGTCATAACTGGCAGCATTATCTAAGGCGGCTTCCAATTCTGGGCGCGATCGCACTTTGGCAATACCCACTGATGAACCCAAATTAGCAGGCTTGACAAAAGCAGGATAACCTAATGTTGCCTCAATTTCATCACACAATTTCGGAAATACACAAGGATTAGACCAAACCTGCGCTCTAGTTACCGCCTTGTATTTTACCTGTGGTAGTCCCGCCTGCTCAAAAGCCATTTTCATGGCAATTTTATCCATCCCCATTGCCGAACCTAACACCCCAGAACCAACAAAGGGGACTTGCATCAAGGTGAGTAAACCTTGAATTGTCCCGTCTTCACCGTTAGGGCCGTGGAGAATGGGAAACCAAACATCCACTTGGGCAACTTGAGAGGGAGATTGCCAATTGCTCAAGGTTTGGGCTTGAGGGTTGGATATCAGATTTACCTCAGAAGTTAATTCTGCCGATTCCAGCGGCGAACTGCCGCTTTCTAAAACCTTTTGGGGTGCTTCTCCCGCCAGCCAGCGTCCATCTTTTTGAATGTAAAAAGGCAATATTTCGTACTTACTAGCATTTTGCTCTGCACTCAAGGCTTTAGCGATCGCCCGTGCTGAATTGATCGAAACTTCATGTTCTCCCGAACGACCGCCAAACAGTAACCCCACGCGCAGCTTAGTCATTTTCGGTTCCTCGACACTCCTCAAGCAGATAGCGTATCACAACCTACAAAAGTTGCCATATTTTTCTATATTATTTTATTGCCTGTTCAAACCCTGGCTAGAAAAAACTCTACTATTTTGAGGTATCAAATTATAGTGAGCTTTTAAAGTTGCTAGGTAACGTAGGATGTGCGTTGGCATTGTCAGCCGATACAATCGCATTGCTAGTCGATACAATCGCATTGTTAGTCAATACAATCGCATTCTCAGTCGATACAATCGCATTGCAGGTCAAAATACTTGTGTGTACACCTTAGCTTAAAAGGAGAGAGGAATGAAATCTTACTCCCCTTTCGTTGCAGGGAAGGGGCTGTTCTTATTAGGTCTATATTAAACTCAACACGAGAAGTGCTATAAAACCTTTTAGAGCTGATTCGTAAAGAAAATCTTAAGGGTACTCAACTCATTGCTATGTCTGAGTTTCAGCGAATAAGTGCTGTATTGACTTAAATTCCTGAAACCCTTATTAGACAAGTACTTTACTTGAGTTTACAAATTAGCTCTTACCCTCAATCATCAAATTTATAATCCAATACGCTTGGGTTAAGAATTTCTTCCTTCTCTTTGCGTCCTTTGCGTCCTTGGCGGTTCGTTAAAAAAATTAACTTGAAGAAAGAGTTTTAGCCTTAACCCAAGCGTATTGATTTATAATCCTCTTTATACTTCGTGTCTCTGCCTCTTGCCTCCAATTAAAACAATCGTGTTGTCAGCTACAGTTATATTCCAGGGAAGTGAGCAACAATATTGATGAATAACTAGAAATGCAGCCCGACCTGTAAAAGATGCTGCCGTTTCATGAAACCTCGAATTATTGTTTGTGGCTTAGGACTTACCGGATATAAAACTTTTCGGTTGCTCAGACAGCAGGGAGCCTTCGTTGTTGGTATTCATCACCAATTTATCCCTGGCGAAACAACAGGAGACGTAATTGTTGGCGATTTACAAGCAGCTTCTACCCTAACAGCAGCCGGAATTCAACAGGCACACACTTTAGTAATCACTGGATCTAAAGATGCTCTGAATTTGTCTATCATGATGCAAGCGCGGGTGCTGAATCCCCAGATTCGGATTATCAACCGTTTTTATAATACAAATTTGGGAGAGCGCCTAGATCAAAGTTTGCCAGATCACTTGAGTATGAGTGTTGTGGGTTTAGCAGCACCCGTATTTACCTTTGCAGCTCTGGGAAACCAAGCGATCGGACAAATCAAATTATTTCAGCAAACTTGGCCGATTCACGAAGAATACATTGATGAAAACCACTTCTGGAAGGGTCGAAAGCTGAGTGAATTGTGGGAAGACCGATCGCGGATGCTGATTTATTACTTGCCAGTAAAAGGTGAGATGGATTTGGTCTCAGCTGTGATATCTGGACAAGAAATAAAAGTGGGCGATCGCTTAATTGTTGGCACCCAACCTCGTATCCGTTCTCCTCGGAGATCATTGATTAAAAAACTGCTGAAAGTCTTGACTAATATTAGGCTGTTTCAGGAACACGGGCGATCGGTACTGGTGGGTGCTATTGCACTATTGGCGGTTATTCTGATTGCTACATTCACCTATATGTCGGCTGAGTTGAGTTTGTCTCCTGTCGATGCTCTATATTTTTCTGTAGGCATGATTACAGGAGCGGGTGGTAATGACAAAGTAGTAGAAAATGCTCCTAACAGTATTAAGTTATTTACCGTTGTGATGATGCTGGTTGGAGCAGTGGTGATTGGTATTTGGTATGCAATGCTCACCGATTTTGTCTTGGGAAGCCGCTTTAAGCAATTTTGGGATGCAGCCCGAATTCCCCAGCGATATCACTACATTGTCTGTGGCTTAAGTGGTATTGGGGTGAGAATTGTCCAGCAACTCCACGCCAGCGGATATGAAGTTGTAGTAGTTGAACCCGACTCCAACAACAAATATATCAACACCGCCCGCGAACTCGGTATCCCTGTCATTCAGGGCGATGCCAGCTTTCGCACAATACTCAAAGCCAGCAATATAGAGTCTGCCGCCGCAGTGCTTGCTGTTACTAACAATGATGCGACCAATCTGGAAATTGCCCTCAAAGCTAAAGGCTTGACACCCAGCATTCCGGTGATTGTTAATTATGCCGATCCCGATTTTGCTGGCATAGCGCAACAGCTATTTGGCTTCGAGGCTGTACTGAGTCCGGCTGAACTAGCAGCCCCAGCTTTTGCTGCTGCTGCACTAGGAGGACGAATCCTGGGCAATGGGATCACAGCGGATAGTCTTTGGGTGGCTTTTGCGACTGTGATTACAGCTTCACATGCCTTTTGCGGTCAGTGGGTCAAAGATATAGCCATGTCCACTGATTGTGTACCCTTGTACGTAGAAGTAAATCACCAAAGCTTTCACGGTTGGGATTTATTAGAAACTAATCTCAGTGCTGGTGATGTTTTATATATGACGATGCCAGCAACGCGGCTATATCAATTGTGGCGGAACGAGCGAGTTTGCGAAACACACGCTTAAGGCGATCGCTGCGCCAACTTCTTCTCTACAATACACTTTCAGAGTAGGAGCGATCGCAGGCAATATAGCAGTTTTCGTACCCTGCGGGAAGCCGCTACGCGTCTATGGATGCAACATAAAGTAGGGGCACAGAAAAAGCTCATGGGTGTCAACTTCAGGTAAAAGCCTGACTAGAACAAGCTTTTAGATATTGTCTCGTTAAGAGTCTCAGACTGGGAATGCCTAATGGGGGGTTGCCGCCTCAAGACTTGCGGCAGCAGCCCAATGAGGAGCATTTCCAGCCTCTGGCTGTAAACGAGGTTTTATAGGGGCGTACAGGTGTACGCCCCTACAGCCGATTCATTTGTTGTAAAGATTTTTGAAAATGGTATAAGTTAATTATTTACAGCCTTTTTCAATTAATTGAACTACACCATTCCCTACTCGCTACTCCTATTTATTAATTGTTAACGACTCGTTGTTGGTATTCTTGCTCAGTGATCATATCGAGAGTGTTCTCTAGACGATCAACAAATACGATACCGTCAAGATGATCATACTCATGTTGAAAAATCCGAGCGATAAAATCGGTTAATTCTTGCTTTTGTAAGTTGCCTTGACAGTCAGTGTATTCTACTTCAATAGCTTTATACCGAGGAACTAACCCCCTAATTCCTGGAACACTTAAACAACCTTCCCAATCTTTGATAACTTCAGTTGAATGAGCAATGATTTTGGGATTAATCATGGCAGTAGGTTCCATTTCCGGGGCGTTGGGATACCTGGCATTAGGACGGGAAGCCACAATAAATAAACGATAGGATTGTGCTACTTGAGGCGCAGCAATTCCCACGCCGTTAGCCTTAGCAACAGTGGCGATTAAGTCTTCAATTAATTTTTGGATATGCTCATCTTGAACATTATCAACCCAAGCAGCTTTTTGGCGTAATGTTGGATTGCCTAATTGAATGATTGGCGCTAATTCAGTCATGATAAAATTCCTTTAGGTAATGGGGCATTGGGCACTTGTACGCTCGCTAGCGTCGAAGTAGCAAAGCCGAGGTAAGCCGTTGGCGTAGCCTCTCGTAGAGAAGTATTGGGCATTGAGAGTGGGGGAATTTTTATAATCCCTAACTCCTAACTTATAACTCCTAACTTATAACTCCTAACTTTATCCTTCACGTCTGGCAGGCAAAGGAGCAGGTTGGACTCCTATTTGGACAATTTGCCCATTGCGTTCCACTTGCATTGGTAACTTGGTACCGATTTTGCTCTTTTCTACTAGCTTTTGTACTTGTTCAATTTTAGTAACAGGCTGGCTATTAATGCTTTTAATCACATCACCAACTCGTAGTCCAGCCACAGATGCAGGCGATTGCGGCACAATATCAACCAGCAAAACGCCGTCATCTGCTGTAATATTTAAGCGATCGCCTGCGATATTTTTGATTCTTTCTTTATTTTCTGGTGTCAGTGTCACCATCTGAACACCCAAATAAGGATGATCAACTTTGCCTTTAGCAATTAATTCTTGGGCAATTTTTTGCACAGTGTTGATGGGAATAGCAAATCCTAAGCCTTGAGCGCCTTGAATAATGGCTGTGTTCATTGCAATTACCTGGCCACGAGTATTTAACAATGGGCCACCGGAATTACCAGGGTTAATCGCAGCATCGGTTTGGATATAATCAACCCGCTTGTCACTAGCACCGATGTCGCTACTAGAACGACCTGTAGCACTAATAATCCCAGAAGTAACCGTATTATTCAAGCCTAACGGGTTACCAATAGCGATTACTGCTTCTCCTGGTTGCAAAGCATCGGAGTTACCCACAGATAGAGTTGGCAGATTATTAGCATCAATTTTGATCGTAGCCACATCCGTAACCGGGTCTTCACCCAACACTTTGCCGTCAAAAGTCCGGCCATCTTTGAGTGTGACAGTAACTCTATCAGCACCATCTACCACATGGGAATTCGTTACAATTTGACCTGAGGAATTAATGATAAATCCAGAGCCACTACCCCGCTCTACCCGTTGTCTAGGCTGTGGCGCTGCGTCTCCAAAAAACCGCCGGAAAAATGGATCTTTAAATTCGTCTGGTACGCGAGAAGTGATTGTTCGGGAAGAATCAATGCGAACTACCGCAGTCCCCACCTGTTGCACTACTTTCACGATAAAATTAGGATCTCCAGACGACGAAATAATTGGCGGGGCGACAAATACCGGATTGGGTTCTATTGTCTTTTGAGGTTGAGTATCGCTTGGCTGAGTCTCAAAGGTCTTGGCTGGTAGAAAAGAGCAGCTCCCCAGGAACACCACTGCTACCCCATATGAGAGCATCCCCAGAATATTGTTTGCTCTCCATCTGTGGGGCAAACCCCTGGTATCAATATTTTTGGGTGCTGAGTGATGGTTTTTTGTCTTCATGTGTCGTTGCTTCTCCGTGTCAGTCGCTGGGTGTTAGGATCTTGCCTACCGGGTATGTCCCAAAATGATTACAACTTAAAAGCTTATTCTAGGTCTAGAGTATCTCAATGCTAAATTAGTGCTTTCTCTTCTATTGTGACGATTAGCAGCAAAGGTGGTGGATAATGGAAATTCCCATAGAAAGTCTGTGGAGTCAGGTACTAGAGCGCCTAAAGCTTGAACTATCCCGACCTACCTTTGAAACTTGGATCAAAACTGCTAGTGCGGAGCGATTAGAAAATAATTGCTTAGTCATCTGCACTCCTAACCCATTTGCTCGTAATTGGTTACAAAAGTATTACATTAATACCATTGCTCATGTAGTACAAGATATTCTCGGTCATCCCGTGGGAATTTACATTACCGTTGCTCAAGGTGATGAAGTTTCTCATTTTAGTGAACCACAAGTTTCTTGGGAATCACCAAATCTCAGCAGTCTTTCTGAAACTGTTCCTAATCGCAATCAAAAAACTACTAAATTCAACTCTAAATATGTCTTTTCCCGATTTGTAGTTGGTGCCAACAATCGGATGGCTCACGCTGCTTCTTTGGCAGTTGCAGAATCTCCAGGTAAAGAGTTTAATCCTTTATTTTTATGCGGTGGCGTAGGTTTAGGTAAAACTCATCTAATGCAGGCTATTGGTCATTATCGCTGGGAAATTTCTCCTGATTGTAAAATATTTTATGTTTCAACTGAGCAATTTACTAATGATCTAATTACAGCAATCCGCAAGGATAGTATGCAAAGTTTTCGAGAACATTACCGAGCCGTTGATGTTTTATTGGTTGATGATATTCAGTTTCTTGAAGGGAAAGAATACACTCAAGAAGAATTTTTTTATACTTTTAATACTTTACATGAAGCTGGTAAACAAGTTGTGATTGCTTCCGACCGTCCTCCTAACCAGATTCCTAGCTTGCAAGAACGTCTTTGTTCTCGGTTTTCTATGGGGTTAATCGCAGATATCCAAAAGCCGGATTTAGAAACTAGAATGGCCATTTTGCAGAAAAAAGCCGAGTATGAAAATATTCGTCTTCCGCGCGACGTGATTGAGTATATTGCTTCTAACTATACTTCTAATATTAGAGAATTAGAAGGAGCTTTAATTCGGGCACTGGCTTATATTTCCATTTGGGGATTACCGATGACGGTGGAAAATATCACACCAGTTTTAGAACCGCCTAACGAAAAAATGGTAGCTACTCCAGAAGCAATTTTAACGGTTGTGGCAGATAATTTTGATGTTTCAATAGATGACCTCAAAGGTAACTCACGACGAAGAGAAATTAGCTGGGCGCGTCAAATAGGAATGTATCTGATGCGCCAACACACGGTTTTGAGTTTGCCGAGAATTGGAGAGGAGTTTGGTGGTAAAGATCATACAACGGTGATCTACAGTTGCGACAAAATTACTCAACTTCACCAGAGCGATCGCACCTTAGCACAAACCCTACGCCAACTGAGCGATCGCATCAATATGACTAGTACCGCACGGCGTAAATAAACTTACCATACCCTCCGGGAAGCCGCTTTGCGTCTACAAAATGGCGCAAAAGCCCAGAATACAACTATTTTGACTTTTGAATGAGTGACTTTTGACTTCCGCGCAGCAGTACTAGCCGTTCTCAAAAACCATCCTGAAGATGTATTTTAAGTTTTCCACAAGCAGCACTCTGATTATTAACATTTATGGCTAAATAATTAGTCGAGAATATTAAGTAACGTATAAAAATTGATTAAATTTAACTTAGATTGGGGAAAAAACTGTGGAAAACTTAATATTTTGTTGATAAAACTTAATTAAGTATAATTACTTTGTGGAAAAGTACCTGAGTTTTTCCACAAGTTTTCCACAGATAGTTATCTGTTAAACCATTTATTAAACAGACCTGTGCCAGGTTTTCCACAATTTTCACAGCTACTGCCTCGCAAAAAAACAGACTGGAGTATGAATTATATAGTGATTCTCAGTATACTTAGCAAGATTCAAGTCAGATTCCTATATTACCCTACATTCCGCACCCTCTACTATCACAATCGGTTTTTATTGATTTTTAAAAGAGTGTAGAGCTAGTTTATATACTTACTTTCCTTGTTTTGACGGAGGTCAAAAGTTTTATTAGCATAATTTATAGTTAACAAACAATAAAAAAATAAGTGATTATACTGTGTGACACCTTCGGGTACGGAATGTGGAATTACAGCTATTTTCAGGTAAATAGACCACGCTCTACGGGCACAGCAATGCTGTGCCCCTACGACAGATGTGGTTCAAATACATGAAAACTGCTGTAAAAATAAAAGTTGGATACCTTGTTTACAGAAATTATTAGGTTGTAATATGGTATTTATGTATTATTTTGTCTATTTCAAAGTAGCCAAGTGTCTAGAAAGAAAATTGGTCAATCTGACATAATCGGACAGCAAGGCATCAATATTATTGAAGAAGTCGTCCTGAGCATGGGATTCCTTTGGTATCCAACTGGAGGTGTGGAAGCAGGTATTGACGGCATAATTGAAATCCGTGATTTCCAAACAGGCGAAGTCACAAACTGTATCCTTCAAGTTCAAAGTAAAGCTACTCAAAAAACTCTTCTTCAGGCAGAAAATGAAAACAGTTTTGAGTATCGATTTGAAGAAAGAGATATTGATTATTGGCTACAAGGCAACGCCCCAGTTATTCTGATTGTTATCAAAACTTCGACTAAAGAAGCTTTTTGGATTGCTGTAAAGGATTACTTCTGCGATGCCAAACGACGGCAATCTAAAAAAGTTACATTTGATAAGCGTTTTAATCGTTTTGATGTCAACGCTAGAGATGCGCTAATTAAGCTGGCTGTTCCCCAAAACTCAGGACTTTACCTTGCACCACGACCAAAGATTGAGAAATTATACTCAAATCTGTTGCGAGTTTCTCAACTTGCAGAGCATCTCTACACTGCTTACACCTTTACAGAGGATGAATCTAAAGCTTGTTCAGCGCTTCAGAAAGTTGGTCAAAATTTGGGACAAGAGTAGTTGTTGAAAGAAAATTTCGTACTTAGTTTCCACACTTGCGCCAAGCACCTTGGACGGAAATTTGCGATTTGGGAACTGTTGAGCAGCATAGCGTAGACGAATGGTCGCTATCAAATCGGCTTGAACGACAACAGGAATTTGTTTGGTTACTCAATAAGGTACTGCGCGAAAAAGTTAAGGACGACTTATCGTTCGACCAAAAGAAAAGGTGCTACTATTTTAAACCTACTAACGACTTATCAGCACGTCGATACTATTATCGAAGTCTCTCCAAAAAAACCCATCGAGATGTTTTTCAGCCTTACTTAAAGAAAAATTCCACAGAAGTAGCATACTACAGACATTCTGCTTTTGAAGGACAATTTATACGTGTAGATTCTGATTGGTTTCTGGAAATCACACCAACATATTTTTTTACAAGGGATGGTTACACAAGAGAGAAGTTTGAGAAGGAGCATCTTTCAGGAATAAAACGTCTTGAAAAAAATCCTGCGGTATTTGGTCAACTTATAATGTGGGCTGAATATTTGATTACACCTGCTCAAGGTGATTTATTTATTCAAAATTACCCATTTCTACACTTTTTTGAGCCGCTAGAAGAATTTGAGATTGAAGTTGGTATTGATGATGACATTTGGTTAAGTAACGAAGATGATGAAACTAGTGCATTGTTAGAAGAGTCTTTAAATGATTTACCTTTATTTCAAATGAATAATGAAGATTGAATTTTTACAAGAACCCGAACTAGAGTTTGGCAATGGTGGACGACACATTGATATTCGCTTTGGAATGATGCACTATAAACCACTTGACTATGACAGTACATCTGCCCCAAAGGAAATCAAATTAGGGATTGTTGGTTCATCCGAAACAGTCGAGGGTTTAGAAATATGGCTCGAAAAATGCAGCCAGGGAATTGAAGCAAAGAACAGTAAGCAGCCATACCTTTTTCCAGAATTTCCAGGCTTTGGAGAAGAAAATAATTTATCTGCGGCTATCAAGGTGGATTCTAGACGGAATGCAGTTATATCGAATAAAGATATTGACAAACTTCTTCAGATTCAAGATGTAAATACACTTATTAGTGAAACAGTCAATTTTTTTATAGAGGAGTTACGATATATCGATGAGAAAACTAGTCCAGATGTTTTAGTATGTGCATTACCAGAATCCTTATTAGAAAAAATGTCTGTAGATGAAGAAAATACTGATAATAATCAACCGACTTCTAGTAATGAAAATAATCAAAAAGAAATAGAGTTAGATTTTCATGATTTATTTAAAGCAAAAGCAATGGCATTAAGAAAGCCAACACAAATTATTTTACCCTCAACCTATAACGCTGCAAAAAGGAAGTCAAAGATAAGTAAGAACAAGCACAAACAGAAAGATCAGACAATCCAGGATGAGGCAACCCGTGCTTGGAATTTCTATACTGCTTTATATTACAAAGCTTTGGGAACACCCTGGCGACTAATCAGAAATTCACGAGATTTGACTACATGCTACGTAGGTATTAGCTTCTATAAAACACTTGATCGCTCAAAATTACTAACCAGCACTGCTCAAATTTTCAACGAGCGAGGAGAAGGAGTTATTTTGCGTGGAGGGCAAGCTGAATTATCAAAAGATGATCGCCAACCTTATCTTCCAGCATCAGATGCATCCGAATTGCTTTCTAATGCCTTAGCAAAGTACCGCCGAGAACATCGTAACTTACCCGCAAGAGTTGTACTGCATAAAACTTCTCGATTTATACCAGAGGAGTTTGAAGGATTTCAGGATGCGTTGGATAAACATGGTATTGATACAGCTGAGTTTATCAGCTTTGACAGTAGAGGTGGAACTAGACTATTCCGTTATGGAAAGTATCCTCCTTTACGAGGAACGCTGTTAAGTTTGGATAATTATACTCACGTTTTATACACACGGGGTAGTGTAGATTTTTTTTCCACTTATCCAGGTATGTATGTGCCACGCCCCTTAAAGTTTCGGTGTGAAAGTGTAGAAGAAACGCCCAAAGCGCTAGCACAGGAAATTTTGGCATTGACAAAGATGAACTGGAACAATACACAGTTCGACCGAGGAGAACCCATTACCATTCGAGCAGCGAGGCAAGTGGGACATATCCTGAAATATGTGGGTAAAAATGATCCACTAGAGTTTCATTATCGCTTTTATATGTAAAGGTGTACAAATAAGAATGGAACGTCAAGCCCCTGGAAGCGGCAGCCCTCCCAGGCTGGGAAGCACTTAGGGCAAGGGCTGTATCTTAACTGAGTGCCATTTGCTATTGGATCTTAGCTAACTTACGATCGCAGGCGATGACCCATTCATAGATCCATTTACAGAAGAAAGCTGAACAGAATCAATTGCTAAAGGATTGATGAGTTTGGAATTGCCTAGTGTGGCTCGTTTCTTTTTGGTATTACTTCGTCGCACACCACCCGCCATCTCGTATTCCTGGCTAGTTTTACCGTAACGACTGGCAACTCCTAGTAACATTTTTTCTGATATTGCGATTACAGCCTGTTCTGCGTTCTTCACATCATCTGTGAGTTTGTCAATGGAAGATAAGGCAGTGTTGTAGGCAGCAAGCTTAGACCGTAGATCGTTAATTATTATATTGTAAGCTTGTATAGTCAGTCCTTTGGAAAACCCGTTCGCGTAGGTCTTTGTCAGGAGAAGGGTACGAAGTGTCTGGTAGAGAAGCAATCCCAAACCGCAAATGAATTGCTTTATTACGCAACTCTTGGAGACGCTACCGCGTAGCTTGCTTCTCCGTAGGAGTACGCTCCATTCACAATGACATTGTATAATTAATTTTGTTCGACTACTTATGAAGTTTGTCGTGAAAAATCATCTCGAAAAAATTTAGTCTGAGAATGGGGAATGCCCAATCACCCTTACTCGCCTATGAACAATAAGGATGTTAGGATATCCTTCACCAGCTGAATCTGACTTATGAAATTAGTTTGCTCCCAAAGCGATCTCAGTACAAACCTCTCACTCGTCAGTCGTGCAGTACCTTCACGACCGACTCATCCAGTACTTGCCAATGTGCTGCTCCAAGCGGATGCTGAAACTAACCAGGTAAGCTTAACAGCCTTTGATCTCAGCTTGGGAATCCGCACCAGCTTTAACGCAGAAGTATGGCAAGGAGGTGCGATCGCACTTCCTGCTAAATTACTTGTAGACATCACCTCTCGTCTTGCAGAAGGAGAAATCACTCTAGACGATGAATCAGCCCTCACAGGTGCAACATCTAGTGGAGAAGGTTTAATTGTCACACTCACACCCAAGAGTGGACATTACCAAGTACGAGCAATGGGGCCTGAAGAATTTCCTGAACTACCTGTAATTGAAAAAACAGAAGTACTCTATCTTACTACCGTCGCATTAATTGAGGGCTTACGCGGTTCATTGTTTGCTACAAGTGCTGATGAAACCAAGCAAGTACTCACTGGAGTGCATTTAACAGTTAAACAAGATACCCTAGAATTTGCAGCTACCGACGGACATCGCCTAGCAGTTGTAGAAACTAGCAACGAGCGTCCTTTAGACGGAACTAATCAACTAGAAGTGACAGTACCAGCTAGAGCATTACGTGAACTACAACGAATGCTAGCTCATAGTGCTTCATCAGATGAACCTATAGCTTTATATTTTGATCAAGGTCAAGTTGTATTTGCATGGCAAAATCAACGCTTGACTAGTCGCACATTAGAAGGGCAATATCCTGCCTATCGACAACTAATCCCGCGCCAATTTGAGCGACAAGTGACAATTGAACGGCGACAATTCGTCAGCACTTTGGAGCGGATTGCTGTGCTAGCCGATCAGAAAAATAATATTGTCAAGCTCACTATTGACAGCGAAGCCCAAGAAATTACCTTATCTTGTGAAGCTCAAGATGTGGGCAGTGGTAGAGAGTCAATGCCAGCACAGATTTCTGGGGAAAACATAGAAATTGCTTTTAACATTAAATATTTGATGGAAGGCTTGAAAGAGTTACCATCTTCTGAAATTCAAATGCATTTGAATCAAAGCCTAACTCCAGTGATTTTTACACCATTGGGTGCTTTTAAAATGACCTATTTAGCTATGCCTGTGCAACTTAGAAGTTAAAAAAATTGTAGCGACTTTTAAAACAATCACTACACGAATTTATGTTTTTGTTTTTAGAATTTGGTGATTTGTAGCACCGGAATTTCAATCCAAAATTCTGTACCTAACCCCGGCTGAGAATCACATTTAAACATACCACCGTGTTTATCTACGACAATCTGATAACTAATTGACAACCCCAAACCAGTGCCTTTTCCCACTGGCTTAGTAGTGAAAAATGGGTCGCAGATTCTTGCCTTTAGGGCTTCGGGTATTCCTGAGCCATTATCTGCAATGCGAATTACTACACTTTTGACATTGCCTTCAAGCTCTCCAAGAGCAGTACGGATAGTAATTTGATTGCTATGAGATTTTGATTGAGATTCCCTGTAATCTTCTAAAGCATCGATCGCATTGGTCAAAACATTCATAAATACCTGATTCAGAGGCCCGGCATAGCACTCTACCAAGGGAAGGTCACTGTATTCTTTGACTAATTTAATAGCTGGACTTTCGGGTTTTGCTTTCAAGCGATGCTGTAAAATTAGCAGCGTGCTATCAATGCCTTCGTGAATATTAACTGGCTTCATTTCCGCGTGGTCTAGGCGAGAGAAATTCCGTAAACCCAAAACAATTTGACGGATGCGATCAACGCCAATTTTCATAGAAGATAAAGTTTTAGGCAAATCCTCCATGATAAATTCTAAGTCTATTTCTTCAGAGCGATCGCGAATCTCAGGGCTGGGATTAGGACAATCTTGCAAATAGAGGTCTAGTATACTGAGTAAATCTTGGGCGTACTCGTTAACATGATTGATGTTGCCATAAATGAAGTTCACGGGGTTATTAATTTCGTGAGCAACACCAGCTACCAGTTGACCTAGTGAGGACATTTTCTCAGTTTGGATCAGTTGGGTTTGAGTTTGCTTTAAATCATGCAAAGCTTGAGCCAGCTTTTGGGTCTGCTCTTTGGTTTGATTATGTAATTGGGCTTGTTGAAGTCCAACCCCAAGCTGATTAGCAATTTGAGTGATGAACTTAATTTCCGAGGCTTCCCAATGGCGGGGTGCAGAATTCTGATAAGCTGCTAGTAAGCCCCATAGCTGTTGCCCGATAAATATAGGTGCGATCGCATACGCCTTTACTTGTAATTGCTCCAAAACTGCAATGTGACACTCTGAGTGACCAGACTGATAGATATCATCAACTATATAACTTTCATTATGGCGATATCGTCCACCTTCGGTTTCCTGTAAATAGCTATCTTCCCAAACTGTCTTAAAATCAGAACCTACAAGTTTTACCCACCCATCACCCACAAACTCGGCGATATATTCACCACTCCAATCTGGATGAAAGCGATAGACAGCCACACGATCCGCTTGCAGTGATTTGCAAATTTCTTGAGTGGTAGTCTGAAAAATCATATTTAAGTCAAGAGATTTTCGGATTTTCGCAACAACTTCAAACAATACCTGTTGTTGTTCTGCCGCTTGTCGCAAATCAACAGCCTGATGCTTGGTTTGTTCAAGTAAATCAGTTTGTTCCAGTGCTACAGAAAGCTGTGCAGCAACTTGGGTAGCGAACTGGATTTCTGAGGATTGCCATTCACGCGGTTGGTTGCACTGGTGAATGCACAACAAACCCCACAGTTGATTACTTTTAGCCAGTGGCAAAACTAAATTGGCTTTAACTTGGAGTTGCTCCAGCATTTTGACATAACAAACATTCAGTCCAGAGTTGTGGATATCAGCGATCGCATGGATGCGTCCCCGACGATAGAGGGCATCATACTTCTTCTTAAAGCAGTTGTCTTGAATTTTTAATGTTAAAGCAGAAGTAAACTCTGGCAAAACACCCTCTGAAACAATTTCACCTTCATCGAGTTCGGAATTCGGGTCAAAGCGGTATACTATCACTCTGTCAGCATTCAAAGAGCGACGGACTTCATAGACAGTTGCAGCAAAAACTGTCTTTAGATCAAGAGATTCCCGAATTTTGGCAACAACTTCAAACAATATCTGTTGTTGTTCTGCTGCTTGTCGCAAACTTAACGTCTGCTGTTTTGTTTGCGTAAGTAATTCAGCTTGCTGGAGTGCTACACCTATTTGGCCAGCAATCTGGCTGAAAAAGTTAATTTCGTATTTTTTCCATTGGCGAGGCCCAGTGTGTTGATAAGTTGCCAGCAAACCCCAAAGTTTCTGCCCAACAAAAATCGGAGCAAGCACAAAAGCGTGAATTTGAAACTGCTCTAGATTGTCGATATGACATTGAGCAAATCCCATCTTATAAATGTCATCCACCGCAAATGTTTCATTGTTGCGGTAGCGCCCTCCTTGTGTGTCTTGTAAGTAGGTGTCATTCCAAATAGTATTAATTCCTAGTACCGATTGATTCGACCAATATGGACTAGCAGCCTCAAAATCGCCGACAAATTTCCCACCCCAATCAGAATCAAAACGATAAACAGAAACACGATCAGCTTTGATTAATTGACAAACCTCTTTAGTGGTTGTTTGAAAAATAGTATCGGTGTCAAGAGACTCACGAATTTCGGCAATAACTTTAAATACAGCCTGTTGTTGTTCCGCTGTCCGTTGCAGTTCAAGTGTACGCCTTTTGACTTGTTTTTCTAAATTTTCATTGAAGGTTTGAACCTGTTGGTAAAGTTCATACTGCTGAATTGCTGAAGCAAAGTGTTTACCAATGTCTCTAGCCAATTCAATCTCTTCAAGTGTCCATTTGCGAGCTTGTGCCTTTTTAGATTCGCGCCAAACTTCAAAGGATTGTCGGGGGTATAATTGCCTTTGATCGCTGTCATACTGCCCCGCCCATAGGGTTTCTGTATCTATTTCGTTGCGGAAAATACTTAAATAGCCCAGCAACTGCTGACGATACTGGAGTGGGATCATCAACATGCTGCGAATTTTAGTTGGTTGAAAAGCAACTTGCAAAGTTCGCAAGCTAGGAGTGTTATATATATCTAAAATCGCCCAAACATCGTACTTACTAGACTTATAGTGTTCCTGCCAGACACTATACTGCTCGATCAGTGGATATATAGTTTGTTCTGGCATCACAGGTTGCTGTCCACAGATATAAAGCTTGATACAACTATTTCCTGGTACTAAGCATTCTGTTAAGCTGGTTACGTTGCCATTGTGGAAATCAAAAGCTTCATTTCTAATGCAAAGCCTGCCACCAACACCATCAAATGCAGCAACGGCCGCTTCTAAGGCTGGCTGTAATACAATTGTGGGTAGTGAATGCAGTAGTGTAGAAATGCGATTAATGATAGCTTCACGTTCGGCTTTTTCACGGGCTTGAGTGAGGAGGGTACTTTGAGCGATCGCCACAGATAGCTGATCGACTACCATCTGTACTGCTTCTAGTTCATATTCTGAAATCAAACGCGCTTGAGAATTATGAGACACCAGTAGCCCCCAAAGTTGATCTTGATAGAGAATAGGCGCTGCTACAGAGGACTTTACCCCCATTGCCGTCAAATATTCAATATGGCAGGAGTCTACAGGGCGGTAACGGATCTCCTCTGAGATGGTTTCTCCATTTTCTAACTCACGTAGGTGACTTTGACCAATCTCTTGAGTATCAACATTAATAACAGAACGCACCCGTGATTTGATAAATAGTTCACGGGCAGTAAGTGGAATATCATCAGCAGGAAAATTCAATCCCACTAGCGACGGCAACCGATTTTTGTAAATTGACTCAGCAATGACCTGACCACTGCCATCGGCATGAAATTTGTAAATCATCACTCGGTCAGTTTTTAGTAGCGATCGCACCTCTGCCGTTGTGACTGTGATAATTTCTTCCAACTCTAAGCTTCGTCGAATACGGTTTGTAATCCGGCGTAGTAAACTTTCTTGATGGTGACATAAGGGCAAATCTTGTTCAGGGGTAGAGGTCATTGCTTATAACAAAATAAATTAATAATTCGCAAACTGGCATAATTAAATCTAAAGCCATTTTGAGATTTATTTAATCAATTTGTCTTCAGTACAACTACGGGCAAATCATTAATCAAAATATTTATTTACCCTTTATCAAAATTCACCCAAACATTATAAAAACAGACGCTAAAATAATTGCGTCTGTACTAGCTACAAGAAAAGATTCTTGATTTTTAGTTTTGAGTTGTTGTCAAACATTGCTGGAGCAACAAACTTAAACACTTATATTGTCAGCAAAGCTGATTTTCAGATAGTCCTCTTCCATCTTTGCCCCTGCTGGTTGTAGTGCTGCTAAGGCTTGCGGCAAAACTAAGTTACGACGATGGTTGCCAATAGTAATGTTTAATTCATCTCCAGTTTTACTCAGTTGAACTTGGTCTTTAGGAATACCAGGTAAGTAAAGTTCTAAGCTGTATTGATTTTCCTTTTGCACGACTCTAAGAGTCGTTTCTTTATAATAAACCTGAGTCGGATCTTCATCTTTATAAAGGGTTTCCTTCAAGCGTTCTAATGAAGCCAATCCACACATTTCCTCAGAAAACAGGGGAATTTCTTTTACAGGTAGAGGGTGAAAATTATCATGAATTTCCCGGCGATATTGCTCCTGACTTTCCTTCCAACGTTGGAAAAATGGATCTTGGACAACGCTAGGAATAATCCGATTAGCCACTACTAAATCTGTTGCGACATTATACAAACTCAGATAAGCATGGGCACGCAGAGATTCTTTAATCACCATCTTTTCGGGATTAGTAACAAGACGCACTGAGGTTTGAGTATTGTCTGTTAATACTTTTTCCAGAGCTTCAATTTGTTCATAAAACTCATAAGGTGCATCCATCACCTCTTTATCTGGTAGCGAAAAACCAGCAATCGGTCTAAAAAAAGGTTCAACCAGAGGTCGAAGTGCCACCGAAATGTTTTGAAATGGTTTGTAAAAACGGCGCATATACCAGCCACCGACTTCAGGTAAACTCAGCAAGCGCAGTGCTGTGCCCGTGGGGGCTGAGTCGATAATTAAGACATCAAACTCACCTTCATCGTAATGGCGTTTCATCCTTACCAAGCCAAAAATCTCATCCATGCCTGGTAAAATTGCCAATTCTTCCGCCTGTATGCCCTCTAAACCCCTTGCCTGTAAAACTTGGGTAATGTAACGTTTCACGGCACCCCAGTTTCCCTCCAGTTCTTGCAGCGCATCCAGTTCTGCACCCCACAAATTTGGGCGAATTTTTCGGGGTATATGTCCCATTTCGATGTCAAAACTGTCTGCCAGGGAGTGAGCGGGATCTGTACTTAAAACCAATGTCTGATAGCCTAGTTCCGCACAACGAAGCCCAGTTGCAGCAGCAACGGAAGTTTTGCCCACGCCGCCTTTACCGGTCATTAAAATTACACGCATAGATGCTTCTGTCCTGCCTGAGGATTTTATTACATTTATTTACATTATCGACTGTTTATGGAAAATAAATGCTGTTTCACCACCTCTTGGTGTGAACAATATTCTCGTCTATCGAGAAGCTCTCGTGTTGGTTAGGACTGCTTATGTTAAATAGCAACTTTACAAATAACAGCGTTACAGTAAGTACAGGTAGGTGGAAATAACGGTCAAGCTTTAGGACAGGCAATCGCCGCTCAATACTTCAACACAAAGCTCGATTCTTCTAACAACCAAAACGGACTCAATGCTGCTTATATTGATAGCGATCGCAGCAATCCGACTGGCAAAGTAAATAATCTACTTACCATTAAAATCACTGCTGTAAGTGCTTCTGAAAAAGACAAAAAAGCTACATTTAGACTTAATGTTACTGGTGGTACTCTACTTTCAAACGGAATTGATGTTTACTATTACGTCAGCGGTACAAGCGTTGCAGAACAAGGAGTTGATTTCACTCCAGATAAAAGTTTTAGAGTTCGTCTAACTAGCAGGGGGCAAACCTTTTGAGGAGCAACCCGTGCTCTAGCTTGATTTCCCCCCTCGCTATCTGGGTAAAAAGCTCCATTCGAGTTATTCCTAGTTGAGAGGCTTTGTTTTTCAGGGTTTCCCAGTCTTGAGGCGACATCCTAAAAGTCGCATTGACTGTCTTTTTGTCTGTCGTAGCTTCTTGTGTCATTAGTCAACAGGAAAAGGGGCTGTCTTGCAGTTCTTGCTGGGGGGAGAACCCCATAAATAAATTTAGCGCAAAGTCAGAGCGGCGGTTCCCGCCGTTGGCATCTGAACTTTGTAAGAGAGGGGCTTAGAATAAAAACGAATAGCTAATGGAAACGTCTCGCCTGGGCGTATTATTTCTAGCGCTTCTCTACGAGACGCTCCGCGAACGCGTCTCGAAATAAATATTTTTACTTTGAGCAGAAATAAATTTAGGGGCTTGAAACCCTTAAAGCCACGGGAATTCCAAAATTTTTCTCCCCCTGCAAGAGCTGCTCCCTGCTAAGAACTGCCTCTTTAGTCAGTAAGAAAGAAAGGTCAGATCGAAATAAGCGATGGGACAGTTAAACATCCTCTTAAAGGTATTTTAATTTTCTCTCTTTTTATTGAGTATATAATCACACAAAAGATAGAGGTATTAATTGACTTAATTTGATTATTATCAACAATGCATAAAGAAAGATTATACAAAGGAGTCGGTTATTAGCATCCAACTACCACAGAATGTCGTCATTCCAAAATGGCATGATTCCAACATGACTCTGGATCTCAAACGTGCCACAGAAATTGCTGACTATTGTGCAAATAATGCCAGTGTAATAGATTACAATGGTGCTTTCCCCAAGCACGAGCTTGAGTTGATTGCTAAGGCTGGATTGTTGGCTGCACCATTGGCAAAAGAATTAGGCGGATGGGGTGCAGGAATAGATGCTAATGTTACCTACGAGCTTCTAATACTATTAAAACAGATAGGGCATGGCAATCTAGCAGTTGGGCGAATTTATGAAGGACATATCAACGCTCTGCAACTAATTCAGACCTTTGGTACTGGAGAACAAATCACAAGCTACGCTCGTGATGCCCGCGAGCATCATAAAATATTTGGCGTTTGGAATGCCGAAGCCTCAGATGGTGTGAAGGTAATTCCTTATGAAAATGGGCGTTATCGGTTGGAAGGTTCTAAAACCTTTTGTACTGGCGCAGGCTATGTGGAACGTCCTTTTGTTAATGGAGTATTGCCAGACGGCGGTTGGCAAATATGCATTGTGCCGATGGACGAAGTGACAACAGTTAGCGATCCAGCTTGGTGGCAACCATCTGGGATGCGAGCTACTGCTAGTTATAAAGTAGATTTTAGCGGTGTAGAGTTGGATCAAAGCGCTTTAATTGGACAGCCAGGAGATTACTATCGACAGCCTTGGTTATCTGCTGGGGTGATTCGGTTTGCGGCTGTACAATTAGGTGGGGCAGAAGCACTGTTTAACCTGACTCGCCAGTATCTCCAGGACTTGGAATATACGAACGATCCATATCAAAAAGAACGGCTTGGCAGAATGGCAATCGCCATTGAAAGTGGTAATCTCTGGCTGCAGGGGGCTGCGGATAAGGTAGCAGCGTATGCACCTATATTTGGTGGCTATCCCACAGTTCCCCACCCGCAAGCAGACCAACTTGTTGCCTATGCAAATATGGTGAGGACAGCAATTGAACAAATTTGCATTGATGTGATGCAGTTGTGCGAACGTTCTGTTGGGACTCGTGGCTTAATGCCACCAAATCCGATGGAACGCATCATCCGAGATTTGACTTTGTATCTGCGTCAACCTGCTTTTGATGCATCCTTGGCAAATGTAGGGCAGTATGTCTTGGGTAAAAGTAATCCTGCTAATTTGCTTTGGAACGATGAATAAATCTAGCTTGATTGGACTACCACTAAACAATCCTAGTATTTTGCCTTGGCGTTCAATTAAAGAGATCGCTTGTAGTCCGGCGCTAATCGTCGCACCCCATCCTGATGATGAAACATTAGGTTGTGGAGGTGCGATCGCTCTGTTACGGTCTTTAAATTGTCATGTGCAAGTATTAGTTGTCAGTGATGGTACACTTTCACACCCTCGTTCTCAGAAATATACCGCAGATAGACTCCGGGAATTGCGGGAAGCGGAAACGCTATCAGCAATGAAATTACTAGGTTTAGAGACAAATGTTGTCAGCTTCTGGAGAATGCAAGATGGGTCAATTACAACACAGTATCAAAGTGCAGTAGCTAGTTGTCGTGCTTTTATCACAGAAATCGCCCCAGAAATTATCTTTTTGCCGTGGCGATATGACCCTCATGCAGACCACCGAGCAACGTGGAAGTTAATTAAAGCAGCGCTGGATGATTTGCGCTTATCCCCCCGATTGATTGAATATCCTATTTGGGATTGGGACTGTAAGCAACGGGGGAGTTTGCCAGCATCTCTGGAAGTGACAACCTGGCGGTTAAATATTAGCGCAGTGGTGGAGTTGAAACAGCAAGCGATCGCTGCTTATCGTTCCCAAATTACAGATTTAATTGACGATGACCCAGAAGGCTTTCGCCTGAGTGCCGAAATGTTAGCGAACTTTACTCATCCTTGGGAAGTTTATATAGAGGAAAACCTATGAACCCGTCACAATCTGATTCTTTACCACCCAGCTACTTCGATAAACTCTACACCGAAGATCCCGACCCGTGGAAGTTTGAGACGAGTGAATACGAAGCTAACAAATATGCTGCCACAATCGCAGCTTTACCTAAAGAGCGCTATCGCTCTGCCTTTGAAATGGGTGGTTCTATTGGTGTTTTAACTGAGAAACTCCAAAAGCGTTGTGACTCACTCCTCTCGATTGACGTATCAACAATAGCTCAAAGTAGAGCAATAGAGCGCTGTCAGCATCTTTCCAATGTCAGGTTCCAAATTATGCGTGTCCCAGAGCAATTTCCAGATGAAATGTTTGATTTAACTCTAATCTCGGAAGTTGGCTATTACTTGAGCTGGGAAGACCTGAAAAAATCGCAACAGTACATTTTAGAACACTTGGAACCTGGAGGACATCTACTTTTAGTTCATTGGACACTCCATGTCCGTGATTATCCATTGAGCGGAGATGAAGTTCATGACTCGTTTTTTGAGTTGACCCCGAATAAACTGCGGCACTTAAAAGGTCAACGCGAGGAAGAATATCGACTTGATTTATTCGAGCGAGTCTGAGAAATAAAATGAGTCTTATTTTTTGGTGTTTAGTTTTACCTTTTGGAAGAAACGGCTTTGAATCTCCCTAAGCGTTACTGTAGGCGAACTCCAAAAAATCAATTATCCAATTTATCGAATTAAAAGGACTTTTCCTTCCCCTGCTCTCTGCTGCCTAAAAAGCAATGGGATATTTTTATATTTGGAAGCGTTGCCCTACTTTCGGGTAACGCTTCCCGTTAGCAATTACTGACGCAAACTCTTAAGACGCAAGCGCAAATCCCCAATTGCTTGTTTAATATCCACTTCTTTCCAGCGTGAAGCCCAAGTTTGTTCTTCTTGCTGGCGTTCTTCGACTAGTTCAAACAACTCACCAAAGGTATAAGGTTGCGTTAATTTCTCGACAAGCCATTGGGCCGAAATTCCCAGCATCTCTGCCAAGGACGCGACGCTGGGATGACTTGGCTGATAGCCATTGAGAGCGCAGCACCAGATCACTCGTAATTGGCGACGTGCAACAAAACGAGTTTCGATAGCCGCCGCTGACTCTATTAAAAATGATTGCTGTTGCCGTCCCATTTCTGCCCACTGACTTAACTGGTTCGCCATACCAACGCTAGCGCGTCCGATTTGTCTTGCCGAAGTTATTACTTGCACTAACAGACTGTGGCGAAAACGAGCGTTTACTCGCACTAAAGCACGATAAAACGCTACATCTTCAAGAGTCTGTACTGGCGGTAAGCCTCCTGCTAGTGCGTACATTTCTGCTGTTACTGCCAAACTTGCTCCATAGTGTTGATGGTGGCGGGGAAAGCTGTCATAGGGATTGGGATCGAGGTAAGTTTCCAACTCTGCAATTAAATAACGGTAGCCTACATAGCGCAGATAACAAGCTCTGGTGTAGGGGTCTAGATTGGAGCGCTCGGCGCGATCAGTGAGAATTCGCCCACCTACAGCATCAGCACCACAAGTAATTTCGTACAGGTTGGCAGCAATCCAAGTTGGGCTTACTTGCGAGTCTCCATCAGTTGAAGCAATTACCCCCCTTGTACGTCCTAAACTAGACAAACGGCGGTATGCTTCATCCATCAAAATCTGCCGCACTCGACCAATATAGGCTTGTGCAGGTGGCAGAGTTTTTTCAACTACATGCAGTGCTATATCTGGATGTTGCCCCGCGAAACTCCGGGCTATAGCTGCTGAATCATCGCTACAATTATTTGCCAACAAAATTATTTCATAGCGTCTGGGATCTAAAAGCTGTCCTTCTAGATCAACTTGATGTATTAAGGCAGTAAGGCTTGCTACCAATGTCTGAGCTTCATTGCGGACTGGAACAATTACACAAACTTCACAATCCGGTGAAGGCGGTACTTGGACTAAAGTTTGAGAAGAGTCTTTATCAAGTTGTGCAGATGGAAAGTCAGCAAGAAAAAGCAAGCGCTTACTTTTCATAAAAACCATTTTCCCATCTCTGGGAACAGCGATACAGTATACTCATTTACAATCAAAAATTATTACTATTTGTAATATTATTTTGGATTTTCTCTCATTTACTTGGAATCTACCTACAGTATGATTAAAACTTTATGAACAGAACCAATCAAACACTACCGTCCGTCTGCTTTCATTAAAAGCTTTACTAATCAACGCATAGTCCTTAGAGATTTTTTGCTAATATCAAACTTTAGACTATTAAATCATACTTAAATCATTTATTTTTTAAATAATGTATTTAATTGTTTTAGTTAAAATCAGTCTTAAGAAGTAGACGAATGATATGACAAATTATTAATGTTTGTTATTAAAAGTAATCAAACAAGACCAAAGCAGATTTATGCAAAAACTTAAACGCAAGATTAATAACCTGCTTTTTGGTGGTTATAAACATTCAAAGGGTGATTTTAAAAGCACATCTTTTGATAGTTTATATCTGGCTCAACCTTTCCTTGGGCGATGTGCGAGATGTTTTTAAACCTTACTTGGCAATTTTCTTAACCCCAGATCGCCATTGGAATTCAGTTCAAATAGGTATTGCTTTATTAACCACTAGTACCGCAAGGCAGAAGTCAAAAGTCAAAAGTAAAAAGAATTGTATTCTGGACTTTTGTGCCATTTTGAATGGTCTGTTTATTTCCACCGTGTTGTACTAGTATTGCTGGAATTCTAGCATAAACGCCAACGGACGCGCTAGTTGATGCCTTCCGTCACAAACGGTTACTGATTGCGATCGCACTTGTGAACTATTTTTTTGTATCAATTACAACATTGGTTTGGCGCGACAAAGGTTTGCCAAAGCGATCGCCTGCTTCTTCACACATTCCTTATTTCATCAAACTCATTCTCGATGACGCGAAGGTGAGTTATAAGACTTTTTATGACTAAATAATACAAAGCACTTTGAATTTCCTTTCAAACACCTAACTATTGAGGTCTTTTTCATGCTGTGTTTATTGAAGAAACAGCTTAATTTAGATTCATGGTTAAACAACAGGTTCTGAACACGGCAAGCACAAAACCAAACAGCTAAGGCTCTATTGAAAATAATAAATTTTCTTTATTTTCATCAAACTATAAGCTGCTACATCCAGTAAATACCGATTTAAATCGGAGGTTTACATATGTGCAAACCACAACTTAATCTTAACTTGACCACATCACAATTAACACCTAAAGGACAAAAAAATGACACTTTACGATCTTGGTACACTAGGTAGCACTCCTGTTGTTAAGGATAACGTTAATTTGAATGCATCTGAACCCACAGATGTCTTTCAGTTCAAAATCACCAATGCCAGCAACATCAACCTGTCTTTGACAGATATCAGCGCTGGCGATGATGCCGACATCGCATTGTTTCGAGATGCTAACAATAACGGTGTACTAGATAGTTTTGACAGACAAGCTGGACTTGTTTCCACTCGGGCACTCAACCAAGATGACGCAATTAACTTTAAAACTAGCTCAGGTACTTTTTTTGCTGAAGTATCTCGCTTTGCTAGTAGTTCAGGCGATGTCAGTTACGATTTAGCCTTGTCTGCAACTAAACCTTCTGGAACTATTCCAGTTTCAGCCAGTTCTAGCAACCTTCTACCTAAGGAATTTATAATTGGTGACTTGTCAGCGGTAGGTAACATCACTCGTACAGGTAACGTCAATAACCAGAACACTACCGATGTTTATAGCTTCTCTTTAGGAAGACTTCAGAGGGTTGACATTAGATTAGACGGATTAAGCAGCGATGCTGATATCCGAGTGATTCGAGACTTTAACAACAATCGTATCGTCGATGCAGGTGAGGAAATTGCCAGCTCTAGTAGGGGAGGTATTACTCCAGAACAGCTCCTCGTTGATGGATCTGGTAACTACTTCTTGCAGGTCACTGAATTCACTGGTAGCACTAACTACAATGTGAATTTTCAATCGACGATCATCCCTGCTTAAGTTTAGGCATTGCCAGTGATTAGTAGTACTTGAAAGTATTGTATAGCAGTGCTTTCAAGGGTATGCAAATGATGCAAGCGGCAGAGAATCATACCTGAACTTTGCTGCTTTTATTCCACACTTTAGGCAACGTAATTACATCATACCAGCGATCGCCTAAAGACTGCTAAAAACATCAAGTTAACCGTAAAAAACCTCTGGTAACTCAGAGGTTTTTTTGTATCAATTACAACAACTTTTTGGGTATGGCCAAGGTTTGCCAAAACTATTGCCTGACGCAAGCTTTCGCCTACTTCTTCATACATCCTTTATTTGATCAAACTCATTCTTGATGACGCCAATGGTGAGTTATGAGACTTTTTATGACTAAACAATACAAAGTAGCCGGAATTTAATTTCAAACACCTAACTATTAAGGTCTTTTTCATGCTGTGTTTATTGAGAAAATAGCTTATTTTAGATTCACGGTTAAACAATAGGTTCTGAACACGGCAACCATAAAACCAACCAAACAGCTAAGGCTGTGTTGAAAATTTTTAAATTTTATGGCTGCATAGCTCAAATATTTGCACAAAAAAATATGAATAAAACATTACAACTAGGCGATTGCGGTCTCTTACCGCCAGAAATAATCCCCTTCTTAGCTAATTACAACCTAATTCCGCAATTATTATCTCAGAGCATCATCGAATCTGCGATCGCACCCATCACCTGCACACATGCCGAAATAACTCAGGCTCTAGAGCAATTTTATCAGCAGTGGGATTTGACAACCAAGCAAAAAATTCAAGATTGGTGCTTACGTTACGGTCTAACTCAAGAACAATTAGAACTTTTCGCCACCCGAAAGTTCAGAGTAGAAAAGTTCAAACAAGCAACTTGGGGACATCAACTAGAATCTTACTTTCTCAAATACAAAAGGCATTTTGATAAAGTCATTTATTCTTTAATTCGGACTGAAAATAGAGGAACTGCTAACGAGCTATTCTTCCGAATTACAGAAGGAGAACAGTCATTTGCTGAACTAGCGCGTGAATATTCTCAAGGGCCAGAAGCTGATACAAGTGGCATCATTGGCCCAGTGGAACTTGGTACTATTACCCCCAATTTTGCTCAGTTACTTTGCACAAGTCAAGTGAGTATAGTTCAAGCACCTATACCCTTTGGAGAATCATGGGTGATTGTACGTGTGGAAAAGTTTATAACTGCACAGTTGGACGATTTTATGCGCCAACGATTGCTGCAAGAGAATTTTGAAATTTGGTTTAAACAGCAACTAAGTCAACTCTCACCTGAAGAAAAAATCTGGATGGGAATCAACACCAAACCAGCACAGGTTCAAGAAGCTGCATAGGGTAAAGGAACGAACCGCAAAGGACGCAAAGAGCACGAAGAAAGAAGAGAAATTAAAATTGGATGCAAAATGATGACAAATACAACCGTTGATATTCAAGAATTTGTTGCTGAACTGTTTCCTTTCAATTATCTGCCAGCAAATGTTTTAGAAAATTGGCTCACCAAAGTGCAATTTTGCCGCTATCGCATCGGGCAGCTAATAGTAGCACGGGAAACAATGCCCGATCAGATTAGCATTATCTACCAAGGACAAGCACGTTTATTAGGCTACAATTCCCAAGGACAAAATCCGGTGACACTAAAGTTACTCTCACCAGGAGAGGTTTTGGGTTGGGTAAGTCATGTGCGGGGTATTGCTTGTGAAACTGCGATCGCTTCTACTGAAGTTATCACCTTTAATCTGGCGATCGCTGATTTTCTGGCATTGATTCAGCAGGAGAAGGCTTTTGCCCAAGCATTAGACAATACTGCCTCCCTAATAGAAGTATATGAATTGCTGATGGAGGAACTGAGTCGTCGGGCAGATGGTAGCAGGAATTTAGTTAAACTTGCCCGCACAGCAACTCAAGCAGCAGTTATCCAAACATTCCCTACACGCAAAGCATCTCTCCAGCAGTTAGATTCAGAATTCTTGTGGTTAGTTAGCAGTAGTTCGAGTGTTTACTTTCCTGTGGGGAGTCGCCTAGAGTTGGATGATCTCAACCCCAAGCTGAAATTTAATCCAAGTATGCGTCTAGTGGGGTTACCCAAGTCAATACTTGGAGAAAATCTTGCCCCTCTTACACCAAAAACACTTTTACCCGCAGAGATTCCCTACGCTTCAGAAATTACTGTCACAGAAGAACCAGCAGCTAAGGGTAAACAAAAATAAATATCCTTATATCAAGGGTAGAGGGCCGCTGGATGCTTCCCTGGCTTGCTTCCAGATGTTGAGCCAATACTTTAACATCTCCTGGCGCAAAGATACGTTGCGACGGGTGTTGACAAAGCAGCACGAACACAAGGGCAGCATCTGACTTTTCCCGTTAAGTCTTGAAATGCTTACTGGTAAAGGATTCAAGAAACAGCGCAGCATATACGGTACAGTAATTAAAATTCGGTGCT
>NZ_JBALGC010000108.1:0-46455 GCF_036916575.1 Nostoc sp.
TCTAGTTCTCCTTCTCCCAAGTTGGGAGAAGGGGTTAGGGGATGAGGGCAAAACGTCCTCTCAAAGCAGATTTTTTCTTAAGTTGACACCAATGTTTGGCGGCTCGTCCCTTGCGCGTCTCACGCCACTTGCTACAACGGGAGGAAAATACGCAACGCAGTGGCTCCCCTTCTCCCATTCGTGAGAGGCTAGCGCCTGCCGTAGGATGCCCGTTCGCGGAGCGTCTCGTAGAGAAGGGCTGTAGGGAGAAGCAAGTGGCGTCATGGAGCAGAGGATGAATCACTAATGACTAATTTATCAAAAATTTAAAAATGGGAAAAATTGAAGTAACGTTTTACGTAAGCGAAGCAAGAAAATCTGTTCCCGAATTTTGGGGTCTAGTTTTGGGAGCGGGGCTTCTTGCAGCTGCGCTTGCAATTGGGCGTATTCGGCAGCTGTTAGGAATTTTCCATCAATAGGCGATCGCGCTTCTATGATAATCTTTGTGCGTAATATTTCTTCTGGTGTATCCTCTGGTGGCGGTAATGCTATCACTACTGATCCCCAATAGCTACTTAAGGCAACCAAGGTTGTACTAATCACAATTAAGCCTATTAATTGTATTGCCTTTCTCGCTTTAACTCTCCCCATCTCTGGAACTGCGTTCACAACGCAGGATGAAAATCTGTTTTTCCCATGCCCAATGCCTAATGCCCAATTACCAAAGTTACAAATTTTCCCAATAAAAATCTGGCAATATCAAGGAACATCACCAGGTCTCTCCTGATACAGGATAGACACAGGGAATGCTCAAGAGCAATTGCCAGCGATCGCGATGAATTGTTTTCTTCTCTCAAAACTCAGGAGTCTAAGCCATTTCAAACACCAAACGAGGGAAGTACCTTACCCATAAGATGACTTAGATTTACACAACTCAACTCCTTTAGACTTGGAACAAGGTTCGGTCAGGCGAGAATTCCAGGCGGACACTTGGTTGAGGACATAACCCTCATCACCAGTGTCCTCTACTTACTGCCCTACTTAGCTGATATTTGAGTAAACTCTAGGCTCTGATACACCAACAGAAAGATACAGATTTTTACGTAAACCTAATTAATTCAAACTATCTGGTGACCAGCGTTGTTACTAAGCTGTTTTGGGCATGATTTAAACTAAAGCTTAGAATGCCTTATTTAGGAGTAGTAGTGGGAGTGGGAGTAGCTGCGGGAGTAGCTGCGGAAGTAGGTGGTGTAGTAGCAGCAGGGCTAGACCCAGTAGCAGGTGCATCAGTTGGTTCACCTGTTGCAGCAGGAGTAGTAGTCGTACTACCACCACCACCACCTTCACAGGCTCCGAGAATTGCAGCCAGACTTAACATTAGAGCAAAACCAAAGATTTTTGTTTTCATAACTCCTCTTTCACCAATTGTGGCTAGAACAATTTTTCACCTGTTGAATACGATACCGTATTTATTGCTTTTTTTTAAATGCTGCAAGATTACAAACTCAAAAAAAACAATCCTTTGGGGTATTCTTTTTGGGATTACGTATCATACAGCTATTTGATTAGTTTCTCTTAACTCAGTACCAAAACTGAAATTATCAAATTTTCCAGCAAACCGAAGTATCATAGCAAAAAATTTTATTTTTTTCACGGAGTATTGCATCTTGCTGCCCCGTGTTGCCATACTTTAGATGCGATACCTAAAGGGTAAGCTATCCAGTTGCTAATCGCTGATTGCAAACATTGCAATATCTAGAGGATGCAAACATTGGTACAGCTACCTATTAGAACTGTTAAAAGGGTGTAGTCTGTTATGTGTGCTTGTTGCACAGAAGGCGATTTTAACCTAAGCAAAAACAGACAATCAAGACAATCAATCTAAAGTACAGTATTTTCCATCTAAAAAAAATTATGGTAGTTGCTCGTAAATCTGCTGTTTCTACAAGGGGTAATTGGTTCCGGCGAGATTCTATCCTTTCTTTAGGGAAGCGACGCTCTGCGCGTATGGAGTCAGCAACACGGAGCGCTTCTACACCAGCTACCCAAGCCGCACCAGTATCCTCTCAAAGACAACAGCGTTCCTCGAAAAATTTAGCGGTTTCTCCTCCAAATCAGGCAGTTATAGCGAAATCGGTGAAAGAGTTGAGTAGACAACAACTGCCAAATCTTAATCAGCAGTCGAGTGCGAACCAGAAGACTCCGGAGGTAGATTTTCTTCGCCTTCCCATAATGCCTAATTCTGGAGCGGCACCTTTGTGGTTGCTGCGCTTGTATACCTTTCATCGTTATTCGACAGTTTTGGCGTTTTTGTTAGTAGCATCGACACTTGCTGTGTATGGTTGGACAGTATATTCCCAAGAGCTTTGGAGTCAGTCATATCGCAGACTGCAAAACCTCCAACGTCATGAGCGACTGCTAACAACAACCAACGCGACGTTGACAAATAAAATGGCTGAGGAAGCAGAACAACCAACAGCAGGGCTGGTATCGCCGACTCCTCAAGGGATGATTTTCTTGCCTCCAGTATCTGATAGTCCTAAGCTAGCATCATCTAACACAACGCCAAATTCTGAAACGCAACAGCAAACACTCTCGCCACTGGGATACTAATCTTTAAAAGTCATTAGTCATTTGTCATTAGTCATTAGGACTCAGACTTGTGGCAAATGACAAAAGATAAATGACAAAGGACGAACCCAATGCAGAAGTCACCAAGCACAACAAAATTCAGAAAGTTTCGGAATGCAGCATTCACAAGGCGACAAAAGGGTTATAAACGAGGGCTTTTGGGAAAATTAGCCTCTAATATCCAAGACCAAACATCCAATACTAAGTCCCGACTGTTTATAGTATGGGGCGTGTTAATGGCATCAGGGTTGGGGTTGGGTGTCAACTTGTATAATCTACAAATTGTCAAGGGGACAAAGTTAACAGAGCAGGCGCGAAACCAGCAAATGGTGAATTTGCGACCTTTTATGCCCCGTCGCCCGGTGGTAGATCGCAATAGTAATCTCTTGGCGATTGACCGTCCTGTATATACTTTATACGCTCATCCCAAGCTGTTTGATAAGTCTAATGAAGATATGGCAGAGCGACTTGCCCCAATATTGGCAAAAGATCCTGCTGAATTGGTAAAAACTTTTCAAAGCAAAAGAAGCGGAATTATACTTGCCCCAGCCCTACCGGAAGAAATGATTGATCGCATCATCTCTTTGCGCTTAAATGGCTTGGAGTGGATTCAAAAATACTCCCGATATTACCCGCCAGATGATTTGGTTGCGGATGTGGTGGGCTATGTGAATGTTGACCGTCGTGGTCAAGCAGGTGTGGAATACTCTCAAGAGAAGTTGCTAGAACGTCCTGTGCAAACGGTGCGGCTCAGTCGGTCGGGTAATGGGGCCCTGATGCCTGATCATGCGCCTGAAGGTTTTCTGCATTTTGATGATTTGCGACTGCAACTCACTATCGATAGCCGTCTGCAACGAATTGCTCGCGTTGCACTCAAACAACAAATGGAAAAGTTTGACGCCAAACGTGGGGCAGTAATTGTCATGGATGCGTTGGATGGTTCCTTACTCGCCCTCGTTTCTCAACCTACTTATGACCCTAATGAATACGCTAAAGCTAATATCTCGCTATTTAAAAACTGGACAGTGGCGGATCTTTATGAACCGGGATCGACTTTTAAGCCTTTGAATGTGGCGATCGCTCTAGAAAATGGTGTCATCAAACCAGATGATATGTTTAATGACTCCGGTTCTATTCGAGTAGCTAATTACACCATCAAAAATGCCATGAATAATGCTAATGGGCGAATCAGCATCGCTCAGATTTTGCAATATTCCAGCAACATTGGCATGGTGCAAATTATCCAACGCTTAAAGCCTTCAATTTACTACAACTGGTTGGAACGCTTGGGGCTAGGACAAAAAGTTGATACAGATTTACCTTTTGAAGTTGGCGGTCAACTCAAAAGTCAAGAAGAATTTATGGCTTCGCCAATTGAACCAGCTACTACTTCCTTTGGGCAAGGCTTTTCCATGACACCGTTACAGCTAGTGCAAATGCACGGTGCTTTAGCCAATGGCGGTAAGTTGATCACACCCCATGTAGTTCGGGGGCTGATTGATAGCAAAGGGCAGATGCATGATTCACCCACTCGCACCATCCCACGCCAAATTTTCTCAGCCGCAACAGCCCAAAAGGTTGTAGAAATGATGGAAACTGTTGTTACTGAAGGCAGTGGGAAGGCGGCACAAATTCCGGGATATCGTATTGCTGGTAAAACTGGTACAGCCCAAAAAGCTAGTCCTAATGGTGGCTACATCAAGGGTGCTAGAATGACTAGCTTCGTGGCTATTTTGCCAGTAGAATCACCTCGCTATGTAGTGTTCGCACTGGTGGATGAGCCAAAAGGAGAAAGTGCCTATGGTTCTACTGTCGCCGCGCCAATTGTGAAGTCGGTGATTGAAGCACTGATTCCTCTTGAAGAGATTCCGCCAAGTAAAACCATCGAGCAACAGCCAAAAGCGCCGTAGAGAGTGGGAAGCACGGGGAGCAGGGGGCAGAGCAGTGGAGTTTAAAGACTCATTCACGAGTATCAAAGACTCGTCGGCGAGTATCAAAGACTAAACTTGTTTCATACTTACTGCCCCAATTACTGTTACCTTCGCTCCCCGTAACAGGCTTTAAAACCATACACCCTATTTCCCTGAGCACTTCGGGCATGGTTTCTTGTTAAACCCAATAAAACACCCATTTCATCAATGAAAACTAAGTTTTCTGGGTCTATTTGTTGAACTTTTTGCTAATACTCAGTTCTCAAATTTTGGACTCTTTCTGTTTTACCTTGGCTGCTGCGTAACGTCTTTTTTTTACTGTTAGTTTTTGTTTTTGCAATGCACGACACATCGTACTTTTACTTAGCCAATTATTGTGAGTTGTAGCCCAATACTCACAGTATTCTAATAATGTTGCATCTGGGTATTGTTCAACCATTGCAGCTAGTTGAGCTGAATATCCATGCAACTCACCCTTGATTGCTCCACCTTGTTGTCTCGGTTCTACATGACCTTGAGTCTTTTTCATGGAGAGTAGTTTTTGTACAAAGCTTTTGGCTACACCAAATCTCTGGGCTACTTTTCTGATTGAGGTATCACCTTGAGAGTAAGCCCTTACTATTTTTTCTCGCAAATCGATTGAGTAAGCTTTCATTTTAAGAGTTGATGCACTGAGATTAGTGTACCTCATTTACTTGCAATTTGCTGTATTTTCGGGCGGGCAAGATGCCCACCCAACAAGAATCATCCCTTGATTCAGCAACGCCTATATTCTTAACTAATCATTTTATTTACCTGAAATTATTGGATTAACTTCTTTGTTGTATGGCTGCACTGCTAGAGTCAAGTTTGCGCTTGAGTGCTGCAAATAAAATTACAACAGCACCGAACGACAAAATAGGAACGCCTGAAGTTGGTTCCGCTACAGAGACAGATGAAATTGGCGTCAAGAGGAAGGCGTGTAATTCACCATTAACTGCACCACGACCGACAATTTGTCCATTAATATTAATGGCAGATGCTGCTGTCAAGGTAAAGCCAGCGTCTGAACCAGGAGCAATCAGGTCATTTAAGTCGTACAGAGTGTTATCACTATAAAGAAAAGCCCGCAAACCATTGGCATCTCCTGTAAAAGTGTTACTGTTAGAGCCAGAATACCCGACTACTTGACCCAAATTATTGATCCCTAAAGCAGCACTGAACAAATCTGTAGGATGTAACCTACCGAGGTTTTGGAGTCCGGTGCTGGAACTGTAAAGAAAAGCACGAGTATCATCTACTCCAGTGAGTCCCGAACTACCAACTACTTGTCCTAAGTCATTAATGTCCTGTGCTGAACTGTAGTTGTCATTAGGAGGAAGGATGCCGAGATTAGTGATTATGCCGTTGTTATATAAAAAGGCTCGGCTAGCGGTAGGACCGAAAATGCCAGCTACCTGACTTAGATTATTTATGCTATAGGCAACATAATTTTCTTGTAAATCATTGTTGTTTATGATAGTCGTCTTACCATTACTGTATTTGAAAGCGGCCCCATAGGGAAAGGCAAGTTTTGGGAATATGCCGCCACCAGTCGTACCGCCAACCACCTCACCTGAGTCATTGATAGCATATGGAATGCCTTTAACACCGATACTTTGGGTTTTTCCATCACTGTAAATAAAAGCGTTATTATCACTGTCGGTGTTACCGATTGAATTACCAACTACTTGCCCCAAGTTATTGATACCAGTCACTCCAAGTTGATTATCGCCAGGTAACGGATTAATTTTTTTGAGCGAACCATTGCTGTAAAAAAAAGAACCCTTCAAAGTATTAATCGCTACCTCACCTGAGTTATTGATGTCTGTAGCGTAACTGTAGGGTTCTCCCGTAAGACTGCCTAAGTCAGTAACTGAGTATAGAGATACCGCCAATGCCGACTTGGATGCAGTAAGACTGATTGCGGTTAAGGTTATTGCTGTTATACAGGATTTCCACTTAAGTAAAACCATGTTACTTTTCCGTAATTTTCTATTACCCTACCAAATTACCACTCAACGGTAGAGTGGTAACCTGCCGTATCTGGGTAGTCGCTAAATATGCCATCAACACCTAAGCTGAAAAATAGTTCATATTCCCCTTGGGGATTTCCTTGAAAGTCTAGTGGCAAAAAGCAGTCTTCATTGCGGAAAGTCCAGACATGAACCAGCAAACCAGCCGCATGAGCATCTGTAACTAAAGATGTGGGCGATATCTGGCGACAAGCCGCTCCGCGTCTACGCAATTTACCATTGCTGTCTCTAGGAACCAATAAATTTTTATGAACGCCAACCGCCTGTGCATATTTAGCAATCTCCCTTAAACCTGATGCAGTAGCTAAATCTGCATAGGTGCGTTCATTGCGACTCACTATAAAATCATCAGGTTTCCCTGTATTATTGAGTAATTGCACCAGAGGCAAATCAGTCTTTGTAGACAAGTCTTGTAAATTACTTACTTCAAAAGACTGAATAAAAACAGGTGCATTAGCTCCCTGATAACCGTTGGCTGTCAAAGTTGCAAGTAGGGGTGCTTCTAAGGCTAACCCAATAGATTTAAAATAAGTTGGGTGCTTAGTTTCTGGGTAAATGCCGATCGCCCGATTAATTTCGGCACTTTTACCCTTGGCTAAATCGATGATTTCTTGCAGCGTGGGAATTTCTAAGAGTCCATCATAGGCGGTATTTTGCGATCGCAGTTGGGGAATTCGCTCTTTAGCTCGTAGTGTTTTCAGTTCTGCCAGGGTAAAATCTTCAGTAAACCAGCCAGTTTTTGATTCGCCATTAATTATTTTGGTGGTTTGACGGTGAGCAAATTCTGCATGGCTAGCAACGTCGGTGGTTTTAGAAATCTCATTTTCATGACGAGCAATTAAAATACCGTCTTTGCTGGAAACTAAATCAGGTTCAATATAATCAGCGCCCAGTGCGATCGCTAATTCATAGGCAGCTAAAGTATGTTCTGGACGGTAGCCGCTAGCGCCTCGGTGTGCAATGATAATTGGAGATGCATCTTGCAAAATTCTAGTCATTATTTTCCCCGCCTTAAAAAACTGGCATAAAAGAGAAAGATATTAGCACATAACGGCAAATATAAAGCTACCATCTTAAATAGGCAAAAAGCTTACTGCATAGATGTTTTTTATTTTGACTTGTTGTACTAAGCTGCCTTTGCTTTAATTTACACAACTAGGGCGGGCTTTTCGGCCACCTTACAAGAGATTTATTTTTTGGAGGATGCAAATTAAAAGATTTTAGCTTAGTAGCCACTGACATCAACTAATCGATATCCTTGACCAACCAGTTGGCTATTTTAGATTTGCTTTGGCCAGCACTTGAGTTTAGTCAGAAGCACCTAAAAATTCACTTATGACTTGGAAAAATATCAAATTTTAAGAAATGGATGCCATATATTTTTCTGGAAATAGAATCAAACTTGTAAAGAGTCCACTTAGAAACTTTAAGCTGTAATTTTTGCAGGCAAGGAAAAACAGCTAATCCTATGGATACGGGTCTATATTTTAGAGATGGGATAAATCAAGATCACTTCACTAGTAATGAAAGCTGCTGAAAGATATACTGTACTTCCTTGCCCTTGTTGTGGCGATCGCCTACCAAGACATCCAATTTGGGTAGAATATAATAAGAAAGATTAATTCATGAAAGCCTTGATTTCAGGGGTTAGTCGTGGCTATCCAAACAACAGGCTTGATTATCTTTAAATTGTATTCGGTAGATATTTTGTAATCATCTAATGACACAGATTAAGCCTGAAGTAAAGCGTACAGAAGAATTGCGCCAGTTATTGCAACAAGCAAGCTTAGCTTATTACGTCCTAGATACTCCAATCATGGAGGATGCAGTCTATGACCAGCTATATCGAGAATTGCAACAACTGGAAATTCAATATCCAGAATTGACGACACCTGATAGTCCGACTCAGCGCGTGGGTGAGAGGCCAGCAACGCAATTTACCTCGGTGCGGCATAATATCCCCTTGTACAGTCTGGAGAATGCATTCAATATCGATGAGTTGAAAGGGTGGGATCAGCGCTGGCAGCGACAAGTACCGAAAATAAATTCAGTAGAATATGTCACTGAACTCAAAATTGATGGTTCTGCTTTAGCTCTTACCTACCAGAATGGCATTCTAGTTAGGGGTGCAACTAGGGGTGATGGGGTGACGGGTGAAGATATCACTCAAAATGTGCGGACAATTCGCTCAATTCCCTTGCGTTTGAATTTTGAAGGCTTAGAAATTCTGGAAAGAGTGGAAGTGCGAGGCGAGGCGTTTTTGCCTTTGGAAGTATTTAAACAAATCAATGAAGAAAGGCAAAAAGCAGGCGAGCAATTATTTGCCAATCCCCGTAATGCCGCAGCAGGTACACTCAGGCAACTAGACTCCCGCATTGTCGCTAAACGGCGGTTAGATTTCTTTGGCTACACCTTGCACATTCCTGGTAGAGATGACACCAGTATTGGCAATACCCAATGGGAAGCGTTGGAGTTGTTAGAAAAGATGGGTTTTCGAGTCAACCCCAACCACAAACTGTGTGCTTCGATCGCAGAAGTGGCAAAATATTATGAATACTGGGATACGGAACGGCTGAATTTACCCTACATGACTGATGGGGTAGTAGTGAAGCTGAATTCTTTTAAACTTCAAGAAAAGCTAGGGTTTACGCAGAAATTCCCCAGGTGGGCGATCGCTTTAAAGTACGCAGCCGAAGAAGCGCCTACCCGTGTGGAAAATATTGCTGTAAATGTGGGACGAACGGGGGCATTAACGCCGTTAGCAGAAATGCGCCCTGTGCAACTGGCGGGGACAACAGTTTCTCGCGCAACTTTACATAACAGCGATCGGATTGTTCAATTAGATATCCGCATTGGCGATACTGTGATTGTCTGCAAAGCTGGGGAAATCATCCCAGAAGTGCTGAGGGTGTTAAAAGAACTCCGTCCCGCTGACACTGAACCCTTTGTTATGCCTACTCATTGCCCAGTCTGCGGTCAATCGGTGGTGCGAGAATTAGGTGAGGCGGTAACTCGGTGCGTCAATGCTTCCTGTGCGGCGATTCTCAAAGGTTCCATTGAACATTGGGTCAGTCGTGATGCCTTGGATATTAAAGGCATGGGGGAAAAGTTGGTGTATCAACTCGTTGATAAAGGTTTGGTGCATTCCGTTGCCGATTTATATGAGTTGACACCAGAGAAATTATCTGCATTAGAAAGGATGGGGAAAAAGTCAGTAGAGAAATTAATAGATGCGATCGCTCAATCAAAAAATCAACCTTGGTCAAGGGTATTGTATGGTTTAGGCATCCGTCACGTTGGCAGTGTGAATGCCCAATTGTTGACTCAGAAGTATTTCACTGTAGACCAGTTAACTACAGCAAAGCAATCAGATATTGAAGGAATTTATGGGATCGGTGCTGAAATTGCCCAATCTGTGTACCAGTGGTTTCGGATTGACGCTAACCAAACGTTGATAGAACGCTTGCAAGCAGAAGGATTGCAATTAACTGCTACAGAGGAAACAAAAACAGTTGGTGATGGGAATCAAAAGTTTGCAGGTAAAACTTTTGTAATTACGGGAACATTGCCAACCTTAAAGCGAGATGATGCAAAGGCTTTGATTCAAAAAGCTGGTGGAAAAGTGACTGATTCAGTGAGTAAAAAAACAGATTATTTATTGGTAGGAGAAGATGCAGGTTCTAAATTAGAAAAAGCGCTCTCTTTGGGAATTACGCAGTTAAGCGAGGCGCAATTTTTGGAGATAGTTGAAGATTAAAAAGAGGTAAAATATAACTTATATAGGAGTTCTATAAGAATCATATTTGATTGTTGAAAAAAACTAATAGATCATCTGGAGATGAATTATAAGTATAATGGAAAACAATGATAAACTAGCATTTACAAGCTGCGATAGAAGGTATCGTAGTAGAACTGCAAGAATTTATTGATTTTCGGCCAGATGCGCGTCAGGTGAGGAAAGCATGGCTACTTGTATGAAGAAATTCAAACAATTTTAGATGTATCATTAGGCTCCATAACAGGCTGTAAACAAAGTTTTACTAAATAAAAGCAATGTCTGAACAAAAGCCCGTAAATCCCTGGAACTACAAACCTTGGTGGTGTCAGCCCTGGTCTATAGTTCTCACAGGTTTAACACTGATTGGTGGTAGCTGGTTACTATTTAAAACTATCTGGCTAACAGTTCTGGTTTCTATCCCTGTAGTGACGTGGATGGGATTTTTTGTGTTGTTTTGGCCACAACTAATTATTGACAGTGGTATTTTGGAGTCGTATAAAGATTAATTTGAGCCGTTCTTACACCGATTGAGATGGATGATCTAGAAGATTTGCTGATTGAATTTGGTATCTTTGAAAACGAAGAAAATGCTGCAAAACTGACTTTTACTGCCATCTGCTGCTAAAGCTTGCTACGTGTAAGGTCTTTGTCAGGAAAAGATGGGTTTTCCAACTTCAGGTTAACGAAGAGAACTGGTGTTGGCGATCGCACATTTTATTTTTGCCCTAAGTTACTAGTTTAGTTTTTTGTTTTCTCCTTTTTTTGTTTGGTTGGTTGTCTATTTATTGATGTTTCTTAACTTGCCGCTACCGTACTTTTAGATCGAAACAAGCTACGCGCAGCCTTTGGTAGAGAACAGAGAGGAAGGAGAAGTTCCGAAGGTTGGAAGCCAGCCCTTAAGACTTATGTGCATTTACATAAATTAGCGGTATCAAAAATGTCAAGTTTTAACGAATAACTCTGACAACTTAATAAGTTTTGATAATTTTTAGTTTATATTGATAGTTTTTGATCTGCCTTTGGGCACAAGACCTTGTAAGCATCTACATACTCAGGGAATTTGCACAGTGAAGGCTAGGGTGACATGAACAACAGAATAAACCAAAGGCATGAAGAACATCATGTAATAAAATATTTCTGTATATTCAACCGAATGTTAATTTTTGTTGCGGAGTTATTTACGTTACGCAGGTTTGATGCTGGAAAGGTAACCCTGCGATTGTTGCAAAATTTCCAGCATACTAGACTTTCCTGGCTAAGGCTCAGACACTCATCTGTGAAAACGCCAGCTGTTCCTCTACCTGAAAATGAAGCACAAAGGCTCAAAGCATTGGCGGACTACAATATTTTGGATACCCTACCTGAACAAGCATTTGATGACCTAACTGCTCTTGCTGCCTACATTTGTAAGACTCCAATTGCTTTAATTAACTTAGTTGATGCCGATCGCCAATGGTTTAAATCTGAGGTTGGACTAAAAGCTAGGGAAACACCGAGAGAGTGGGCTTTTTGCTCCCATGCTATTCTTAAACCAGAGGATATATTAGTGGTTCCAAATGCCATCAAGGACGAGCGCTTTAATAACAATCCCCTAGTCAAAGGTAATCCCAAAATTCGTTTTTATGCTGGCGCCCCACTAGTTACACCTAATGGTTTTCCCATCGGAACATTGTGTGTGATTGATACTATTCCTCGTCGCCTAAGTTACCAGCAGTTGGATGCACTGCGCCGCCTAACTAGACAGGTGATCGCTCAGATGGAACTCATTCAGGAAGTTCGCAACCGCAAACAAGCAGAGATGACCGATGAATTAACAGGTTTGCATAACCGACGTGGCTTCTTCCTGATGGCTGAACAACAGTTAAAAATTGCTCATCGCATGAAAGTTTTGTGCTGGGTGATCTTCATTGATTTAGATGGGCTAAAACAGATTAACGACACCCTTGGTCACGACATGGGAGATGCTTTGATTGTTGATGCTGCTCAATTACTCAAGCAAAGTTTTCCGAACTCGGATATTGTTGCCCGTTTGGGTGGAGATGAGTTCATTGTTTTCATCTCTAGCTACTTTAAAGACGCTGATAGCATCCAAGCGTATCTGCAAGCAAATATCGCCAACTTTAATCAACAGCAAAACCGTAGCTATGAACTTTCGATGAGTATGGGAATAGAGCGTTACTCACCAGAAAGCAATATGTCACTAAAACAACTAATCGCCAGGTCTGACGAATTAATGTACGCTGATAAACGTCTCAAGCGGCAATCTATTGCATAAAGGGGATTAGGGATTAGGTATTTAAGTTACTTTTGAGAAAAAGCTTTAGGGCACGGTGAATATATACTTCCCACGGCTTAGAGGTGGGAATGAATAGTAATTTTAGAGTGAGATAATTTAATTTATTTGTTTGCAAGATATTTGATTTAAATTGCTTATAGTTATAAGCAATTTTTACAGTTATTTATGTAATTTTGAACCCGTCTTTAGTTTTTATTAGTAAATAAGATACGTTTTCCCTGCCTGAACAAAGCCGGGTTCAGTTTTCTTTAGATTCTCTTTACGAATCAGATCTGAGGCTATTAAAATATAAAGAATACATAAATCTTAGTACTTAATCCACGTTGTTCGACAAATAATATGAAGATTATGCAAAGATTTTAATTAAAATATAGACATCTAAGTAAATATCCGATATTTAGTGATTATACGGCTAGTTAGATATTTCCTATTTTGAAGCCAAAGACCCGAAGGTAATCGCCCATAACTAAGGCATAAAGATTCTTTGTTATATCCCTGTCAAGTGTTCCTTATTTTCAAACTAGTACGACTTACGCAAATTATTAAATTTTGGTTTGCGGCATTCCAGGTTGATTTTTCAGTTCTTGTTCAACGATGTCTAGGCTAAATGCTTGCCAATGCTAGTGATGAAGCATGATTGAAATCAGCCTAAAACCAGTTGCTTTTGTGAATCCACATACTTAGAAATTGTACAGTGCTTAAGACGTACATAGCCTCAGATAGTTGAATAAGTAATACTTGCAAGCAAATCAAAAGGAGAATTGTCATCAAAAATTCATAATCTTCAAAGGTGGTATGAACTCTGTCGAGAGCATCAACTTTTGGCGAATTTTTGTGCGCTCTGAAACATTAACGGCAACTTGAGAACTTAAATTACTCTAAAAATCGATTCAGGTAGGAATAAAGTAATGGCAAATATCATTGGAACTCAAGGTAACGATACCCTAGTGGGCACTGATAGCACAGATACAATTAATGGTAAAGCCGGGAACGATACCATTACAACTACTCATGGCAATGACACCCTGACTGGTGGCGGCGGCAACGATATCTTTGTTTACAACTCCGGCGACGGCACTGTTACTATTACTGATTTCGGTGGCGTAGGTAAGGCTATAAACCCAACAGCAGCAGTTATTGCCGAAGTCGATACCATCAAATTCAATGCTAATAACAATGCCGCCTCTGATTTTACTGCCCGAGGTCTGGTGCTGACTCAGAACGGCAGCAATCTAGAAATCACCTTTGGAGTGGTAAATGATACGAAAATTATCCTGCAAAACTTCAAACTAGAAGACTTAAATAACCTGAAAGCTTCTGGTACAAAACCAGCCATTGGTAATATCCTGTTTGATGGAGAAACAAGCATTACCGATAGCTTTAATTTTCTAGATGCCAACTCTACTCAAACGAGCATCGGCATCAAGAATACGGTGACCTTCCTCAACGACCTAGACAATAACATTAAGGGTTTAGACAACTCAGATGATGTCATTAATGGTCAGGGGGGTAATGACAAAATTGATGGCTTAAGTGGCAACGACTTGCTGCGGGGTGGTACGGGCAATGATACTCTCATTGGTGGTGTGGGAGATGACGCGCTGATTGAGCTTACTGGCAATAACTCTCTTGTTGGTGGTATTGGTAACGATGAATTATTTGTTATCTCTTCAACAGGCAATAACACCCTCAATGGTGGTGCTGGTGGCGATGAATTATCGGCCATGGGTTCACAAGGTAATAACTTCCTTTCTGGTGGTGATGGCAACGATCGTCTTGATGCGTCTATTTTTGTGAATTCCGGTAATATTCCATCCTTAGGCAATAACACCCTTAACGGTGGTGCTGGTGATGATTTTTTGAATGGTGGTGCCAAAGGCAATAACTTACTCTCTGGGGACGATGGCAACGATCGCCTCGTTGTCTATGGCTATGATGAAAACACAGCGTTCTATAGTTATAGGTCTTCAGGCAATAACACCCTCAACGGTGGCGCTGGGAATGATACATTGCTCGGTCAATATTCAACAGGCAATAACCTACTCTCTGCTGGCGATGGCAATGATTATCTCTCCCTCTCTGATTATGTTATGTCCGATATTTATGATGCCAGCTCAGGCAATAACACCCTTAATGGTGGCGCTGGTAACGATACATTGCGTGCTGAGTATTCAACAGGTAATAACCTACTCTCTGGCGGCGATGGCAATGATTCTTTGTATTTAAGCCCTTCATCTTCAGATACTGCCCATCCTTATTTAATAACTCAAACAGTAGATGGAGGCAAAGGTGACGATGTATTGTCTCTCGATTACATATATGCTACAGGCGGAATCACTTCGACATTCAATCCTACTACTAACACTGGAGAAATTACAGCGGGCAAGTATCGGGTTAGCTACAAGAATATCGAACAATTAAATACCTCTGGTACAGCCTATGATGACTTGATTGTGGGGAGTAATGGCAACGATACGCTCTCTACATTCAGTGGCAATGACACCATAGATGGGGGTAACGGTGACGATTACTTCTCTGTAACGTTATCTGAAAGCACTAGTGGTCAAGATATGATAGATGGGGGTAACGGTGACGATTATTTATCTCTCTATTTTACGGATACTACCGGAGGAATTACTTCGACTTTCAATGCCACTACTAACATTGGAGCGATTAGAGGGGGCACAAGTAGTCTTAGCTACAAGAATATCGAACGAACGACTTTAAATATCTTAGGTACAGTCAACGATGACTTGATTATAGGGAACAATGGCAACGATATACTTTCCACAGGCAGTGGTGGCAAAGATACGATAGATGGGGGTAAAGGTGACGATATATTGTCCGTCGCTTACATCAATCCGACAAAAGGAATTGTTTCGACTTTCAATGCCACTACTAACACAGGAGAAATTACAGCGGGCACATATCGGGTTAGCTACAAGAATATCGAAAGATTAAATATCTCAGATACAGTCTACGATGACTTGATTATAGGGAACAATGGCAACGATACGCTTTCGAGCTATAGCAGTGGCAATGATACGATTATTGGCGGTGCAGGTAATGATCACTTGAGTGATTATTCAGACGGCAATAAAATCCTTAATGGTGGTTCTGGCAACGATAGCTTGAGTGCCGATGGTTCAACAGGCAATAATACTCTCAACGGTGATGCTGGTGACGATACATTGGGTGCCGATCGTTCAAAAGGCAATAACACTCTCAACGGTGGCGCTGGTGACGATACATTGGGTGTTACCAATAATTCAACAGGTAATAACCTACTCTCTGGTGGTGATGGCAATGATTTGTTGTCTTTAAGCACCTTAAGCATTTTCTCCTTTGTTACAGACCTTTACCTTCCTCTTGTAGGAACTCAAACGATAGATGGGGGCAAGGGCGACGATTTGTTGAGACTTGATTACAGCAATGGTTACTCCAATGGTAAAGGCGGAATCACTTCGACATTCAATGTCACTACTAACAAGGGAGAAATCACACTAGACAATTATCGGGTTAGCTACAAGAATATTGAACGATTGGATATTTCAGGTACATCTTACGATGACTTGATTGTGGGAAGCGATGGCAACGATACGGTCTCCATAAACAGTGGCAATGATACGATAGATGGTGGTCAGGGTAATGATTTGTTGAAAGTTAATTACTTTAGCTCTGGAAGAATTGCTTCGACATTCAATGCCACTACTAACAACGGAGAAATTACGACAGACAAGTATCACGTTAGCTACAAGAATATTGAACGATTGGATATTTTAGGTACAGACTACGATGACTTGATTGTGGGGAGCAATGGCAACGATACACTCAACCCAGGCTATCATGGCAAAGATACGATAGATGGTGGTCAGGGTAATGATTTGTTGAAAGTCAATTACATATATGCCAATGACGTATATCGTAGCGGAGGAATCACTTCGACATTCAATGCCACTACTAACATTGGCTCAATTACGGCAGGTACAGAATCCCTTAGCTACAAGAATATTGAACGATTGGATATCTCAGGTACAAACTACGATGACTTGATTGTGGGGAGCAATGGCAACGATACACTCGACCCAGGCTATGGCAATGATACCCTAACTGGTGGCGCTGGTAATGATAAATTTGTTATTTCCAGCCTCAATAATGCAGGGATTTGTACGATTACCGACTTCAGCATTACAGACGATCTTCTGGTAGTGCCAATGTCCGATATCCTGAATTACACAGGTACAAATCCAATTGCTGACGGTTACATCCGAAGTATACAATCTGGGTCAAGTACTCTGGTTCAAATTGACACTGATGGCGTTGGTAATAGCGCAAGTTTTAGCACTTTTGTCACACTCAATAATTTTAATGCTAGTGACTTCAGCCACAATAACTTGATTTTTTAGTCAAAAAATCTTGCTCAACCACTGGGGTTGTAATGCTACAGCCCCTTTTTATAACCTTGGCACAGAGTTAACAATGATTTCTAAAAAGGGAGCAACGCGATTTTCTGAAGTTGGAGAAAAAACGAGGGACGATGCTCCGCAGGAGGCGATCGCCTAAACCATGCCATTACTGTTAGACTGACATTAAAAGCTGTAATCCTTATCCCGCATTGCTTAGGGCTTTTCTTAGTGCCATTCGTCTTTAGCCATATTCCCTTCGGTGGTAGTATCCGAGAATGTTTAGGCAAAGAGTTTGCCAGACTGGAAATGAAGTTGTTTGCAGTCTTGTTATACCAATTCTGTATGAAGATGCGCTAAACCATATTTAAGTACAAGAAAGAAAAACGAACCGCAAAGGACGCAAAGGACACAAAGAAAGAAAGAAGTTAAAAGGGTTTAGCGCAGCCTCACAAAGAAATGGTATTAATCCGTAAATATGAGTGGGAACTGCTTCCTGGACAAAATCTTGAGAGGGCTTTACTACCGTTCTCTCGTCCTCGTGATGGCTTAAAAGTAAAATTTTGTCGGCGATCACATTAAGTCTGCTCCGAACTTTGGAGGGGGCTTCAGTCGTCGGTTATTTTTGCTAATTTACCACCTGGCTTCCATGACTGCGGGGATCATCTTGATTAGCCGTTGGTGCTACTGGGGCTGAAAATTTGGAAACTTTCCCGCTAGCTTGAGCATAGGGGAGAGAGGAACCAGTAACCAAAGCTTCTAAGTTGCTAGCCATAATCGTGCGGGGTTGATCACCGATCGCTTGGGCTATGGTTTCCCCTTGCTGGCTCAAAAACACAAAATGGGGAATCCCATCCACGCGATATTTCAGCATTTCTGGTAGCCACTTGGTATTATCCACATTCAGCATGACAAAATTCATCTTGTTAGCATACTCTATTTCCAGTTGGGTGATATCTGGTGCCATTTTTTGGCAGACAGTACACCAATCAGCATAAAACTCTACTAGAGATGGTTTGCCGTTGCTGACGGCTACTTCTAACGGTGTGGAGGTATCACTTAATTTGGCTAGGGTTACCGAGGTTGTTTCAGTTCGCAATCCCAAAAAGAGAGCAACACTAAGGGCGATCGCTACCATTACAATCAAGAAGTTTCTCAAACGCTTCCCGAATGTAGATTCAGATTTATCGGGGGAATTAACAGATGAATCAGTACTCATAACAGAATTATAAAAACTTATTAAGCAATTTCTTCTTCAGTTTAGCTGACTCCAAGCGCTCTTTAATACGTAATTTTATCCTCAAAATGGGTATTACAAATAAGTACTTTAGATGATATAGGTTTTAAAAGATGATTTTAAGCTTCAGAAATACCAGTGTTGTGTGTGCCATATTTTTATTAGTCAGCATTAGCAGCTTTCACAAGTTAGCCATAGCTACTATAAACAACCAGTCCCAACTGATAGCACAGCAGAGGAAAATCCAGCCACACCCAGTTTTTAAATCTATTTTGCCCAAATTAAAGCAAAAGACTCAAATTAAGATTTTATTGCCGAAGTTTATTCCTGAGTCGGATGGCGAAAATCCAATTTACGCAATTATAGAAGCTGCTACACAAAACAAGTACGATATTTTACTGGGTTTTAGTCCCGACTGTAATGGTGGAACTGCTTGTCGTTTGGGTGTCCTTTCCGCTGAAGCTGTAACCAGCAAAACACCGCGCCTGACTGGTAAACCTGTATCCCTAGCTAAAGGTATTACTGGCTATTTTGTGGATTTTACTTGTGGTGCTAATTGCTCAGATGCTACCTTGACTTGGCGGCAAAAGGGTGTACAGTATGTTGTTGGGTTGAAAGCAGGCGATCGCACTTCTTTGATAAAAATGGCTAATTCGGCGATTAATCCCTAATTAACCTCAGAGTTTGATTTTACTTAAGAGTGAAACAGCCGTGATGATTGAGAAACATTAATGGCGTAGTTAACAATCCACAGTATCAATTCAAAAACCAATAAATATCGTACCCACTGCAACTCGCTTTTAGAACCCAAAAGGTTTTTATTTCTAAGTCATCAAACTCACGATTAAAGTCAATATTGCCAATCCTCCTAAAATAGCTAAAACTTGAGTAGTTCTATTACTTTTAGCAAGAATTTCTGAGTAAGATAGTTCATGATTCTGAATCAGTAAAATGGAATGAGGATTAAAGAGAAAAGGGAATAAACGATTCAAAAGTAAGCGCCCAAAGAAGTTAATACTCCATAATCGCTTTTGTAAAAGGTCTTGATTATATTGCCAAGGATAACTAATTTGTACTAAACGGATTAAGGCTTTAATATCTGGTTGACGTAAGCTTTCATAGCGAGGAAGTGCTTGAGAAAGATTATCTTGAGTTGCTGCCAAAATTTCATGAATTTCATAGACATCTTCTAAAGCAGAATTAACGCCTTGTCCAATATCAGGAGGAAAACAATGAACTGCATCTCCCAATAAAATTACTGCTGTTCCTTGGTTATCTTCAGGTTTTCCCCAAATTTTATACAACCCTGAACAATATTGAGGAATAGGAAATTTCCCCCCATCACTAGATGTAAATCTAGCTATTTCTTCAGGAAAAATAATCTTTTCTAAGGGAAGCTGAGGAAATGCTTCTTTCAGGAATTGTTGAACTTCTTCTTTGGTTTCTAATTGCCAGATTTGATGATCTGGATAGGTAATAATATTCGCAGTTCTTGGTTGATGAGGATTTTTAAAGGGTAATAACCCCAGAGAAATTGCTTTTTGACGTCCTTTAAAATTAGACCTAATGGCATAAGCCATTGTAGTTTGTGCTAAATCTCCTTCTGACTCTGATAAGGGAAATTGAGGAGGTAAAGTGAGAATTTTGTATTTTAAACCAGAACTAGGAGAAGGAGATTTTTGCATTTCAAAGGAATGTGATTGACCTTCCATTTGATGAAGAGTTTCACGCACAATAGAGTTTAAGCCATCACAACCTACTATCAGAGTAGGAATAAAGCTCAATTTTTCTTGAGATTGAGATTGGGTAATAATTTCTAAATGCTCTACATGTTGTTTAATTTCTACACCTTCAGTATTAAATAAGACCTGAATCGAATCTTGCCAATGTTGATGAATTTCTTGGTAAAGTAACTCCACAAAAGATGCTCTTGGCAGCCAATAGGCAGTCTTGCGTTTAGAATCAGCAATGGGTACTTTCGTTGTTTTACGTGTGCCGTCTTTTTGAATGATAGTCAAATAAAATTCGGTACTAGCGACACTTAAATCAGCTAGTTTGGCAGTTAGTTCTAACAAATCAGTTAATTTTTGCCCTCGACCATCAATTTGATAACTAAAGGATTTATCAGGTTCGTAATAATCTGCTGATGGTCTTTTTTCAATAACTGTAATATCTTTCCAACCTCTTTTCGCTAACATTAAAGCTGTGCCTAATCCCGCCGGGCCTCCTCCCATAATGACAACATTTTTCTTGTAGGAATGATTCATTAGACCTCTTGCAAAAAAGTTTTGTGGTATATTACTAAGCTAAACAATTTTCTAAAATTTAACTAGCCTTTCAAGCTCTGATGTTTGTGGTTTGAGTAAATAAATATACTTAGTCTCTACAAGAAAACATCTACTTAGGAGCTACGAAAAATATTTCACCTTTTGTTTGCTCTATTTTCTTGTATTAGATGAATAATCGATGGCACTAAAGAAATAACTATAACTAATCCAATAATCGGTAACAAATACTTATCTACCTGTTCAGGTGGCAGAGATTTCCCTAAGAAAAACCCTAACATGGTGATGCCGAATGTCCAAATAAAGCCACCGATTAAGTTATAAGACATAAATGTGCGATAATGCATAGCACCAATCCCAGCCACAATCGGCGCGAAAGTCCGTACAATGGGTAAAAAACGTGCTAAAACAATCGTTTTTTTACCGTGCTGTTCATAAAAGTTTTGGGTTTTAACAAGATGTTTTTTATGAAATAACCATGAATCTTCCTTTGAAAATAGTCTTCTGCCAAATTTATGCCCAGTAAAATAGCCAACATTGTCACCTAAGACTGCACAAATAAAAGCACCAAAAATTAGAACCCAAATGTTCAGTAAATTCTGAGATGCGACAAATCCAGCAGTGAACAATAAACTGTCTCCAGGCAGAAAAAAACCAATTAATAAGCCAGATTCAGCAAAGACAATCGCCCATACCCCAAAGTAGCCGAGTGATTTAATCAGTTGTGGTAAATCCAGATGCATAGAATTTCTTACCTTTCAACAAGAGATCCACAACATCTTAACGTTTAGCAATTTTCCTGAATAAAAAGTAATATTAAATTTACGTAAATTTCTTGTGTAATTTTGTGAAATGTCATGACAGATGGCAGGTTTTGGATTAAAGGTGCAAGATGCAAAGATATTTGAAAGTACTAAGATTATTTTGGACTGCTGCGATCGCAGCCGAGTTGGAGTATCGGATTAACTTTTTTATAGCTACCATCAGCAGCTTGGGAAACCTTGTCGGCAGCCTCTTTGGACTATTCTTGTTTTACCGCACTGGCTACACTTTTAGTGGCTGGTCATGGGAAGCAGCTTTAGTAGTTCTCGGAATTTTTACCTTACTACAGGGATTTTCTGATACTTTTCTGGCGTCAAACTTGAATCGTATTGTCCGCCATGTCCAAGATGGCACTTTGGACTTAATATTATTAATACCTATTCGCAGTCAGTTTTGGCTTTCCACCCATACCCTTTCACCTTGGGGACTGCCGGATCTAGTTTTTGGTAGTATTATTATTGGCTATGCAGGTAAACGTCTCGGTGTAGGGATAGATGACTATCTACTTGGTGTGCTGCCGTTATTGTTCAGCTTGGTGATTTTGTACAGCCTGTGGTTTATGTTGGGAGCAACGAGTATCTGGTTCGTCAAAATATACAACGTTACTGAAGTGTTGCGTGGTTTATTGGAAGCTGGACGATATCCCATCGTCGCATATCCTACTGTTTACCGCTTTTTCTTCACCTTTGTGATGCCAGTAGCTTTTTTAACTACTGTACCAGCCCAAGCGCTGTTGGGTCGGAGTGAAATTAGCTGGTTGATAGGTGCGGTAATATTAGCAGTAGCATTGTTTTTCGCTTCCACTTGGTTTTGGCGATTTGCGTTGCGGTTTTATACTAGTGCTTCGAGTTAGAGAGAGAAGCAAAGACAAGGCAGCGCCTTGCCCAGAGTTGTTGGAGCAACATAAAGTTAGCGGATGAAAAGTAATCAAATTCCTCCTGGAAGCTTTGGTATACCTATATTAGGTGAAACACTCTCCTTTATTTTCGACCACGATTTTGCTAAAAAGCGCTATCGCCAGTATGGGCCCATCAACCTGTCGCAAGCGGGTTTCGTGGCGTGATTAAAGACCTTGAGTTTAAAGGTTATCACGTTCCTGCTGGTTGGCAGTTGCTTTATTCAATTGTAATAACTCATAGCTTAAAGGAAATTTACCTTGAACCAGAGCGTTTTGATCCAGATCGTTTCAGTCCCCAGCGCCAAGAACACAAAAAGTATCCTTTTAGTTTAGTTGGTTTCGGTGGTGGGCCACGCATCTGTATTGGTATAGCCTTTGCTAAAATGGAAATGAAGATTGTTGCTGCTCATCTTCCACGTAGTTATCATTGGGAGATATTAGCCAATCAAAATTTAGAGGCAGTTAGGATTCCCACTAATCGCCCTAAAGATGGGTTACGGGTTAGATTTCAACCTCGGTAAAATGTTTTATGGCATCTCAAATAGACATACATTTGCCTAATGGAGTTTTACAAGGCTTACAAAATGTAAGAGATTTTGTAGGTGAAAATGTTAACTCTCTAAATAACTCAGCACAACAACTTGGGGAGTCTTTGAAGGCAACAGCTACTACAACAACTGATAGAGCAATTAATACAGTTACGACAAGCTTAGAACAAAGTTGGCAAACTGCTGATAAATTTAAGAGTACAACATCGGGAGCAGTTAAAGATGCGTTGGCAAAGCCCACCGAAGGTATCGCATCTTCTGCAAGTGATTGGCTGACACAATACCCTGTAGTTCTTCGATTAGTTCAAATACTAGGTTGGGCGACTAATCACCCAATTATTAGTGTAGTAATTCTGTTGTTTGCACTTGCTCTACTTTGGAGCATCATCAAAGCAATTGTCCGGTTAATTGAGACAGCTAGTTGGTCAATACTCAAAGTACCGATAAAATTACTTGAGGCTTTGATTAAAGTTAGCTTTTTATCCTTAGTTAAAGTTGGCAGATTTGGTGTTCAACAAATGACAGCTACTAAAACAACTGATAACCTGCCAGCTTTACTACCTGAAAATTTTCAACTAAATAAACAACAACGATTAGCAGAAATTTCTAATCGTTTAGAAGCAATTCAAAAGGAACAAAATGAACTTTTACAAGAAGCAGCAGATTTGATTGCTAAGGACACAATTGATATAGAAATCTCAAAAATTAAACCGCTAAAAAGCGTTGAATCACATCTTGGCTGAGTTCGGTGGTGGAACCGGAGGCGACAATGCCACCTTTTTGCATAGCGTAATAGTAATCAGCCTGACGGACAAAGTGCAAATGTTGCTCTACCAATAAAACTGAAATGCCTGTAGTTTCGACGATGCGACGGACTGCGGCTTCAATTTCTAGGATGATTGAGGGTTGAATACCTTCAGTAGGTTCATCTAAGACGAGTAATTGCGGTTTCCCCATTAAAGCACGGGCGATCGCTAATTGTTGCTGCTGTCCCCCACTCAAATCACCACCCATCCGCGAAAGCATGGTTTTTAACACCGGGAATAAGTTAAAAACTTCTTCTGAAATTTCTGCTTTTTTGACTGGTTTGCGTCTGGCTTCTAACCCCAGCAGCAAATTTTCTTTGACTGTTAAACGGGGGATAATCTCTCGTCCTTGGGGGACATAACCAATTCCCAACTTTGCCCTTTGGTCGGAAGATTTAGAGTTGATTAATTCTCCAGCTAAGTTAATTGTACCGCTGCGGGGTTTGAGTAAACCCATAATTGTTTTTAGTAAAGTAGATTTACCTACGCCATTGCGTCCAATTAGGCAGATCATTTGCCCAGATGGTACGCTCAAATCTACATTGCGAAGAATATGGCTTTCACCGTAGTAAACGTTAAGGTTAGAGATTTTTAGCATAGGGAAGGAGAGAGGAGACAGGATAAACTTAAGCTTCCTTAGAGGATGTTTGAAAAGTCGTAAAGTATACTAGAAACCCCTCTCCAAACCTCTCCTCGAAACGGAGAGAGGCTTTGAAACCCCCATTCCCTTGTAGGGAAGGTGGGTAGGGGGGTTAGGTTTCTGAGGCTTTGATGTTAATAAAAATACTTTTCAAACATCCTCTTAGATTTTAACTGCCGTTGGGTTAGGTGCTTTGATTGTATTTTTCGTGACAAATCATATCAAAATATGGCATCTACATGAGCAAACAAGAGGAATGCGGGTATATTTGCTGAAATTTGTTCAAAGAAACAGATATAGGAGTTTTGAAGCTAATTTCCGAGTTTAAAACTAAGTTTTCAAGTTCAAAACTAAGTTTACAAGTTTAAAACTAAGTTTACAAGTTCAAAACTAAGTTTTTTAGTTCAAAACTAAGTTTTCGAGTTCAAAAACTTAATTTACAAGTTTAAAACCAAAGTTTGCTAGGTCAATTACCTCAAGTTTGGGATGCGTAAGTTGTGGCTCATCCTTATGTAGAAAGCAGAGCAATCTTGACGTATCAAGCAGCATAATCTACATTCCAATGCTTAAAAGTCATTGGCGTAAGCTTTTGCCAAGTCAGCATCAATGCTTTCGTTTTCTATACTTGTGGCATAACCCAAGCTAATTGCACCTGCATAACTAAGTAACCGTTGATGTGCTTCTTCTGGCTGAACTTCTAATTGTAGCTTAACACCAGTCAGAAGACCATGCTGCCCATTAACAACAGATATAACAATCAATTCCGCTACCGAAAGTCCGGCGGCATTAGCTTGCTGCTGCAAAGCTGCATAGACATCATCACTTAATTCCAGTGTTAGCAGTTGGCTCATAGGAATAAACGATTTAAACTAAAGCTAGGGCAATTATAACTTTTCTCCACAAATATTCTGAAGCAGTTCGGCTCATTTATAGTATGTAGTAGTCTGTATAGGGCAAGAAAGCAAAGCAAATGACCCAAACGACGAAAACCCAAAAACTGCTGACCTTTGAGGAGTATCTTGCCTATGATGATGGTACAGACATACGCTATGAGTTGGTGGATGGAGAACTAGTCGAGATGCCACCAGAAAGTCAGGAAAATAGCAATCTGGCAAGATTTCTATTTGTTGAACTACTAAAACATTTTCCCTTTTATTTAGTTGCTCACAAGGATACAGAAATTGAGGTGGCGGGGCGACGGGCGAGATGTCGTTTACCTGACTTAATGGTTCACACAGAAGAATCTTATGCTGCCCTTATCGGTGCTACTCGTGCTACCCTCACCCGTGACATGCCGCCGCCTGCGCTAGTGATTGAAATTGTTTCACCGGGAACAGCGAACCATGTTCGTGATTATCGCTACAAGCGGACGGAGTATGCCGCTAGGGAAATATTAGAGTATTGGATTGTTGACCCACAGATGCAACAAATTACGATTTGCCAGTGGGTGGAGGGACAGTATGAGGATAAGGTATTTACAGGTGCGACTTGTATGGAATCAGTGGTAATTACTGATTGGGCGCTAACAGTAGAACAGGTGTTTAACAGCGCAAACCGACCAGAATTACTAGGGAAATAAGAAAATGCGATCGCGCAGCTTAACGTACCCCTACCGGGAAGCAAGCTATGCTTAGCGTCTCATTGGCGCAGCCTCTCGTAGAGAAGAGAAGTTATGGCATTTTTTAATCTTCCTGTTTTCCTAAATAAGAACTAATTCACTAATTTACAGTAATTTTGAGATTACTTGGTGGACATTAGGCATTAGGCTATTATTTAGGTTCCATAAACTGGAACTTAATTCTGTTTAAAAGCTTTGTTGCAATGCCTCTTGAGTTACACAACTATGAGTGGGAAGGAGAGCGTTTAGTCCAGAGAGAAACTGAACCTCATCATATTGCTGGTGTATTAGCTAAAATTCGATGGGTGCTAGAAAACTCAGATTGCGATTGGGAAGATGTTTACTCAGGTTATTATGAGTGCGAAGAAGATGGAACGGTTACTTTTTATGAGGGTGAAAGTGCTGAAGCCGGTAATCCAGGAATATGGACTTATGTAGTTTATAGCTGTCCTGTTGGCTCAGAAGAGGTAGTAAAAAATCCAGATATAAATGACTTTAGCTCCAGCATTGGAGATGCAACAGCTTAAATATAAGCTTATTTTTGAAGAATTAGCAGAGTATAGGCAATAGCTTGGCCTGACTCCAGCAGGTAGTGAGGACGATCGCGCTACAATCGCAAAGTTAGAGATAGGTAGTAGCGTATTTTTTGGTATCAGTGCTGGCAGCAATCCCAATCGCAGAAAGATTACACTTAAAGTAAATCCAATTAGTCGCACACACGCTGAAGCTGATGCTTTCCAACAAGCCTTTGATGCAGGATTAAGAGGAGGCCGAGCGCGTTTAATAGTCGATCGGGATCTTTGCAGAGCATGTGGTCAGAACGGAGGTGTGAAAGGAATGGCTAGACAGCTTGGTTTAGAAGAAATAGAAATTATTAGCCCTAGCGATCGTCAGACAATTACATTGAAGTGAGGTTAATTATGTTCATAACAAAATTTTCAGTTGAAGATTGGATTGGAAATCAGAACAAGGGTTGTGTAGAGCAAGCGCATAGTTGGAAAGAGATAGAATCAGCTATTAGAGAGCTAGACGGGCATCACAAAACACTTGTAACCTTAGAAACAGATAGCGAAACTCACATGGCTATAGGTGGTGGCTTAGGAAAATATGTAGTGTATTTGACATTTGATGATGAGAGTTTTCACTATCTTGTTGACCCATCTAAATCAGATATAGATGAATTCATGATAGTTGGCGGGCAAGAAGGTGTTTATCCGGCTTCGTCCTGCGTTGACTTGAATACAACCCTTAAAGCTGCCAAAGCTTTCGTGGAGCTTGGGACAATGGAAGAATCTGTTATTTGGGAAAAAGATGAAGTTGTTGAGCGGGTATAAAAATGCGTATTGCGAATTGTTTCATTCTTCTTGTTTTCCTAAATATACTTCAATTACACGAGAGTCATTTTGCACTTCTTCAAAATTTCCTTCACACAGCACCGAACCTTCATGTAATACTGTTACTTTCTTGGCAATTTGACGCACAAATTCCATATCATGTTCAATTACTAAAATTGAATGACTTTGCGCTAGTGCTAAAAGTAGTTCACCGATGTTGTAGGTTTCTTCATCTGTTAAACCCGCAACTGGTTCATCAACAAGTAATAAGTCTGGTGACTGTGCTACTAACATGCCAATTTCTAAACGTTGCTTTTCTCCGTGGGAAAGTAAACCTGCTTTAATGTCTGCTTTAGGAGTTAAACCAATAGTTTCTAATAATCCTTTAATACTATTATTTTCAACAGTATTAGAACGCCCAAACAAAGTAGAAAAAACATTTTTATTACGGTTGCTAGTAATTTCTAGATTTTCCCGGGGCGTTAAATTTAAGTAAATTCGGGGTGTTTGAAACTTCCGCCCAATTCCCAACCGCGCAATTTGATGTTCAGGTAAAGAACGCAGGTTTTTACCTTTGAATAAAACTCGCCCAACGGTTGGTTGCACTTTCCCAGTAATTACATCAAGAAACGTTGTCTTTCCCGCACCATTTGGGCCAATTACTACCCGTAATTCACCCACATTCATATTAAAGTTCAGCTGGTTTAGCGCCTTAAAACCGTCAAAACTAACAGTTACATTTTCAGTTTCCAATATTTTCGCGTTCATGTTGTACTTCGGCGTCTTCTTCCAATGTGGGATATGTAGCAATTTGTTGACGGCGGTGGAAAAGAGAAATATTCTGACTACGCAACCATCCCACTATGCCGTCAGGAAGCACTGTAACAACTATCAAAAATAGTGCGCCTTGGAAAAATAGCCAGATTTCTGCAAATTGTTCACTTAAAAAAGTGCGGGCATAATTTACTAACAAAGTTCCAATAATTGCCCCAATTAAAGTAGCGCGTCCTCCTACAGCCACCCAAATCACCATTTCAATCGAAAAGGCAATATCCATTGCTCTGGGTGAAACAGAACCACTCTGGATGGTGTAAAATGCTCCTGCGATGCCTGCGATCGCACCTGAAACTGCAAACACCAGCACCTTATAATCTGTAGGGTCGTAGCCAGAAAATCTGACCCGACTTTCATCATCACGAATAGCTATCAACAATCTCCCAAAGCGTCCACTTGTCAACCAGCGACAAATCCCGTAGGTGATTGCGAGAAACACTACCGTTAGCGTGTAGAAAACAAATTGCGTTTTTGCATCACTGACCGTTGCCCCAAACAAAGTTGTAAAATCTATCAGTCCGTTCGTACCATTGAAAAGTTGTTGTTGACCGTTAAAGAAATTGAAAAATACAATAGTTCCGGCTTGAGTCAAGATAGAAAAATAAACTCCCTTGAGGCGATTTCGGAAAACCAAATATCCCAATAATCCTGCCAAAAACCCTGGAATTAGTACCACAGAAGCTATTGTCCAAGGAAAAGAATAAAAAGGTTTCCAAAACGCGGGAAGTTCCGTGACACCATAAAGTCCCATGAAATCAGGCAATTCACCAGTGGGAACTTGCAGTTTTAGGTACATTGCGATCGCATATCCACCCAAACCGAAGAAAATACCATGTCCCAAACTTAGTAAACCAGTATAACCCCAAATCAAATCAATACCCAAAGCCATAATTGCCAGCGATAAAAATCGCCCCAACAAATTCAGACGAAACTCCGAAAGTACCACTGGCATAATAATTATAAGCAAGAGTGCGATCGTAACCACCACCCCCACCTCAATTAAAATTAACTTTCCTCCCCTCTTCCTCATTCTTTGTGTCCTCCGCGCCTCTGCGGTTTAAACATCAACAGTACGTCCCTTCTGCGGAAAAATCCCCCCAGGCTTCCACTGTAAAAACACAATAATCAGCGCAAATACCATTACCTTCGCCATACTCGTCGTCGCAAAAAAAGTAAACAAATCAGCCAAAGGTTTAATAGGAGTCAACAACAAAGCTAGAGTTCCAGAACCAATTAAAAAATTAGCTGTACCAATAGCCAAAGCTGCCACAATAGTACCAACTAAATTGCCCACCCCCCCAACGACAACAACCATAAAAGTATCAATAATATAGTTTTGTCCCGTATTTGGCCCTACAGAACCGAGTAAACTAATCGCACATCCAGCCACACCAGCTAAACCAGAACCCAGTGCAAAAGTAATCGCATCAACTTTTTGAGTTGGAATACCTAAACAAGCACTCATACTCCGATTTTGCGTCACAGCCCGAATCCTTAAACCCCAGCTAGAACGTTGTAAAAACAAATAAATTCCCGCCACACAAATTATCGTTAAAGCAATAATAAATAATCTGGCAAAGGGTAATTGTACACCAGCCAAAGATATCCCCACTTGTAACCAGGTAGGCGCAGTTACATCCACATTTTGAGCACCAAACCAAGGTTGAGTCACTCCCAGCTGATAAGTTTGACTCAATAGACCTCTTGCATAAATCAAAAATAAGAACCCCACCCCGCCAAAGCTACGCTTTGTCTCCCCTCCCCGCTTGCGGGGAGGGGTTGGGGGTGGGGTGTTAGGGACTTTTGCAAGAGGTCTAATAAATTGCCTGTTGTTATTGTCACCCCTAGCGATAGTAAAAATATCACTCCCACAACCCAGTTACGAACTCTTCTTAAATTCGTACGGGAATTTAAAATCCATAAACCTCCAAAAAACAACAGAGAAAATATAGCTATGCTAATTATCAATACCCAATTCACACTGCGGACAAACTGCTGAAAAATTAAACTTACTCCCAAAGTTGCCAGTAGAGTTTCTAAAGGGCGTCCATAGAGATAACGAATCACGCCTCTTTCTAGGATTAATCCCACAGTAGCCGTGAATATAAAAGCAATAATCAAAGCCAAAAATATATAAACTTCAAACCACACTCCGCCCAATTGTTTACAGCCATTCTGCACAACAAATGTTGTATAAGCACCAAACATCATCAATTCACCATGCGCCATATTAATGACACCCATCAATCCAAATATAATCGCCAGTCCCAATGCGGCAATTAATAATACAGCACCAATACTAATACCATTAAATACAGCTTCTAAGAATCCTGCTAACACTTTTCCCCCAACAGCTATGAGCTTTTTTTAGTCATCAGTCCTTTGTCATTTGTCATTTATTTTTGACCAATAACTAATGACTAATGACTATTGACTATTGACTATTGAATTAAACTTTCTTGTACTTACCACCCTTAGCAGGGTCAGTCCAATCACAAGCAAATCCCTTAGTCTCTTTTACAAATTGATTCCAAGGAACTGGCTCAACTGCTGTCGGAGTAGCATAGACAATATCAAACAAACCATCTAGCCTTACTTGACCAATTCGCACAATTTTGGATATATGATGATTGGCGTCCATTGTCACTTTACCTTCAGGTGCATCCAGAGTTTGACCATACGCCGCAGCACTCACCTTAGCGATGTCTGTAGTCCCAGCTTTTTCTACTGCTTGCTTCCACAAATAAACTGCAATGTATGCTGCTTCCATTGGGTCATTTGTTACCCGATTTTCACCGTACTCTTTCTTAAAAGCTGCGACAAACTTCTTATTAGCAGGTGTGTCTACTGTTTGGAAGTAATTCCAAGCAGCGTAGTGACCTTTGAGATACTCTACACCAATAGCTTTAACTTCTTCTTCGGCAATACTGACAGACATGGAAGGATATCTATCTGGTGTCAATCCAGCACCTTTCAATTGTTTGAAGAAAGCAACGTTGCTATCACCATTCAGAGTATTGTAAATTACACCTCCATTAGGCAAAGCTTGCTTAATTTTAGTGATAATCGGTGTAACTTCTGCGTTACCTAGCGGTAAATAATCCTCACCAACTGTTTTACCACCTAAAGCTTCGAGTTGAGCTTTAATAATTGTGTTAGCTGTGCGGGGGAAAACGTAGTCAGAGCCAACTAAGAAAAATTCTTTGCCCTTATTTTTCAACAGCCACTCCACAGATGGTTCAATTTGTTGATTTGGGGCAGCGCCAGTGTAGAAAATATTTTTAGAACACTCTTGACCTTCGTACTGCACAGGATACCAGAGCATATGATTTTTGCTCTCAAATACTGGCTTCACATTCTTACGGCTAGCAGAAGTCCAACAACCAAAAACTACACTGACTTTATCTTGATCAATTAGCTTGGTTGCCTTTTCCCTAAAAGTATCCCAGTTAGAAGCACCATCTTCAGTAATTGCTTCAATTTGTTTACCTAATATACCACCGCCAGCGTTAATTTCTTTAATTGCTAATTTTTCAGCATCGACAACGCTTTTTTCACTAATAGCCATCGTACCACTAAGGGAGTGCAAAATACCTACTTTGATTGTGTCACCACCAGTAGCAGCTGCTGGGGAAGCAGCAGGAGGCGCTGCTGGACTCTCTGTAGCAGTTGGGGAATTATTCGCGCAAGCTTTTAAAAAAAAGCTGCTTCCGAAAGTTAAAGAGCCGTAGATTAAAAACTTGCGTCGGTTAAATTGTCTTCTCATCTTTTTATGAATTTTCCTCTTAATGAATCAACTAACTTAATAGAAAGCTGATAGTATCAAACTTTAAAGTGTGATAATAGTGCGATATTTTACTAGGAAAAAGTTACCTTTTATACAAAATGTTTGTTTTTTGTAATAAAAAAATCACTATTTAATATTAATATTTATTAAGTTTAGAATTGTAAAATTCTTGTTAGCGGTGAAGAGATAGCTGGGTAATAATTTCATCTTCGTTGCCAGCAGCAAAGTTAGCAAAGCGCTTCGCTAAGGGTGGTACAATCACCAAAGGATTACTAAACCCAGCAAAAACATGAACGCCATCAAATCCTGGAATAGCACCAATTAAGGCGAGTCTGTCGCTATTAAATGCTACCAAGCAATGGTACCAAGTTCCTGGTAAATTCTCTAAAGCTGGCAAAATTTGCTTTATACTTCTTCGCAACCATTTTTCACTCACCTCTGAGTTTACCTTGCCATGAGGATCTGTGAGAACGCGGCTAATTTGACCGATGCGGAAGCTACCATCTTGAAACTGAATCGCACCTGCATCTAAAATTGGCGGTACTGGTTCATTACCCGGTTGATTCCATAATTCATCAACTTGAGTAGATTTAGCTTCTAGTTGAAACCGTTGCACATTAGCTGGCATAACTAAGGTGCGTAACTGCACATCTACAGGTGGGGTTTCAATTATTTCTGCGTGGGTAAAATACAGCTTGATGGGAATACCAGCAGTTTTTAGCAGCTGGCGGCTGAGTCCACCCGCACAAATGACAACATTAGCACTGTGGAAAGTTGCAGTAGTTGTTTTTACACCATCTTGCAGGACTTGTAATACTTGAGTAATCTGCATTTCACCCCCAGCCCGCTCAAAAGCTTGGATGTAAGCTTGTGCTGTTTTTTGTGGGTGAATATGACCATGTTTGACAGTTAAAGCTCCAGATATCGCCTCTCGATTTAGCAGTGGTTCCAACTCACAAGCTTCTTGAACACTGAGTAAACGGGGTGGAATGGCACAATGATTATATGATGCAGCAGTTGCTTCTGGGTCACTAGCGGCTGAAATAGTTAGTAATAAATCTAATTCCCGAAATTCGATATCAGCGTCTAACTCTTGAGATAGGATATGGTAACGCGCGTAGGCGTAGCCAGTCGTAGACATCGCATCTTCGCACAATTGCCGAGTTAATGTTGTAGTACCCGACCAATAGGCAAGCCCACCATAACTATAGCGAGTTGCATTCTGTGGTGTGCTGTATTGCTCCAACAAAAGTACAAAAAAGCCAGTTTTTGCCAGTTCATAAGCGAGTGCAGCACCCGCAATTCCACCGCCAACTACAATCCAGTCGTAGGTTTTCATCTAATATGTTGCTTGTAAACGACTTAAAAGATATTCTCCTGCAAGAATGGGGGGATAAATAGGCGATTGTTCTTTCTGGCAACTTTCCAAACAAGCAATTTCTGTATTATTATTAGGATGACAGAAAAAAGCGATAGAATACCGGGACTGATTCACCCTGTTATCATTGGGAATCATTACTCGATGCTTGGTTGAGCAAAACAGATGATTTGTCCACCGTTGCATTAAATCGCCAGTATTGACTACTACAGTATCAGGAATTGCAGGCGCGGCAATCCACTCTCCAGATGCTGTCTGTACTTCTAACCCCCCAACGTCATCTTGGAAAAGTAAGGTAATACTGCCATAATCGGAATGCTCACCAGCACGCACTTGTCCTGATTTGGGTGGTGTCTGCAATCGGGGATAGTGCAGCGATCGCAACGTATGATTTTGTTGATTGTGTCTTGTGATAAAAAAATCTTCTGGCAATTCCAACGCTAAAGCAAATGCTTGCAGTACCGTGTTAGCAAGTTCTGTACAACTATCATAAAAGGCGACAATAGAACCATCAATTCCTACAGCCGCTTGTTTGTTTACATTTAACGCCTCTTTCAAGTCGCCTGGTTTATTGGGGTCAAGACGTTCTCTCTCAATACCAACATAACCCGTGTTACTAAATTCATCACTCCAAGCTTGCTTTTGCTTAACTTCTAAGGGTAAATTGAAGAAATATTTGCTGTGAGTGAATACTTGCTTTATTAGGTCTTTTGATATCTCTGAATTCTGCAAGTACATGAAGCCAATTTCATGGCCAGCTTGATAGATTTGTTTGATAACAGTTTGCCGAGTTATTGTGTTGCCATTGGTAAAGGCAGTTAAATCTATTACTGGAATTGTAACCATTTATATATAATTAGAGATTTTGTGTTTTGTTAATAGTAGTATACTCAATACTTAGGTACGGAATTTAACAATGACTCTTGCTCCTTGGCGAAGCGCGATTGTTCATGCACTTGATCGCAATCGCAGCCTCGTTTATGCCCGTTACCTGCAACTAGCAACGGTGCAGCCGAACGGTCGCCCAGCTAATCGTACCTTAGTCTTTCGCGGCTTTTTGGAAGATACAAACCAGCTAAAATTTATCACCGATAGCCGTAGCGCTAAAGCCGACCAGATACAGCAACAACCTTGGGCAGAAGTTTGCTGGTACTTCCCTAATACACGAGAACAATTCCGCATCACTGGCTGTTTGACTCTAGTAGGAAATGATGATTCTCACCAGAATTTACAGCCAGCCCGCATTTCCATTTGGCAAGAACTGAGTGATGCTGCACGTTTACAGTTTGCTTGGCCCCATCCTGGTAAACCTAGAGTTGAAACCCCAGAAGCTTTTGCACCATCAGCACCCGACCCTGTGCAACCATTGTCTAATTTTTGCCTACTGCTATTCGACCCAGTGCAAGTAGACCACTTAGAATTATGCGGCGAACCACAAAATAGAAGATTTTATCGCCGCGATGAAAATCAAGAATGGTTTTATGAAGAAATTAATCCTTAATTTTGTCCGTTAGGAGTTATCAGTTGGAAGGTGCAAAGATAATTTTTATTCCTCACTCCTGTACAGACGCGATTAATCGCGTCTCTACTCTTAACTCCTAACTTTCTTTAAATACCTGCACCATCTAAAAACTGTTGTATTGCCTTATCTCTAAGGCTACACACAGGAGCATCTTGTGAGAAATCAGCTTGGTTAGAAGCTACACAACCTGTCAATACAAGAGTTTTTCCAGAAGAGTTGGTGCGCTGAAGAGTTTGTATTTGTTCTTCCAGCGCCTCAATCCGGTCTACTAAAGCACGAATTACTTCAGCTTCTGAATCTGGTAAGTTATTGTGTTCCAGAGGTGCAACCCGGACTCCAGAACGATATATAATCCGCCCAGGCACGCCGACTACAGTGCAGTCTGAAGGAACATCCCTTAGAACAACAGACCCAGCGCCAATACGGACATTATCGCCAACTTGGATATTGCCCAGCACCTTCGCTCCAGCTCCAACTACAACATTTTCACCCACAGTTGGATGGCGCTTGCCACATTCTTTACCAGTACCCCCAAGTGTGACACCTTGATAAATTAGCGTATAGTCTCCCACGATCGCAGTTTCACCAATTACTACACCCATCCCGTGGTCAATAAACACACTTTGCCCAATTGCTGCACCAGGGTGGATTTCAATTCCAGTCAAAAACCGAGCCAAGTGAGAAATCAGGCGAGGAATAAAGGGAAGACCAACAGTATACAGCCAGTGAGCCAGCCTATGGAATAGCAGGGCTTGCAAACCAGGGTAACAAAATAAAACTTCCAACCAGTTACGGGCAGCTGGGTCACGTTCAAATATGATACGAAAGTCAGCACGCAAAATAGATAGCACGAGATAGCACCCTCGGAAAGCACAACAAGCTACTCTCCCATATTATCCTCTCAAGTGTTACACCTAAAAATTGGCAATCGGGCAGTGATGTGATTTGTTGTTTTCGGTCTAGTTTCGTAATTAAGCTTAATCCTGCATCGAATGTTACTGTCTCACCCTTGAAATTAACTATGATTGGAGATGATTTTACTTGTTCAAATTTGAACTGTTACGGTATAGAATCTGTTTTCTGAGAGGTCATGCTTAAAACTGCTGGAATTCATTTACAATAGACATTTTGACAGTTTTTGACTCCTCTTTCCTCTGGCTTTGTGAGAAATCCGGGTCTAAGATAACGTTTATTTGGAGTCTGCTTTTTTGGTGTAAACAAGTAAGCTCTTGTACTCTTCAACTTTCTCAATTCTTCCTTTCTTTTCAAATGATTGAATAATACATAAAGCTTTTTCCCAAGCAAAGGACTTTGTAAAAAAAAATATTTTCCCGCCCAAATTTAGTTTGTCTAAAAAAAGTTCCAGAAGGGATTCGTCATTGTGATTGACAAATGTTGCTTCTTCAGGCAAGTAAAATTCGCCCAGGTGAAAAAGTGTAACTATATCTAGTAGAGGCAGACAGCGATCGCTCAACGTGTAAATATCTCCAAAAATTACTTTATAATACTTCATGAGTCCACGCTCTTTCAAATATAAATTAACGTATGCTTGGTGTTCACGGACGGAAGCCGTAATTCCAATAACCTCGTTCGGTTTACTTAGCTTTTGATTTTCAAGACCAACGATATGATGAGAACCTGTACCAAAATGAAAAATGCTTTTATTCTCAATATTATTTTTATTCAAATACTCAACTAACTCAATATCACATGAACATATGTTTGGATATAAGTCCCATGATGAGTTTTTTCGGTAGTACTCTGTCCCGAACTGCTGTGGTAAGGCGGGTCGTAAAAACTTGATAAAATACAAAAATGTTTGCAAAGTTTTGTAATTTCTAGTATTTTGCCAACAAAACGTTCTTATTCTTTCTATAACCATTGCCTAATTCCTATTGAAAATTCAAACAAGAGTGAACAGATGCAATATCCGATTTTACCATCTGCCGCCCCTTGCCAATTCAAGTTGACTTGCTCAGAGCTTGCACCTAACTGTACAAACCCAGATAAAGTAAAAAGATACACGAGACGGCTACCTTCTTTTTAGTGGCTTTTTTGGCTAAATCAAGGGTTGTATGTTTCATACTGAATTTTTAAAAAACATTAATATTTATTGGTGCAAGATGTGAGCGTGATGTTTCAAGCGCATCTTCCCTCACGGCTATCCATAAGAACTTGCTCAGTGACACAAGTTTAAGTCCCGCTATTACTTTCACCTTTCATCCCCGCTTTACGGATTGAAGACCATTCTCTACCGTAGGGGAAGTGCTTTCACACCTGCGTCTGGGGGATAGGGTTTGGATTTTCGCTTAATACTTATCTTCATCTATAGCAATCCGATTTGATTCCTGAATTACTCCTGAAGACCGGGGACTGGGAAGAAGGAATAAAAGTGTACTGAGTTTTTTTCAAAAATCAAATATGAGTCCTATAGTTAAGGCTCGTAAGTTTGACCGCCAACATTGCAATGTTCGGGATAATCCAGTAGCGCACACTATTCAAAGGCTCCTGATTTTTCTAAGGCTTTATGCAGACTTTCTTTAATTTTTTCTGAGTTACAAATGGTCATTATTCAAAGTTAGACTCGTTCTTGGTGATGGGAACGTCATACCTGTAGCCTTTAATTGATTACATTTGTACAAAAATGAAACTCAAATCCAGGTTATAAAAGAGTTTTGAAACGTATTATTTACACTGCTTTACTTTCAAATGGTGTAAGATATCAACTGATACCAATTCTCCATGAAGATGCACTAAATTTAAATTAGTAGAAGCAGAAACAGGGTGTAGAGGTATGGGGAATAGCTTTCAAGTTGAAGTATCCGAAAGCCGAGAAGAACTACAACACCGATTGCGCCACGCAGTAACAGGGACAACCAAAGAAAGGCTACAGATGCTCTACTGGCTCAAGGTAGGTGCGATCGCAACAAGACAGGAACTGTCGCAGCGGCTAGAACGAGATGAATCAACTGTATATAGGTGGTTGCAACGGTATAAAATTGGCGGGATCAATGAATTGCTTGAAGTCAAAACTCCTCCGGGCAAGTCAGGTTTAATACCAGCAAAAGTAATGGATAAACTGACACAACGTCTTCGCCAACCTGAAGGATTCAAAAGCTACAGCCAAATCCAGGAGTGGCTTACACAGGAGTACCAGATTGTAGCTGCGTACAAAACTATACACAAGATTGTGCGCTACAAACTCAATGCAAAATTAAAAGTACCACGTCCACGTAGTGCCAAAGCCAAACCTGAAGTTCAAGAAGCCTTTAAAAAAAACTTCCAGATATAATCAGCGTGCTAGTGCGCTATTTGGGAACGGATAAACAAGTACGTTATTGGTGTCAGGACGAAAGCCGTTTGGGACTCAAAACCTTAACTGGTCGTACGATAACGCTCAAAGGAGTAAAGCCTTTTGGTATTGTTGGTTGGCAACGGAAAAATTTTTATCTATATGGTGTGGTTGAACCTGCGACTGGAGATAGCTTTTTTTGGGAGTTTTCTCACCTCGATGGTATATGTTTTCAGGACTTCTTAGACCTTTTTTCAAAAATGCATCCTAATAGCCTGAATTTAATACAAATGGACAACGGCAGCTTTCATAAATCCTTAGATTTAAGATGGCCTGATAATGTCATACCAATTTTTCAGCCTGCCAACAGTCCAGAGCTTAACCCGATTGAACGACTATGGGAATACATTAAGTACTCATTGTCTTGGGAACATTGCACTAGCTTAGATGATTTAAGGAAGAAACTAAAAAATGCTCTTGATTCCATCTTGCCTGAAACGATCGCTTCGATCTGTGGATGGGATTACATCATTTCTGCTTTATTAAGTGCAACTTCATAGAGAATTGGTATGAATCTATGCATCAGTTTTGAATTGGTCTTTTAAAAAAGAATTCACGAGGTATAAAAAAATGCATTAAAAAGCTGGACGGGAAGATTTGACATTGTGAGTGATATGCTTTAATTGCTCTTTGTTTTTTCTTAGATACAGATTTAATAGATAGATTGTAAAAATCATCTAGTTCATGTAAGTTAAACTCAAAAAGCTGTGTATCATCATTCCAAAATAACCAGATTGGATATTCAAAAACTTCAACTTGAACTTTAGATGCAATGAGTGCAGCTTGAACCAAGTCGTAAGTAGCCTCATGATCGTTATGCTTATCTTTTCGATGAGGGAGATAAACTTCAGATGGTTGAAAGGACTGTAGTATTTGAGCTAACTGATTGATGATACGATAATGTTCCTCTTTAGACAGTTGCATCAAACTCCCATCCATGTAATCAAGAAAATAAATATCTGATGATGCAATTCCCAAAATGTTTAGCGCATTTATAGCCTCTTGCTTGCGAATTTGAATCAGCTCCTCTGGTTTTATATGTAAGTGAGATTTCTGTCCATCAGTTAGGAAAACAATTTTAATTGGTGTTCCCAGTTCATGTTTGAGAGCAATCAAACCACCACAGCCAAGAGTTTCGTCATCTTGATGGGGAGCAAATACTATCGCTGGTTTCTGATTAACAGTTAATGTTTGTGTTTTAATATTTAAAATCCACCAAAAGAGCATTTTATATTTAACTATTTTCCAACTTTCCGATAGATTTTTTCGTATTTTATAATAAAATTTTTTGATATACATAAAAAGGTTTTCACAACTTCCCAAACCGTCAGCAAAAAATTTCACTTTTGCAGTAGAGTTGGGGTGGGCATAGAAAGCCCACTCCACAAGACTTTTACTAATTTTGTTAACTGACCATTTTATATGGATGTATCTATTATTTTACCTGCTTACAACGCAGCACAAACAATTGCTCAAACCCTTGCATCTGTACAGGCATAGACTTGTCCAGATTGGGAAGCAATCGTAGTCGATGATGGCTCTAGGATCAAGCAGTAGCGATCGCCAACCAATTCGCTGCCAAAGATAGCCGGATTCGCGTAATATGCCGGGCTATACTTTCTTGATGCGGATGATTGGCTCTCATCTCAATACCTGGAACGGATGACCGAAGCCATTGCCTGTGATCCTAGTCTAGACGTTGTTCACTGTGGAGTAAGGTACGTAAATGCTCAGACGGGTATCTTTTACGACGAATACGCTGAGTTGTTGCCAGACCCCTTTGCAGTATTTGCAGACTCCTAACCAGAGGCGGAGCGTCTCCGGCTTTGCTCCTAACTCCCCATCACTGCTGCTCTACCGTCAGAGTATAATCTCGCTTCACCCCAGGATTAAATGTACCCACCCAAATCCGATAGGTGCCACTTTTCCAATTGCGATCGCTAACGCTAGCATCTTTACTTTTGCCAGTGTCATCGCCGCAACGAATTGTTGTTTGATCTGGGCCTTGGATGAGTAAAGTGGTGTCGTTGTTGTTGCTATCGACTTGTATTGTCAGTTGGGAAAAGTTCTTTTCTAAAACCATAATATGATCTGGAGTAGGATCGGCAAAGCCAATACAGGCTTTTTGATCGCGATCGCGGTTACTTATGGCAGACAATGAGTAAGAACCACCTGTAAACCCCTGCACTCTTCCTTGTGCTGGATCAAAGTTTGTTGATAAATTGAAAGTACCAAAATTTGCTGTCTCTGCTATTACAGGGGTAGCTGTGATGGCGGTAAGTATAGCCAACAACCAGCTGACACTAAACTGAAGTCGGGGGCGATAGTATTTCATAGTAGCCCTCCAACAGGCTTTTAAATTAGTAGTGATATATACATATTCTACTGAAAAAATTCCAGTGAAATTTCAGTGGGTTGTGCCACATTAAAATGTGCCACAAGTAATGGCTGTCAAATTGTAGTGGAAAAACATGGTGGCAGTCTGGACGTGCAGTCTGAGTTGGGTCAAGGTACTGAGGGGAGCATCCGCCTACCGATTCGTGTTGAGTAGCTAATTTTGCATGAAAGGTTGCTCACTAGACATCTGTAATTGGCTTAAATTGTGTACCTTTTGTCAATATCTCCACAGAATGAAAAAGAATCGGATAATAATTATGACTTACGCACAGACTACGATATTACGTCATTACGAGAGTTGGCGCAGCCTCTCGTAGAGAAGCGAAGTAATCGCAAAGGCTTGGTTTTTCGTCACGAATGCGTAAGTCCTAATAATGATAAATGTTGAAAAACTACAATAAAGTATTGCGATCGCCAATTGTCTAGAAAGTGCAGAAGGTAAAAGAATTTTTTACCTTCTGCACTTTGAGCTTCTATGAAAATCTCACGAATTATGGAGTTTGAAGAAGACGCCACCTTTAAGCGATCGCGTGTCAGTTCCATAACTACTGACTGTAAGCGATCGCAAGTTGTTAAAAAATGGTTTGCCTAAGACTTCCACTAGCTTGAGAATCGGTACTTGACGCTCTAACAAATTCTGGCTCTTTGTCCAATCAAGATATATATAGCCTTGGTTTGGTCGGGGAATCGCAGCGATACTATCTTGGAAATTGGAATTGTCAATTATGGAATTATCCTTGGCTGTGAGGATTTCATTCATAGTCTCTAAGTCAGAGGTGAAAATTTCGTAATTTCCTAAGGTTGTATGCAATCCCTGCACTTTTGTTTCAATGCTGAAAGATGCTCCCTCTTTGACATCACTTTTTTTAGTAGCCGTAGTTAACTCTGTCCAAGCGGAGATTTTTTGCTTGTCTATAGTCAGAGGACTGATGCTGAGTCCGTTGGATGAGGCGATCGCATCCAAACGAGCAACGCCTTGTTCTACATTCTCGGATTTTTCCACCACAAAAATCCAATCAGGGGTTGTTTGCTCTTTCTGGACTAACAATGCTATGGCATATTCTCCCTGTACCCAACTGAAAATATCCTCTGGGAAGTTTATACCCCAGCGTTTTTGAACATCCGCCAAAGGTTTTGCTAACCGAGAAACCACATCTTCCCCAGAACCATATATGGTTGCTGTTGCTTGTCTCCAGAGTTTGGCTAAATCACTGTTACCCAAATTACTCAAATTTGAGCCAGAAATTGCCAAACCTGCTGATGCTGGAATATACTGCAATGCTCCCACAGGTTTAGATAGCGGTGGCGATGGAGGGACAATTTCTGATGAAGTCACAAAGGTGCTTTCTGCTAGCAATCCTTTAGGGTTCAACACCAAGGATATGATTTGGCTGTTATAAAGTTGTTCTGGTAACTCTAACCCTTGCCATTTTGCCACAATGGGAAGATTCAAGAAAGCTACAGCTAAACTCCCTTTGGGCACTTCTTTGGTAGCTTTTTGGTATTCAGACGAACTGGTCAAATTTAGATCGGGAGCTTGGACATTATTGATAGCATCTCGCAGCACCTTCGGATCATTGGCAAATAACACAAAGCCTTCACCGACAACAGCACCTGCAAGCAAGTCCTGCTCTGGTTGAGAATTGTCAGAAATCAGCTTTACACCTTTGTATTGTTCAACAGCTAAGTTTGCCCCAGCTAACGCCCGTTTGGAAAACAATAACTCGACAAACTCGCGGCTTTTCTCCGCTTGCTTGGTTGCTAGTGCCAAGAGATACCCTGGCTGCTGTCCGTTTTCTCGGTCGCGATCAATATCTAAGGTGGTGATAGCTAATGTAATTTCGTCCCCTAACCAGGGTTGAATGTCTTGTTTGTAATCTATGCCACTCTTGGCGAATAAACTGGTTTTGAGTTTAGATAGTTCCTCTTCCCGCTCCAGCGCCTGCAAACGGTCAGGATTCGCCAGCAATGAAACCATTACAGGCGAAAGTTTCGACACGAAAATCGCTGCACTAGGCTGTCCGGTAGAAGCAATGAAGTTAGCCGGACTTTTGGCGAAAAACCAGTAAAAGCCAGCGATCGCAATCACTAGCAGTGCGATCGCACCAGCTACAATAAAACCGATAAATGAACGTTGCCTATTCACATTAAACCTATAAAAAAAGACAATTTACAGCCATTTAAACAGAAAGCCCAGTCCCTTGATGAAGACGACACACAGAGAGGGGAAGACGCAAAGAATAAAAATGTCCCCGTGTGATCATGATATCCCCGCGTCCTTTTGAGAATGGATGCTCATGCCAAGGCAGAGATTTTCTGTCACCATTAATAGTATTAGGACTGTTTACAGAAACCTCATGACAGGGAACTCTTTTAGTCAACCCATGAACCAAATTAGTGTAGAAGAACTGGCACAACGTCTATCTTCTAGTGATGCAAGTATTCAGCTAGTAGATGTGCGTGAACCACAAGAATTGGCGATCGCTAGCATTGAGGGTTTTGTCAACTTACCTTTAAGTCAATTTGCCGAATGGGCAGATCAAGTACCTACTCTCTTTAATCCTCAAGCTGAAACCCTAGTGCTATGCCACCACGGCATCCGCTCTGCCCAGATGTGTCAGTGGTTAGTTGTTCAAGGTTTTACAAATGTTCAAAACATTTCAGGTGGTATTGATGCTTACTCCTTATTAGTTGACCCTTCAATTCCCCAGTATTAATTTCTGACTGAATCCATGACTGTGCTGGGACTTACTCTTCCAGCTAGCTTCTGCTATTCTAAAAATAGAACTATATCAAATTAGATGTTTTGAGGGTAAAGTTTACACCTTTTGCTAGTGAGTATATATTCACGGAGCTTTTCGACCCAAACATATCAACTATCCCAGAAAAATACGTATTCAATCATACTGTTATAAGTTGAACCTTATGCAAAAATACTGTTAAAAGTATAAGTAAAGGCAGCTTTTGCAGTACAAGCCTAGTACGCCACGGCGTAAATAGAGCAACCATTTAAAATCCCTAAAGAGCTTATTCCATAAGACTTTTGACTTTTGACTTCCGCCTTGCAGTACTAGCTCCTATTTCAAACGCACTCTCAAAAAATGTTGGACGTAAACTTTAAAAATACTTATCATTATACAAGTGTATAATTTGCTATCTTAATTAATTATTAATAATCTCAGTTTGCGATCAAATACAGAAATTTTTTCAGAGTTTGATTAAAATTTGCCTTCAGTAAAACATGCCATATGGAAGTCCAGTTAACAAATCGACAACAGCATATACTTTGGGCAACGGTACGTCACTATATAGCTACAGCAGAGCCTGTTGGTTCAAAAGCTTTGGTTGATGAGTACGATCTGGGTGTAAGTTCAGCCACAATTCGCAATGTGATGGGCGTTTTAGAAAAGTCTGGGTTACTTTACCAACCACATGCCTCTGCTGGACGTGTACCTTCAGACTCAGGCTATCGCATTTATGTTGACCAGCTAATTACACCTTCTCTGCGTTCGCGCAGCGTGTCGCAGACAGACGCTACGCGTAGCTTGCTTTCACGTTCGCGCAGCGTCCCACAGGGAAGTGGTACGGAAACTTTAGGGCGAGAAGTAGAGATGGCACTGCAAAAGCGTCTTCAGTGGGAAGATTGGAGTTTAGAAACCTTACTGCAAGGAGCCGCGCAAATTTTAGCAACCTTGAGTGGTTGCATTAGCTTGATCACTATGCCGCAAACAACTACAGCGCTAGTGCGACATCTGCAATTAGTGCAAATAGAAGCAGGAAGGATCATGCTGATTGTGGTCACTGATGGTTATGAGACACATTCCAAATTGATGGATTTGTCGCCACTACCAGAGGAAACACAACGCGATCCAGAGGTAATTGATCGCGAGTTACAGATTGTTTCTAACTTTTTGAATAGCCACTTACGGGGGCGAAGTCTGTTGGAATTAGCCTATCTTGACTGGAGTCAATTAGATCAGGAGTTCCAGCGCTACGGGGAATTCTTGAAAAATTCAGTAGCCGAATTGACCCGTCGCACTCTGGCGCCGACTGCAACACAAATTATGGTTCGGGGTGTGTCAGAAGTTTTGCGCCAGCCGGAATTTTCCCAGTTACAGCAAGTACAAACGATTATCCACCTGCTGGAAGAAGAACAAGACCAACTATGGCGATTAATATTTGAGGAGCCAGAAGCGGAGGATGTGGGTAAACCAAAAGTAACGGTTCGCATTGGTGCAGAAAACCCACTAGAACCAATACGCACCTGCACGCTGATTTCTTCCACCTATCGCCGAGGTTCAATAGCAGTAGGAAGTGTGGGAGTTTTAGGGCCAACGCGTCTAGATTATGAAGGTGCGATCGCAGTTGTGGCATCTGCTGCTGATTACCTCTCAGAAGCTTTCAGTTATTTCAATCCCTAATAGGGACTAATCGTATTATGGTGATGTCTAGGGACAAGCCGCTACGGGTTTAGACGAGAGGATAATACCATAGCAGGCAGATATAGCAATCCTAAATTATTTGTGCAATGTTTTGTTTCTACACTTGGCAACGGCAGTTGCTACAACTCTTGGAAAATACGCAACGTGCTGCTTCCCCTTTGCGTACTCAGATAGGATTGCTATAGCCCAATTTATAGCGGCAAAATCAATAATTAATAGTATTTAACTGTTTTATGGTTAGAAAAATTGCCTTTGGCGTGCTGTGGCTGGGATTCATTACCTATGCTTTTTTCCTCGCTCCTCCTGAGCAACCCGGTACATTTGAGTTAATTAAAAACCTTTCTATAGTTCAGTGGCAAGGCGTTAACCCTTTAGTCGTAGCACTATTCAACCTCATGGGCATCTGGCCTCTCATCTACAGTGCAGTAGTGTTGATTGATGGTAGAGAGCAAAAAATACCTGCTTGGCCATTTGCGATCGCCTCTTTCGCAGTCGGGATATTTGCCTTGTTACCCTACTTAGCCCTTAGGGAACCAAATAATAAGTTTGTCGGTAAAAAGAATGGCTTGCTTAAGCTGCTAGATTCTCGTGTGACTGGAGTTGTTTTGACTATAGCCACGGCTATTCTAGTTGCCTATGGTTTAACAGGAGGAGATTGGGGTAATTTTGTCCAACAGTGGCAAACTAACCACTTCATCAATGTGATGAGTTTAGATTTCTGCTTACTTTGCCTATTATTTCCCGCATTACTAAGGGATGATATGGCGCGTCGCGGTTGGAAAAATCCACTGATGTTCTGGTTAACAGCTTTGATACCGCTATTCGGGCCATTGATTTATTTATGTGTGCGTCCACCTCTACCAGAAGTGGGCGTAGAGGCAATACCCAGTCAGCAGCCAGCTGTAAATTAAAGCAATTTTTAATTCGTAATTAAAGACAGTTTCAGTCGGGGTCTAAATCTTCAACTGAAAGAACAATCATGTACATATGTACCCCTATTCTTAACCCAAGCGTATTGGGTTAAGAATTTCTTCCTTCTCTTTGCGTCCTTTGCGTCCTTGGCGGTTCGTTAAAAAATTGACTTGAAGAAAGAGTTTTAGCCTTAACCCAAGCGTATTGGCTTAAAGCAGGGTATTGCCCCTACACTTCGTACTTGATGCGTAAGTCTTAACTACTGTTGATTACGTTACGCAAAGTCCCCTTTTTCAGTGAGTTGGGGATTTTCCACTCCGGTGCGTAAATCCCAAGAGAAAATTTTTTCTGAAAGTACTTTACAAAACGCAATAAATTCTTTAAGATGTGTAACAGGTAGTCAAACCTATCTAATTCATAAATAACTAACCGCACTTATAAAACAATGACAGTAACCTTACAACAGCGCTCAAGCGCCAACGTATGGGATCGATTCTGCGAGTGGATTACCAGCACCAACAACCGCATCTACATCGGTTGGTTCGGCGTAGTCATGATTCCTACCCTGCTA